>JAJUFC010000011.1 GCA_029263855.1 Candidatus Thermochlorobacteriaceae bacterium | reverse complement strand
TATCAAAAAGTGTTGTTACCTTCTCAGGTATAACTTTCAAATCGGCTTTTAAGAGTCCTTCGTAATATTTTTCAAGTTCCTTTAATGTCATTAGTTACTGTTTTTTCTCTTTGCAGAGTGTCGTCTAAGGTTGCCGCCAACGGTTTTCGGCTTTGCGTTGTGGGGGAGTTATAGCATAAATGTTCATACGAAGCACAAATGTTGAGCCTTGTACAAATGTATCATAGAAGCACGTCAGCCCCCATAACGCAAAGCCGATGTTATGGGCTGGTGTTCTTCTCTCTTTCATTTGGCGCTAAATTTTTTGGCTTAAAAATAATGATTGTCAAAATGCCCCAAACTGTTATTAAAAATCCCATATAGTTCACGATATTTTTGTCGGCAAGGTCTGCTGTAAATGCGATGTCTATGGTTGAGTGAAAAATAGCACAAATTAAAATACTTGCTCTTGATGAGTTGTAAAGCCAAGTCAATAAAATACTACCTGTCAATAGGCTAAATGTCCAGCCGAATACGCCTGCCAAGTCCATTGAAGTGTAACCAGGTCTGTAAAAGAAAAGTGGCCAATGCCAAACAGCCCAAAATATTGTCAAAATAATACTTGATGTCAAAGCATTAAACTTGTCTTGAAACCTTGGCAATGCAAAACCTCGCCAACCAACTTCTTCTCCGAGTCCAAAGAAAATTAAGTTGTAAATGAAAAATGTCAATAAGTTAAATTGAGGGAACTCTTTTGAAGTTAGAAGTCCTGAAATATTAATAGGCGAATTGTCACTAAAGTAGTTTATGATTGTCGCAATGAAAACGAGTAAGAATGGGCTGAAAAGTGCGATTGTCAAATAAATTAGCGGTCTAACTTGTAAGCATTTTTTAATTAAATGTTTTACTCCTTCACGTCTTTGAAATATCCAAGTCGTCAGAAATGAAGCGAACAATGGCCCAAGTCCTCCAAGTCCGTGGTGATAAGGCAAAGTCAGCAAATTTGTTAAGCCAAAAATATGTCCATACAGTGGAAGCCAAATTGTCCAACTGATTATATATGCAAGTCCGAAATATGTTATTAGTTGTTTCATTTTTTTTGAACGTTGTCGTCACTTACACTTGCCCATAACAATTGGTTTTACGAAATCTTCTCAAACCTCTTAAAAATATTCGCAAAACTAACTAAAATCCAGTCTGTTTCCCGAATAAACAAGAACTTGTTCGCAAAACTTTGCCTTATCTGCAAGTTATCTTTCAACTGCTTTTGACTTGGCTAAAATTCGCTATCGTCGTTTCTTTAACGCCAAGCCTTTATGGCAAAGGGTTAAGCCTAAAATTTCTTTGTGATGAAAGCAGTGAGAGAGAACAGGGTTTGAACACTCGGGAGCGGATAGGCTGAGCGGAGTTCAAACCTAATCGGTTGAAGTTAAAAAAGGCACTAAGCATTTCCAAACAAACACCTGCCGAGCCGAATCGCCCAAAACACCGATTCAGGAAAAAATTATCGCTTCGGAAACGAAAAAGTCTGAAACATTGCTTTTGTGAATCAGTAGAATGACCGCGAGTCATTTTTTGACCAAAAGTCAATCTCAAAGAACATTCAATCAGGTGCATTTCAGTTGACATTAACAGCATCGAATTATGAGCATATCAGAACGCAAAGAGCGGGAGCGAGAGCAACGCCGACTCGAGATTCTCAAAGCGGCGCAACGGGTCTTTTTCCGCAACGGCTTTGAAAAGACTTCAATGGAAATGGTCGCCGAAGAGTGCCAGCTCGCCAAGGGCACGCTGTACCTTTACTTCAAAAGCAAAGAAGAACTCTACGTGTCGCTCGTTCAAGATGGGATTCAGATTTTAGATGAAATGATGAAGCGCGAAATCGAAAGTCCCTTGCCGCCCGAAGAAAAATTGCTCTCGATGGTGAGGACATACTTTGAATTTACACAGTCGCATCGCGAGCATTTTGCGGTGTTTAAGATGATTGACATCGGCGCGTTGAACGGGAAAGTCGACCAAGAAAAACTGGATTCCATTCAACGCTCGCGCGCAACCGCCTTCGAGCGAATGAAGAACGTGGTCTCGGAAGCGATGAATCGCGGCGAATTTGAGACCAAGCACCAACCGCAAGAAATCGTGATGATGCTTTGGGCATTGACCTTCGGCGCGATTATGATGTGCGGCGAAAAATGCCAGCAGCTCGAGATGTTCAAAGAAGTCGACGCGGAGAAATTCGTGATGCGCATCGCAAGAGCCTTGATTGAAAGTTTCAAGACGGCGAACGTGCCCGAAGAATCACTCGCACGCGAGGCTCTTCACTCAAAGCCAACCAAAGTGCGCAAAACAACAGAACTCGGACTTAATTAACATCAACGCAGTATTCAACATAACAACTTAACCCAATTTCACACATGAAAACCTTAAAATGGATACTCATCGTCGGCGCGATTTTCGGCGTCGCGATTACGATTCTGCTTAACAACAAAGCGCAGAGCGATGAAAAAGCGCGGCGCGGTCAATCGGTGGAAAAAGCTGTCGCCGTCGCCGTCGCCAAAGTTAGCAAAGGCACGATTGAGCAAGACCTCACACTAGTTGGCACGATTGCCGCGAGCAACGATGTCGCGATTGTTGCCGAGGCAGACGGGCGCGTAACGGGCGTTGCCGCAAAAGTCGGTGATTACAAGCAAGCGGGCTCATTGCTCGTTCAAGTCGACGACGAATTGAAATTGGCAAGCTTCAAATCCGCCGAAGTCGCCTACGAGAAAGCCAAGAAAGATTACGAACGCTATCAATCGCTCCTGAAAGACGGCGCGATTTCCGACAATCAACTCGAGCAAGCGCGCCAGGCGTATCAAGCGGCAGAAGCGCAATTCATTGTAGCGCGTCGGCAGTATCAAGACACCAAAATCAAAACGCCGATTTCAGGCGTGGTAACCGCACGCAATGTCGATATCGGTGCTTATTTGAGCAAAGGTGCACTTGTGGCGAATGTGGTCGATATTTCACGGCTGAAAGTAAAGGTGAATGTGGCAGAGCAAGATGTATTCAAGTTGAAAGTCGGCGATGAAGTCGAGGTGCGAACCGATGTATATCCAAGCGTCGTTTTCAAAGGCAAAATTGAAACCATCAGTGCCAAAGGCGACGAAGCCCACACTTACCCGGTGGAAATTCTCATTCCCAACAACAAAGAAAATCCGCTCAAAGCTGGCATGTTCGGACGCATTTCATTTACAACGATTGGTAAGCGCGAAACCTTGCTCATTCCGCGTGAAGCGTTGATAGGAAGCGTGAAAAATCCGAAAGTCTTTGTAGCAGAAGGGGAGACGGCGCGACTGCGCGAGATTGTCGTGGGCAGAGAAGCCGGCATGCTCCTCGAAGTTCGCGACGGCGTCAAGGAAGGCGAACTTGTCATTACGAATGGACAAAACAATTTGAAAGACGGTTACAGCATTTCGCTCAATCCATAAGCCTCAACAAAACAACAAACGGAAAGGAAACGCATCATGTCTCCAACGCAACTGTTTATCAAACGTCCGACGCTCGTGGTTGTTATGTTTGCCATATTGGGCGTTTTAGGCTGGTATAGTTACAATCAATTAAGCTACGAATTGCTCCCGAAAATTTCGCCGCCGGTGGTCGTGATTACAACGGCATATCCAGGGGCATCGCCCAATGAAGTAGAGACAGGCGTAACGAAACTCATTGAAGATGCGGTTTCAGGAATCGACAAGGTCGAAACCATTACGGCGACTTCGAGCGAAGGCGTTTCATTCGTGGTGATTCAATTTTTGCAGACAGCGAAAACTGACATCGCCCTGCAAGACGCACAGCGGAAAGTCAACGAAATTATTCCGCGACTGCCCGAAGAAGCCAAAACGCCCGTGCTGTCTAAAATCGCTCTCGACGAATTTCCGATTTTGAGAATGGGTTTAACAAGTTCAATGCCTTCGCGGGAGTTTTATCAACTCGTTAAAGATAAAATTCAACCACGCCTAGCGAGAATTGCGGGCGTGGCGCAAATCACCCTCATCGGCGGAGACGAGCGCGAAATCAAAATTTTCGTCAACGCCGAAAAACTCAAATCCTACGGGCTGTCAATTCTCCAAATCAATCAATCTGTTAAAAACGCAAACCTCGACTTCCCAACAGGGAACATCAAAGACAAAGACGGGCAATTCGTGCTGCGCATCGCGGGCAAGTTCAATTCGCTCGATGAACTGCGCGGGTTGATTGTCGCCCGCACGCCGAAAGGTAGCGACATTCGCCTTTCTGATGTTGCCGAAGTGGTCGACGGACAAAAGGAATACACGAACATCAATCGCATCAACGGAAAAACGTCTATCGGGCTGTTCGTCAACAAGCAATCCGACGCGAACGCTGTTACCGTGAGCGAATTGGTCAGAAAAGAACTCGTGAAGATTGAAAAGGATTATGAATATGTGAAGTTGAAGTTCGACATTTCCCAAGACCTTTCGCTGTTCACGGTTGATGCGGCTGATGCGGTCAAGCACGACTTAATGCTCGCCGTGATTTTGGTCGGGCTCGTGATGCTCGTGTTTCTGCACAGCATTCGAAACTCTTTCATCGTGATGGTGGCGATTCCCGCTTCGCTCATCTCAACGTTCGGCGTGATGTATCTATTTGATTTCACGCTTAACCTAATGACGCTTCTCGCGCTCTCACTTGCGGTCGGAATTTGGGTTGATGACTCGATTGTGGTGTTAGAAAACATTTATCGGCGATTGGAACAAGGCGACGACAAAGTAACCGCCGCCGTGCGCGGTCGCGAAGAAATTGGATTCACCGCGCTCTCGATTACGCTCGTCGATGTGGTCGTGTTCTTGCCGCTCGCGCTCACGACGGGCATCATCGGAAACATTATGCGACAGTTTGCGACGGTGATGGTGGTCTCGACGCTGTTCAGTTTGCTCGTTTCATTTACGATTACGCCTGTGCTGGCATCGCGCATTTCCAAGTTAGAGCATCTAACGAAGGGCACGCTGATGGGCAAGTTCGGTATTTGGTTTGAAGGAATCTTTGAAAAGTTTGCGGCGCGCTATGTGGAGGTTCTACGCTGGGCGTTGAACAACCGATGGAAAGTTGGGCTTTCAGCAACGCTTCTCTTTTTTGCCTCATGCGGATTGATTCCCGCAGGATTCATCGGCGGCGAGTTCATCACGCAAAGCGATAGAGGCGAATTTTCGGTCGCGATTGAACTTCGCCCCGGAGCAAAGCTTGAGGAAACTAATTTGATTTCTCAACAAGTCGAGCAGATGATTAGCGACATTCCCGAAGTGCAGAAAGTTTCTGCCAATGTGGGCGCGTCAAGCGATGGATTCGTGGGGCAGTCGGCAAACAACATCGCCGATATTGCGGTCGCGCTGTTGCCCAAAGAAGAACGCAAGAAACGCGGCATGCGCTCAACCGAAGAAGTCGCACTCGCTATTAAAGAAGAGGCGAAAAAAATTCCGGGCGCGAAAGTGCGCGTCAACGAAATCGGAATTTTCGGCGGCGCAAATGAAACGCCGATTCAACTTGTGGTCAGCGGCTCGGATTTGGACAGCGTCATCAAAGGCGCGGATATGCTCTACGACATCGTCAAACGCGCCAAAGGCACGACCGATGTGCGCCTTTCTAGCGAATACGGCAAGCCTGAAACGCGCATCGAGATTGACCGCGCAAAAATGGCGCAGTTCGGGTTGAGCATCGCTGAAGTTGGCGCAGCGCTTCGCATCGCTGTTGCGGGCGACGACCAAGCCAAGTATCGCGACGGCGATACCGAATATGATATTCGCATTCAGCTCGATGAATTTGACCGTTCCAGCACTGAAACCATTGGCAACTTGACCTTCGTCAACAATCGCGGACAGCAAATCGAACTCAAACAATTCGCAACCATTTACCAAACCACTGGTCCGACGAAACTTCAACGCCAAGACCGCAACCCCGCCGTGATTGTCTATGCGCAAACTGCGGGCGTGCCGAGCGGCACGATTTGGCAAAACGTGCAAGCAGAAATGGCAACGGTAACTTTCCCAATGGGCGTGAGAATCCTGCCACAAGGTCAACTTAAAAACCAAGCCGATAGCTTCGGCAGTTTAGGTATCGCATTGCTTGCGGCGATTCTGTTTGTTTATTTCATTATGGTCGCGCTCTATAACTCCTACGTTCATCCGTTTGTCGTGCTCTTCTCAATGCCGCTCGCTGTGATTGGTGCGTTGTGGGCACTTGCGCTTTCAGCAAAAACGCTAAGCATCTTTTCAATTCTCGGAATTATTATGCTGATGGGCTTGGTGAGCAAAAACGCCATCTTGCTTGTCGACTTCACCAACAAAGCCCGTGAAGACGGCTTGAATACGTTTGATGCCTTGCTCGAAGCAGGCAGAGAGCGGCTCCGTCCGATTTTAATGACCACCCTCACCATGATTTTCGGCATGATGCCAATCGCACTCTCCGATTCGCCCGGTGCTGAATGGAAAACAGGACTTGCGTGGGTGCTCATCGGCGGGTTGACCAGCTCGATGTTCCTAACGCTCATCGTGATTCCTGTTGTCTATTTATGGATTGACAACATGAGCAACAGCATTCCGTTGTTCTTTAAGAAAATCCTGCGATTGCCAAAGCAAAGTGCGTCGCAGGAATTGAAACCTGAGCCTGTTTCGGTTGAAATGGGCAAAGCCAAAGAGGCTTAACCTTAAAAACCCTTACAGCTCAAAACACGAAAGCCCGTTCTTGCTGCAACGGGCTTTTGTATTGATGGACAATCAAAAGTATCAGTCTAGGAGGTCAGTGTGAGGCAGAGACATCTTCAACCGGTGTGGAAATTTGCCGCAAGTAATCCCACCCGTAAAGCCCCGTATTGTGTCCGTCGCCCCAAAGCGGTTGAATGGCGTAGTTGCCAATCACATCGATTTTTTTAAGGTCATACATTCCGGGTGTAGCGACGGGCAATTTGACGGGCGCGTAAGATTCAAAGAGGACGGTTTCGCCTTTGCATCCAGCGCAAGGACACTCGTCGCGCAAGCGTTTAATGGGAATCGTGGTTTGAACGCCGTCGCTCCACCAAAGTGAAAGGTCTAAATCTGATGTCTTTTTGAGTTTTGTAAGTTGAAGCATGTGTTTAGAAAGTTAGTTTGCCTCCTTAAACACAAGACTTCCTGTAATGCGTTCAACTAACGCGATTGGTAAAGCGTTGGATATAGGCATCGGCTTTGGGCTTGACGAGCGAGAGCAATTCCTGTAGGCGAGCGTCTCCAAGTTCGTTTTGAAGATACTCCCAATTTAATTGACAGATTTTCTGCTCGTTCTGGGTAAGGTTGGCGGAAAGTGTTTTCGCGATATAAAAGCGTTCGACTGCAATCGGCAGGTTTTTTTGTTCAAATGCCATCATGCCGAGTTGAGCGCAAATCGAGACAATGCCCGAAATGTTGTGATGTTTTTCGTGTTCACTCAAAACGGATTCAAATTCTCGGCGTGCGGCATCGGTATGTCCTTGCATAGCGTAAAGGTTGGCTAATTGCGACTGCGCGGCAAGTTTTCCGGCGAGATTATTCCCGTGAGAAAGTTCCTCAACGACTTCGCGAATCGAAGCAATCGCGTCGTCAAAGCGTTGTAAGTTGAAATCAATGACGGAAAGTTGGTGCAAGAGAAACACGCGCAACTCCTTCTCAAAACGAGAGGTATCGGAAAGTTCAGAAACAATCAACTGACGAGCGGCGTTGTATTTGCCTTCTTTCACGAATGCCGTCGAGTAAGCAATTGCTAGTTGCAAGGCTTCCTTAATCAATCCCGCCTTTTGGAGGTAGTGATGCGCCTTCGGAATTTTCTCTTCGTCGGGCAATTTGGATTGAGCAAAGTAATTGGAAATCGAGACGCACGCGCTTTGTTTATCGGCATCGGAAAGTTTCCAAAGAATCGAGCGTTTAATGCGTTCATCAAGAAAAATTCCCGATGCGTCGCTCTTCACAAACAAAACGTGCGCAAGCGTCGACAGAGGATAAGTGACGGAGGAAGGATAGGTCGCGTCCCAAGGCATGCCTTTCCAAATGCCATCAAGAATTTTTTCCGAAAAAGGTTCATCGCATTGCGAAAGCAGAACGCAGGTTGCGTAAAGCGCGGGCGGCGAATCGGAAAGAAGCATCGTCAGAACGCGCTCAACAAGCGAAGAAAGCGCGGCGTCAAAATCCCGCTCAAATTCTTCGGCTAAATCCAAAATTGAATCGGGGTGTTCGCTGAGATAAGCAGTGCAAAGTCCAATGGCGAAAGGGTCGTTGCTAGTGAATTGCAGAAGCAAAGTTTTGGCATCGTCGTCAAAATCGACGGCGAAAGTGCGGAGCGGTGCGAGTGTCGTTGCCATAATGATTGTTCATTTTTGTGAGCGATGAAAGTTAAGAACAATCGTATAGAATGGGAAACGGCATTTAGGTTGAACGCAATACCTCTAAAATTTCTTCTGCGTGCGTTTCAGGCTTGACCTTCGCAAACACATGCGCAATTTTCCCATGCTCATCAATCACATATGTAACGCGATTTGTGCCCATATATTCCTTGCCCATAAATTTCTTCATTCCCCACACGCCGTAGTCTTGAACGATTTTCTTTTCTGAATCCACAAGCAAGCGAAAGGGAAGGTCATATTTTTCGGCAAACTTCTTATGCTTTTTCTCGTCATCGACGCTCACACCCAGAACTTCAACGTTGAGTTTTTGGAAGTTTGGAAAGTTGTCGCGGAAGGCACAGGCTTCTTTGGTGCAACCGGGCGTGTCGTCTTTGGGGTAAAAGTAAAGCACAACTTTTTTGCCTTTGAAGTCGGAAAGTGAAACGGTGCGCCCGTCTTGGTCAATCGTAGTGAAGTGAGGCGCGGTAGAACCAACGGTGAGTAGTGCCATGATGGAGATGGGTTAATTGATGAAAACTTAATGCGAAAAGGAAGTTGCGATATTTCCCGCGAGAAATCAAAGAAAATTATTGCAAAATTCGCCAAAGTGATGGAAGGGTAAGAAACGAAAGAACGGTGGTAACTGCAATTGTTTGTGCAAGAAGTTCGGAATCGAGTTTGAACTTATCGGAAATCACCATTGTCAGCACCATTGTTGGCATGGCGGCTTCGAGAACGGTAGCGGCGAAGGCGTTGCCCGAAAGCCCCAATGTTTGCGCGGTAAAATAGGCGATAAGCGGCGCAAAGACGAGTTTCAGAATGAGCGCAGGCAGAATCCAAACGAGCGACTTTGGCGACGAAAAGCGCAGGGCTAATCCAACCGAAAAAATCATTACGGGCGCAACCGCGCTGCCCGCAATTTTACACGCGCTCAAAAACGCCTGCGGAAGCGGAGCTTGAAGCGCGTTCAGCACCACGCCCAGCACCGCGCCCCAAAGTGGCGGCAATTTAGCAATTGACAACAGCGATGAGCGCAAATCTTGCTTGAATGGAGAATCGCCATAAAACGCGCCGATGCTTGCGCCAATCGTGAGCAAGAGCGGCGTAATGGCGAGCAGGTCGTAAAGAATCGGAATGCGCGCGTAATCTTCGCCGAGCAAGAGCGTAACCGTTGGCAATCCTAAATAGGTTGCGTTGCACCACGCCGCGCCGAGCAAGAGCGCGCCGAAACTCGCTTTTGCAAACTTCCCGCCTGAAAATTGAAACAGTGCGCGATAGAGAAGCCACGCCACAAGAAGCGTTGAAAGGCAGACAGTCGCCGAAGTGGTTGGCACAATCCAAAGTTCCGCGTTCAGCGGCGCGTTGTAAAGCACGTGAAACGAAAGCGCAGGAAGAAAGATGTTCAGCACGATGGCACCAATCGCGGCACGAATCGAGGCACGTTCAGGCAGGCTCGGAAAAAATTGCCATATCACGCCGAAGCCCATCAAAATGAGGAATGCGCCGAAGGTCGTTTCCATTACAAGTCGCGCTGTTTGAAGAGAAGGTAAGTTGCGCCCCCAATCAATCCAATATAAAGAGCCGTGAGTAAAAATGCGATTTCGGTTTCGAACTGCAGCAGTTGGGTATAAATCTCGGCGGGAATCGTTTGTCCCATACCTTCGGCTTGTTTGATTTGAGATTGAAGTTCAGCGAGCGAGTCGGAATCAAAACGAAATCGATTGACAAGGTCGTCAAAAACTTTGGTCGGAAAAAATTTCACAATCGGCTTCAAGGTGCTTGAAAATTGGAGCAATCCGCCCGCTAATCCTTCCAAGACAAGATAAAGCACATAAAACGCAATCGCACTGCCCGACGAGCGTGTGAGGAAAGCAAAAAACAACCCCAACATTCCGTAGCCTAAAAGCGCAATAAGGTATGTGCCGAAAAGAAAGAGGTCGTGGCTGGTGATGAAAGCGCGAGCAGTTTCGGTTTGTTCGGTATTGATTGCGCCAAGATTGAAAAGCATGCCGAGCACGAGCGTGAGCAGAAAGTAGAGAAGCGTCAGCGCAAGGGTGGTCAGCAATTTGCTAATAAAAAACGATTCTTTGGAAAGCCCATCAATGACATTTTGGCGAGCCGTCTTGAACGTAAATTCGCTTGCTGTAAGCAGAATCAGGGAAATCGGAACGAAGATGATTTGCAAGCCTTTGAACTGCGAGAGCAGACGTCCCCAGTCCCGTGGCAAGAGCATACTCGAGACTTCCTGACCATTGACGACCGTTACGCTCTGAAAACTGAACCACAAAATCAAAGAACTGAACAGTGCGAAAATGCCGAGCGACACCCAAAACGAAGTGGCGCGGGTAGTTTTGATAGATTCGATAGCAAGGAGCGATGACGCATTCATGGTGAGCAATTGGCGTTTGACGAATAAAGTTTGATGAATAAAGTTTGAGCGAAAAATTTAAGTAAAAAAAACAGGCGACCTCAAAAGCCGCCTGAACAATTCAGAGAAGAAAACTTAATCGGCTTGAACATCAAGGAGTTTCCCTAACAGCGCGTCGACATGTTTCAAATGCTTTTTCGGAAGACGAAAAACGACTTCGACAAATTCGCCATCGTATTTTTTTTCAAGCACTTCGGTTGCGTCGTGCAGTTGGCTGATGATTTTGTATTGCGAGATATGCACGCGCGCCGAGCGGGTTTGAAATTCGGCTTCCATCACTTCGCCGATATGCGCTTTGAGATGCTCAATGTTAATGCCGCGCTCCGCCGAAACGAAGACCGCGTTTGCATAGCGCGCACGAATTGCATTGAAGTTGAAATCGTCAGGAAGCATATCGGCTTTGTTAAAGACCATCAATACTTCTTTGTTTTCCGCACCGAGTTCGTGAAGCGTTTGATTGACGACTTGAATTTGCTCCTCGTAATTCGGGTGGCTTGCATCGACGACGTGCAAGAGCATATCGGCATCGCGCACTTCATCGAGCGTCGATTTGAAACTTTGCACGAGTTTATGCGGCAATTTGCGAATGAAGCCGACTGTATCGGAAAGCAGGGCATGCTTGTTTGTTTTAAGATTCAGCCGCCGCGAGGTAGTGTCGAGCGTAGCGAAAAGGCGGTTTTCGCCTTGAATGCCCGATTGAGGACACAGTGCGTTCATCAAGGTTGATTTGCCCGCGTTGGTATAGCCGACAAGTGCAATGCGCGTGATGTGTTCGCGCCACTTGGTTCGCGTTTCTTGTTGGCGAGAGATGAGTTCCAACTTGCGTTTGAGATACGAAATGCGTTGCCAAACAAGGCGACGGTCGGTTTCGATTTGCGTCTCGCCTGGTCCCTTTGTGCCGATGCCGCCTTTTTGTTTTGAAAAGTGCGTCCATTGGCGTGTCAGGCGCGGCAGGAAGTATTCGAGTTGCGCGAGCTCGACTTGCAACTTGGCTTGCGCGGATTTTGCGCGTAGCGCGAAAATTTGCAGAATGAGCGCGGTGCGGTCGAGAATTTTGCACTGCAAAAAAGTTTCGAGGTTTCGCGCTTGAACGGGAGAGAGGTCTTCATCGAAGATGACGAGGTCGGTCGCGGTCTGCTTGACGAAATCCGAAAGTTCATTCACTTTGCCTTTGCCAATGAAGAACACGGGGTCAATGTGTTCGCGCTCTTGAATAAACTTTTCTAAAACGATTGCGCCAGCGGTGTCGGCAAGTTGTTCAAGTTCAGAGAGATAATCTTGAACCTGCCATTTATAGACTTCAGGCGGACGGCTTACGCCGACTAACACCGCCTTTTCACGAAGCAAGGTTTCGATAGGTGTAATTGATTTAGGTTTGAAAAAAGCGTTTTATCGAACGACTGAATTTAGCAAAAAACGTTTGAAAGCAAAGTCGCTGTTAGATAAAGCAAATGTTAATCACAAGATGCTATCCCGCTCGCGCGATGCGAGACAAACGACGCAAACGGCTATTTCGTCTTGCACCATCACAGCCATATCGTTTTTTTTAGAGGCGAATATCGCTAAATTCTTTCGTGTTAGAGACGCACGCAAAGAGCGAATAAAGATGTGGATAAACGACGTAGCCTATTATCTTGCAATACATTTCTTCGAAGCGGAAAAACTGAACTCAATTTATGCACGCTCAACACAACGCCGTTTCCTCCAACGCAGTTCAGCCGAATGCGGCGACCACGCAATCATCATCGACGCTTTTGCACAATCAAAACTCTGACCTTGCCGCACTTTTTGCGACAACCATTTTAGATGAATCCACGCTGACGCAACCACAGGTGGAATCGGCGTTTGAATACTGCCGCGAAGTCTCGTGGAAGCACGCGAAAACTTTTTACTTCGCTACGCATTTCTTGCCCACACCGAAGCGTCGGGCGGTTCACGCTGTTTACGCGCTCTGCCGCTACGTCGACGACATCGTCGACCACAGTGAAGATAAACTCTCTCGCAAATCGCTCACCAAAGAAAAAATTGTTTTGCTCATCAATAAATGGCGCAGCGATATTGAATCGTGCTACAAGGGCATGCTCATCGACCACCCCATCATGATTGCGTGGCACGATACGCTCAAAAAATATCGTATCCCAAAAAACTTGCCGCTTGAGCTCATCGACGGCGTGTGCATGGATTTGAAGCAAAATCGATACGAAACCTTCGACGAACTTTACACCTATTGCTACAAAGTCGCCTCAGTGGTTGGGCTCATGACGTCGGAAATTTTCGGATATACATCGGAAGAATCGCTCAAACACGCCATTGAGCTCGGAATCGCCATGCAACTGACCAACATTCTCCGAGATGTCGGCGAAGACGCGCAAAAAGGGCGCATTTACTTGCCGCTCGAGGACTTGAAAAAATTTAATTTGACGGAAGAAGACATACTCAACGGCGTGATGTCGGAAAACTTCATCAACTTGATGAAATTCGAAATTGAACGCGCACGATGCTATTACAAAGAATCAGAAAAGGGAATTGCGATGCTCTCGCAAGATAGCCGCTTAGCCGTTAAAGTCAGCCACGATAATTACAGCCGTATTTTGAGACGCATTGAAGAAATCAATTACGAGGTGTTCAACCAACGTGCGTTCGTTTCAAACACAAAAAAACTTGCACTTCTGCCCTATATGTGGCTGAAAGTGAGAATGATGTAACGCTTCTTAAAGCGAGGTGGGTTATGATAATTATCGGAAAAGCGCACGGACAAGTAGAACTTTCGTCCGATTTAGATACAGTCTTTCGTTATTTTGCCGACCACAAAAAAATTCTTGGGTTTAATCCCCTTTGCAAAGCCGTCGTTGAAACTGAAATTCCTGATGTTTATCGATGGGACTTTGAAATCGCCGACCCGCGTGCGCACCCGATTCAACTCATTTTTTACGTGAAACAGTCGCTTCAAGAGCAAGTAGAACCGCAAAGCGCAAAGCCAACGGACGACATTATCTCGCACCATGAGTTCATGCGCCGTATCTTTTGGTCTGAAATTCCCATCGAGATAGAAGGAGAGCTGCCAAACGACCACACCTTCGTCGGGCTTGCATCGGGACAAATGCTCCTCAAAAAAATTGATGATCACTCGACATTCGTCGATGTCAGCATGCGTGTTACGGTGGATTTTCAAGTCCCGATTTTGCTTCGCGTTTTTCCTGAACCCATCATCAAAGTGATGGCAGAAGTCGCCATGAGTGCGGGCATGCAGACGGTCTCAAACAAAATGCTCGAAAGCATCAGCAAAGATTTCAAGTTCTCGTTTGTTCACTCCGACCACGCGGGCATAGTGAAACTGAATTAGACCGAGAATTAAGCCGAAAAAAGAGAGGCGGATTTTTAACCGCCTCTTTCTGTTATGCCTGTCGTTGATTTCATTTCCCAAAATCTCAAGCCATAATACTCAAACCGTGATAGCGTTGCCGCGATAAATGCGTGAGCGATAGCGCGATGTGTGAGGTGCCGGCAAGGGTGCAGAGGTCAAAAGGCAAGCGATGACGAATCGCTCTAACTCTTCCTCAAACTCAACCTCTGTTTGCGGCTTTTCTGATTTAGCGCGGCGTGTGAGGTCGACTTGATTGACCGCAGAGTGATGCACCAGCCGTTCATTTTCAACGCCCAGCGTGGCGGTCAGGCTATGCAAACTTGTTTTGATGAAATTCGCAAGCGCAAATTCTTCCGCCGTCGATTGTTGTGAGGTTTTCGGCGTAACCAAAACGATTTGCATTTCACCAAGAAGCGAACACTTGCGCGCAATGCGGAAGTGATAGGTTAAGTGATGCTCGACGAGTTCTTCGAAATCTTTTTCATCGAACACGCCGTCCCAGTTTCCCGATTTATCGGCGACAAGCGGCTTAATCGGAAGCGAATCAAACGGCGTTGAAATTACCGCATCTGGTCTGCCGTATTGTGCAACGGCTTTATCAATGCCGCTTTCCAACTGAAACCCAATCGCAAAAATGTGCAAGCGATTTTCCTTGACCTTATCTGAAAAGCGTTTGGCGAATTGCTCGGCGGTGTAAGTGCTTTTCGTCATCAAAACAACTTGCTTGACTTTATACTCATCAATGTAAGCGCGAACTAACCGTGAGACTTCGGCAAAGAGGTATTCCCCGAAAATGTAAATGGTCTTGCCTTCGAAGGCGGCGAGGCGTTCTTGTTTAGGTTTGCCGAAGAGTTCGCCTTCGGGCACAGTGCGGTCAAAGCGCAAGCCGCCCGAAGGGTGGAAGGTTTCGCCCGAAATGTTTTCGGTTGCCAAGTGATGCACAGTTGCAAGCGCGACTTCTTCTTCGGTTGGCATTTTTTTGAGATAAAGCATGGAAAGAATCCCGTCGTGAATTTTTTTGGCTTCGCGTCGGAGAATATCCATCGTGAAGAAGTCCGTTGTCGGCAGGGGCAGAATTTTGAGAAAGTTTTCGGCAAGTTTTCTATCGGTGATATAACAGCCGTTGATGAGACGCTCAACAAGAAGGTGCGCGATTTTCTCGTCCATCAAGTGCGTGTAAGAGCTGCCTTCGCTATCGGCGGTGCGTTGAATGTAAGGCGCGAGGTTTTGCAAGCGAAGATGCACGGTCGGTCCGCCGTTGATGAGATACTCAACGCTGTTGGGTTGCATGGCACTTAGCAGGTCTTCGATTTTCGCGCCTTCTTGAAGGGCTTTGATGATGGCGGCGTAAATGTCATTGACGCGTTTGGTCGAGAGAATGAGTTTGGCACGCCGTTCAAAAAGTCCGGGTCGATTGCCTTCGCCGCGCAAGCGAATGCCTTCCACAGGTCCGGGGGCAATGGCGTTAATCATCAGTTCAGGACCGAGAAATTTTGCGAAGGCTTCTGCCATTGCGCGCTGTCCAGCTTTGCTCATCGCGTAGTCAGCGCGGTTTGGATAGGGAACAGCGACATATTTTTCGCCGCCAAAGTAGGAACTCACGTTCAGCACATAGCCCGAGCCTTGTTGTTTCATCACAGGCAAGAATTTGCGCATCAAGGTGAAATTGCTTGTGAGGTTTGCTTTGAGCGTATGTCGCCAATCTTTGACGGTCATATCAACGACCATTTGCTCCGCGCCTGCAATGCCCGCATTGTTGATGAGGTAATCAATGCGACCAAATGTTTTCAAGGAGAACTCAAACAAGCGTTGCAATGCGGCATCGTCGCTCACATCGCAATTATCCAAAATCGCGACGCGCTCTTCGGGAACGCTATAACCGATTTTGCGCAGTTCATCTAAAATTTGAGCGCGCTTTTCTTCAAGTTCTGAACGGCGACGTGCGGCTAAAACCACGCGCGCCCCTGCCGCCGCCAACATTCGCCCGACTTCGCCGCCGATGCCTTGCGAGCCGCCCGTAATCACCGCCACCTTGCCCAAGTGCATGCCATAAAGCGAATCAACCAAGCCCGATTTAGCAGGTTGCTCGAGATAAGAGGGCAAATAAAGGTTAATCGGGTCAAGTTTCTTGGACGTATAAAGCAGTTCTAAAACGAACCCACTGGCGAGGTCGAAGTTGTTTTCGTCTTTGTGCTGATAACGCAAAAGTTGATGTGCCACAATGCCGTATTTGCGCTTGCCTTGCGATTTCAAAATTTCCTCTTCATCGCGCCAAATACGGATAATCTCTTCATTGGCGGCGCGAAGAATATCGTGATAAACCGAGCGTCCGTATGCGGGCGACGAAACAAATATCACACGAGGCGGCTCTTTTTGCTTCTCTTGCGACTGTGCGAAAAATTCGGTCAGCGAAGAAACCACGGCCAGCGCGCCTGTGATTTCTTGATGCAGAAATTTCGAAGCCAATTCTTCCGATGTATCGAGCACGTAGGCGTTTTGAAAGTTCTTTTCGCAGCGCGGAAGAATCACAACGCTATCAATGGGCGTTTCTTTGAGAAGCGATTGAAAAAAGATTTTTCTCTTTTCCGCGTTAAGTGCGTCGAAGTGGCGAATGTCTAAATCGGGGTGCTGTGCTTTGGCTTTTTCGTAGAAAGTCGAATGCTGAAAAACAAGAACAACTTGCGCTTTGCTGGCAATCAGACGGCGGGCGTATTCAACCGCTTCAACGCTTTGGTCGCCTGCGATGATGAGCGTTTTCTTGCCGCAACCGTCGGAAATGCGTAAGCGCGGACGCGAGGTGAGCAACGTGGCACTCTCTTCGGGAATTTGCATGCCGTTGGTTACTTCAAAATTGTGTCCGCTAAACGCTTTGGATTCGTCGCTGGCAAGAAAGACAATCGTATTGGCGACATCTTCAGGCTTCGGAAAGGTTTTCGTGTAGCCGTGTTCAGTTTCGCGATTGAGTATCATCGTGTTGAAAAAGTGCTCGGCAGTTGAGCCATCAGGCTCACCTTTGAGTTTATCCATTGCGGCAAAGACCGTGCGAATGCGTTCGGATTCAATCGGACCAGGATAAACCGTATTCAAACGAATGGCTTTTCTGGACGAGCCAAGTTCGCGTGCAAGATGTTTGGAAAGTGCATTCAACGCCGATTTCGGAACGCTATATGCTGCGCGTCCGAAGTATTCCGTGCGCGAAAAAATCGTCGAGACATTGATAATGCTGCTGCCTTCCGACAGCAGTTCAAACGCACTGCGCGTAACAAGCCACGAAATTTCAACAATGTTATCAATCGCGTCGCCAACGGTTTCCGTATCGGTGAATCCTTCGCGTTGCAAGGCTTCCAATTCTTCTTTGGAGAAGGGGAGTTTTCCGAGCGGCTGTTTCGGTCCGGCGGTTGCCGCGTTATTGACGAGCACATCAATTTTTCCAAACTCTTTTTTCAGTTGCTCGAATGCGGCTTGAACTTCAGTGGCTTTTTTGCCATCGAAAACAATCGTGTGAAGCGACTTAGCGCGACCGTTCTTCGCTTCGCCGAGCAGGTCTTTGCGCAGTTTCTCTAATTTCTCGCCGTTGCGCCCTGAAATGATGCAGATTGCGCCTTCATCGAGAAAACGCTTGGTAATTACCTGTCCGATGTTTCCTGCGCCGCCCGTAATCAAGCAAATTTTGCCTTGAAGTCGACCCGCAGAATGTTCTTTAAGGTCTATGGTTTGCGTTTCACGCTTTTCTTTTGCCGCCATAGTTGGAAAAATTGAAAAGGTTGAAAAGGTTGGTTGGCTGAATTTGATGTGCGAAAGTTAGAGAATATCCATCGATTTTGAAACGAAAATTCGCCCGTCAAAAGCAAAAGAATCAAGGCGAAAGAATCAAGATTTTTCCGACACAACTAAGCCCGCAATCATTAACGCCGCGCCAATCCATGCCACCGTGCTCAGCGATTCGCCCAAAAACGCAACCGCGAAAATCGTCGAAATGACGGCTTCCATAATGAAGATAATCGCCGCACGCGAGGGCGTTGTGTCTTTTTGATAGCGTGTTTGCAAAATCGTGGTAATCACCGAAGCGAACAGGGCAAGGTAAAGGATTACGAGCGCAAGCGTCCACGAAAACTCGATGTTGGGAGTTTCCAACAAGAAGCTAAACGGTACGGAAACAAACCCGCAAAAGAGCAGTTGAAGCAAGACGAGTTTCATCAGTTGCGAAGCGCCTTGGCTGAACGAGGCTTGCGAGGTGAGTTTATCGAGTTCAACGAGGTAAAAGGCATAGCACAAACCACAAAGAAGTGTGAGAAAATCGCCGAAGTTGAAGTCGCTAATCAGTTCTTCGCCGTTCATAGTGAGCAAGAACAGTCCGACGAAAACCATGAGCGACGCAACCCAAATGCCAAGTGGCGGCGTGCGTTTTTCCAACAGCGATTGAAGCATCGGCGTGAAAATCACATAACTGCCCGTAATCAAGCCCGACTTTGATGCTGTGGTGAAGTTCAAGCCGATGGTTTGAAACACAAAGCCTGCGAAATACCAACACAGAAGTGGAAGTGCAGAAAGGAAGAGCGATTTCGGAATCGGAAACGACGAGCGGAAAACCACTCCAAACAGGAGACTTGCAACGCTAAAGCGCACGGCAAGGTAGAGAAGTGGCGTGATGTGTTCAAGCGCGACTTTGGTAGCGACGAAGGTTGTGCCCCAAATGGTCGCCGTTAAAAGTAGGAAGGATTCCGCAATCAGTCGCTTTGACAAAGCCGTGAGTTGAAAATTTGAAACCAATGATGGCGCGTTACTTCGAGCGGGGTGAGGAATCCAATTGAGTTGAAGGTTAAGAGTGAAGAATTAAAAGTTGAACGCAAGGCTCACACTCTTAACCCTTCACCATCAACTCTTAACGTCTTGGCACTTCGCTCAGAATAACGCAGTAAAGGCAAACAGGCCTTACTTTGACGCAAGCAACTTTTCAAGTTCGTGCGTGCCGTTCTTGGTGAGGTTTTTAATGGCGCGTGCGGAAAGGCGAACTCGAACCCAACGTTTTTCGCCTTCAAGCCATATGCGCTTTTCTTGCAGATTCGGCTCGAAGCGCGTTCTGCGGTGATTGTTGGCGTGCGAAACGGTGTTGCCGTATTGGTGCTTTTTGCCGGTCAAGATGCAAACTTTTGACATCGTTCTAATAAGCGTTGGAAGTTTTCAAAAATTTTGAGCGGCGAATATAATGCAAACTCACTTGCGAAAAAAATTATATCGTGCTCTGTATAATTTGATAAAACTCATCAACCTTCAAACTTGCGCCGCCAACAAGTGCGCCATCGATGTTCGGCATTTGAAACAGTTCTTTGGCATTTGAGCCTTTCACACTTCCGCCGTATTGAATGAGAAGACGCTCTGCAACGCTGTCAGAATAAAGCGAGCCAATCAAGTTGCGAATGAAAAGATGCACGGCTTCGGCTTGTTCGGGCGTAGCCGTTTTGCCCGTGCCAATCGCCCAAACAGGCTCGTAGGCAATGGTGATATGTTGCATTTGCGATTCTGAAATGCCGTTCAACGCGCCACGAACTTGCGCTTCAACGACTTTTTCCGTGATGCCGCTTTCGCGTTCATTGAGCGTTTCGCCAACACATAAAATTACCGACAGACCTTCGGATAAAACTTTTTTCACCTTCTTGTTGATAATCTCATTCGTTTCGCCGAAGTATTGTCGGCGTTCCGAGTGTCCGAGAATGACATATTCACAGCCGACGGCTTTGAGCATTGAGGCAGAAATTTCGCCCGTGAATGCGCCGTCGTCTTCGAAGTGGCAATTTTGCGCGGCAAGTTTGATGGGTGATTTTTTGATGACTTCGCGCACGGAATCAAGCGCAATGAAGGTCGGTGCAATCGCAACCGTGCAGGGCGGTTCGTGTGAGCCAATTTTTCTCACCAGTTCAGACGCAAGCGTAATTGAACCCGCGATGGTTTTATTCATTTTCCAATTTCCGGCAACGAATTTTTTTCGCATGTGAAGATTGAGTTAGATTGCTGAAAGTTTTTCAAAATACAACGTCCCGCATTGAAGAAAAATTAAATCTATGAAACACATTCTCGTGTTGGGTGCAGGCATGGTCGGCAGAACCATCGCGCAAGACCTTTCAAAAGACAGTGAAGTTACTGCCGCCGATTTAAGCGTTGAGAATCTCTCAAAACTTCCAGAATCCATTCACAAACTTCAACTTGATGTCAAAGACGAAGTTGCCTTGAAACAAGCCGTAAAAAAATTTGATTTGGTGATTGGCGCAGTACCCGGATTTTTAGGATTTCAAACGGCGCGAAGTGTGATTGAAGCCGGAAAAAATCTCGTCGATATTTCCTTTTTTGCCGAAAATTGTTTTGAACTCGATGACCTTGCCAAACGGCATCGTGTTACGGCGGTGGTTGATTGCGGCATCGCGCCCGGACTTGGCAACATCATTCTCGGCTATTGGAACAAAAGAATGCAAGTGCACTCGTTCGTCTGTTATGTCGGCGGCTTGCCCAGTGAGCGCACTTATCCGTTCGAATACAAATCGCCCTTCTCGCCGATTGATGTGATTGAAGAATACACGCGCCCCGCACGCTTGATGGAAAACGGACAAATCGTAACCAAACCCGCGCTTTCTGAACCCGAAATTTTGACCTTCCCCGAAATCGGTTCGCTCGAAGCCTTCAACACCGATGGATTGCGCTCGCTACTCTTCACCATGAAGTACATTCCCAACATGAAAGAAAAAACCTTGCGCTACATTGGACACAGCGAAAAAATCAAACTCCTTCAAGCGGCAGGATTTTTCAGCGAAGAAGAACTCACGATACATGGGGTCAAAATCAAACCGAGAGACTTCACCAGTCAAATTCTCTTTAAGACATGGGAACTCAAAGATGGCGACGATGAATTAACCTTACTCAACATTGAAATCGAGGGCACACAAAAAGGCAAGAAGAGACGATTGCGCTATCTACTGCTCGAGCGAACCGACCATCAAGCAAGGCAAAGTTCAATGTCGCGCACCACAGGCTTTAGTTGTGCGGCAGTTGCGCGTCTGGTGCTTTCGGGCAGATACAAACGCAAAGGCATTTCGCCGCCTGAATTTGTCGGCGAAGACAAAAAGAACTTCGAGTTTGTCGTGAGCGAGCTCAAAAAGAGAAATATAAAACTGAACTTTTATGACGATGAAAATTGAACAACTCTATGAGGCTTTGCGCGCGCCGCTTCTGGCGTTCATCAAGCAAAAGATAAAAGACGACACCAAAGCCGAAGACCTCTTGCACGATGTCTTTCTCAAAGTGCAAGAGCAACTCGGTTCAGTCAAAGACCTCACCAAACTTGAAAGTTGGATTTACAGCATTGCGCGAAATGCGATTGCTGACGAATACCGCAAAACAAAGCCAATCGAGTCGCTCGATATGAGTGAGCACGAAGGTCGCAACGACTTTGCCGAAGAAGTCGATGAATCCGTTATCGAGCGGCTATCTGATTCGGTGCATATCTTTTTAGCGCAAGTGCCCGAACCATACCGAACTGCCTTGATTCTTTCCGACCTTGAAAATCTTCCGCAAGAAGAAATTGCACGGCGTTTGAATCTTTCGCTTTCAGGCGCAAAGTCGCGCATTCAACGCGCACGCAAAATGCTCAAAGAATTGTATATGCAATGCTGTTCGTTTGAGCAAAATCAGTTTGGCACGGTGCTGGGCTATGAGCCGAAGTGCGAGCCGTGTTTGTGTGAACCGTAAAAAAGTTTGCGTCTTTTTGCGCGGTTCTGCGTCTATTCTTTCGAAGTCTCAAATAACACTAAACCAAGTTTTAGATGCAGCCGCAAATTCTTTTTCCGCATACCGCAATCTATACCCCAAACCTTGAAGCGTCTTTGAAATTCTATCGTGCGTTTTTTGGCGTGGAGCCGAAGAAAATCAAACCCGGATATGCAAAGTTCGAGCTTGAAAATCCGAAGTGGAACTTTACGCTCAACGAAGTGCGCGCGCAAGTGCCAAACACGCAACAAGTGTTGAGCCATTTAGGCTTTCAAGTCGCAACGACTGAAGAAGTCAAAGCCATTCAAGCGCGATTGAGTGCGCAGGGCATCAAAGCCATTTTGGAAGAGACGGGCACAACGTGTTGCTATGCTGTTCAAGATAAGTTTTGGGTCAAATCGCCCGAAGGCATTGATTGGGAAGTTTTTACCGTGCATTCTGATGCGGACGTATTTCGCGATGGCGCGTCGGGCGAAAACGCCATGTGCTGCGCGCATGGACTTGAATCGATGCCTGTTCAACTTTCAATTCCTATTCTGAACCAATGACAAATTCCGTTGTGAATCGGCTTTCAACGCTCGACCGATATTTGCCGCTTTGGATTGGGCTATCAATGGGCGTTGGCTTACTCTTGTCGCTTTATGTGCCAAATCTCGACCAAACGCTCGACGCGATTAAACTCGATAATGTCTCGTTACCGATTGCTATTGGACTCTTGGTGATGATGTATCCGCCGCTCGCCAAAGTGCGCTATGGCAAGTTGCACGAGTTTTTTGTCAATTGGAAACTCTTTCAAGTCTCGCTCCTTCTGAATTGGGTTGTCGGACCGATTTTGATGACGGCATTGGCATGGATATTTCTGCCAAACGAAAATGAGTTCCGAAACGGCTTGATTTTAGTGGGCTTGGCGCGTTGCATCGCAATGGTGCTGATTTGGAATACGCTCGCGTGTGGCAGTGCGGAAGTGGGGGCAATTCTTGTGGCGCTCAATTCGCTATTTCAGATTTTTACGTATTCCATTTACGGATGGTTTTTCATCACGCTCATGCCCACATGGTTCGGGCTTGAAAGTGCGGTCGTGAATATCACCATTTGGGAAATTGCGCGAAGCGTCTTGATTTTTCTTGGGATTCCTTTTGCGCTGGGATTTCTTTCGCGCACCGTGCTTTCAAAGTGGCGTGGCGATGAATGGTATGAAACAAAATTTCTGCCGCGCATTTCGCCAACGGCACTTATCGGATTGCTCTACACGATTGTGCTCATCTTTGCGATGCAAGGCGAAAAGATGCTTGAAAAACCGCTCTCAGTTCTTAAAATCGCAGTGCCACTTACACTTTATTTCGTTTTGATGTTCAGCCTCTCGCTGTGGCTGGCGTATCGAACAAAGCACACTTACGAAGAGAGTGCCGCGATTGCCTTTACGGCGAGCGGCAACAATTTTGAACTGGCGATTGCCGTTGCGATTGGCACGTTTGGCATCACATCGGGCGAAGCGTTGGCGGCGACGGTCGGACCGCTGATTGAAGTCCCTGTGCTCGTTGCGCTCGTTTATGTCTCGCTTTGGGCGCAGAAAAAATTTTTTGAACCACAACCAACGATAGGTGGCGCGAACAAATAAAGCATTTTGCTTGCTCGCGGATTTGAACGTCAAGCAGAGCGAAACGCAAACCCAAAAGGCGTTTGCCATTAACCTTTTTAAGCGTTGCAAAAAATCAATGCGAACCGACAAACTCGTTTATCTGCTCTTGCAACTCGCGCCGCAAGGATTCTTCGCTCTGATTGGAAGAAACCCTGACGATGCCTCGCGCTACGAATTCAAATCTGTCGAGCTCAAAGAAACCGCCTTTCGCATCGATGGCGTGTTTGTTCCAAAATCCGATGATGACTTCATCTACTTCATTGAGGCGCAGTTTCAGCCTGACGAGACTTTCTATGCGCGCTTCTTCGCCGAAATTTTCTTGTTTTTGAAACAATACCCTGCGAAGAAATGGAACGCCATCGCGTTGTATCCGTCAAGAAATGTGGAGCAAAAAAACTTGGAAGGCTTCGACGACTTGCTTGAACTCCCGCGCGTCAAGCGAGTATATTTGGACGAACTTCCCGAATCGGAAAAAGTAGCGACGGGGTTGTTCAAATTGCTCGTGGAGCCAGAACGGACGGCGGGCGAAGCGGCGCGCAAGATGGCATCGAGGGCGAACAAAGCGGAGTTGGATTTGATTGAACAAATTTTGACTTACAAGTTCCGAACTTTAACGCGAAAGGAGATAAGGGAAATGTTGAAGATTCAAGAAGAACTGCTCAAAGATACGGCATTTTACCGGGAAGCCTTCGAGGAAGGCAAAGTTGAAGGCAGGCAGGAAGGCGAAGCGAAAGGTAGGCAAGAGGGTGAAGCGAAAGGCAGGCAAGAAGGCGAGCGCGGCGCGAAACTCGCGATGATTCCGCTCTTGCGCGAGTTGGGGTTGTCAGACGAGAAAATTGCCGAGAGGCTTAATCTCGCGCCTGCCGATGTGCAAAGCGTTCCCAAAGCAAACGGTTAGCCGAGACGAGTTTGCGCCAGAAGACAAGATGGCGGCAGTTTGTAGCGTTTGTTCATTCGGCTAACTCAACTTGTCAAAACGACCTAACAAAATGAAAAAAGTTCTGTTTGTTTGCGTGGAAAATTCCAACCGCAGTCAGATGGCGCAAGCCTTTGCGAAAATGCACGGCAATGGAAAGGTGGAAGCGTATAGCGCAGGGTCGCGTCCGTCGGGCAAAGTCAATCCGAAAGCCATTGAAGCGATGAAGGAACTCGGCTACGACCTCACGACGCACTCGTCAAAATCGCTCGACGAAATTCCCAATGTGGAATATGATTTCGTGGCAACGATGGGCTGCGGCGATGAATGTCCGTTTGTGCGCGCCAAAATCCGCGAAGATTGGGCGATTCCCGACCCGAAGCATTTAGAGCCAGAGGAGTTCCGCAAAGTGCGCGATTTGATTGAATCAAAAGTCAAAGAGATGCTGGCGCGACTTCAAACATAACGAACATAAGAAATTTCATTGCTATAACTCTCAACCTCCATGCGACTACTTCACCAAAATCATTTTTTTTGTTTCCGCCTGACTGCCGACTTGCAATCGGTAAAAGTAAGCGCCTGACGAAAGCGAGAAGCGCGCCGCGTTCAGCGCGTAAGCATGCGCGCCTGCAGATTGGCGTTCATTGACGAGCGTTGCGATTTTGCGCCCCAGCGCGTCGAAGAGTTCTAACCGCACGTCGCTTGCCTTCGGAATCGAATAGCGAATGGTCGTCGTTGGATTGAACGGGTTGGGGTAGTTCTGCTCCAATTTGAAATCAACGATTTTAGAAAGCGTCGGAATCGGCGCGGAAACTTGACCAATCGGTCGCAATTTGCGCTCATAAACGCCGTTGCCAAACGTGGCGGCACGCATCGCGCGATTCGGCGCGGAGAATTGCAAGTCTAGAATCATCGCGGGCGGCATTCCTGAATCCCAAAGTTCCCACGCGCCGCCGTTCAGACTGCGATAAACGCCCAAATCCGTGCCGATGTAGATGTCATCGGGGAAATCGCCGTCGAGCGCGACGCATTGGACGGGAATGTCGGGCAGGTTGTTCGAAATGTCTTGCCATGTCGCGCCTGCGTTGGTGGTTTTGTAGATGTGCGGATTGCCGTAGCCCGAATACGTGAGATAAGCGATTTTGCTATCGCGTGGGTCGACATAAAGGTCGGTCGGGTAGCGGTCGGGCATTCCTTGTTGGGTGCGATTAACCCAAGTCTCGCCGCCGTTTGAGGAGAAAAAGACCTCGCACAGTCCGTTTGATGTGGTCGCCGTTGATGTGCCTGTGGCGGCATAAACGCTATCGGGGCTTGTCCAAGAGATTGCCATCGCGGAGATGCGATTGCCGTTGATGGCTTGGTTGCTGTTTGTGGCGACCCAATTCGCGCCGCCATCGGTGGTTTTGAAAATTTTAGTCGCGCCCGCGTAAAGAATGTTTGGGTTTGAAGGCGAGATGATGAACGGCGCGATAAAGTTTGCGGTGCTGGAATTTGCCTCAATGCCGTTGGTTGCGCTCGCCCAAGTTGCGCCGCCATTCGTAGTTTTTTTGATGTCGAGATAAACATACTCGCCAAACGCGATTTGATTGTTTTGAGCGTTAATGGCGCACCAGCCGCCGTCGCCGCCGTAGACTTTGTTCCATGCTTTTGAGCCTTCGTATTTGAGCGTGCCGTTGTCTTGCAAGCCTGCGTAAGCAAGGTTGGAATCGGAAAGGGAAGTGGCAAAGCCGTTGTAGATTTGCGTGGTTTGATAGCCGCCGTTGCGTCCTCTGAATGTTTCGCCGCCATCGGTGGTTTCAAAAATGCCGCCGTCGGTGGCAAGAAACATTCGGTTCGGGTTGAACGGGTGAAAGGCAATCGCGTGATGGTCGGCGTGAGCGTAGGTGGGCGAACCTTCTTCGCCGCCGGGTTCAATCACGCCTTGAAAGTAAGCATACCACTCGGACTTTCGCACGAGGTTCGCGCCGCCTTCGGTGGATTTGTAAAAATCCAAGCCGCTGACGAAAACCGTGTTTGGATTTTCGGGGTGAATGGCAATGGCGTTGTTATACCAAGATTGCGACGAGGCGTATTGGGTTGAGGATTGAAGCGTCCAAGTTTGTCCGCCATTCGTGGTGCGATAAACGCCATGCACGCCGCGCGATTGCGCATTGCCGATGCCAGCATAAACGACTTCGGCATAGCCTGAAAGAGCAGGCGTGGCGTGGAGCGCAAGTGCCGTGCGACCGAAGTTCGACGTTGGCAAGCCGCCCGAAAGGCGCGTCCAACTTGCGCCTGCGTCGGTGGTCTTGTAAAGTCCGGGATTCGGCGCGGTGTTGAGTTGTCCGCACGACGCATACAGCGTGGCGGTATCGATTGGGTTGATGACGATGTCCATCGCCGCAGGCACGTTGAGCGAAAGCGACCACGTCGCGCCGCCGTCGTTGGTTTTATAGACCCCGTCGCTTGTCGCCGCGTAAAGCGTTTGCGAGTTTCGCGGATTGATGACGATGCGTTGAATCGCTTTGTAGTCTTCGAGATTCCAATTCAAGCCTGTTTGCGCCCAAGTGTTGCCGCCGTCGGTGGTTTTCAAAATGCCGATGCCGTAAGTGGCTCTGGCGCCGGGCGTGCCGACCATTCCGGGCTGATTGTATCGGCGAAATTCGCCCGTGCCGATATACATCACATCGGGATTCGTTGTGTCAATCGCAATCGCGCTGACGGAGACAGCAGGAAAGCCCGTTTCAACATATTGCCAAGCGTTTGCGCCCGCGCCTGCCGTTGTGGTTTTCCACAAGCCGCCCGATGCCGCGCCAATCCACATCGTGTCGGGGTGAAGCGGGTGAATGGCAATGGCGCGTGTGCGTCCGCCGACATTGTTCGGTCCTAAACTGCGCCAAAGGCTCGTATCGGTCGAGCGAAGCGCCATCAACTCGCTCTTGCTGTATTGATAGGCGGCTTCGAACTTTTTGTAATCGATGAGTTCATTCGGATACGCTCTTTGACCATACCACCACTCAAACGCTGAACCCGCGAAGCCATTGACGAGGTCAGGCTTTTTGTTCGCCTTGCGGGCGATGCGCTCGGCATATTCGTCGGGAAGCGATGAGCGTTGACGAAGCCAAACGCCAATAAGAGCGACGGCAAAGAGCAGAAACAAAAGAGAAAAAACGACTTTCTTCATTTTCGGCGTATTTTGACCTTGAATGGCGTTGAACCGTTAAAAAACCGTGCAAGATAGAAAAGAAATCGAGAGATACTTGCGTCAAGCGCGCTCCCTTTGCGAAACCAATCCAGAACGAGCGAAGCGTTTTGCTGAACAAGCCTTGCGCCTTGCGGGAGAAACGCAACTCGAGGAGCGCGCCAACGCGCTCAACGTGCTTGCGATTTGCTTGCTACGGTTGAACGAAAACAAACTTGCCATCGAGCGTTTGAACGAAGCCAAAAACCTCTTTGAACGCTTGGGCAATCGGGAGCGATTGGCGACCGCGCTCAACAATCTTGGCAACGCGCGCTACGCGCTCGCCGACTTCATCGAAGCGCAAGACTACTACGAGCAAAGTCTCAAACTGCGACAAGAACTTGGCGACAAACGAGGGCAGGCGTCATGCTATAACAATCTCGGCAACGTTTATCAAACGCTTGCTGATTTCGCGTCGGCGCTCAAAGCCCATCAAGAAAGCCTGCGCTTGCGCCAAGAGCTCGACTTGAAAGCGGGCATCGCTGATTCTTTTAACAATCTTGGCAACGTCTATCAATCTTTGTCAGATTATCCCGAAGCCCTCAAACATTATCGCGAAAGTTTGAAACTCTCGGAAGAGTTGGGCGACGAGGAACGCAAGTTCAACGCGCTCAACAACATCGGTCGCGCATATCACAACGCGGGAGCGTGCGACCAAGCGCTTTCGGCTTACGAAGCCTGCTTCGACCTGCTCAAAGGGCAAGAAAACAAATCAAACATCTCGCTCTTGCTCAACAACCTAAGCGACGCGCATTGCGCGAAAGGGAATTACGAAAAAGCCAAAACCCTCAGCGAGCAATCCATTCGTTTGGCAAAGGAAATTGGCGACAAAAAACTCGTCGCCGAAGCCTTTACGAATCTCGGAAACGCATTGGCTCAATTAGGCGAGCCCGAACAAGCCGAATCGTGTTTTCAGCAATCCATCGCCTTGCTCGAACTCATCGAAGCCAAACATTCGTTATGCTTCGCCTATCTGCAACTCGGAAAACTTTATGCAAAGAAAGTCGACGCAGACAATGACCAAACCCCACGACTTGCGCCAAACGATTGAGCGCGCTAAAGCGCTCGCCGACCAAGAACCTGAAACCGCCAAAGCGCTCGCCGAACAAGCCCTCGCCGCGCTCGCCGAAATCCTTTCGCTTGACAAAGCCGACGCGCTCTACGCCAAAGGCGTTGCGCAGTATCGCCTGAACGAGTTTCAAGCCGCAGAACTGGCGCTCAATGGAGCCAAAACGCTTTATGAGCGATTCAACGAACCCTCGCGAGTCGCCGCCTCGCTCAACGCATTGGGAAATGTCGCGCTCGCCATCGGAAATTACTCGAATGCGTTAAGCGCCTATCAGCAAAGCCTGAACATTTGGACGAGCGTCGGCGACGCGAAAGCCATCGCCACCGCGTTGAACAATCTCGGCAACGCTTATTACAATCTCTCGGATTATCCTAACGCATTGGAACTGCATCAGCGCGCGTTGGGCTTGCGCGAATCGCTTGGCGACGAGAGGGAAATCGCCGCTTCGCTCAACAATCTCGGCGTGGTTTATGCCGATTGCGCCGACTACGAAAGCGCAAAAGAGATTTTTGAAAAGAGCCTCAAACTCAAAGAAAAGTTCGCCTCGCCCGTCTCGCTCGGCTCAACCTACGTCAACTTGGGCAACGCCTTGCGAAACTTGGGCAGAAGGGAAGAAGCCAAAATCTGTTATGAAACGGCGAAGCGTTTTTATGAAAGCTCGGGAAGAGAGGCAGGTGTCGCAATCGCTTCGCATTGCTTGGGGAAACTTTGCGAAGACGAAAAGTTGAACAAAGAAGCCAAAGAGCATTTCGCCAAGAGCGTCGAGATTTTCAATCGGGCGGGAATGAAGCGCGAATTGATGCTTTCGTTGGGCAAAGCAATCTCTGCGCTCCAACAAGGCGATTAGGCGCGAGCGCGCCAATTCGTCAATCGACCTCGATGGCTTTGAAGTAGTTGAGTTCGCCCAACTCGTTTGTTTGAAGCGCGAACAAGACTTTTTTGCGAATTTCAGGTTGAACCGCGTCGCTTTCGGCATCAGGAGGCAGAGCTATAAACGCCACCTCGATTTTTGTTGGATACGCTTGATTGAGCGTTTTGATGTAGGACTCCAACGCATTAATCAAGGCGCGATGCGTGAGGGACTTTTCAAACGCGGCGATGAAGATGATGAACTTCACCGTTTTGCGATTGAGGTTCGCTTCGCTGTAAAAAGACGCGGCGTCGAGAAGCGCGCGCAAGTAATGCAAATCCACTTCGGTGCCGCGATTACCTATGGTCGCCATCAGGCAAGTCGACTCGCTCAGATGCGCTCGGTCGTATTGCTCAATCGTAAGCAGTTTGACGTTTAAATCCTGCTTCAAACTTGAAATTATGTGCGTCGCTAACGCCTCGTTTGAAATCATCGCGGCTTTGGGCTTCAATGCGACGCTTGGGGCAAGATTCGGAGCGGTCGTCGACGTTTCGGCGTTGGAAGCGGAAACGCTTATGTGAAGATTGAACATCTTCTTAACCGATGATTGCGGTAGCCATTCAGCGCGGCTACGTCCTTTCAAAATTGAACGCCGCTTGTTTTGGTCGGTTCGGTAAATTTCTTCGGGGAAAAAGTGAATGGCTTGCATAGGGTCTTTGAACCCAATTTTGCGCCAAACGTCATTGACGAGAGCGACGGTTTTGCCGAAAAAGAAAAACTTTCCCCACCCAATAAACTCCACGCTGTTTCCTGAATCCCAATCGAGCGCAAGCGCAGAAACAGGACTTGGACGCGAAAAATTGAAAAATGTCTTGTTCTTGAAACGATCGCCCCAGAGCAAGAAATTGTCTTCGGCGCTGATGATGAAGCGCGGGCTAATGTTCGGCGCGCCGCGAAATTCCACCGTGCCGATGAATCCAGGAAAGCGTTTCTCCAAGAGCGATTGCAAAAGCGGATTGAAGGTTTCTTTGAACGAGTTGACTCGAATTGGCTGTAACTCTGAGGGCGCAAAGGCGGCATATCCAACGTTGATTTTATCGAACTCCGCAAAAACTTTGCCTTTCCATTCCGATTGACGAAGCGACTTGTCCTTTTGAATGACATCGAATATCTCCGCTACGCGCAATTTGATGAAATGCCGAACGCCGCGCTGAATCGCGTCGCCGTATAATTTGATGCCTATGGGCGTAATCGGAGCGACGCTCGTTGCGACTTCGGCGAGACCTTTGACCTGACGACCGTTGAATGTTTTGACGTTGGTGATTGACAAACTCATCTTCGGGTTATACTGCAAGTTTTCAATCGTCGTCGAGTCGTTTGCGTCGTAGAGCAAAATGGTCTCGCTTTCCTCAATAATGTCCAAAAGGATAACGCGAGTAAGTTGCGGAACGCCCCACATATCAACGGAGGCTCCAATCGCTACTCGGTTGATTTCGTTGGCTATCGCCGTCAGTTCATTCATCATAGCGGATTATGATGGTTAGGTGATTCAATGAAAAGACTGCTTTTGAAACGAGCGTTTGACCGTTAAAAGTTCGTCAGAGCGCGCGGGCTCTCCAACAAGGCGACTAACCAATCTCGGCTCTGCCCTCGAGGGCGCGCGTGAGCGTCGCTTCGTCGGTGTATTCCAATTCGCTTCCAATCGGAATCCCGCGCGCGATGCGCGAGAGTTTCAAGCCGAGCGGCTTCAAGAGCTTGGTGAGATACAAAACGGTCGTCTCGCCCTCGACCGTCGGATTCAGCGCAAGAATAATTTCTTTGACTTGCTGTCCTTTCTCGGTCGAAAGCCGCATAATCAACTCTTTGATTTTGAGGTCGTCGGGACCGATGCCATCGAGGGGAGAAATTACGCCGTGCAAGACGTGATACAATCCGCTGTATTGGTTCGTCTTTTCAAACGCAATCACGTCGCTGGGCGATTCGACCACGCACACGAGCGAGCGGTTGCGCTTCGGGCTTTCGCAAATGACGCACGGATTGGCGGTGTTATCGGTCATATTTTGGCACTCGACGCAATAGACGACTTTTTCTTTCGCATCGAGCAAGGCTTTGGCGAAGCGTTCAACGTCTTCTTGTTTTTCGCGCAGAATGTGGAGCGCAAGGCGTTGCGCGGTTTTTTTGCCGACGCCCGGCAACTTGGCGAATTCTTCGACGAGAACTTCAATGGCTTGCGAAGTGTAGCGCATTTGACGATGGAATGGTTGAAACGAAAATAGGCAAAACGATTGAATGCGGTAAATTTCGGAAAAACCAAACCAACGCCGACGATGATTCAGGACATCAACGACCTTAATCAACGCGGGTTGAACGTCTACAAAAACGGAGACCTCGCCTGCGCGATTGACTGGTTTCAACAAGCGTTGCGCGCGTCCGAAAAATTGGGCGACGAGAGCCAAATCGCCAACGCGCTCAACAATTTGGGACTCGCATGCCGAGATAGCGGGGCGTTTTCAAACGCGCTCGACTGCTTCCAAAAAAGCCTCTCGCTCTGTGAAACGAGCGGCGATAAAGTTCGCCTTGCCATCGCATTGAGCAACATCAGCGTCGTTTATCGCAAACTTGCCGACTATGAAAACGCGCTTCGCTACGCCCAAGAAAGCCTGCGCGTCAGTCAAGAAATAGGCGACAAACGCCGAATCGCATCGTCGCTCGCCGCCGTCGCAAATTGCCACTACGCATTCAGAGACTTTCAAAACGCGCTGAACGATTATCAACGAAGCCTCAAACTTTGCGAAGAACTCGAGGACGAGGAACTCATCGGAAATCGTCTAAACAACATCGGCTCAATCCTGATGGATTTGAACGCGCTTGACGACGCGATGTCCTATTTTGAAAGGAGCGTCGCGCTTTACAAAAAGATCAACCGAAAAGACCGACTTGCTAGCGCGCTGTGCAACATCGCCATTCTCCACTCCAATCTTGACCAACGCGAACAATCCATCGCGCGATTTCGCGAAAGCCTTGCCATTATGAGAGACGTGGGCGACAAGCACGGAGTCGCCACCGTATTGCTTAACTTTGGAAGAGCCTACATCGAAGACGCTCAGAAAAACGCTCGCGCCAATGACGCAGAGCGACCAAGCAAAACGCCGCCCTTTGATTGAAAGGCGTTGAAAGGCATTAAGACTGACGGAGCATCGTCGCGATAGAAAGCAAAGCCAAAGCGCAAACGCATCGCGCCTGAAAACGCTTGATTTTTCAAGGGGTTGCGGGAACGCATAAAAAAACTTTCAAAACTTCCTTGCAAATCAATTCGTTTCATCGTATTATTGACGCAATCTTCGCAATCAGAATCGTTGGTCAAGATTGTGAATTTAGGAGAATAACATTACGGGAGAACATTAAAGATGAACAAGCAAATTGCTAAGGAGACAATTTGCCGACAAAAAAGATGAGCAGTATATCAGTGCCGTAGTAACGTTGTTCAGTTCTGCATTACAGAATCTTACCTCAGCGCATAGCCGCACCGATACGCTTCTCACCGTCGGTAAGTTAATCTCATCGTTTCAAAAACGCAGTCTCAGACTGCACAGAAGTATCGATAAGAACGATGCAGAACGCCGCGTTAATTCACAAGAATGATTTTTCGGAGACGGTCAGCAGTTACCTTCTCTTGACGAAGCCAACGATTATGCTCTTGGTCGTGCTGTCAGGCGCGGTGGCGCTGTTCATTGAAGGCTCGTTGCTTTCAAGTCCAATCAAGTGTTGCGCGATGCTCTGCGCCGTTTATCTGACGGGCGGTTGCGCCAACGCCCTCAACCAATTTTTTGAACGCGACATCGACGCGAAAATGGCGCGCACCCAAAAGCGTCGCCCGCTTCCACAAGGCAAAATTCAACCCACAAACGCGCTCGTTTTCATCATCGTCATTGGCATCGCTGGAGTTTTGATTTTTGGTTTGATGTTTAACTGGCTAAGCGCGATGCTTTCGCTCGGCACGATTCTCTTCTACGGATTTTTCTACACGCTTTGGCTCAAACCGAACACGCCGCAAAACATCGTCATTGGCGGCGCTGCGGGCGCGATGGCGCCCATCGGCGTTTGGGCGGGCATTACGGGCGAAATCGCCCTCGAACCCATTCTGATTTTTCTCATCGTGTTTCTTTGGACGCCGCCGCACTTTTGGGCATTGGCACTTTACTGCAAAGACGACTACATCAAAGCCGAACTACCAATGATGCCCGTCGTGAAAGGCGAAAGAGAAACGCTCAAACAAATGTTCGCCTACACGATTCTCACGGTGCTGGCAAGCCTGTGGCTCGCGGTGATTCACGTTGGCTGGATTTACGACGCAACCTCTGTGATTTTGGGCGCGATGTTCATCAAGCGAAACTGGGAAACCTTGCAAAATTATTCGGAGCGATCCGCCAAAAAACTCTTTTTCTTTTCAATCACCTATCTCTTCGGTTTGTTTGCCGCATTGATTTTGGATAGGATTGTTCAAATGTTGTTTTGAAAATTTTAATTAACCCTTAACTCACGCTGAAAGCAGTATGGCACAAATTTTTCCGAAGTGGACGAACAAAATCCCGATGTTTTTGATTGCGGGCGTTCTTTCGACGGTCGTCGTGGTAACCTTCGGGTTTTGGTATTTCGGGTCGCCGAAGTATTTGGAAGTGGGATACCGCCCGAAACAGCCCGTTCCGTATAGCCACAAGTTGCACGCGGGCGATTTGGGAATGGACTGTCGCTATTGCCACATTGGCGTTGAAAAGTCGGCGCACGCCAGCGTTCCCGCAACCTCAACCTGCATGAATTGCCACACGCAAGTGGCGGCAAAGAGCGAAAAACTCTTGCCCGTGCGCGAAAGCTACGCCACGAACAAGCCAGTGGAGTGGGTCAAGGTTCACAAAGTGCCTGACTTCGCTTACTTCAATCACAGCGTTCACGTCAATGTGGGCGTGGGGTGCAAGAGTTGCCACGGCAATGTGGCGCAGATGGACGAGCGCGGCGTAATGCAAGTGGAGCAACTCTCAATGGGCTGGTGCTTGGATTGTCATCGCAACCCCGAACCGCACCTGCGCCCGAAGAGCGAAGTAACCAATATGGATTGGGTTGCGCCCGCCAATCAAAAAGAATTTGCGGCGAAACTCATCTCCGAAAAGAAAATCAAACCGCCCGTCGATTGCGGCGCGTGCCATCGATAAAATCAGAAACCAATTTTAGTCGTATCCTATGAAGCGCACACCGAAACCCGTTATCGCAGAGGAAACTTCAAACGCTAAACAGTATTGGCGCAGCGCCGAGCAACTCGCCAACTCGCCCGAATTTCGCCGTTGGGTCGAGAGCGAGTATCCCGAAGGCGCGGCGGAGTTGGAGTTGATGAAAGACAGCCTCTCGCGCCGAAAGTTCCTGACCATTATGGGCGCGTCGCTCGCGCTCGCGGGGCTTTCCGCGTGCCGACGTCCCGTCGAGAAAATCGTTCCTTACGTCAAACAGCCGGAAGAAGTCGTGCCCGGCGTCGCCAATTACTACGCAACCACGATGCCGTTTGGACTTTCCGCCTATGGCGTGTTGGTGAAAAGCAACGAAGGGCGACCAACGAAAATCGAGGGCAACGAAAAGCACCCATCTTCAACGGGCGGAACGAACGCTTTTGTTCAAGCCTCGATTCTTGGGCTTTACGACCCCGACCGTTCAAAAGCCACGCGCAAAAACGGCTCGGAAACCGCGTTCTCGGATTTTGTTTCGTTTTGGCGCGAACAGCATCTCGCCTTCAAAGCCAACGGCGGAGAAGGGCTTGCGCTCTTGACCGAATCGTTTGCCTCGCCCACGATGGCGCGATTGCTCGGAGAATTCGTCGCAACTTATCCTAAAGCCAAAATCGCCGTCTATGAACCCGTCAGCGATGAAAACATCTTGAACGGAATTCAAATAGCGACGGGCGAATCGCTCCAACCGATTTACGATTTCAGCAAAGCCAAAGTCATTCTCTCGCTCGATGCCGATTCGTTCTTGCGCGAATCCGAAAACGTGATGAACGCGCGCGGCTTCGCCGATGGCAGACGAGTAGAGACGGAAAAAGACCAAATGAATCGGCTGTATGTCGTCGAAAGCACGTTCAGCGTAACGGGCGGAATGGCTGACCATCGATTGAAATTGCAATCGCGCTTAATTGGCGCGTTTGCGGCGGCACTCGCGCTTGAACTCAACGCGCAAGGCGTAGCGATTCCTGCGAGCAACGCGCTGGGCGGATACGCAACGCACAACTTCGACAAAAAATGGCTCGCGGCGGTCGCAAAGGATTTGATTCAGAATCGCGGCGCGTCGCTTGTCGTGGCGGGTCGCCATCAACCTGCGGAAGTTCACGCGCTCGTCGTCGCCATCAATGCCGCTCTGCAAAATAACGGCGCGACGGTTTCTTACCGACCGATTAAAGACGCCGCCGTTCCGAATCGCAAGAGCGTTGAAGCGTTGGTTGCGGAAATGAACGCGGGCAATGTTTCCACCCTCGTCATTCTTGGAAGCAATCCCGTTTATGACGCGCCCGCTGATTTGAACTTCGAGAGCGCGCTCAAAAAAGTCAAGACGGTGATTCATTCGGGACTCTATCTCGATGAAACGGCGCGCCTTGCCTCGTGGCACATTCCCGCAACGCATTACCTCGAACAATGGGGCGACGCGATTTCCGCCAACGGAACGATTAGCCCGATTCAGCCGCTCATCGCGCCGCTTTACAACGGAAAGAGCAATATCGAGTTGCTCGCCTTGCTCAACGCGGGCGTGGAACAACTCGGCTACAACCTCACGCGCGACACTTGGAAACAACGCATCGGCGAACTCGGGTTCGAAGAAAATTGGAAGAAAGCCCTGCACGAAGGCGTGCTGGCGTTGGCAACAGAGACAAAACCCGTTACGCTCAATTCCGACGGGCTTTCGCAAGCAATTAACCAAAATCCATTTTCAACCAAAGCCCCTGATGCAAGTTCGTTGGAGTTCGTCTTTCTGCCGTCTGAATCAACCTTCGACGGTCGCTTTGCCAATAACGCTTGGCTTCAAGAACTTCCGGGAACAGTAACAAAACTCGCTTGGGATAACGCCGCGCTCATCAGCCTCAAAACCGCCAAAGAACTCGGCTTGAAAGGCGAAAGCGTTTATGCGCAAGAGGGCGACCGCTCGCACCTCAACGATATGGACAGGGAAGTCATCAAACTCACCGTTCAAGGCAGAGAACTTGAAATGCCCATTTGGATTGTCCCCGGTCAAGCCGATTACAGCATCACGCTTCCGCTTGGCTACGGGCGTAAAGCCGCAGGCAATGTCGGAAACGGCGTGGGCTTCAACTGCTACGCCTTGCGCGCCTCAAACGCGATGGACATCGCAAATGGAACAGCGACACGAACAGGGAAAGATTACTTGCTCGTTACCACGCAAAATCAAGGCTCGCTCGATGGGCGCGAATCCATCGTCATTGAAGGCACGTTAGACCAATACCTCAAACAGCCCGACTTCGTCAAAGAAAAACTCATCAAGTATGAAGAAGTCAAACTCTTCGAGCGTCCCTACAAGCACGACGAAGGGCATCAATGGGGAATGACGATTGACCTTAACGCCTGTATCGGTTGCAATGCCTGCGCGATTGCGTGCCAATCCGAAAACAACATTCCCGTCGTGGGCAAAGAGCAAACGCGCAGGGGCAGACAAATGCACTGGATTCGCATCGACCGCTATTTCGCCGGCGACTTTGAAACGCCTGAAATGGTTTATCAGCCCGTCGCGTGCCAACAGTGCGAAAACGCGCCGTGCGAACAGGTTTGCCCTGTCGCCGCTACCGCGCACACCGAAGACGGCATCAACGCGATGGTCTATAACCGTTGCGTCGGCACGCGCTATTGCGCCAATAACTGCCCGTATAAAGTCCGCCGCTTCAATTACTTCAACTATGTAACCGACAATCCCGTGTGGGACGGCGACATTCCAGAAACGGTGAAAATGGCGATGAACCCCGATGTAACCGTGCGATTCAGAGGGGTAATGGAAAAGTGCAACTATTGCTACCAACGCATCTCGGGCGCGAGAATCAACGCGAAAAATCAAGGCAGAGAGATTGCGGACGGCGAAATTAAAACTGCCTGTCAACAATCCTGCCCGACGCAAGCGATTGTCTTTGGCGACATTCTCGACCCGAACAGCAAGGTTTCGCAAATGAAACGCCAAAAACGCAACTACGACTTGCTCGCCGAACTCAACGTCAAGCCGCGCACGTCATATTTGGCGAAATTGCGCAACCCAAATCCCGAATTGGAAAAAACCGTGATTGGCTAAACTGAATCGAACGATGTTCAAGAAATACGATTGGCTGTTTTTCGCGGCGACCTTCATCTCGTTCCTCTTGGCGAATTATCTCTTGATTGCGTCAAGCGGAGCGGCAACGGCGGAAGAGAAAAAATCGCTACTCGATAGCGCGTTCTTTGTCAGTCTTTGGGTGCCGACAAACTTGATACTCGGCATTTATTTCCGAAACATCGCGACGACTTCGCCAACGAAATCAACGAACTAAAATGGCGATTGAATCACTCATACTCGGTGTCGGCGGCTTTGTGTTTCTCTTGATTCTGGCGGGCGCGTTTCTTGCCGTTCAAGAAGCCAAAGCGGGCAGTTTGCACGGATTTGATTTTTTCTTCTTGGCAGGCATTGCGATTGCGTTCAGCGTGGCGAACTACTTGTGGTTTTTCGCCAACGAGCAAGAAGCGGGCGCGCTCGTGGCGATTTGGGTGGCGGGCGGCGTGGCGCTCGCGCTCTACTTCCGAAGCGCGTTCACGCGAAGTTTGAAGCAACCGCAAAAGCGAGAAGGAGACTATTAAAATGAGCGATACGGCGATTTTAATCATCGGCGCGTTGGTAACGCTACTGCTCGTGGGCGGCGTGGGTTTTACAATCGCCGAGTTCCGAAGAATGTATGACGGAAAACCAAACGCCGCCAAAACGCCGCCGCCAAAACCAAAGAAACGCGACGTAGAAAACTATTAGGTCGAAACGATTCGGCACTCAAATGCCGCGCGACCACGCAAGCATTATTAACCATCTAACTCCGAATGAGCATGGAAACAGCAACACTGAAACAAGAGCATCGCAATGGGCATCACCATGTCTATGTGCCTGAGCCCGAGCTCATCAACGACAAGCCGCGCTTCAAGACGATTACAGACATCATTTCAGGCGTGCCCGAAGGCAAAATGCCGCGACTGTGGTGGATTCTCTTCGGAATTTCATTCGCCCTGATGGCAATGTATCTCGCCGTCATTACCTACCTGATTTGGAAAGGGATTGGAATCTGGGGAAACAACACGACGGTCGGCTGGGCGTGGGACATCACGAACTTCGTCTGGTGGGTCGGTATCGGTCACGCAGGGACGCTGATTTCCGCCGTCTTGTTTCTCTTCCGTCAAAAGTGGCGCACCTCGATTAACCGCTTCTCGGAAGCGATGACGATTTTCGCCGTCATCTGCGCGGGAATGTTTCCGCTCATTCATATGGGGCGAATTTGGCACGCCTATTGGTTCTTGCCTCTGCCTAACTCAATGCAAATGTGGGTGAACTTCCGCTCGCCGCTGATGTGGGACGTGTTCGCGATTTCAACCTACCTCTCGGTCTCGATTATGTTCTGGTATGTGGGCTTGATTCCCGACCTCGCCACGATGCGCGACCGCGCCAAGCCGGGCATTCGCAAAACCTTGCTCGGACTCTTCTCGCTGGGGTGGCGCGGCGGCAATCGCCAATGGCGACACTACGAGCGCGCTTATATGATTCTTGCAGGGCTTTCAACGCCGCTCGTGCTGTCGGTGCATACCATCGTGTCGTTTGACTTCGCCACGTCGGTCATTCCCGGTTGGCACACGACCATCTTCCCGCCTTACTTCGTCGCTGGCGCGATTTTCTCAGGCTTCGCGATGGTGATGACGCTCGTCATTATCACCTATTGGATGTTCCCGCAAATCAAACAAATCATCAATGAGCGGCACATCGACAATATGAACAAAATCATTATGGTTACGGGAATGATGGTCGGCTACGCTTACGGGTGCGAGTTCTTTATCGCGTGGTATAGCGGCAACCCTTACGAAGCCTCGATTTTCATCAAGCGCGCGACAGGTCCGTATTGGTGGGCGTATTGGTCGATGATTACCTGCAACGTCATCATTCCGCAGATTTTTTGGATAAAGTCCATGCGAACCAATCTTGCTGTCAGTTTCATCGTGTCCATTTTCGTCAATATCGGAATGTGGTTCGAGCGGTTCGTGATTACGGTTACGTCGCTCTCGCAAGATTATTTGCCATCGAGCTGGAAATACTTCAATCCAACGATTTACGACGTGGCTTGCTTTGTTGGCTCAATCGGGTTGTTTATGACGCTCTTCTTGCTCTTTTTGAGATATATGCCGATGGTGGCGATGTCGGAAGTCAAAGGCGTGTTGCCGCATGCCAATCCGCATCACCCCGACCACGAACTTAACGGGCATGGAAATGGACACGCGCATGAGCAACATCGTGCCGAAAAAGTCGCCGAACTCGCAACGAAAAATGGAGGACGCTAACCAATGAGTGAAAATATGAATGAAATTAAATCGCAATCCGCCGAAGAATTAAAAAAGAAAGCCGACGCAACGGGCGCAAAGGCGTTGGAAATTTTGATTGAAGAAGAAGCCGAAGGCGTCGTTGCCGAGTTTCCTAATTCGGGTGCGCTTTTGGAAGCGGCGGAAAAAATTCGCAACGCAGGCTACAAACGCTTTGAAGTCTATTCGCCCTTCCCGATTCACGGAATGGACGACGCGATGGGCTTGAAGCAATCGCCACTTGGCTTTATCGTCTTCGCCGCAGGGTCAATCGGTTGCATTGGCGCGCTCTTGTTGCAGTGGTGGACGAGCGCGGTTGATTATCCCGTCGTCTATTCGGGCAAGCCGCTCTTCGCCTTGCCTGCGTTTATTCCCATCACGTTTGAATTGACGGTTATTCTTTGCGGATTTACTGCTGTTGTCGGAATGTTCGCGCTCAACCGCATGCCTCGATTTTATCACCCGATGTTTTACTCGGAAAACTTTTCCAAGAAGGCGGGCGACGATGGATTTTTCGCGGCGATTTTCGTGTGGGACGAAAAGTTCAACGTTCGCGAGGTCAAGCAATTTTTCCAAAACATCGGCGGCAAGAACATCGAGATCATTCATCGACCGCTTGAAGCCGAGCTGGCTCAACAGAATTAAAAACAGGAGTGAAAACAATGAAAGCCATTTGGATTGTCGTCATTAGCGCAAGCGCGATTCTTTCAGGGTGCGCCAGAGGGTTGCCGAAAGAAGACCCGCCGATTCGATTGCTTCAAAATATGTATAGCCAAGAAAAGTATAAGGCGCAATCTCAAAACCCGTTCTTTGAAGATGGCGCGGCGATGCGCGTGCCCGTTTCGGGAACGGTGGCGCGCGGCTACCTGCGCGACGATGTCGCCTACTACGAAGGCAAAACCAAAGAAGGCGACACCGTGCGCGTCGCGCCCGTCGCCTACACGATGGAAACGATGCTTCGCGGACAAGAACGATACAACATCTATTGTGCTCCGTGCCACAGCCGCGTGGGCGATGGCAAAGGAACGGTGGTTGAACGCGGCTACACGCCCGCGCCGACCTATCACGACAACCGATTGCGCAACGTGCCCGACGGACATATTTACCTCACGATTACAAACGGCATTCGCAATATGCCGTCGTATCGCAGTCAAATTTCGGTTGAAGACCGTTGGGCGATTGTCGCTTACATTCGCGCGCTCCAACGAAGCCAACATGCAACCGTCGCCGATGTGCCTGAAAGCATGCGCCGCGAATTGCAAGTGAAGCAATAGGGTAGAACGATTGGAGATAAGAATCACAGAGAAACTAACAAAACGAAACAACTAAAAATGAGCGCAGAAAACTTCAAACTCACAGGCGAAAGCAAGTTCGGCGTAATTGCGCTGGGCGTTGGCGTCGCGGGCGTTGCGGCAAGCGTCGCAGGGCTGTTTATTGACCACAAAACATTTTACTTCGCCTATCTTGTGGCGTTTATGTTTTGGATGGCGATTGCGTTGGGCGGTCTCTTTTTCACCTTGATTCATCACCTTGTCGGGGCGGAGTGGAGCATTGTCATTCGCCGAATCCCTGAAACGCTCGCGTCGGCAATTCCAATGATGGCGATACTGTTCATTCCCATCGTCTTGGGAATGCACGACCTCTACGAATGGTCGCACGAGGAAGCCGTCGCGCACGATGAACTTTTGAAACACAAATCTGCGTGGCTCAATCCGATGTGGTTCACGATTCGCGCCTACATCTACTTCGGTATTTGGACGTTTATCGCATGGACGCTTTACAAAGCCTCGCTCGACCAAGACGGCGGAAAAGATGTTACCGAAAAAATGCGAAGCGTGAGCGCGCCAAGCATGATTGTGTTCGCGCTCTCCATCACGGCGGCGGCGTTTGATTGGCTGATGTCGCTCGACCCGCATTGGTTCTCAACCATTTTCGGCGTCTATTTCTTTGCCGGAAGTTGGTGGACAACGCTCGCCTGCGTCGTGCTTCTATCGATGTATTTGCGCGGCAAGAGCAAACTCGGCGAAGTGATGACGATTGAACACTATCACGACTTGGGCAAACTGATGTTCGGCTTCACTGTGTTTTGGACATACATCGCCTTCTCGCAATTCATGCTGATATGGTATGGCAATATCCCCGAAGAAACGATTTGGTATAAGCATCGCTGGGAGCACGGTTGGCAATATGTCAGCATGTTTCTCTTCATTGGGCACTTCGTTCTTCCATTTCTCGTGCTGATATTCCGCGCCTCGAAGCGCAGTTTTACGGTGATGAAAATCGTCGCCAGTTGGTTTCTCTTGATGGAGTTCGTCGACCTCTATTGGCTCATTATGCCGACCTTCACCATCGTCAATCCTGACGCGCATCACGGATTGCATTTCTCGTGGCAACACTTAACGACCTTCGTTGGCATTGGCGGGCTGTTCCTGTGGTTCGTTTGGAATCGCTTGACGTCCGCTTCTATCGTGCCTGTTGGCGACCCAAGAATCGAAGCCTCAATCCACCTCAAAAACGCATAAACCGATTAGGAGCACACATGACCGAAACAACTGAAACCGTGAAAACGCCGATGCAAAACTTACCCGAAGAGCCGAAAATGTTTATGGCGGAAAGCGATTACGAAAAGGAAGATGTCAACGCCCGTGTGATTATCATCATGTTTATCATCGGCTCTATCACAATTGGAACAATCATGTTCCTTCTCTCTGAATACTTCACCGCGCGCAAGGAAACGCAAATTCAAGCCGCTAATGCGGTCGTCTCATCGACCTATCGCGACGTGCGCGCCCGCGAAGAAGAACGGCTCAACGCCTATAAACTCGTCAATGAAAAAGACGGTGTGTATCAAATTCCAATCGGCGAAGCCATGAAACTGCTTGCGACCGAAGACTATCAAAAACGGCTGAAAGAGTCGCAAACGCCGTTGGCAGAACCGTCATCAAAAGGCGCGAAGGAAAAAGCCGCAAAAGCAAAAGTTGAAAAGGAAAAAGACCGGAATCAAAAAGACGCGAAAAACAAAAATTAGCCTTCAAACGCGATTTTCAAACCAACATTTTCAAGAACATTCACCTGCAAGGAGTTAAGTATGAACGCCAACAAAGAGAGCAGAGCGGAAAATGAACAACAAACGTCGAAGGAACAACAACGACAGAGCGAACGCTCGCAAGCCAACGCTCAACGACTGCTCCGCGAACAGCGCGACATGGCGCGCATTACGACATTCGGCAGACGCGATGAATGACGTCGTCAAGACAATCATTAACGAAATCGCCTTGTTGTGCCTTGCAAGTTTGATGATTGCAAACGCGAGCGCGCAAGTCGTTTTGGAAAGTCCAAGCCAACTCAAAGGCATTGACATCGAAGAGCGTCTCGGCGCAATGTTGCCCAAAGACCTTGAATTCACTGATGAACACGGCAAAACGGTGAAGTTGGGCGACTACTTCGACGGAAAGCGACCCGTGCTTCTGACGCTTGCGTATTACCGATGTCCAATGCTTTGCGGCTTGATGCTCAATGGCGTGTGCAACAGCACCAAAGCCCTTGACCTCGTTCCCGCGAAAGATTATCAAATTCTCACCGTCAGCATTGACCCTCGCGAAACGGCTGAACTCGCAATGGCAAAGAAAACGCGCTATGTCGAGCAGTTCGGCAAAGCGGGGATTGAACAAGGCTGGTCGTTCCTTGTCGGAAGCGGCGAAAACTCAAAAGCGTTGGCGGACGCGGTCGGATTCAAATACTTTTACGACGCGAAGCGCGACGAATACGCGCACCCCGCCGTGTCCTACTTGATTTCGCCCGATGGGAAAATCGTCCGCTACCTTTACGGAATGGATTACAAACGCTTCGATTTGAAAATGGGATTGATTGAAGCCTCGCAAGGCAAGGTCGGAACGACGATAGACCGAATCATTCTCTCGTGCTTTCACTACGACGCAAAAGAAGGCAGTTATGTGCTCTTCGCGCAAAACCTGATGCGGCTTGGCGGCTTTCTCATCGTCATCGTTCTTGCGTCAGTGGTTTGGAGACTTTTCGCGCAGGAGCGCAAAAAGCATTTGTTAAAAGGAGAACCCAGTTCAGACGTCAATCTGAATTGAACGAAATGAACAATATGGGAGCATCGCGCTTCCGAAGAAACTTAAAAAGGAGCAAAAAATGAATCCGTTCTCAATGCCCGTTGAAGCGTCTAATCATGCGGCTGACATTGACGCGCTTTTCTTCTTCATCACCGATGTATCGGTAATTCTCTTTCTGCTGATTACCGTTGTCTCGGTCGCATTTCTTTGGCTCTATCGTCGCAAAGGAAAAGCCCTATTCACCTCGCCTATTTCTCACAACAATCGGCTTGAAATCACTTGGACGATTATCCCGACGATTCTCGTCTTCGTCGTCTTCTTTTGGGGCTTCCGCTCTTACCTCGATATGCAAGTGATTGAAACCGACGCGATGGAAATCAAGGTAACGGGAAAGAAATGGTTTTGGGCGTTTGATTATCCGAATGGCGTCAATAGCGTCAATGAACTCGTTGTGCCCGAAGGCAAGCCGCTCAAATTTTTGATTTCATCGGAAGACGTGTTGCACAGCTTCTACATTCCCGCGTTTCGCGCGAAGATGGATGCCGTTCCGAACCGATACTCGGTCATTGGCACGCGCCCGACGAAACAAGGCACATTCGACATCTTCTGCACGGAGTATTGCGGCAAATCGCACTCGGAAATGATTGGCAAAGTGCGCGTCGTTTCCACGACGGAATACAACAAATGGCTTGAAGAAGCCGAGAGCGGCGGCAACGTCTCGCCCGCCGAATTTGGCGCGAAACTCTACGTCTCCAAAGCCTGTGCAACTTGCCACAGCGTCGATGGAAGCGCGAACACGGGACCGACTTGGAAAGGCATCTACGGCACGAAGCACAAAATGGCAGACGGAAAGGAAGTCATTGTCGACGAAAACTACCTCCGCCAATCGATGCTCGAACCGAATGCGAACGTGGTGGCGGGCTATCAACCCGTGATGCCCACCTATCAAGGCATTTTGAAGGATAAGCAAATCGATGCGCTTATCGCTTACATCAAATCACTGAAATAACAACTCGCAAAAACGAAAGGGGAGAAAATTATGACGGCAACGCAAGCGATTGGACAAGTTGCGGCGGAACTCCAAGAAGAGCGCAACTATCTGAACTATCCGAAAGGAATTTGGTCGTGGCTGACGACGGTCGACCACAAGCGCATTGGGCTGATGTATCTGTTTTCCGTCTTGCTGTTTTTCTTTGCGGGCGGCGTGTTCGCGCTCTTGCTTCGCTTTGAACTCATCGCGCCCGGAAAAAACATCGTTGGTCCCGATACCTACAATCAACTCTTCACCTTGCACGGCGCGATAATGGTGTTTCTCTTCATCATTCCTGCGATTCCCGCCGCGCTCGGCAACTTCGTGCTTCCGATTATGCTCGGCGCGAAAGACGTCGCCTTTCCGCGCCTCAATTTGCTGAGCTTTTATGTGTATGTGTTCGGCGCAACCTTCTGCCTCTACTCGCTCGTTACGGGCGGCGTAGATACGGGCTGGACATTCTACACGCCATACAGCGTTGAAACAAACACAAACGTGATTTCAATGACGCTCGGCGTGTTCATTCTCGGTTTCTCTTCCATCTTCACGGGAATGAACTTCATCGTTACGATTCATCGTCTTCGCGCGCCGGGAATGACGTGGTTCAATATGCCGCTCTTTCTTTGGGGAATGTATTCGACTTCGCTCATTCAAGTTTTGGCGACGCCCGTTCTTGCGATTACGCTCGTCTTGCTCATTTTGGAGCGCGTCTGGGGCATCGGCATCTTTGACCCCGCGATGGGAGGCGACCCCGTGCTGTATCAGCATTTCTTTTGGTTCTACTCGCACCCCGCTGTTTATATCATGATTCTGCCCGGAATGGCAATCATCTCGGAACTCATCGCCACCTTTTCGCACAAAAAGATTTTTGGCTACGTGCCGATTGCGTTCTCGTCGGTCGCCATCGCGCTGGTGAGTTTTATCGTTTGGGGACACCACATGTTCACCAGCGGACAAAGCGACCTTGCCGCCATGATTTTCTCGTTCCTTACCTTTCTTGTTGGAATTCCTTCGGGCGTGAAGGTCTTTAATTGGGTGGCGACGATGTATAAAGGCTCGCTGACCTTTCAAGCGCCGATGCTTTACACGCACGCCTTTCTCGCGCTCTTCACGATTGGCGGGCTGACGGGCATTTACTTGGGCGCGCTCTCAGTGGATATTCACTTGCACGATACTTATTTCGTCGTCGCGCACTTCCACTATGTGATGATGGGCGGAACGGTGATGGCGTTCTTGGGCGGCTTGCATTACTGGTGGCCCAAAATGTTCGGCAGAATGTATAGCGAAACTTGGGCGACGGTTTCCGCCGCGCTGATTTTCATCGGCTTCAACGTAACCTTCTTCCCGCAGTTCATTATGGGCGCGCAAGGAATGCCGCGTCGCTATTACACCTACATCGACCAATACCAATCAATGCACGCGCTTTCTACCTACGGCACTTGGATTTTGGGCGTTGGATTTTTGATTATGGTCGGCTACCTCGCAATGTCGCTCATCAACGGCAAAAAAGCCACGAAGAATCCCTGGTTCGGCTTGACGCTCGAATGGACGACCGCCTCGCCTCCGCCAACCGAAAACTTCTTGGGCAATCCGCGTCAACTCTGGGGACCCTACGACTACGACAGAGTGCTGATGGACGAAAACGGACTCGTTACCTTCAATCCAAACGCGCCGAAAGACGACCACCACGCCAATGGCGAAAACGGAAGCGCGACATCGCACAAGCGCGACGGCAAAACCACGACGATGAAACAGACGGTTTAAGTCGCTAACAACTTGAAATAAGCCTCGCGATTTTGCGGGGCTTTTTTATTTGACGCCGCGGGAAAGATTGCGCTCGCACTTGGAGCGGAAGAGCGAGTTAGCGTCAAACATTTTTGAGGGATTGAGGATATTGTTCGGGTCGATGGCTTCTTTGAATTTGCGCATTAGGTCGACTTGGGTTTTGCCCGTTGCTATTTCAAGATATTTTTTCTTGGCAAGTCCCGTGCCGTGTTCGCCCGTAATCGCGCCGCCGAATTTGATGGCGGTTTCAAACGTGCGTTCAAAGAAACGCTCGCTCCGATGAACTTCGTCCGAATCGCGTTCATTGATGAGGCAAGTCGGGTGAAGATTGCCGTCGCCCAAATGCCCGAAGTTTCCAACGAGCACAGATTCTTGACGGGCGAAGGATTCAATTTGCAAAAGCATATCAGGGAGTTTTGAGCGCGGCACGCTGGCATCTTCTAAAATCGTTGTCGGCTTTAAGCGAGCAAGAGCGGAGAAGGCAGATTTTCGCGCAAGTTTCAACTTTAACGCTTCTTCGGCAGTATCGGCGGCTTTGACGAAGCGCGCACCCAGTTTTTTCGCAATCGCAAACACAGTTTGAACGTCATCTTCCACGACGAGTTTATAGCCGTCAAGTTCAACAAGCGCAAGAGCGGCAAGGTCAGTTGGCAGTCCCAATTTAGCGTAGTCTTCAACGGCGCGAATCGTGTTGCGGTCGAGAAATTCGAGCATCGCGGGCGTAAGGCGCGCGAGCATCGTTTCGGCAACGAACTCACCAATCGAAGCAATCGAATCAAAGTGAATCATTATCACGACCGAATGTTCGGGCTTTGGGAGCAGGCGCAGGGTGATGTTGGTGAAAATGCCGAGCGTGCCTTCCGAGCCGATGAAAATATCGCGCAAGTTCAACCCCTGAACATCTTTGATAGATTCCGAGCCAAGCGTGATAAGTTCGCCGTTTGGAAGAATGACGTCGAGCGCAAGAACATAGTTTTTGGTTACGCCATATTTCAAGCCGCGCAAGCCGCCTGCGTTTTCCGCCACATTGCCGCCAATCGTGGAAATGCTTGCGCTTCCAGGGTCGGGCGGATAAAACAAGCCGCGCCGTTCAACCTCGCTTTGCAGTCGCGCCGTAATCACGCCCGCCTCGACTTTTGCCGTCAAATTCACGTCGTCAATCGAGAGGATTTTGTTCATTGGCGGGAAGAGAAGCACGATGCTATTTGGAACGGGAACGCTTCCGCCTGAAAGTCCCGACCCCGACCCGCGTGGCACGACCGCAAACCCTTCTTCATTCGCAAGTCTCAAAATTTTGGAGATGATTTCTGCGCTACGAGGAATCACAATGGCATCGGGCTTTTGGCGGAGCATCGGCGTGCCATCGTAAGAATAAAGGGCTTTGTCGGTTTCGGAATCAAGGTAATTTTCACTGCCAACAATCGAGCGGAGCATCGCAAGCACAGCGGGCGAAATCATCTTCTATCATCGGTTCGGTTGAAGTATCAAGGCAAACTTAAGAAAATCAGTCGAGCGCAATACTGCGCCAGTAGAACTTGTGGCATTCACCGTGTAAAAGAGCGTATCGGTTGAAAGCGTGTCTTTGGGCGGCGTAATGGCGGGCAAGTTTGATAAAACTTGATAAGGCATAAGATGTTTGATAGCAACACGTTCAATAGTTGTATCTTTGGGAACAAGCACGCCTGTGGAGTCGCGGATATAAGAAATTTGGGTTGAGAAAATGGTATCAACATAAGGAAGTGCGAGCGTGAGAATGCGCCCATTGGTGAGCGTGTCGTCGTTGTCCAAAATGAGCGTATAGCGCGAAACCGTGCCAATGTCGTTAGGGATTTCCCATGCGAATTGCAGGCTGTCGTTGGGCGTAAGCGTGATGGTGGCATTTTGAGTGGGAGCAAGCAATCGGAACGAGGAAATCGTGCGCGGCGGCGGGGTTACGAAACCCGTTGAAGTGTCATCGCACGAGTGCAGGAGCACGACACTGAAAAGGAGCATCAAAAGAAGGTGAAATTTGTGCATAATTTGTTTCCGTTATTGCAATAAACTTATAATTGTTTTAAGCCTTCAATAAGGCTAAAAAAATTTGGAAATGAGACGGCGGCGCAGTCCGGATTATCCAATGCAAGTTCTGCATCGCAAAAATAACTTGCAATCCCAAAACTCATCGCAATGCGGTGGTCGTTGAATGTTTGTATGTGAATTTTCTTGTTGGAAACGGTTTTTCGTCCTTTAACGACGAAGCCGTCGTGGAAGGTTTCGCAGATAAAGCCTAATGCTTGCAAGTTCAAGACGAGGGCGGAAATGCGGTCGCTTTCTTTGGCGCGCAGTTCTTCGGCGCGATGAAGTTCGAATTTGTTTGTTGCGAGAGAGGAGAGGACGGCGAGCATTGGCAGTTCGTCGATGGCGTTGGCGACGAGGGCTTTGTCGGAAATGCGAAGCGGCTCTTGGAGCGAGGCGTTGGCGCAAACAAGGTCGCCGATGGTTTCGCCGCCAATCGTTCTGACCGAGTCCGTTTGAATCGCTACGCCCGCTTGTGCAAGAATCGTTAGGAATCCCGTTCTCGTTGGGTTCAGGCAAACATTTTTCAAGATGAGTTCGGGACTTTTGGAGAGAAGCGCGAGCGCGATCAAAAAGCACGAGGCGGAAGGGTCGGACGGAACGAAAAACGATTTCGCGTCAATCGGTTGCAAGCCGCGCACCTTGATTTTATCAGGCTTTTCAGGCGAACTGGGATTGATAAGCCCAAGCATGGTTTCGGTATGATTGCGTGTTTGAATGGCTTCTGAAATTTCGCTTGTGCCATCGGCATGCAGTGCGGCGAAAATGACGCACGATTTCACTTGTGCCGACGCAACAGGCGTTTGATAGGCAATCGGCGAAAGTGGCTTCTTGCCGTGAATGTGAATCGGCGCGGTGTCGCTTGCGGAAAGAGCAAGTTGCGCTCCCATCTGCGCGAGCGGCGTTGCGATGCGTTTCATCGGTCGCTTCATCAAGGAGTCGTCGCCGATGAGGGTGGAGCGGAAGGGTTGCGCCGCCAAAATGCCCGCGAGCATGCGCATCGTTGAGCCTGAATTATTGCACTGAATCGGCGTTTGGCTTGGCTTCAAGTCAAACAGCCCGTTGGAGCGAATGACGACCGAGCGCGTTTGTGAAACTTCTTGTTGGATTTGAACGCCGAGTTGCGCGAGGGCGGAAAGGGTGGATTGATTGTCTTCGCCTGCGGAAAAATTCTCGATGCGCGTCTCTCCCGTAGAAATCGCGCCAATGAGCGCGGCGCGGTGCGAAATGGATTTATCGGGCGGAAGGGCAGTAACTGTGCCACAAAATTGAGGTTTCATGATAAAACAAAAAAGAAAAGGCAACCTCAAAACTGAAATTGCCTTTGTGCTGTGATGAAACACGATTAAGTGTTCATTTCTTCGTTGGCTCGTTGAGCACGACGTTTGCTGCGAGAACGCTTCAAACGATTATTGACCGAAGGCTTCGTGAAAAACGTGCGCGCACGAAATTCTTTCAATGTGCCTGAACGTTCATACTTCTTCTTGAAGCGTTTGAGCATCTTATCAACGGGTTCGTTTTCTAACGATTGAACACCTACCAAGAGATTCACCTCCTTTGAGTTGGCTGGTTTAAGTTATGAATGAAAGTTATGAAACTTGCTGAAAGACAGTATCAATTAACGCTTGCTGATTTTTTTTAGTTTGAGCTTGCCTTTCTTGCCCGGGTCTGAAACCGTGCCGTTTTCATCAATCGATACGTTTTCAAGAAGTTGGCGCATGCCCAGGTCGCGAAACTCAATCGTTACGGCACTTGCACCGCTGTTCGTGAGTTGCTTGGAGCGCACAATGCCAATTTTGTTTAAGGCTTTATGGTAGATAGCGTCGCCAACGCGGTAAATGCCCTGCGGCGTATAAGTTACGCAATCGTCAAGCGTTAATTCGTCCAAATTCTTTTCGCGGTTAATTTGAATTTTCCATTCCTCAATGACCGAGACGGCGGAGCAATTTTTACAGCGAAGCCAATACTTCGGCTCTGTATTTTCTTCGGGCGGCTCAACGTCCGAATCGCGAGGAATTTCATTCGGGTGCCAATCGCCGACGTATTCCCATCCGCCGGTAATGCCGCACACGTCGCAGTGAATATCTTTAATTTTACCCGCTTTAATCGCGTCACGCTTCTCGGCATTGAACACCGGTGTAGCGCGCCCGTTGTTGTGCGATTCGGCTGAAATGCCGTTGTCCGACTTTTTCGTATCGGTTGCTTTGGGCTTTGCGGGCGATTTTTTCTTTGTTGCTGTTCGCGGTTTCAAGGTTGCTCCTATAAAAAGGGTTGCAAATATAAAAAACTTTCCCTCTTTTCAAGGGAACTTGGCTTAAATACAAAAAGAACTTTTATGATGCGGTAATTGCGGCGATGACATCGGATTTCGTGATAATCTGCAAGGTCGAGTCGGGAAGTTCAACCAAAACGGCGGAATTTTCGCGCGTAAATTCTTTTGAAACATCGGCAAGTTTAGTTTCAGGTGCGACAATTGGAAATGGCTTTTCCATGTAGCCGATGACCTTGTTGGCTTTGGCTTTGTCGTCGCTGATGAGAATGCTTAAAATTTTATTTTCGCTGACGCTTCCAATCACAGCACCGTCGCTCAGCACAGGGACTTGGGAAACTTCGTGCTTTTGCATCAACTCAAACGTTTCGGCAAGCGTGGTTTCAGGAACAACATAAAGTAATCCATCGCGCTTTTGCTGGGCAATATCAAGTGCGGTTACGCTCGACTTATCGCCACGCAGACTGCGTGAAAAGTTGTTTTCTTTCATCCAAATGTCGTTATACATTTTGCTGATGTAACGCTCGCCTGTGTCTGTAATCAAGGCGACGACGACATCTGAGTCGTCAAGCGACTTAGAGAGTTGAAGGGTGGCGAACATGGTCGCGCCCGATGAGCCGCCGGCGAAAATGCCTTCCATTTGTGAAAGGTCGCGCGCGCAGTTGAACGCATCTTTGTCGGAAACGGAAACGACGTCATCGAGAATTTGAAAATCCGCCGTCTTTGGAATTTTTCCGCCGCCCATTCCTTCGACTTTCCACAAGCCCAATTCCGTTGGAACTTGACCCGTTTTGAAATAATGCGAATAGGCAGAGCCTTGCGAATCAACGCCGACGCACTTTATCGCGGGATTTTTGGATTTGAGGAATTTCGCAACGCCTGAAATTGTGCCGCCCGTGCCCATTGCCGCTACGACGTGCGTAACCTTGCCTTCGGTTTGTTCCCAAATTTCTTTGCCTGTGGCTGCAAAATGAATTTCAGGGTTTCGTGGGTTCTCGAATTGATTGGGGTAGTAACTGTTCGGAATTGTTTTTGCAAGATGCTCAGTAACGCTATAGACGCTACGCGGGTCGTCGGGCTTGACCGCCGTCGGGGTGATGACGACTTCCGCACCGAGTGCGCGAAGCAAATCAATTTTCTCTTGTGAAACTTTATCGGGCATAACGGCAATGAGTTTATAGCCTTTGACGGCGCAGACGAGCGCAAGTCCAATGCCTGTGTTGCCCGCTGTCCATTCAATAATCGTGGCACCGGGCTTAATTTTGCCCGAGCGTTCCGCGTCTTCAATCATCGCCACGCCGATTCGGTCTTTGATGCTACCGCCGGGATTGGTGTATTCAATTTTCGCCAAGATGGTTGGCTTCAAATGTTTAGCAAGGCGATTGATTTTGACAATCGGCGTATTGCCAATGGTTTCGAGAATGTTGTTATGCCACATGGTTGTTTTTGTTTGAGGCGGTTATGCTCCTTCTCATTGTGCGAGTAACAGGAAAACGGCTCGCAATGTTGAATCGGGCAAATGTTAAAAATTGCGACTTCAATTCCAAATGAATTTTTTTTATTTTACGAGGCGAGGGTTACAAACAAAGTGCTTGCAAACATCATTTGCACCTTGTATCTTCGCACTTCAAATTTGTTCTTTAACTTTGGGGATATAGCTCAGTTGGTAGAGCGTTGCAATCGCACTGCAAAGGTCAGGAGTTCGACTCTCCTTATCTCCACAAAAGCCTACTTCACAAGATGCTACAACAGGCAAGCCGCGCAAAGCGGCTTTTCTCATTTCTCCAACTGCGGTTGAATTTCAATCATCATCGAATACGATTGCGCGCGTCCCATTCGGGGCGGATTAAGCGATAATTCCCAAAGCCGGAAGTATCGACGAAAATCAAGCGAATGTTGTGTTGATAGTATTCCCAAATTTCATATGGCTGGCTGTCCATGCTGAACGGTTGTCGCTCAATGAAGTCGGGCGGACCATATTTGATATACACCCGTCCCATGTCGCTCTTCCATCCTTGAAAGTAAGACGAAAAATTTTGATTGGCGAACTCAATTCGGCTGTAATACTCAATCATCAATTCATTTTCAGGCGTGTCGGGAGTGGGGTCGACGCGCGCCCAGAACGCATTAAAGCGTTTGAGTTTTTCTTCGGGCGATTTGGCTTCGCGTATGTTGTCGATTTCGTCGCCGTCGGCGATGTATTCAAGCTGTTCGATGGCTTCGTCTAAGTTGCGAATGAACATGGCTTGTCCTGAAACGCGCGTAAAGAAAAAGAGCGTTGCCTTATCGTAGACTTGCTTGGTGAATTTATCAAATGCGCTGATGGTAAGAAGGTAGTTGCCGCTTTTGAGTTTCTGCATGCTGAGCGTGTCGAGAATGCGAGTTTTCTTGCCTGTGGAAACAAACGTGCGCGTGTATTCATCGACCACTTCATCTTTGTAAGATTTTGAGACGATGTTATAGTTCAAGTAGAGGCTATCAATGGCGCGGTCAGTAACATAAACTTCATAGTAAAGTTGCGGTTCGGTCTTGTCTTGAATGATGGCGGCAGAGAGGTTTGGGTAATACTCAAGTTTGCCTGTTAGGGAATCGAAGCGCGTAAAGACAAGCATCACAGTTGAAAGATGAACGCCCGAGCGCGTGAAATTTTTCACCGCGAGAGTGCGCGTGTCTTTATACTCGCGTCGGCTTTCAAGGTCAATGATTTTAATGTGCGCCGTGTAAGTGTTTGGCGAGAGCGTGAAGGTGAAACTGTTGGAGTGGAAAATGTCTTTGGCAATCGTGCGTTTATAATCGGTGGTGCGAATGGTGTCGATGAAAAGTTCTTCATGCGCTAGCCGGCCATTTTTGTCGACGAATGTGGCGTTGATTTCATAAAAGCAATAGAAAGCAGAATCGCGTTTGACGAAAGAGAGTTTATTATGAGAAATGCGCGTGTAGAGCGTCAGGCGAGTTACATTGGTTGAATCGTCTTTGAAGGCGATGATGTCGGCATTGAATTCGGGAGCGCGCGTGGTAGCAAAACGGTTATCGAATCCCGACCCTTGTTGAGCAAGCAGACCTTGTCCAACAGAAAGCCACAAGGCGCAAAGCCACAAGGCGCAAATCGGCTTTGTAATCACTTGAAGGGCTGATTTGAAAGAGACGCTGCCATTCATAACGCATACCGAATTTCTCTCCAACAAGATAATTAAGAAACGCCGATAATATCGGCGACGATTCTCGCGCTTTCGTTCAGCACCGCGTCGGTTGACGATTGTGGCTCGTCCTCTTCAGAATTGTCGGGTAGTTCAGATTTCGGTTTAACCGTTACTTTCTTTTGCTTGGCTAAGCGTTTTTTTTCAAGTTCATCGCGCTCCGCTTTTCGGACGGCTTCGTTGAGGGAAATCGTCTTATTGGCGCGACGCGCTTTGAGTTCGGCAATATCGTTTGCATACTCTTTGAGTTCTTCATCGGTTTTCATGCGCTGTTCGTGTCGCTTGCGCAGTTCGGCGAGCAGTTTATCGTTCACGCCGCCGTAAGGCGAAAAAGAGGTTGGGGCGATTTGGCTCCACGCCATAGCCTTCGGTTCGGCTTCTTCGCCGACTTCGCCGTCGCGATAAACAGAAGGGAAGGCGACATCGGGCGAAACGCCGCGAAGTTGGGTGCTACTTCCGGTAATGCGATAAAATTTTGCGATGGTGAGTTTCAAATCGCCGAGCGGCTCTTTGATGGGAATGTAGCGATTGAGCGAGGTCAGGTTTTGAACAGTGCCTTTTCCGAAGGTGCGGTCGCCGAGAATGATGCCGCGCTTGTAATCTTGAATCGCACCCGCAAAAATTTCAGAAGCCGACGCGCTGAATCGATTGACCATCACGGCGAGCGGTCCGCTGTAAAACACTTCGTCATCTTCATCTTTGAGCACCTCGACCGAGCCATCAAGGTTACGCACTTGAACCGCAGGACCGCTTGGAATGAACAAGCCGGTCAGCGAGACAGCTTCGGGAAGCGCGCCGCCGCCGTTGTTGCGAAGGTCGATGAGCAATCCATCAATTTTTTCTTTTTGCAATTCGGTAATGAGTTTCTTGACATCGCGCGTAGTGCTTCGGTAGTTCTTATCGCCGCGTTGGTATTCCTCAAAGTTCATATAAAAATTGGGAATGGTAATCACGCCGATTTTGTAGGTTTTGCCATTGTGCTTGATGGAAAGAAGTTTCTTTTTGGCGGCTTGTTCCTCGAGGTTGACTTTTTCGCGCACCAAGCGCACGATTTTCGGCGGCGAGTTCGCGCCTTCGCTGGCGGGAATGATGTTGAGTCGAACTACCGAGCCTTTCGGTCCGCGAATGAGTTTTACCACATCGTCAATGCGCCAACCAATCACATCGACGAACGCGCCTGTGTCGCCTTGTGCAACGGCGATGATTTTATCGTCTTTGTTTAAGAGTTTGCTCTTGAAAGCAGGTCCGCCGGGGACGACCTCAAAAATTTTTGTGTATTCATTTTCTGTTTGAAGTCGTGCGCCAATGCCTTCGAGCGAAAGGTTCATGTCGATTTTGAAATTTTCGGCGTTGGCAGGAGCAAGGTAGTTCGTGTGCGGGTCAATGGCGGCGCAAAACGCATTGAGATAAAGTGAGAACACATCGTCGGCATTGTATTTGTCTAAATTACGCTTCTGCACGTCGTAGCGTGTGAGGATTGTTGCCGCAATGGCAGAATCGCTCTTGCCCGCGAGTTTAAGTTCAAGGGCTTGATTCTTCAAGAGTTTTCGCCATCGGTCTTCGATTTCGGCGCGGTCTTTTGCCCAAGGGTATGAGTGCAAATCCGTATTGAAGGTTTCATCGGTATTGAAATTAAATCCTTCGGAAACGCACTTTGAAAGATAGGCGTAGCGTTCATCGAAACGTGCTTTGAAGGTTTCATACATTTCAAAACAGCCCGTCAGATTGCCGACTTTCAAATCGTCGTCAAATGAGGTGCGGTATATCTCAAAGTTCTGAATGTCCGATTTCAGGAAGTAAATGTGATTGTAATCGAGCGCGTCTAAGTAGCGATTGAACATCTCCACCGATAGCGAATCGTCAAGCGTAACACGCTCATAGTGGTTGCTCGATAAAATCTGCGCGATTTTCGCGCTCAATACTTTTTGCTTTAAGTTCGGTTGGAAAGATTGGGCTGTGAGCGACGACGAGGCAACTGCGCTCAACACTAAAATCAGCACGACAACCAAACGCTTGATGTGCAACATAGATTGGTAAGTAAGAAAGTTGAAAAAATCAATATCAAAAATTGGATAAGTCAAAATCCGTGAGGACTTCTGCGCAAGGTCAATAATACTCAAATGATACAAAAAAGTTTAGCGGTAAATCTGACCGTAAATACACAAGCCATATTCTCTAAATTTGGCAAACGCCAACACGCATCTATGCGACGATTTCACGCACTCTTGATTTCCTTTTGCTTCAGCACCGCATCGCTTTTTGCGCAACACGCCGCAGACGACCCTATCAAAAAAAGCATCAAGCCTGATAGCCTGCTCACGCCTTCATCGAGCGGCTTAGCCTTGCCGATTGTCTTCTACTCGCCCGAAACGCAAACCGCGGGCGGCATCGTGGGAATTTACTACTTCCGACTGCCCGGCAGTTTAAGCACATCGCGCGCCTCCAACATCAAAGGCGACGCCATCTACACGCAACTCGGACAACTCTTTCTCCAATTTCAACCCCAAATCTACATTCTCAACGAAACCTACTTCATCGATGCCGATTTTTCCTTTATCCGATTCGCCGATAAGTTCTGGGGCATTGGCAATTCTACAAGTTGGGACGCGGAAGAACGCTACGAAAATGAAATCGTGCGCGCGCGCCTAACCGTGTTCCGACAACTCTTGCCGCAGCTCAATATCGGAATTCAATACCACAACGAAACCTTCACCATGCTGAGCGTTTTGCCGAACGGCGCGCTCTCAACCGACCCCAGCATATCGGGCAGAGAAGGAAGCAAGAACACGGGCATTGGACTCCTGCTCAACTATGATTCGCGCGACAATGCCTTTTCGCCGACACAAGGCAGTTTCTATCAAGCCACGCTGATGAACTACAATCGCGGATTAGGTGGCAATCACGACTTCTGGCTCTACACCTTCGACGCACGAAAATTCTTCGCCTTACGAACCGAAGAAGTGCTGGCTGTGCAAGGCTATTTCAGTTTTGTGTCGGGCGATGCGCCGTTTCAGATGCTCCCGCGCTTAGGCGGAAGCGCGAGAATGCGAGGTTTCTACGAGGGCAGATTTCGCGATAAACAACTGTTGGTGATGCAAACCGAATATCGCCGTCCGATTGCATGGCGGTTCGGAATGGCGGCGTTTATGGGCTTGGGAAGCGTATCGGGAAGTTTCGATGAAATCGCCTTGAAGCGATTAAAGTTGGCTTATGGCATTGGGATTCGCTTCGCCATCACGCCCGAAGAGCGTGTGTTTGCTCGCATCGACTTCGGAAAAGCCGCAGGCACTTACGGATTTTACATTCAAGTCAACGAAGCCTTTTAACCATGACACAACATCTATCGCCCAGCGACATCAATTCCATCGACCTTTACAAAATTCTCATTAGCACCGTCATGCCGCGCCCAATTGCGTGGGTTTCGACCGTGAGCAAAGAAGGGATTGACAATCTCGCGCCATTTTCGTTCTTCACTGTGGCGAGCGTAAAGCCGCCGATTTTATGCTTTGCGCCCGCGCTCAAAGAAAGTGGCGGCGCGCCAACGGAAAAAGACACCTTGCGCAACATTCGCGAAACGGGAGAGTTCGTTGTGAATATCGTCAGCCGCGACCTTGTCGAGAAAATGAACCAAACGAGTTTCGACTACGCGCCAAACGAAAGCGAATTCGACGCGGCTGGTCTGACGCGCGAGCCGTCGAGCCTCGTTAAACCAAAGCGCGTCGCCGAAAGCATGGTCAATTACGAATGTAAACTCGTGCAGATTATCGACTTCGGAAAAGATGTGCAGAGCGGCAGTTTGATTTTGGGCGAAATCGTCAAAATCCATCTGCGCGAAAGCGTCTTCAAAAACGGCAAAATCGATATGGCTGAACTGAACCCCGTCGGACGCTTGGGCGGTTTGTGGTATTGCGGCATCGGCGACCGATTCGAACTCAAACGACCTTCAAAATCATCAACCCAATGAAGCAAGCCGCTTGGATTCTCGGCGACCAACTCTCGCTCAAAAATTCCGCGCTCCAACAATTAAACTCACAGCGCGACGTAGTCATTATGATTGAATCGCTCGAACACGCTCGCGAGCTCAATCACCACAAGGCGAAACTCTTGCTCTGCTTTTCCGCGATGCGCCACTTCCGCGACGAACTGCGCGCCAACGGCTACCAAGTCTGCTACGAAGAACTCGATAACGGCAAAAATTTTCTCCAAGCGTTGAGCGACGCGGTCAAAACGCATCGCATTGAGCGGTTGCTGGTGATGTCGCCGCACGAACAAGCGACGGTGAAATTCGCCGAATCGCTCTCCGAAAAATTGAACATTGAAGTCTCGCTCACGCCAAACTCAATGTTCCTCACCGATAGGGACGAGTTCGTCAAAAAGCACAAAGGCAAAAAGCATCTCATTATGGAGCATTATTACCGAGAGATGCGCAAGAAGCTCAACGTCTTGATGGAAAACGGCAAGCCCGTCGGTGGCGAATGGAATTACGACAAAGAAAATCGCCAAACCGCCAAAGCCTTCGCGCAATCCAAACTCAAACTTCCGCCAATCTGGAAACCCGAAAAAGATGCGATTGATAGGGAAGTCGAAGCCCTCGTCGAAAAATTCTTCCCGAACAACATCGGCACGACCGAGCACTTCCACCTGCCGACAAAGCGCATCGACGCAGAACGATTTTTAGACGATTTCATCAAACATCGTTTGGCGCATTTCGGCGACTTTGAAGACACGATGCTACAAAATGAACTCGTGATGTTTCACTCCGTCATTTCGCCGCTTATCAACATTGGCTTGCTCGACCCGATGCAGTGCGTCGAAAAAGCCGTTGTTGCGTATTACGACGGGTGCGCGCCGCTCAATTCCGTCGAGGGTTTCGTCAGGCAAATCATCGGTTGGCGCGAGTTCATTTACGGGTGCTATTGGGTGAAAATGGCGCAGGGCGATTACCACGAAGAAAATTATTTCAACCATCAGCGACCGCTCCCCGATTTTTATTGGACGGGCGAAACAAAGATGAACTGTCTTTCAAAGGCAATTCAAAAAGTCTTGAAGTTCGGCTATACGCATCACATCGAGCGGTTAATGGTCTTGGGAAATTTCGCCTTGTTGGCGGGCGTTCAGCCGAAGCACATCAATCAATGGTTTTGGGAGTTTTATCTCGACGCTTACGATTGGGTCGTAACGCCGAACGTGATTGGAATGTCGCAATTTGCCGATGGCGGATTTGTCGCGACAAAGCCTTACTGTTCGGGCGCGGCGTATATCGAAAAAATGAGCGACTATTGTAAGTCGTGCGCTTATAGCCCGAAAGAAAAAACGGGCGAGAGGGCGTGTCCATTTAATTATCTCTACTGGGATTTTCTCATGCGCAACGAAGCCAAACTGCGTCCGAACAACCGAATCGCGATGATTTACGGGACGCTCGATAAAATGTCAAACGAACAGAAACAGGCGATTCGCGAATCCGCCGAGACATTTTTATCGAACCTAAAACCAAACACTTACTACGCATGAAACCAATTCTCATTTACGACGGCTACTGTAACTTGTGCATCAATCTCATCAAAACGCTCGAACCGCAAAACCGCGTCGGCGAAAAAGATTTCAAAGCGTCGTTCATTCCGTTTCAAAAAGCCGACGCGCTCATCGAGCGATATGCGTTGAAGCGCGACGAGTTAAAATCGGCGTTGCATTTCATCGACGAAAGCGGGAGCGTCTTCAAAGCGGGAGAAGCCGTCGCCAAATTGGCGGAGCATTTTCCAATGCTAAAAATCGGGTCGGGATTTTTCAAGACGGAACTCGGGGAGAAATTCTACAAACTCATCGCGGCGAATCGGTATGGCATTTTTGGGTGCGCCGATGAATGTTATGTCTCCGAGTTTTATGAATCCGAGCAAAGCGATGCGAGCCGTGTCTAAATCCTTTTTCTTCAATCAATTTCCTGCCGTCGTTTGCGCGCTTGCGATTTTCGTTCAGTCGAGCATACCGGGCGAGAAAATTCCGCCGTTTGAACTCTTTTCGCACGATAAACTCATTCACGTCGCAATTTATTTTGTTTTCGCGTTGGCGCTCTTGCATGCGTTTCGGCATCAACGGCGATTTGCGTATCTCTCGGAGCATGCGCTGGTGTGCGGTTTGCTCATTGCGACGCTTTATGCCATTAGCGACGAGACGCATCAATTTTTCACGCCCAATCGCTCGTCGGAGATTTGGGATTTGAACGCCGATGTGCTGGGCATTTTTCTTGCGTCGCTCGTCTTTTGGAAATTTCCGACGAAGGAACTTTAAGTGCCGAAGATTCTATCGCCCGCGTCGCCAAGACCGGGAAGAATGTATTTGTTGGCGTTGAGTTCGCGGTCGAGGGCGGCGGCGAAGATATGCACGTCGGGGTGCTGTTCGGAGAAGTATTTGACGCCTTCGGGAGCGACGACGACGGAGACGAGCGAGAGTTTTTTCGCGCCTTTTTCTTTGAGCAGGGAAGTCGCCATCGTGGCGCTTCCGCCAGTGGCGAGCATCGGGTCTAGCACGAGGCAGTGGAGCGATTCAATATGCGCGGGAATGTTGGAGTAATAAAAATGCGGCGCGTGCGTTTGATGGTCGCGCGAAATGCCAATGTGCGAAACGGTGGCGTTGGGGAGAAATTTCAAGAAGCCGTTTTGCAAGCCCAATCCCGCGCGAAGCACGGGCGCGATTAAAAACGATTCTTTGAACTGGTAGCCCGTCGTGGCTTCGAGCGGCGTTTCATAGTCAAACGTTTCTAACTCAAACGAGCGGCAAATTTCCACCGCCATCACTTCCGAGATGCGCTCCAAAGTGGCTCTGAATATCGTGTTGGGCGTGCGTTTGTCGCGAAGCGTCGAAAGGTCGCATTTGAGAAGCGCGTTGTCGAGCAAGGTAAAACTCATAGAAATTCCGTATCTCGTCGTTAGGTTGCGAGAGCGAAGATACAAAAACGACTTGGCTTTATGGATTTCAAAAAACTGGTTGTTCGCATCAAAAATTTGCTGTTGCGCCCGCAAGTGGAATGGGTGGCGATTGAAAACGAGCCGGTTTATGAATCTCAGGAAATCATTCGCGATTACGCCTTGCCGCTGATTTTCGCGACGGTGTTTTGGGAACTGGTCGTGGTTGGAATCCGCTTGAAGATGGTGTATTTCGCGATGGTCAATTTCGCAGTGTTGATGCTCGCGCTGTTTTTGACGATTAGCCTCGTCTATGACTTGTCGCCGCGATTTCAATCAAATGCTGATAGAAATTCAGCTGCGAAGCTCGTTGTTTATTGCTCTACGCCGCTGTGGCTTGCGCAACTCATTCAAGCCGACATCGAGTGGCTTTTCGTGATGAAGCCGATTGGCGTGATTGTGGCAACTTATTTGTATCACACGGGGATTCCCGTGCTGATGAAGCCCGCCGAATCGCGCCGTGCCGCCTATACGACCACCATTTTGCTCATCGTTTTGACCATCAACGCGCTTGTTTGGCTCCTGCTCGATGGCGCGCGACGATTTTTTGTCAATCTCTGAAATCGGTAAAAAAGTATTACCAAACTAAACGAATGCAAAATACCTTTCGTAATCTCGCGAAACCATCACAAACTCACCACCGCAAAAAGCCGTTGCAGGCAAAATGTTTGAGCAAAAGAGCAAAATTGGAACGAATTTTGCACAGATTGCGCAGAGCATCGCAAAAATTTCAGCCAGCAAATAAACTCTAACTGTCATCAAAATGAATGTCGTAAAGTTACTTATCCTTTTTCTCGTCGCCGCTGCAACAGTCAACGCTCAAAACCGGCAACTCTACTCCTTCCAAAGCGGAAACTTCGCCGACCCAAACATCTGGACGCTGACCAACGGCGGCGTGGACTTCGTTACGCCAAATGTCGACGACAATTTTACCATCAATCCGGGACACACAATTACGCTGACGGCAAACGCGCAGATTGTGCAGATCGTCGCCAGTCGCACCGTTACGATTAACGGCACGCTCAACATTCAAGGCTTTACGACGCAGACGATTGGGACGCTGCAAGGCACGGGCACGCTCCGCATCAGCGCAGGCGCGTTTCCGACCGTGCTGACGGCACTCGCCAGCAATCCCTTCTTGCAAACGGGCGGCGGCACGGTGCGCTACGAAGGCGGCGCATATACCTTGCCGAGCGGCACAACCGTCTACAACAACCTCACCATCGCAGGCACAGGCGCAAAATCCTTCGCGCCCGCCTCAGCCACAACATTCACCCTCAATGGCAACCTGACCGTCGAGAGCAATACGCTCACGATTGGCGGCACGGGCACAGCGCTTGTCGTAACGCTCGACATCAGCGGCAACCTGACGGTCAATAGCGGCGCGACGCTTAATGTCGGCGCTTCGACAAATGCGGTGCAACACGCCATCAACCTTAGCGGCAATCTCACCAACAGCGGCACGATTGACCTCACGAACCTCGCCGAAGGCGCAAATCCTTTCACGACGGCGGGCGGCTCGGCGCGCATTCGTTTCACAGGGGCAACCGATAATACCGTTACGCTCAACATCGGGCACAGCACGCAATTTGGAAACTTCATCGTCAATAAAGGCACGGGTCAAACGCACGTGCTTTCAGTTGTCGTGCCCACCGGCTCGGCAAACCCACAGTTCTTTGGCAACGGCGGCACAACGACCGCAGGCGGACAACGCTTCGTCATCACCAACGGCATCTTGCGTTTAGGACCGAACATCACCATTAGCGACTTGGTCTCATCAGGCTCGCCGAACTATGACTTGGGCGGACCTGAAACCGGCGCGTCGCCGGGCGCATCGGTTGAGTTAGGCGAAAATGCGCAACTCTGGAACGACGGCGCAACGATTTCCGCATCGGGCAACGCGCTCGTGGTCTATGGCACGTATCGCCAAACGGCAGGCACGATTACTTGCACAAATGAAGGTTTGGTGCCGCGTGGCACTGGCGCAGTCGTGATGGAGGGGGGCGTATTGAACGCGGAGAAATACCGTCCGTCAACGCTGGGCGGGAGCGACCCACGTGGCTCGTTTCGTCTCTCGGGCGGCACGGTCAATATCAACGCTTCATTTCCTGGTTCTTCTAACAATGGATATGCGCGTTTTTGCATGCCGTATCTCGACCAAGTCTTCATTATGACGGGCGGCACGCTCAACATCGCGGACCCAGAAACAGGCGGAACTGCGGTGAATGGTTTGATTGACATCCGTTGTTCGCCCAGCAACATCAATGTAACGGGCGGCACGATTAACGCAACCATACCCGCCAGTGGAACCGATGCGCGTATTTCCGCGACAGCTTCAATGCCAAATTTCACTGTCAACAAAGCGGGCGCAGGTGCGGCGCAACTTGTTTTAGCGGCTATCAACTCCGCTGTGGACGGTGGCAGCGGAGTTGGTGCAAACACGGCGCGTCCGCTCACCGTGCTTGGCGATTTCACCATTCAAACGGGCAGTTCGCCGCTTTTCAACGCGAACAATCAAAACGTCACCATTGGCGGAACGCTCAATGTTCAAACGAGCACGACCTTCCGCACGGGCACGAACACCGTTACCTTCACGGGCGATGGCTCGGATTTCATCACGATTGCTGGCACGCTGGAAGTCAACACCGGCAGTCCGGGCTTTCACAACCTCACGGTGCAACGCGCAAGCGGCACGCTCTTTATCAGCCAAAACATTATCGTGCGCAATACGCTGACGCTCATCGGCTCTGCGCCATTTAGCGACAACGGCTTTGAAATTTTAGCGCTCGGCAATGTTACCAACTCTGGCGTGCATCAAAGCACAGGGTCGGGACAACTGCGGCTCGCGGGCTCGGCGACGCAAATCATCGGCGGCGACGGCACGGGACAATTCGGCAACCTCACGCTCGATAACGCGCAAAACCCCGGCGCCACGCTCACGGCAAACCAAACCATCAACGGCACGCTCACGCTCGCAGGTTCGACGAGTCTTTTCAACATCGACATCTATCGCCTGCGCATCAACAATGGCGCGACGGGCGCGATTACCACCACAGGCGGCGGCTTTGGCACAACCAAATACATTCGCGTGAACGCCGTGCCAACTTCGCCCGGCGTAGAACGCTACATCACGGGCACGGGAAATTACCTGTTCCCTGTTGGCGAACTCGATGGCACGACCGACAAATACACCCCCGCCGAAGTCAGCATCAATACCTTCACCGACGATGGCTACATCGCCATTAACCCCGCCGACCAAGTTTTAGCCACGACCGGCGGAACAGACCCGGATATTTTGTCTTATTATTGGCGCGTCAGGCATACTGGTTTTACTACCTTGCCAACGGTCTCACACCGCTTTACCTACGACAACGCGGATATTGGCGGCACGGAAGCGGATTACGTGCCTGGCCGCGTGTTGGACGCAAGTCCCTTTACGCGCTCGACCGACGGCGGCACCGACGATGTCCTTGACGGAAGCAATCAAGTTGTCTTTAACGGCGCATCAACCACTGGAACTTATCCGGGCACTGGCTTCACGCTAGCCAACGCGAACTACACCGCCGGTGATGCAAACCGTTTTTCAGGCGCGCCAACGGTATATCGAAGTTTTAGCGCGGTAGCAACGGGCTTTCCCGGACTTAACTGGAACACCACCAGCAGTTGGACAACAGGTACAAGTCATACAACCGGTCAGGTTGTGCCGTCGGCCCCGCCGGGTGCAGGCGACGTGGTCATCATTGGCGACCCCGGCGGCACTCAGCACAGTGTTTTCGTTCCCGCAGGCGCAACGGTTAATTGCGCCGAACTGCGGTTCAATTCCGGCACGGGACCAGATTTCAATTCTGGCGGACGGCTTTCCCTCAATGAAACATCAACGGCGAATGTAACCGCTGTAAATAACGATGTTGTGGGAACAGGGGGAACAATTTACCTGGAATTTAACAACGCCAGCTTCCCCACCTTCACTGGGGACATTTCGGGATGGTCAAACGGAACGGGCGTTTACATCTATAACATGACGGAGAATAACAATACGCCGGGACGCCTCATCCCCACCACGGTACCGTCAGTTTATCCAAACCTCCGTTTTGAAGGTGGACGCGGCGGCACAGCGAATCGAATTGCCATTTTGCCTGCCGTAAATTTGACGGTGCGTCGCTCAATGTTTATTGACGAGCAATGCACTGTACGGCTGAGCGACGGTGCAAGCGGCGACATCGATATTGCACAGGACATACGGCTTGGTCGTCCGTCAGCAGGTCAGGCAGGGCGGCTTGAATTTCCAAACACCAACACCAATGTCCGAACCGTAACCGTCGGGCGCGATTTACGATATGGCGCGGAAACTACAGCTGGAGGCAATAACGAATTGACGATTCAGGCAGGCGCGGCTAATGTGGAGCACCGCTTGCGTATCGGCAGGGACATTTCAATGATAGGCACGGCAGGCACGCAAACTGCGCTTCTCGACCTGTTTGATGCGGCAACGGAGGGCAGAGTTGCGTTGGAACTGTTCGGCACAGACAACGGCTTATTCACGAAAGACGGCTCAACAACTGCAGACCTCTGGCGAATCATCGTCAATAAAGGTGCGGATACAACCGCGAGTTTTTCGCTCGACCGCAACATTACATTGAGCGGCGTCACAGCCCTGAACGGCGGTGCGACGAAAACCATCACCTTGCAAAATGGTCGGTTAATTCTCAACAACGCAAGTTTGAATCTGAACCTCACGAGCGGCGGCGCGCCATTCCAAATTCCCTCGACCGCAGGTTTGATTCTTCAAGCAGGCACGGCAATCGTGACGGGCACGAACACGGGCATCTTGCTCGATGGGCTTCTGCGCATCGCGGGCGGCACGCTCGACGCGGGCGACGGCAGCACGACCGACACGCGCTACATTGAGTATTCCTCCAGCGGCAATGCCCGCTTCCAACTCTGGAGCGGCACGGTCAATGTCAATTCGCAAATTCGCCGCTCGCCCTTTGCGACCGCAGGCGTGTTGAAGTATCAGCAACTGGGCGGCACGCTCACGATTCACGGGCGTGGCGGCGTTGCGACGCGCGCAAAGTTTGACGTGTCGGAAAATTCAGGCAGCGAGTTCGCAATGTCAGCAGGCACTATTACGCTGCGACGCGGCGGCGGAACGTCTTACGGCGACCTCTATCTGCGTCCGCCCACTTCAAGCGTTACGGGCGGCACGATCGTGCTTGACGCGACGGGCGTCGGCAACCAAACCTACCAGATTGATTGTAATATCTCGCTCAACGAACTCACTATCACGGGAAGCGCAGGCAACGTCGCAACGGGGCGCCTGCGCGTCAATCCGCTCACGCTGACGAACTTGCTCTCGCTTTCGGGCGACCTTACGATAAGCAACGACAACAGCATTTTTGACGCCAACGGACTCAACGTCTTCATCGGCGGCGACCTCATCAACAACAATAGTTCCACCGCCACAGGCTTGAACGTGGGCGGATTCCGACCGATTACGGCGACGCAAACGACCACCTTCAACCGCGCTGGCGCACAAAGCATCGGTAGCTCGGCAGCCAACCTCACGAACTTTGCCAACCTTGCGCTCACGGGCAGTAGCGGCACGCTCACGCTCAACCGCAACATTCGCGTCAATTCCAATCTTACCATCAACGCAGGCAAAACGCTGGCGGATAACGGCAACACGGCGACCGTCATCGGCAACGTCACGAACAACGGCACGCATACGAGCACTGGCGCAGGACGCATATTGCTCGGCGGCACGACGCAACAGCAACTCTCTGGCACAGGAACTTACGGCAACCTTGAACTCAACAACGCGGCAGGCGCGCAAACGCTTAACAACGTAACGATTACGGATGTTTTTACACTCACGAATGGCGTTTTGGACATCGGCTCGAACCTGCTTTCGCTCACGAACACAGGGGCGGCTGTTTCGGGCACATTCAGCGCCACGCGAATGATTCGCACCAACGGCAACAACACCGACCAAGGCGTGCAAAAGTCGTATCCCACAGGCGCAAGCAACTTCCTTTTCCCCGTCGGCACAGGCTCGCGCTACACGCCTGCGCGATTGAACGTGACGGCAAATACGGCGACGGGCACGATTCGCGTCGCGCCCGTCAATAACGTGCATCCGGGCGTGGAGGCTGGTGCGAATGTCTTGCGCTACTACTGGGTCGTGCGCAGCACGGGCTTCGCAGGCTTGACGGTCAATCATAGTTACAACGATAATGCTGATGGCGGCGATGCGACCTTGCCCGTTACGGGCACGCCTGACCGCGTCGGACGCTTGAACCCAGACCTCGGTCCACCGAACTGGGATCCGATTGGCGGGTTCGTGACGGGGTGGACATACAACAATACCAACCGCTCTATTGCCACGACCGCAGGCGTCAATTTCATCAACGGCGATTACACGGCGGGCTCGAGCGCAGAGTTTTCCAGCATTCCCGTCTACACGAGCATTGCGAGCGGCAACTGGGAAAACGCGGCAAATTGGACGACCACGCCTACAACTAACACTCCACCGCGCGCTGGGAGTAACGTCGTCATTGATAACGCCCACACCATTGCCACGCAACCCAACGCCATCATTTCCGCCACGATTGCCGCGGGCGGTTCAGGCTATGCTGTTGGCAATGTGCTCACGGTCAATGGCGGAACGGGCGGACAAGTAACGGTAACGGCAGTTGGCGGTCTCGGCGCGATTACAGGCATTCGCATAACGAATGGCGGCTCGGGGTATCCCGTTGGAACGACGACGCAAACTACAACCGGCGGAAGCGGCGCGGGCGCGACGGTCAACATCACCACATCGCTGGGCAAAGTCGGCAACAGCGTGACCATTAACTCCACCGGCGTGTTGAATTTGAGCAATACGATTGGACATAATTTCAGCGTGATTTCGGGCACCGGTACGCTGCGCCTTGCGCCAACAGGCGGTGGCTCTTACGTCTTCCCGGGCGGCAGCGCAACGGGGTTTCTTTCGTCAGGCGGCGGCACGGTAGAGTTTTCTGGCGCGACAAACGGCACGCTGCCGTCAACGCCCACGAGTTACAACAATGTCGTGTTCAGCAACACGTCAGGCGCAACGGCTTCCTATCCAAACGCAAACCTCACGCTCGCGGGCACGCTCACGGTGAATGGCGGCGGCACGGTCGACAATCCCGACAACCGCAACGTGACGGTGAGCGGCGCGTTCAACATTTCGGGCGGAAGCGTCTATAACGCGGGCAACGGCACGCTGTCTATTGGCGGCAACTTCGCGGGAAGCGGAACCTATACCTTCAACGCTAACGGCTCAAGCATTCCGATTACGGGTCGCCTGACAAACACCGGCACGTTCAACGCCAATTCAAGCGCCATCACGATTTCAGGCGCAGATGGCGGCGGCTCGAATTACAGTTTCGCCAACACGGGCACGTTCAACGCGGGCACGGGAACGGTAACCTTCACGGGCGGTAGCGCGCAAACGATTGGCGGCTCGCTCACGACGTTCAACAATTTGACGGTGAACAAGAGCGCCAACGCCATCACGCTCGCAGGCGCGACCGACCAGCAAGTCAACGGCACGCTGACGCTCACGAGCGGCAACATCGTTACGGGTAGCAATGCGTTGCGCTTGGGAACGGCATCGAGCGTATCGGGCGGAAGCAATAGCAGTCACATCGTTGGCAACGTAACGGGCTTGTTCCCGACGACTTCGGCAACGCGACGTTATCCGTTTGGAAATAGCGGCGTGTATCGACCGTTGGACATTGTCGGGCAAGCGTCGGGCGGCACGGCGGAATTGCGAGGCACGATTCAAACGGGAAGCTCGGAAGCAGTAACGACCACCTTCGCGGGTGGCATCGCGGCAGTCTCGTTTGCGCGATATTTCCAATTCCAAAACAGCGCCAACCCGTTGACCGTTACGGCAGTAGAGAATATGCGCATCAACAGCGACGATGGGTTCGGCGCGCTCAATCCCAACAACAACGCACGAATCGCGACGGCGGTTAGCCCTGCTTCTCCTGTTACTTGGACGGGGCGAACGCTCGTTGCCGCGCAACACCTTGCCCGCGAATCTGCCCACGAACGTCTCAACCAATTCGTTTAGTCAAAGCGTAGCAGCAACCGATGTCTTTTATGCCACGTTCGCGACAGCGTCGCTCGATGATAATCCGCTTCCCGTGAACTTTGCGGGCATCGACATCATCGCCAAAAACAGCCGAACCATTCGCTTGGAGTGGCGCACGGCGACGGAGCAAGACAACTTGGGCTTCATTCTCTACCGAAGCGAATCGGAAAACGGTCTCTATGAAGAAATCGCGTCGCATCAAACCAACCCATCTCTGCGCGGTCACGGCACGACGCTCGAAGAGCAAACCTATGTCTATGAAGACAGCCACAACGCGCAGCCGGGCAGAACCTACTTCTACAAACTCGTCAGCGTTGATTATGACGGCAGACGCAACGAGATTCCGCAAGGAAGCATTGAGCAATGGCGCGTTAAACTGCCGTTTGACTATGCGCTCGATCAAAACTATCCCAACCCGTTTAATCCCGTAACGACGATTCAGTTCTCGCTCGAGAAAGCGGGGAAGGCGAAATTGGAGATTTACAACGTGTTGGGACAAAAAGTCGCTACGCTTGTTGATGGCGAATTGAACGCGGGTGCGCATCGCCTACAATGGAACGCGACCAACTTGGCGAGCGGAATATATTTTTATCGCCTGCAAAGCCGCGATTTCGTCGCCACGAAGAAAGCCATCTTGGTCAAATAAAAACTATGATGTGGTGATTTCAAGCGAAGCGAGAAGCCCAACGCTACGCATTGTTCAAGAATGCTGATTCCTTTGCGAAGGATTTTGGCGGGAACGCAAAAGCCGCTTTCTCTGTGGAAAGCGGCTTTGTTTGTTAGAGGATTCAACGAGATTTAATTGAGTTCTCCCGTCTGCAAGTTGATGCTACCCGTGAATTTGGGCGCGTTCACGCCTGTGATTTCAACCCCAACCGATTCGCCCGAACTTGCGCCAAAGTTGATGACGAAATTGCGCGTAACTTCGCGTTCATTGTAGGTATCGCCGCGTTGGAAGGTGATGAACGCATTGTAAGTTCCCGAAATCGTGCCTGAAATCGGGCGCACGTTGCGGAAGCGTCGTCCGCCGATGTTTTGTTCGGGCAAGCGTCGGTCGAGGCGCGTCGGCACGACGATGTTGGTGAGCGTAAGCGTGAGGTTGTGGTCGGAAGTGCGCAGTCCGCCGCGAATGCGAACCGAGTCAATCGCCGCTCGATAGCGCGGTTGAACGCTATTGACCGTCAGAAGCGTATCGCCGTTTGAAACGCTCACGTCGGCGACCACGCTACCGCGAAGCGCGGTGAGTTGATGCGAAACGCGCGGATTGCTGAACTGACCCGAACAACCGCTTTCCACGATTTGAAAATTGATTCTATCCGCCATCACGCCGCCCGTGATGAAGAATTGTTGCTTCGCGCCGTTCTTGGAGAAAAAGTATTGATATTCGCGCCGCCACGAGCCGCTTCGGACAGGATTTTGGAAAGAGGCTTCAATAATCACGGTCCAAGTTTGCGTTGCAGGGTCGTAGGTGCGCGTATATGTGCCGTAGCGTCCCGTTCCTGTTTCGTTCAGAACTGCCGTCCCGCCGTCTTCATTAGCAAACAGCGGAGAGTTGCGCAGGTCGGTCATATCCGAAAGCATGTCATTAACACCGCCCGATTCGGTGCCAACTTCGCCTGCAACGACGTTTGCGGCATCTTCCGAAGCGAGATTTTCAGAGGCGGGACTTACGACATCGTCGTTCTTACATCCTGTTGAAAGGACTAATGCGCCGATTAACAGCGCGGAAAAAAGCGAGAAAAGCGATTTGCGGTTCATAATTGCAAAGAGTTTAGTTTAAGTTGATGTTGCGATAACAAAGTCTCGCGCGAGATTCAACGGTTTAGACAAGGCAGAAGCAAAAAGGTTTAATCAAAAGAAGGCAAGCGCAAAAATTGGTTTTGAAGATTGAACGGTTTCGCACTAAATTCTGCGCGCAATGTTGATGCGCGTTTCTTCAACATGCCCACAACACAATCTTTCCAATAACTTTAACTTCCAAAAGGAGACGACAATGAGTAAAAAAATTTTGATGCTCGTCGGCGATTACGTCGAGGATTACGAAGTGATGGTGCCGTTTCAAACGCTTCAAACGGTGGGCTGTCAAGTGCACGCCGTTTGCCCCGACAAGAAAGCGGGCGACGTGGTGCGCACCTCAATTCACGATTTCGAAGGCGACCAAACATACAGCGAAAAGCGCGGACACAACTTCAAACTCAACGCGACCTTTGCCGATGTGAAGCCTGAAAACTACGATGGACTCTTCATCTGCGGCGGACGCGCTCCCGAATACATTCGGCTCAATCCCAAAGTCATTGAAATCACGAAACATTTTGCGACGCAAAACAAACCGATAGCATCGATTTGTCACGGCGCGCAAGTTTTGACGGCGGCAGACGTCGTCAGAGGCAAGCGCGTTTCGGCGTATCCCGCGTGCGGACCCGAAGTAACGCTTGCCGGCGGCAAATATGAAAACATTGCAATGGACGCGGCAATTACAGACGGCAATCTGACTTCGTCGCCCGCGTGGCCCTCGCACCCCGCCTTGCTCTCGCAGTTTATGCAACTTCTCGGCATCAAGGTCGAGCACGGCGAAGAAGTTGGCGCGTAACCGACAGCAGACTTGCGAAAGGGCGGAGCAGTTCCGCCCTTTTCTGTTTAAGCGACAATCTGAAAACCCAAGCGAAAACCTTTGGCAACAAACTTTTGTTGCTCACTCTGAAACAAGTAAATTCGTGAAGGGTGTCAGGCAGCAGACTTCTCAAATCAAAAGCAAACATTTTGAATGAAACGAATTACATTGCTCGGTTCAACAGGCTCAATCGGAAAAAACTCACTTGACGTTATCTCGCGATTTCCCGACCAATTCAAAGCCCAATACCTTTCCGCAAACGACAATGTCGACTTGCTCGCCGAACAAGCCAAACGCTTCAAGCCGCGCGGCGTCGTCATCACGAATGAAAAATTAGAGCCGATTCTTCGGCAAAAATTGAGCGGAGAAACGATTGAAATTCTATCGGGAAAAGAAGCCTTGTGCGACATCGCCAGCCGCTCCGACGTTGATTTCGTCATCGGCGGAATGGTTGGGTTCAGCGGCTTGAAGCCAACGGTTGAAGCGCTCAAAGCGGGCAAAGACGTGGGATTGGCGAACAAAGAAACGCTCGTCGTCGCAGGAGAAATCGTAACCAATCTCTCGAAGCGATTTGGCGGAAAATTGCTCCCGATTGATAGCGAACACTCGGCGATTTTTCAGTGCCTTGTCGGAGAAAAAACGGAGCGAATTGGAAAAATCATTCTCACCGCGTCGGGCGGCCCGTTCCGTGCGCTTCCGAAAGAACGGTTCGCTGAGATTACGATTGAGCACGCGCTCAATCACCCGAATTGGAAGATGGGCAAAAAAATCACGATTGACTCGGCAACCTTGATGAACAAAGGGCTCGAAGTCATTGAAGCCAAGTGGCTATTTGGCGTGGCAATTGAACAAATTGAAGTGGTCGTTCATCCGCAATCCATTGTCCATTCAATGATAGAATTTTGCGATGGGAGCATCAAGGCGCAACTGGGCACGCCCGATATGAAAATTCCGATTCAATACGCGCTCACGTATCCCGATAGGTTCGAAGCCGATTATCCGCGCATCGATTGGAAAACTTTATCGCGATTGGATTTTGAAATGCCCGATACTGATCGATTCCGCTGTTTAGCATTAGCGTTTGAATCTATCAAGGCGGGCGGCTCGTATCCATGCGCGCTCAACGCCGCCAACGAAGTCGCCGTTGAACTCTTCTTGAACGCCAAAATTCCATTCTTGAAGATTCCCGAACTGATCGAGCAAGCCTTGAACGAGCATTCATTCGGCGGAGAACTGACGATTGATTCGCTCATTGAAATCGACGCAGAAACGCGCCAATCGGTCTATGAACGCGCCTTGTGCGTCGCGAGCAACGCAACGACTTAACTTTTCAAAGTCAACTTTTTTTCAAAATCAACTTTTCTTGATATGGACATTGGAGGATTTTTGCAGACGATATTTTACTTCATCGTCGCCATTTTTATTCTCGTAACGGTGCACGAGTTTGGACACTTTGCCGCCGCGAAACTCTTCAAAATGCGCGTGCTCAAATTCTACATCGGATTTGATTTTTGGAATCTGAAGCTGTGGAGCGTTCAAAGAGGAGAGACCGAATACGGCATTGGCGCGATTCCGCTTGGCGGCTATGTGCAAATTGCGGGCATGGTCGATGAAAGCATGGATACGGAGTTCGCCTCGAAGCCGCCACAGCCGTGGGAGTTTCGCTCAAAGCCTGTGTGGCAACGCCTCATCGTCATTTCGGCAGGTGTAATTATGAACATGGTGCTTGCCGCCATTATCTTCATCATCATTGCGATAAGTTATGGCGAATCGCGAACCCCGATTGCGACAGGCGTGTATGTGCCTGAAAATTCGGTCTTTGCACAAATCGGAATCAAAACGGGCGATAAAATTATCGAGGTCAATGGCAAGCCCGTCAAGTATTGGGAAGAAGTTTTAGACCCTGAACTTTTCACGAGCGCAACCTTGACCTACACCGTCAAGCGCGGCGAAGAACGCTTGAAGTTGGACGCGCCAGCGAATATGCTCACCCGTCTGAACGATGAAAAAGGCGAAACCATGCGCCCGCTCATGCCCGCTGTTGTCGGCGAAACGCTCGCGGGAATGCCCGCTGAAAAAATTGGATTGAAGCCCGGCGATTTAATTACAAAATTAGGCGAGAAAGAAATTTATGATTGGTCGGAACTCATTGCGGTTGTCGGTGCAAACAAAGGAAAAACGATTGAAATAGAATGGCGTGCAACCAACGGCACAGTTCCGAAAGATATTGACGCGCTCAATCGATTAGCCAAAAATGGAACGGTAAAGACCGCGCAAATTACGCCCAACGACGACGGTAAAATCGGCGTTCAACTCGCGCAAGTCATGAGCCGTGAATATGCTTCGCTCGGCTTCTTTGAATCCATCGGTGCAGGATTGGCACAAACCGCAAAGATGACTGTCATGACCATTAAAGGCTTCGGCAAACTTATCACGGGCGAAGAAGACCTCCGCAAAAATTTGGGCGGACCCGTCAAAATCGCCAAACTCGCAGGACAAAGCGCCGAACAAGGTGCAGGCAGTTTCATGCTCTTTTTGGCAGTGCTTTCTATCTCGCTTGCGTTCATCAACATTCTTCCAATTCCCGCGTTGGACGGCGGACAGTTCGTCTTGATTTCGCTCGAGGGTCTTCTCGGAAAAGAACTTCCGCTCAAAATCAAAATGGCGGTGCAACAAGCGGGAATGTATGCACTTCTGGCGTTGATGGTCTTCATCATCTACAACGACATCGCCAATCCGTAAAAACGCATCGCACTTAAACTCAAAAGGACGGGCATCAAAAGGACGGGCGAAAACTCGCCCTTGTCGTTTTGAGCGAAATGACGTTTGGAATGCGCGGATAACTTTTGGCAAGAGTGGTCGTCAGATTGAACTCATCTTGAACGTTGAATTTCTCGCGAGGGAATCGGATTTTGGCGTATCTTTGCAAGCGATTTTCTTCAAGCAGTAAAACAAATCAAAATGCCCGAAAAAGCAGTAACAACCTTCCAAAAATGGGCAACCGCAACGGTCTTCGCCGTTTATTTCCTCATCTTCATCGGCGGATTGGTGCGTGTAAGCGGCGCAGGGCTTGGTTGCCCGGACTGGCCGCGATGCTACGGATTGTGGATTCCGCCAACGAGCGCCGACCAACTGCCCGCGCAATACGACCCACTCACCTTCAACCCCGTTCTGACTTGGATTGAATACCTCAATCGCTTGGTTGGAGTCGTTGTTGGATTTTTCATTCTGATTCTTGCGGCGCTTGCCGTGAAGCATTTCTCGAAGCGACTTAAAATTCTTGTTCCGTCGCTCGCCGCGCTCGTTTTGGTCGCATTTCAGGGCTGGCTTGGAAAAATTGTCGTTTCAAGCGATTTGCACCCATTCATCGTTACGCTTCACTTGATTATGGCACTGGTGATTGCGAGCGTGTTGATTTATGTCGCGATGCAAGCGCGAGAGTTGCGCAACCCCGAAACGGAATCGCTGAAAGACGGCAAGCAAAGCGCAATCGTTTTGGGATTATGGATTGCGGCGATGTTTCAAATCGCGCTCGGCACGCAGGTTCGCGAAACGCTTGAATGGCTCTCGCGAGAGTATCCGTTGCTCAACGCTTTTGATTGGCTTGAACGGGCGAGAGGAATTGGAATCGCGCATAGCGTTTATGGCACGCTACTAACAATTGCAATCGTCTGGATTGGACGAAAACAACTCAAAGAAAATCGGCTTTCGCCATTGCTTTCCGACGTGGTGAAATTTTCAATGGCGATTGCCGTCTTACAACTTGGCGTAGGCGCGTTGCTTGTGAAGTTCGGCATTCCGCAAACGGTGCAAGTCTTTCATCAATGGATGTCAAGTTTGTTGGCGGGATTTCTCGTCGCTTGGTTCATTGGTTTAAAATCAGCGGAACGACGCGCGCGCAAACCGCCCGAGCAAACCGCCGTTCAACCTTCAACGCTTGAATTGACGAACTAACGATGAACAGAACGATGATAATCGTGGCGACGCTCGCCATCGGGTTGATTGCGATGACGATGTCGGTCGTTCAACTGGCGAGCGCGCCGAAGGCGAAGTTGCATGAGCCGCTCCAAACCTTGCCCGAATTTGAACTGACCGACCAATTTGGAAAGCCGTTCACGAAGGCGGATTTGATGGGCAAACTGACCATAGCGGAGTTCATTTTTACGCGATGCCCATCGGCTTGTCCCGTGATGTCGCGCCGCACGGCTGAACTGTATGAACTCTACAAGAACGCGCCGAACGTGCAGTTTATTTCAATCACTGTTGACCCCGACTACGACACCGAAGAGGTTTTGCGACGCTACGCCAAAATGCACGGCGTAACAGATTCGCGATGGAAATTTCTCCGATGCCCTGAACTTTCAACGATTGTAGAACTCTGCGAAAAAGGATTTTTGATGGCGGCGGAAAAACTGCCGGGCGGACACGCCACCAAGCTCGTCGCGATTGACGCGAAGGGCGCGATTCGCGCTTACTTCGATTACAACGACGTGAATCTCATTGGTTCAATCAAATTAGCGTTGAGGCAATTAGCCGACGAGTTTCCCGAAGTCAAATATGAGCCGAAGAGCGTTCATTCAAATCAATCACAATCCACTAACCATTAAACCGCAGTTCGATTATGCCAACTCTCGATTTGAAGCAAGTCAATGAAAAGTCGCTCGCCTTGTTGGTGTATGCGATTTCCATCGTCGTCGTCAGCCTTGTGGCGTTTATGCTGTTCTTTCCGCAAGCCCTTTCGTTTGGAGGCGGCGTGAACGTGTCGGTTTTGCCCGCGTTCCATGCGTTTTTGAACGGCTCGACGGCGGCACTCTTGTTGGTCGGATTTTTCTTCATCAAGCAACGCAAGTTTCAAGCGCATAAAACCGTGATGGTGAGCGCGTTTATCTTGTCGTCCATTTTTCTCGTCTCATATGTGATTTACCACTCGCAAGCGCCCGCAAGCAAATTTGGCGGGGAAGGGGCGATTCGCTATGTCTATTTCTTCATTCTGATAACGCATATCGTCTTGGCGGCGATCATTATGCCGTTTGCGCTCTTCACGATTGCGCGCTCGTGGCGCGGCGAATTCGAGAAGCATAAAAAAATTGCTCGATGGACGCTCCCGCTTTGGCTGTATGTCGCGGTTACGGGCGTTGTTGTATATTTGATGATGAAGCCGTATTACAACTTTTAATTTCAAGCAGTTCTAACACTAAACCCAACAATACAATGGTTGCTACAACACTTTCAGAAAACGAAATAGCCGCCGCCGCAAAAATTTTGAATAAAATTCTTGAAACCGAACTTGCAGGCGTGGTGCGATATACCCATTACTCACTCATGATTTTTGGATATAATCGTATTCCGATTGTCGATTGGCTTCGCTCACAAGCCTCTGAATCGCTGGCGCATGCACAGCAAGCAGGCGAACTCATTACGGGGCTTGGCGAACATCCATCGCTCTCAATCGGACATTTGCTTGAAACACACAATCACGACATCGGCGCAATTTTGCTCGAATCGCTCGAGCACGAAAAAGAAGGCTTGAATGCGTATCGCGAACTTTTGGAACTTGTCAAAGACAAGTCTGTCGTCTTGGAAGAATACGCACGCCAAATGATTCACGACGAAGAACTTCACATCATGGAAGTCAATAAAATGCTTCGTAAGCCCGGAGAAATTGCCATGTTCAAAAACTGAATCATTTTTTTGGGCGTGAGAGGAAGCGGAGCATCATTTTCGCTAACGATTAAAAACCATATCGATGAAAAAACAACTTGTTTTGGGAGCACTCATCGTTGCGCTTCATTTAGCGGGATGCAAACCGGAAACTTCGGCGAAATTAGAATCCTTGCCCGAAGGTGTATCGTTTTCGGGGAAATTGGATAAGGTGCGCTATGATGCCACGCAGAAAGCGTTAATTGTCAAAGGCGATTTGACGATGGAAGATTACAACGCGCTGATTGCGATGTCAGGCGATTATGAATATCGCAGAGCCATTGACCGCCTCTTTGAGTGGACGAACAGAGGAGAATCGGCGAATCAAGGCTACATTCGCGCACTTGTTGACCCCGCCGTTCATCAAGTTGTCAAGCAGATGAAGCAAAACTTTTTGAGCGGCAGAGCGGAAGCCATGATTGAGATATTCCCTGAAAAATCGCGCAAAGCCGTTGCCGCTGTGCTCAACGAAGAGGTGCGCTTTGCCGTGATTATCGGCGGCTTGAAGCCTGAAGAGCTTGCTGAAGCGCAAAAGAAATCTGCTCAAGTGAGTCGCTTTGGTCGTGATGCCATTTGTGTGGTTGTTCATCCTAAAAACATGGTTGATGAATTACGGCTTTCGCAAGTCGGAGAAATTTTCTCTGGGCAAATTACAAACTGGGGTGCCGTTGGCGGAAAGCCGATGAACATTCGAGTTCTGCTCCCGCATGAGCAAGACGGGCGGCGCGATTTCCTCGAAGATACGCTTGGCATTAAACTTTCCGATAAAGCCGAAGCCACTGTAACCGAAGCACAACTCTTGGAGACGATTTTGAAAGATTCATCGGCGATTGGCTTTGTGAGCATGACGAGCGCAAAGCCGTTCCTGAATCCCAAAGAGCCTGATGCGACAAAGTTCAAAGTGCTTGCCATTCGTGCCAACGAGCAGGGCGCGAAAGCCGTGCTCCCATATCAAGCCCTTGTGGCGCAATCAAAGTATCCACTCACGGTCGATATTTACTCGTTTTTTCGCACGAACTTAGGAAACTTTCCGCCGATTTTTTCCGCCTATATGCACGCCAGTCAAAAAGAAACAGACGGACAGTTTGTGCTCAACGCAATGGGGTTAGTGCCGACGCGCGTGCAAATTCAACTCACTGAATAAACTATGGTAGGTCTCAAACCGAGCATCGAGAGAGCAATAATAGGAATTTTGTTATCTGTTATTGTAATAAATTGCGCTCCAAATAAAGAGGAAACAACAACCGCAGGAAAGTTAAATGTTATTTGCGATGAAAGCATCGCGCCGCTCTTAAATGTTCAAATAAAAGAGTTTATGCGTATTTGGCAGGGCGCGGAATTAACCAACGAACCTGATTTGACCCGTAAAGCCGTCGAGCGATTTGTCAATAAAGAAACGCGCTTTATCGTGATGTCCAGAATGCTCAACGCCGATGAACTTGCCGCCATTAACGAAGCCGATTTGAGCTGCGTGCATAAGCCCATTGCCTACGACGCGATGTGCTTTATCGTGAATCCGAAAAATCCTATTAGCAAACTGAAAACGGAGCAACTGCGCGAGATTCTTTCAGGGCGGATAAAAAATTGGGAGCAGGTCGGCGGAAAAAATCAGCCAATTCAACTCTTTGTGATGAGCCGCAACGACGGACAGCGCGACTTCCTCAAAGATTCACTGCTACGTGCCGACGATTTCCCGAGCGATGCTTATCCATGCTCCACAGCAGCACAAATGAAAGAACTTGTCCTGAAATTTGACGGATCACTCGGATATACGGGCATGGCACATGTGCGAAATGGACTGAATCCGAATGTGCGCGATACTTCCGCCTACAAGGTCTTAGCACTTGCTCCCGAAGGCGATTCTACTTACTACTTGCCGATGCAGGAGCATGTGTATAAGCACCGTTATCCGCTCGTCAACGTCGTCTATTACCTTTACTTGAAATCTGATAAATTGCCTTTGGGTTTTGCCGCGTTTCTCTCAAAAGAAGGGCAGAAAGTGTTTCAGCGAAATGGTGCTGTGCCGTTTGAGCCACCCGTGTGGGTCGTCAATTTCAAACAAGATTAACTCAAACTTTCCGACAAATGAGTTTTCGCAATAAAATCGTAGTGCTTCTGATGGTTACGGTCGTTGTGTCGGCAATCTTTCCCGTATTTTCGCTTTTGCAATTAAACACCTTTGATAAAGATTTTAAGATTTATGTCGGCGAGCGCGTCAATGAATATGTCAATACCAGCGAGATGAACAAAAGTTTAATTCGCTACGACAGTAACCTGTGGAAATACGTCGCTTCGGGAAATCCAAACTGGCTCAAAGACGCACAAGATGCAAAGCGCACCTTAGAGCGTAATATCACCGAACTCTTGCAAGTCGCCGAAGGAAATATCGAACTGACAAGCACGGTTCAGCGCATTCAATCAATGCAAGAAGAATACTTCCGAAAAGCCGAAGTCATTGCGCATTCAAAAGGCACGATTGATGAAAAATCTTCCAAATTGACGAAAGAATACAATGAAGTTTTAGTGAAAGTGTTTAACGAAACAAATCGCCTTAACGAATTAAAACAAAATAACTTACGCAAGGCTTCTGTGAGCGTGCGCGAGCAAGTCAATGAACTGCGTGAAGTCGGCTTGGTGCTTGCGGCGATTTTCTTGCCGATTCTAATTATCGTCGGGTTTGTCATTTACAGCACAACCGCCTCGCCGATTGAAAAACTCACCAAAATCATCAAGAGCGTCAGCGAAAACGACTTCAAAGACATGAGTGCGGTTGTAAAGGGGTCGGAAGAATTTATTGAAAAGAGGAAGAGCAACGACGAAGTTTCGCGGCTGGCGCGGGCGTTGCGCAACTTCGGTCAGCAAATTGAAGATAAAACGAACGAACTTGAACAGCTCATCATTACCGATGAAAAAACAAAACTCTTCAACTTTCGCCATTTTAAGTCTGAACTTCAATTGGAAATTGCGCGTGCAAAACGCTTCGGTGAATCGGTCTCGCTGATAATGATTGACGCAGATAAATTCAAACATTACAACGACACAAATGGACACGTCTTGGGTGACGAAGCCTTAATCAAAGTGGCAAAATTGATGAAAAATATCTGCCGAGAAACTGATAAACCCGCACGATTCGGCGGCGAGGAGTTCGCCGTCCTGCTCCCGAAAACGGGAAAAGAAGAAGCGGTTGTTTTTGCAGAGCGCATTCGCAAGGCGATTGAAGAAGCCGTGTTCGTCAATCAAGAAAAACAGCCCGGCGGCAACTTCACGGCAAGTTTGGGCGTTGCCACTTATCCCGAAGATTGCACCGATGCTGAAACGCTCGTCAATGCGGCGGATAAAGCCCTTTACAAAGCCAAAGAAAAAGGACGCAATCGTGTAGAAGCCTCGCCTTCTAAACTCTTTTAATCAAAACTCTACAATGAACATCACTTGCTTCGATGCGCATACGTTTGAAAAAGAATTTCTACTCAATGCGTCGGCAGGGAATCACGAAATCCGCTTCTTGAAACTGCAACTCACGCCTGAAACCGTTGACCTCGCGCACGATGCAGAGGTGGTGCTCCTTTTCGTCAATGATGATGGCTCTGCCCCCATTTTGGAAAAACTTCACGCGCTCGGAATCCGATACATTGCGCTCCGCTCCGCAGGATATAATCACATTGATTTAGCCAGAGCCAAAGAATTGGGCATCCGCGTCGCAAATGTGCCTGCCTATTCGCCACATGCCGTTGCGGAGCATACGGTCGCCCTGATGCTTGCACTCAATCGTAAACTTGCCAAAGCGCATAACCGAATCCGTGAGTCCAATTTCTCACTGACGGGTCTGGTTGGATTTGATATGAACGGCAAAACCGCAGGCATTATTGGAACAGGGAAAATCGGTGCGATTGTGGCAAAAATTTTGCACGGTTTCGGCTGTAAGTTGCTCGGATATGACCTTTACCTAAATCCTACTTTGACGGAGCACTACGGCTTGAAATATGTAGATATTCCAACCCTCTGCAAGGAAAGCGATATCATCACGCTTCACACCCCATTGATTGAAAGCACAAAATACCTCATCAATGAACAAACGCTTGACTTGATGAAATCGGGCGTGATGCTCATCAACACCAGTCGCGGCGGATTGGTGAAAACAAGTGCCGTATTGGCAGGACTGAAATCGGGCAAAGTCGGCTATTTTGGAATCGATGTCTATGAAGAAGAGAAAGGACTGTTTTTTTATGACCGCTCCAACCAAATTATGCAAGACGAAATTTTAGCGCAACTCATGGTGCTCCCAAATGTGCTCATTACCAGCCATCAAGCCTTTTTGACGGATACCGCCCTGCGCAACATCGCCGAAACTACCTTTGAAAGCATCAATGCTTGGGCAGAAGGAAAGGAAAGCCCTAACGAATTAACTTTGCCAGCGAATGCGTCAGCATCTTGAAATCAAATTTTGAAATAAAGGTACTTAAAAGTTGAGAGTTGAAGTTACGATAGCGCGACGGTTTCTCTTTCCGCAAAAGGAAAAGGAGCACAAGCCGACCTTCATTAGCGCAATCGCCACAGGCGGAATTGCTCTTGGAACAGCGGCGTTGATTATCACGCTCTCAATTGTTCAAGGATTCAGCGACGAAATTAGAAACAAAATTATTGGCTTTGGCTCCCATATTCACTTGGTCAAAGTCGGCGGCGACTATGTAAAGTATGATTCCGTTATTGCAATAAAAACCAACCAAATTCAAAACATTCAGTCAGTTTCCCCATTCTTACAAAAAGACGTAATTCTAAAATCTGCAGGCGGAGCATCGTTGCTTGAACCCGCGTTGCTCAAAGCGGTTGTGCCACCGACCGATAACTCCTTCATTCGCAATAAAATCATTTCGGGAGCATATTTTGGCGATTCCTCGCAGGCGACCTTGCCACTGCTTTTGGGCAAGAAGTTAGCACAAAAACTCGCGCTCAAAGTCGGCGACGAATTGCTCGTGATTGCAACGACGAAATCGTTTTCAGAAGAGGAAACTCGCGTTGAAATGAATGCCAAAAATCTACTCAAATCCATGCGCATTGAAACGGCAACGGTTATCGGCATTTATGAAACAGGGCTATCACAAGGCTTCGACGATGCCGTCGCATTCACGACACTTTCATCGGCGCAAGTTTTTTTAGATATGCCTGAAATGATAAGCGGCTACGAGTTTGTCGTTAAAGACATTGACCAACTCGGAGAAACTGCCAGAGAGTTAGATGCCATTGTAGGATTCCCGATGTATGCGCGCACCATTTTTCAGATTTATCAAAATATTTTTGTGTGGCTTCGCTTTCAAGAAAATATCATTCCGCTTTTGCTCATCAGCGTTACGATTGTGGCGGCGTTTAATGTGATTTCAACCTTGCTCATCATCGTGTTGGAGAAGGGAAGAGAAATTGGCGTGGTGATGTCGTTTGGCGCAAGTAGCAAGCAGATTAAAACAATTTTTATCTCGCAATCGCTTTTGATGGCGTTGATTGGAATTGTGATAGGAAACGGATTAGCACTCTTGCTCTCGATAGCGGAGAAGTCGCTTCATTTGATTTCGCTGTCCGAAGAGACCTACTTCATTAGCAATGTGGCGATTGCAATTAAGCCAATGAATTATCTGATGATTTCCATTTTTACCGTCCTTGTTTGTTGGTTCGCGTCGCTGATTCCGTCAAGTGTTGCGGCGAAATTAAATCCGATTCAAGCGATACGACGATGAAAAATTCTGTTATTGCAATAAAAATTTTAATTTCAAAAAGGTTCATATTTGCAAAAAAGACAGTAAGAAGTATCAATATCATTACGAGAATCAGCATTGCGGGCATTGTAATTGGTGTTACCGTGATTTGTGTTGTGCTTTCAGTTTTGAACGGATTTCGTGGGATTGTCAGCGGGCTATTTCTCACGATTGATAGCAATGTGCAACTCATTGCCAAAGAGGGACAGACGATTAAGGTTACGGAGTCTATGCTAAATGCGTTGCGAAGTTTGCCTGAAGTGGCATCGGCAGAGCGTTTTATTGAAGGCAAAGTGCTCATAGCCGCCAAAGAGAAAAGCAGTGTAGTGGTGATGAAGGCGATTGAGCAAAGTGCAATCAAGCAACTTGTAGGCTATATGGATGTTCGGAGACGATTTGGCGACCAAGACCTTGCCGTTGGAGGCGGCGTCGCCAATCGGCTTGGAGCGATGTATCAACATGAAATCGCCATCATTAGCGCGAAGATGATTGACGAGGGGTTGGAAGCGATACAAAATCCGCTCACGAAAAAGCAACCTGACCTGCCCATGATGCGCGTCGAGAATTTCTTTCGCACGCACCGCGTCTATGACGACGTGTATGTCTTGGCTACGCTGAACGCAGGGAAGCGCGTTTTTGATTATGCCGAAAACGAAGTAACAGGAATTGATATTCGTCCGAAAAAAGACGTCTTCGGAAAACCTATATCCGACGAGGCATTGCAGACTGCTGTGGAAAAATGGGTCAAGGAAAATGGATTGGAAAATACGCTTCAACTCACGCGGCTTGAAGATAAGTTCAGCGACCTTTTTCGCGTGATGAAAATGGAGAAGTGGGGAAGTTTCGCCGCCTTGATGCTCATTATCGTTGTCGCGTCGCTCTCGCTCATCGGCTCACTCACAATGACGGCGATTGAGAAGCGTCGCGACCTCTATTTCCTGCGATGCATTGGATTAACTTCCAAAGACGTCCAGCATATTTTTCTCATTGAGGGCGCGCTCATCGGAGCAATCGGCGTTGCCTGCGGGCTTGCGCTGGGCTATGGCATTGCGTTTCTTCAAGCGCAATACGGACTGGTCAAACTGCCCTACGGAAACGCCTTTATCGTTAAAGCATATCCTGTGGTCATTGAGGGGTGGGATTTTGTGTGGACGGCGGCTATGGCATTTCTTGTAACCCTCTTCGCAAGCATTTATCCTGCTAAACGTGCAGCGGAACTTTCTGAGAAACTCTCCTTAAACCGTGAATAAGTGTGATGCAGATTTTGTAATTTCCAAACAGCATCAAGGCAAATGTAAAAATGGAACATAATCAACACATTTATCAAGAGAAACTCGAAAAGAGCACGACTGCATCGCGGGGGCTATTTCTCTCAACCTTAGTTACCGCAGTTATTTTTTTAGTTGAACTTGTTGGAGGCTTGATAAGCGGAAGCCTTGCACTTCTTGCTGATGCGGGGCACATGGTTACCGATGTCTTTGCGCTGCTTGTAAGTTCTCTTGCTGTATACTTGGCTTCAAAGCCAGCGACGAAAAAGCGCACCTATGGATTTTACCGTATTGAAATTCTCGCCGCCTTGCTCAACGGCACGATTCTTTGCCTGATTGCAATTTTCATTTGTTATGAAGCCATCGCACGCTTCGGCTCACCAAGGAAAATCCATACCGAAGAAATGATGCTCTTTGGCGGCATTGGCTTGTTGGCAAATGTGATAAGTGCTTGGCTGCTGCATCGCTCAAAAGAAAGTAGCGTAAATGTCAAAGCCGCATACTTGCACGTGCTTTCGGATTTGATGGGGTCAATCGGCGTTTTGGTTGCGGCGGGATTGATTGCCTTGACGGGCTGGCAAGCCTTCGACTCCATTATTAGCATGCTCATTGCCATGCTGATTGTGCGCGGCGGGTGGAATGTTGTCAGCGAATCGGTCGATGTGCTCTTGGAAAGTGTGCCTCACGACTTGGATATTGCCTCTGTTGAAAAGGAACTTCGCGCTCATGAACACGTCGTCGACCTGCACGACCTTCATATTTGGGCAATCACATCAGGCGTCAATGCGCTTAGTTGCCACATTGTTGTTGACGAGTATGATTGCAGTCAAACTCTTATTCTCAGCATCAATAAATTGCTCAAAGAGCGTTTCAACATCGACCACGTAACGATTCAACTCGAGAACGAGCATGTCCATAAACACATCGGACATCAGCAAACTTTAAGCGAGAATAGAGGCGAATTTCACCGTCAATTGCATGCACACCATCATTAAATTGTTTTTCACAAGTGAACTTTTATATTTGCCGTTACAAAAACTTTTTGAGTTAAAAATCCACAATGCAAAAAATTGACCCAACCAGTATTCCTATCTTTGAAGGAATCTCGCAAGAAGAATATGAGCAAATTATCAAGTATGCCTTTGTGAAAGGGTTTGAACCGAACTACGTGTTGTTCCGCGAGAATTTGATTGTAGGTCAAATTATGTATGTGATTTTGTCAGGCAAAGTTGAACTTTCCAAAAAAAACGCATCAGGAGAAGATGAAGTATTTATGACGCTCGGACCAGGTGCGTTGCTCGGCGAAATGTCGCTCTTTGAACAGCAAAAACGCTCTGCCTCGGCAGTTGTCAAAGAATACTCGGAACTGCTTGTAATGCCGAAGTATAATTTCGATCGAATGTTGCAGAGCCGCCCGACAGAAGCCATTAAAATCCTACTCAACTTCATTAAAATTCTTTCACAGCGATTGCGCGAGACAACCAATCGCATGATGAAATCCAAAGGCGAAACCGATGCACCGTCTCCCGCTTTACCTGCATCGGCACCAATGGCAACACCACCCGCCTCCCCTATGCAAGTTGCACCTGAAAAATTAGCCATTCGCGACGGCGCTCAAAAGGGCAACGAACTTTATGTCCTCAGCCTCGAAGAACTTCAAAACCCCAATCTCTACCAGATTTTAGACCAAAAACGTCAGCAAGGGCTCATTACCGATAGCTCTTCACGACTTCTCATGATTCGCGACCTTGTCAATTATTACCTGCAACTTCCAATGGAAGAACTTCAACTCAAAGTGCGCGAAATGGAGTTGCGCTTCCGTAACAAACCCCGCGCATAATCGCCGCTCTTATTTCCTGAATGTATTTCCTGAACGTTCAAAAGACCCACAAATGTTCGTTGTTCTAAAAACGCACTTCAACCAAATTTCAAGCGAACAATGACTGCTCAAGCAAGTGCCATAAATACTCCAACCGATTCCACCCAAACCCGACGCCATAAACTTACCTTGCTTTTCCATAACCAGCCTGATAAAAGCGTTGTCTTGGAAGTCGATGAAGGAACTTCAATCCTTCATGCGTGCATGGAAAACGCCATTCACCTTCAACATAACTGCGGCGGCGTATGCGCCTGCTCAACTTGCCATGTGATTGTCAAAAAGGGCATGGAGAATTTGCCGGAAATGACCGACGAGGAAGAGGAGCAATTGGACGAAGCCGTCGGGCTTACGCTCTCCTCACGATTAGGCTGTCAGTCTAAACTCTATGGCGATGTTACTGTCCTGATTCCTGACCAATCGATTTATTTAGGACATTAAATTCTCGCTCAAACCATCGGCTCAAAGAGCGTGCCGACTGACGATTCACTCCTGCGTAGCAGGGCTGTGATTACTGATTTATTGGCTTTAGGAAACGCAAATTGGTTAAGCTCGTGGAGCGCAACCCAGCGAACATCTTGACTACTTTTGGGATGCGCTTCACCGCTTTGATAGGTGCATAAAAACGCATGAAGTGTAATTTTGAAGTGCGTGTAAGTGTGCTTGACAACCGCAATTCGCTCCCCGACCTGAACTTGCAATCCTGTTTCTTCCTCAACTTCGCGTTTGCAACATTCCACAAGCGTTTCGTTCAGTTCTTTTTTTCCGCCCGGAAATTCCCAAAGATTTCCGAGCAATCCGTCAGGCGGGCGCAGTGCAATTAACACCTTGCCCTCGCGCTGAACAATTCCAATCGCAATTTCTTTGTGCGGAATTTTCGGCTTTGCTGACTTGAAAGGATAAGATAAAACCGCATCTTGCTGGAAGGCGGCACAGTCTTGATTGAGAGGGCACGCGGAGCATTGCGGATTTTTGGGCGTGCAGACTGTTGCACCGAGTTCCATCACGGCTTCGTTAAATTCGCCCGCTCTACCTTTTGGAAGATTAAGCGTTGCTAATTGCTCAATTTTGGATTTTGTAGCAGGCAGGCGAATATCATCTGCAATCGCATAAAGACGCGCAAACACGCGGAGCACATTGCCGTCAATCGCGGCACAATCTTCACCAAAGGCAAGGCTGGCGACGCTTGCTGATGTATATGCTCCGAAACCTTTGAGCGACTGTAAGGCTTCATGTGTTTTCGGAAGATTACCGCCATGCTCCCGCATCACTGTTTGCGCCGCATGTTGCAGATTGCGAGCCCGTGCGTAGTAGCCAAGCCCTTCCCAACACTTCATCAATTCGTCGGTTTGGGCTTCTGCTAACGCTTTGATGGTAGGAAATTTCTCCAAAAAACGATAGTAGTAGGGAACTACGGTCGCCACCTGCGTTTGCTGGAGCATCACCTCTGAAATCCAAATGTGATAGGGATTTTTGGTCTTTCGCCATGGCAAATCGCGCTTATTCTTTAAAAACCATTGCAGTAATTTTTTAACAGATATTTTTTTGTAAGCCATTGAAATAGCGACACTTAAAAAGACCTACATAAAATCTCTTTAAATTTTTTCTAAGTAAATTTCAAGCGACTTTTGCTCTGCAGGCGACGTGCGAATAACCTCAAAAGTTTCATTTTCTACGCGCTTTGTCCAAAGGGAAAGCACGGCAAGCTCGGCGACATCGGCTCTATCAATTACACCTGAAATCGTATCACCTTTGCCTGTTTGAAGTTGGTATTTAAATGGTTCGCCATCTTTTAAGCCTCCGGGACGAATCACAGTGTAGGTAAAACCATCTTTTCCATAGATGCTCCGCAGATGATTTTCGGAGCGCAGTTTTTGAGAGAGCACGCCACCAAATAAATTAAGTGGGTGAAAAGGCTTCGTAACGGCGATAGAACTGACTAAGATAAATTTCTTAACGTCATTTTCTCGTGCAATATCCACAAGACGAATAATGCCGTCGCCGTCCACTTGAACGGGAGACGCCTCGCCAATCAGTTCGCTTGCACCAATGGTGCAAATGATAGCATTGCAGCCCGATACCGCACTACGAAGAGCGGAAGTATTCTGAATTTTGCCAAGTGAAACTTCAAGATTTCTAAACTCGGCAAGTTTATCGGCTTTGCGAGCGAATGCACGCACTTCAATACCGTAGTGTTGGAGGCGACGAACTACCCACAGCCCCGTGCGACCTGTTGCGCCAACGACTAATACTTTTCCTTCAAATTTTTTCATAGTCCAGCAGTGATAATATTTCGTGAAAATAGTGAGTAGTGAATGGAGTAAATAACAGATACATCAACAATGATATGTAATAGTGCGACGGTCCAAATATCACGATATAGAAAATAAATCAACGCCCAACTAATCGCTAATCCAAATTGTAGAGGCATAAAAAAAGATTTATAGAACATTTTTTCAGGGTCGGAAGTAAGATGCGGCGGAAATTCGTTAATCCAAAATGTGCCGTGAATAAAGCCACTAAAAGCCATAAAAATTAAAAGTCCGCCTAAAAATAAAAACGGCTTTTTGTCGGTATATTTCGCCATCCAAGATTCACCAAGCTTAAAGCACGCAATAAAAATAAATGTCTCGCAAATTCCATTGCCTAAACCGAAAACAAGCATAGAGACATAATCGAGCGGTCGTCCCAGTGTTTCGGTAGAGTTCTTGTAGATATACGCATTGAAAATAACGAGAAGCAGAGAAGTGAAGACCAATAAAATTCGCTTCCAATCTCTTTCCTGCTTTTTTTGAGGGAAAAGTTCCTCACCTAAAAAGAGGATGGCGCAGAATACGCCAACCGCCCAATAGAGCATCACATAGATTCCTGTTCCCATAGTGATGAAGATTTAATGGTTAATGTGATTCAGTTGATTTGATTAGAGTTAAGGCTTAAAAATCCAATCAGCGATAAACACATTTGTATCGCCATAGCGTTTGCTGTTACGATTAGAAGAAAAAATAATTTTCTTGCCGTCTCTTGTAAATACAGGGAATCCGTCAAACTCAGGACAAAAGGTAACGCGAACTAACTTTTCAGGATTTTCAGCATCAATCAAATGAATGTCAAAATTTCGCCCGCGTTGTGTATCGGCGACATTTGTAGAAAATGCAATCGTGCGATTGTCAGGGTAAAAGAACGGCGCAAAGTTCGCCTTGCCGTTGAAAGTCAGTTGTTTGCGATTGCTCCCATCGGAATTCATTACAAATAATTCCATTTTGTTTGGGCGCACTAGCCCTTCGCGAAGCAACGCTTTGTAAGAGTCTGCCTCGCTTGAATCAGGCGACGAGGCGCGGAACACGATTTTTTTGCCGTCCCATGAATAAAATGCTCCGCCATCGTAGCCCAGATGATTCGTTAATCGCTTTTGATTGCTTCCATCTAAATTCATTTCGTAGAGTTCTAAATCACCATCGCGCACGGAGGTAAAGACAACTTTATCGCCCGTAGGTGAAACCGTTGCTTCGGCGTCGTAGCCTTTTGTGGAAGTGATGCGCCGCAAGTTGCTCCCATCAGCGTTAGCAAGGAAAATATCATAGCCTTTATACAACGCCCAAGTATAGCCTTTCGACATGCTCGGCGGGGGCGGGCAGGCGGTATCGGCTAAATGCGTCGACGCATAGAGAATCGTTTTTCCGTCAGGCAAAAAATAGGAGCAGGTCGTGCGCCCTTTGCCCGTGCTCACTAAGCGTTTCCCAGAACCATCAAGGTTCATTACATAAATTTGGTCGCAATCGCCGTTGCCTCTGCGCGATTGAAAAATAATTTTTGTTTCATCAAACGAGAGATAGGCTTCGGCATTTTCGCCTTCAAAAGTCAGTTGCTTGACATTGGCGAGAAACCGTTCTTCACCTTTATAGAGCAAGGTCTTGGGATTAAATCCCGACGAGTCATATTCTTGTGAGTAAAGAGGAAAGAGCGCAAAAATTAAGAAGAGTGAAGTAATCTTCATTTTCAATGAATTAAGGATATTACTTGGCTTGCTCCGCCGCATGATACGAACTGCGAACAAGCGGAGCAGACTCCACGTGGTGAAAACCCATCTCCAATCCAACACGGCGATACATCTCAAATTCTTCAAGTGGCACATAACGCGCAATCGGCAAATGGGCTTTCGTAGGTTGCAGATATTGTCCGATGCTCATAATATCACAATGGACGGCGCGCAAATCTTTCATAACTTCTATGACTTCTTCGGGCGTTTCTCCCAGCCCGACCATCACGCCCGACTTTGTAACGAGATTGAACTGCTCCTTTGCGCGTCGGAGCAGGTCAAGCGTGCGCTGATACTTGGCTTGCGGGCGCACGATTCGATAAAGGCGTGGCACGGTTTCGGTGTTGTGATTTAGAATATCGGGGCACTCCCGAAAGACTGTGTCCATCGCGTCCGTATCGCCTTGAAAATCAGGAATCAAGACTTCAATTTTCGTGGTTGGGTGTTGCTTTCGAATTTCGCGAATCGTTTCAGCCCAAATGCTTGCGCCACCGTCGTTGAGTTCATCGCGATTGACGCTGGTAATGACCGTATGGCGCAGGTTCATAATCTTGACCATCTCGCCCACGCGCTTGGGTTCGGCTAAATCCAACTCGGTTGGGCGACCTGTTTTCACTGCGCAAAAGCCGCACGAGCGCGTGCAAGTGTCGCCTAAAATCATAATCGTCGCCGTCCCCGAAGCCCAACATTCACCGATGTTCGGACAACGCGCCTCCTCGCAAACCGTGTGCAACTTGTAAGTATCAACCAGCGATTTCAGGCGCGAATAGCCTTCGCCTGTCGGGATTTTCACTTTGAGCCAATCGGGACGGGGAGCGCGTGGCGCGGGAGATTCTATGACGTTTAAGGAATCTACTTTAATCATCTTACGGAAACCTTTTTGCAATTTTAGATAGAAACGATCGAAATGTCAAGCAAATTTCAAAATAAACAAAAAGGGGACTTGCTTAGTCCCCCCCAATAAACAAAAAACTACAGTTGTTTAGAAATTATAGCCGACGGTCATCTTGAAGAACGAATCGTTGCCTTCGGTGAAGTCCGTGCCGCCCGCGAAGCGCAGATACATTTTGCCGCTTTTCTCCATAAATTGAACGTAAGGACCGAGCCACTGATAAACGTCGGTTGATTCGGTGACGTTGGAGCCGCCCGTGTTGATGAGATGCTCGTAGTGCGCGCCAAACGAGAAAAATGCGCCTAACTTAACGCCCGCGTTTGCCCAATAGTGAAGGTAACTGAGCGTCGTGCCATTGGCGGGGGCTAAATCGCGAATCGGTAGGTAGTAACCCGCGTAAATCTGTCCTTCGACTTGCGCGCTTTGCAAGCGGAATCTTGGAGGTCATTGTCGCGGCAAAATAGAAATGATGATGCTAGGTCGTGTTGACAAACAGCGTCAATCCCTATCACTCGCGCCACGCAAAATGGTCATTCCGAGCGGATGCGAGAACTACATAAATGTCAACACAACATATAGAAAGAGAGCAGGGGAAAACTTGCTGAGAGAATGTCGCTATGCGTTTTGAAGAGCGACCTTGAACTTTTCCAAAGTGGATTTGCGCTGCTCCAAGTTCACGCTTCCTAGCTCCTCCCAATGTTTCAGACCTTTACCCGCAGTGAGAATTTCTAACGCTTGTGCTTTAATGTCGGGCTGAAGTTGGTTGGCTTCCGATTGCAGCGCGGCGAGTGCAAGCACAATGACGGAGAACACGCCTTCGTCCTCCGCCATCGCTTTGAGTTCATCAAACACCTGTTTTGTGGCTTCTGCGACGCTTGCGCCGTCGGCAAGCGCGACTTCGAAAATCGCCTTCGCGGCAGAAGCGGCATCGTTTTCAAAAAGTCCGTCGCCCCAAATTCCCATCGCGTGTTACTTTAATTAAGGTTTAGAGAACAGTATTTTCGTTATAGGATTCAAGCGTTTTGCAGAGCGTCTGCAAGAAAAATCCTGCAAGCGAGCCATCGATAATGCGGTGGTCGTAAGAAAGCGAGAGATAAGTCATAGAGCGAATGGTAATCACATCAGAGCCATCTTCCAGCGTTTTGACGACGGGACGCTTGACAATCGCGCCCGTTCCCAAAATCGCCACTTGCGGCTGATTGATAATCGGCGCGCCAAAGAGGTTGCCGCTCGTTCCGTAGTTGGTGAGCGTAAAGGTGCCTCCCTGAATGTCGTCAGGCAAAAGTTTCTTCGTGCGCGCTCGCGACGCTAAATCTTGAACGGCGCGCGCGATTCCGACCAAGTTCATTTCGTCGGCGTTTTTGATGACGGGAACAATCAAACCGCCTTCGCCGCGTTCTCCAAGCGCGACGGCAACGCCGAAGTTGATATACTTTTTGATGATGATTTTGTCGCCATCGACCGACGCATTGAGCATCGGAAATTGCTTTAACGCTTTAATCGCGGCTTCAATGAAGAATGGCGTGTAGGTGAGTTTCGCGCCATTGGTGGCTTCAAACGCATTTTTCTTCTTCTTGACGAGATTTACCAATCCCGTTACATCGGCTTCGGAAACCGAAGTAACGTGCGCCGAAGTCTGTTTTGAGCGAACCATATGTTCGGCAATCAATTTGCGCATATTGTCCATCTGCACGACTTCGGAGCGGGCGGCATCATAAACGACAGGGTGATGCGTGGGCGCAGATTTGGGCGCGGGTTGCGCGCTCTCGATTTTTCCCGTTGGCGCAACGGTCGTGGTAGAGACGGCAACGCCTTTCGCGCGATTTTGAATGTAATTGAGCAAGTCGGCTTTGGTTACGCGCCCGTCCATTCCAGTACCCTTTACTCGAGCAAGTTCCTCCATTGAAATGCCTTCTTCTCGAGCGATGTTCAATACCACAGGCGTGTAAAATCGTCCCGATTCGGCAACACTTTGAACAACTTCAACAGCAGTAGGTGTGCCGTTCTTTTCTGATACTGTTGCTGCTACTGGTGGAGCAACTTCCAATTTGGCTTCGCTCGGCGTAGCAGGTGAGGGCGACGGTATAGGATTCACGGCTACATCCGTTTCAATGATTGCAATCGCTTTGCCGACCGGCACTACGTCGCCTTCATTGAATAAAATTTCAGATAAAACCCCCGCGACGTTTGAAGGCACTTCGGCATCTACCTTGTCTGTTGCAATGTTCAATATGTTTTCATCTTTTGCCACTGGGTCGCCGACCTTTTTGAGCCACTTCAAAACCGTGCCTTCCATAATACTCTCGCCCATTTTGGGCATAACGACTTCAAATTTTGCCATTTTTGATACTTATTCGTTTAGTTATTCAGATTTGGTGTTGAATCAGTTGTGTTTTTCCAATATAAAAAAAAGGCTCGGGAGAAAAGAAATAAATTCATTATGATTGTTTAGCGTTTATTGCTTCATCAGCACAAGAAAATCAATGGCAAACATTATTTCAATTGGAACTGCTGTTCCGCCTTTTGTAGCAACACAAGACGACGCGAAAGACTTTGCAACGAATCTTTACGGCGAAACTTACAAAGGAAATTTAGACCGTCTTATCAGCATTTTTGAAAATACCTTGATTAAAAAACGGCACTTTTGTGTGCCCGTAGAGTGGTTTTCTTCGGCGAAATCGTTTGAAGAAAAGAACAACTTGTATTTGGAAAACGCACTTAAACTCTCGGAGCAAGCCATACAAAACTGCCTTCAAAAAGCACAAATCGCGCTTTCAGAAGTGGATTGCCTTTTGTTCGTTTCTACAACAGGCTTGGCTACGCCGACGATAGATGCGCGACTGATTGACCGATTGCCGTTCCGCAAAACCGTGCGCCGATTGCCGCTTTGGGGGCTTGGGTGCGCCGGCGGAGCAGCATCGCTCTCTTGGGCAAGAACGATTGCTGAAGCCGATTCAAATGCCACCATCTTGATTGTGGTTGCGGAACTTTGCGGATTGACCTTTGTGCGTAGCGATATGTCCAAAGCCGCGCTCGTATCGTCCGCCCTTTTTGCCGATGGCGCTGCGGCCGTGCTGGCGCAGGGAAGTCGTGCAAACGCAAAACGCGATGGCGCATTGCCCAAACTTTTGGGGTCGCAAACCTCAACGATGCCCAATTCTTTGAATGTGATGGGGTGGCGATTTAATGAGCAAGGTTTCAATGTCGTTCTTTCGCAAAACGTGCCTGATATTGTTCAAACTTTTCTCAAAGAGTCTGTTTTTAACTTCTTAAAAAACAATAATTTAAATAATTTAGATATTAAGCATATTAAACATTTTATTACGCACCCAGGCGGCGCAAAAGTATTAGAAGCGTATAAATCCGCCTTTGAGTTAAGCGACGCGCATTTGCAAATCGCCTATCAAATTTTAAGCGAATATGGCAATATGTCGGCGGTTACCGTCCTGTTCATCTTGGAGCGTTTTATGGAACGTCTGCGATATAATGCCGAAAACGACCTTGCATTGCTTGCCGCGCTCGGTCCTGGATTTTCCGCCGAACTTCTTCTTCTTCAATGGGAGCATCAATGATTGCGTTTTGGATAATGATTCTGATTTTAGCCGCGCAACGCCTCGCCGAATTATTTATCTCAAAGCGGAATGAAGCGTGGTTAAAAGCGCAAGGCGGCTATGAAGTCGGAGCGGAGCATTACAAATATATGGTCGCATTGCACTTAACTTGGTTTTTGGCAATGATAGCGGAGCATTACATCAACCAAACAGCGTTGAGCCCAATGTGGCAAATTTGGCTTTTGGTAATTGCGCTGGCGCAAATTGGACGTTACAGCGTGATTGCGACATTAGGAAAATTTTGGAATACACGCATTATCGTTGTGCCGAATGCTCCGTTAATTAAGCGCGGATTATATCGGTTTATTAAACACCCGAACTATTGGATTGTCGGAACTGAAATTGCCGTTGTTCCGCTTTTGTTTGAACTTTACATAACGTCGCTTATCTACACGCTCCTAAACGCCGCGATGTTGGTGGTTAGAATCGGAGTAGAGGAGAATGCGCTATCGCTTAAAGACCATGCTCACGCTCGCCTATAGTCTTTTTTGGGTAAATTTTGTTTATGGAATTATGGTAAAACTCAACATTTTTCATCATAAAAAATTCGCTTTTTTGCATCACGCAATATACTTTTTTGTAATGTTATCTCTTTTCATTGCAACGCTTTATGAAATTTATTGCAAAAATTTTTTAGGTTCGATTTTGCTTTCTTTTCTATTTCTTTTGCTTTTTGCAATGACGCGCTTTTCAGGAAAAACGTCAAACCACTGGAAGTATGCGATTCTTTGCAATCTCATTTACACCAGCGTTTTTATTTACCTACGCTAATCAATATGGAACTCTTTGAAGCCATTAAATCCCGGCGCACTACAAATGGTTATTTTTTGGATAAACCTTTATCCGATGAGCATATCAAAATTTTACTGCAATCGGCAAGTTATGCTCCGAGTCATTTCAACTCTCAGCCTTGGCGGTTTGTCTTGATTCGCGACAAAGCGCGTCGGGAGCATCTGGGCAAAATCGCGGGTCGTTCGATGCGCGAAGTGATGGCAAAAGGGAACTTTTGGAAACGTTACCTCAAATACTTCCGATTTAGTAAAGAAGAAACGGACAAATCGGGCGATGGTATTCACATCGACAACATGCCTGCGGTCTTGAAGCCATTTATCAAGTATCTATTTTCTGAGAAAGGCGGCGAGATGATGAATAAATTGCGTGTGCCGTATCTTTTAGCCATAGATTCCAAAAAACTGGTTTCACGCTCGCCACTGGTTTTGGGCGTGTTACTCACAAAGGATGAATACAAGAAAAATGAACATTCAGGAATGTATTCGCTTTTGGCGCTTGGCATGGCGATTGAAAACATTTGGCTCTCGGCAACCGCGCTCGGAATCGGCGTGCAGTTCATTTCGCTCCCGATGGAAGCGGGCGGAGCATACTGGCAAGAGTGCATCGATATGGTTCAGCCCCCCGAAAATTACGAACTTATCGCGCTGTTTCGGTTTGGATACATTGACCCAAATGCCAAGCGACCGACGATTGACTGGTCAAGCGCACAACGCAAACCCGTCTCGGAGTTTTGTTATGAAGAAACCTTTGGCAACAAGTGGTTTCCCAAAGAATAACTTTTACTTTACATAATTTATATTATACAACAAACAAAATAACCTAAAATGAATCAAATATGAGCGTATCTGTTTGGCGATTTTGGCTTAAATGCGCTGTTTGTCTGTTCGTGATACTGCTTCCGATAACGGCATTTGCACAAAACATTGATGACGAAGATGACGACGAAGATGTGGACATTTATACCGAACGCTTCAAGAACGCAAACGGCGCAGCAGGTTCATTTGGCTTGACGACAACAAGTTTCGTTGTTTCAGGAAGTTATGTGCGCTTAGTGAATCCCGACTGGATTGCTTTTGCGTCGCTTTCTTTGACTTCCGCAAATGACCCAATGGAAATCGAGCGGTTTGATTTTTTTGGGCGAAGCATTGTAACGGATAGCGAAACGGGAGAACTGAAAAAGAACAGCCTTTTTATGATACCCATAACCGTAGGCGCGCAACGGCGGTTGTTTCGCGAAGAGATAAACAGCGCATTTCGTCCATTTTTAGAAGCAGGAATTGGACCAACCTTGGGCTATGTGTATGGATATGAATCGGGCTTCTTTGGAGGCGGGTATATGAAATTGGGCTTCAATGGGTTCATTGGCGCGGGAGCATACTTTGGCTCAAATCCTTTTTCTTTGCAAGGTCTAACGGTTCGCTATCAAGTAGATACGTTTCTCAGTAGCGTTGAACTGCTCCCGAACCGTTTTCGGAACTCGTTTCAGGGCATTTCGCTCAATTTAATTTTCGGCACATTCTTCAATTAAGGCTTTGCGCTACGGCTTTCTCAGTGCGCAAATGCACGCCACATCAACAATATCGCTCGGTTTCGCGCCTCGCGAAAGGTCGTTCATCGGCTTGGCAAGACCTTGAATAATCGGACCGAGCGCGGTTGCTCCGCCCAGCCGCTCCGTAATTTTGTAAGCGATATTCCCCGCGTCTAAATTCGGAAAAATATACACATTTGACCTCCCTGCCACTTGACTTCCCTTCGCTTTTCGCTCGCCGACGCTTGGCACAAACGCGGCGTCAAATTGCAACTCGCCATCAATTTTGAGGTCAGGACGCTTGGCACGTGCAAGTTCGGTAGCGCGAATAACTTTTTCAACCGATTCGTGCCTCGCGCTCCCTTTTGTTGAAAATGAAAGCATCGCGATAATCGGCTCTTCTTCCGTCAAGGCACGGTGCGATTCTGCGCTGGTGATAGCAATATCAGCAAGTTCTTCGGCTGTGGGATACGGCACGACACCACAATCGGCAAATGTAAAGACTTTATCGGGAGCAGTTAGATGATTTTCAGGAAACGCCATTAAAAAGTAACTGGAAACTAATTGGGTTTGCGACTTCTCTACTCCAATAATCTGAATGCCTGCGCGGAGCACGTCTGCGGTTGATGATACTGCTCCGGCGACGCATCCATCGGCTTCGCCTCGGCGCACCATCATGGCGGCAAAAAACAGCGGATTTTCCATCACTTTTTTGGCAACATCATAACTTGCTCCCTTGGCTTTCCGCAAATTGTAATACTCGCTTACATAGTCCGAAAGTCTTTCAGAGCGTAGATAGTCAATAATGCGCACTTTGGTGCTCGGAAAAGTTAAACCAAGCGCATCAAATTGCCGCTGAATTTGTTCAGGATTGCCAATTAAAATCGGCTTCAATAAATCTTCCCGAACAATTTCATCAACGGCTTTTATTGTCCGCTCATCGCTTGATTCAGGGAAAATAATCGTTGCCTTTTTGGCTTTTGCCTTAAGCCGTATTTGCTTAACAATTTTATGCATTAAACAAAGTTAATATCTATTTCTTTAATAAGTTAGATAAATTCGGCTCATTTGCTTTTAACCAAGAATAATACCAGATTGACGCAACACGCACCACACTTAACTCGAAGCGATTTTCAACCATTTGGTTTAGTTTATCTTTTAGTTTTTCATAGTATTGCCGTGAAAATTCTCGTCTGGTTTTCGGGAGATTGTCAGATGTTTTTTCATATAAATCGTCTTCTAAAAGTTCGGATTGAATTTGTTTATCAATCGCTAAAACTTGCTGACTTAAAAGAAAACTTTCCAAAGACCACTTAAATGCTTCCTGCGTAGCATTTTCAATGATATAAATGCTCCCATCTTTAAGATATTCGGCTTCTCTTGGGAGCATAAATTTTTGCGGATAGATAGATTCCCATCGCGCGTGCAAGCCTTTTTGTCCCGTGAGTTGTCCATCATAATTTTCGGTGGCATGAAGCGGAACATTGGCATCGGCGACATAGTGTCCTAAATTAGCGGCGAAGTAGATGATTCTTTCACGGTTCTGCTCCCGAAAGGCTATCGCGAGGCTATCGGCAAATGCGGCAATGCGCCAAGGCACAAGTCCATTTTCTTTCAAACGCTCGTGTCCAAATTTTTTCAGTGCATCGTCATAGTTGTGAGGCAGTTCATCAAATGGGTATGAGCCGTAGCGGTCTAAATCGATGTAGTGTTGAGGGGCTTCGTTGGGGTCAATGCGGCGACGCTCATCGGCATCTACGGAACGATCGACTAACTCTTGAACATTTGCGCGGAAAAAATCGGCGATGGGCGCGGGCATGAGATAAACGGCTTGACGGTGAATTTGACGGTGCGCCCAAAATCCCCATTGCAATTCACAAGATGGGCAGAGATGGAGAGTTAGAAGCAGGAAAGATAGCGTCATTGAATCATCATTTGTTGAACAAGATTGCGTAAGTTTAGGGAAATTCTTGCAAATCACAATGTTTGAACTGCCCTTTCAGTCTGAACTTCTTTATGATGTGCCGCTCAATTTAGAGGCAACCTTGTTCTGCGGTCAAGCCTTTCGTTGGCAGAAACTCGGCAAAGATACCTTTCAAGCGGTTGTTTATGGTGAAATTTTGAGACTCGCATCTCTTCAACCGCATCGGCTACTTATTGCCTCTACGGCGGAATGTATCAATGGCAAACTACTTCGCGATTTTGTATGGCATTACTTGGGGCTTGAAGATGATGTAAGCACGCTATTCCCTGCTTTGTTCATTCAAATGTATCCGCATCTTTATCAAGGAGCATCTGCGTATTTAGGGTTGCGCCTGCTCCGCCAAGAACCGTTTGAAACGCTTGTGTCGTTTATGTGTGCACAAGGCGTTGGAATCGCACTGATTCGTCGCCAAGTTTCTTTAATTTCTCAGAATTTTGGTGATTTTATTGCAATAACAGAATATAAATTTCCGACACCAGAACAACTTGCCAATGCTCCCATCGAAAAATTAATACGGTGCACGAACAACAATGCTCATCGCGCGCGCAACATACAGGCAATTTCTATGGCTGTGGCACGAGGCGACTTAAATCTCGCTCATCTCTCTGCTCCCCATTGTGATTTTGAAAATGCTCGCAAAACCCTGCTCCGCTATTCGGGCATTGGCGAAAAAATTACGGATTGCGTTTGTCTGTTTGGATTAGGTCATCGCACAGCATTTCCGATTGATACGCACGTTCGGCAGTATTTAGAGGCTTGGTTCGGACTTTCTACGCGCACCACTTCTCTTACTTCAAAGGAATATCGTCGCTTATCGGACGCGGCACGCCGTATTTTGGGAGAAGTACAGGCGGGATTAGTCGGGCAACTGCTTTTCCACTATTGGCGCAAAGATGTGAAGTTTATGAAAGCGTTTTAATTGAATAAAATACAAAGGGCGACCTTTTTATTCAGTCGCCCGATGTTAATGTGTGAGTTACCCTATCCTTTTTCAATGTCCTTTTTCAACGCGCTTCAACAACTTTTTCGCGCTCCTCTCGCGCTTTGATGAGTTCAGCGATTCGGCTCGCTTTGCCATTGACGCGATAGTCAAGATAATCGGCGAGTGATGCGATTTCATCGGCTTTACCTGCCAACTGTGGCATGTAGGCTCTGTAAGGCGAATCTGGTTTATACTCATGCAGGGTTTTCATCAAATTTGCGATGGATTCGTTGCTCCGCCCATTGAGGTACTTTTTCATCGCGCGATAGCCTGTTTCGGTGTGGCAGGCAAGGCATTGTCCGCGAAACATCGCTTCGCCGTTGGCTAAAATCACTTCGGGGGTTTGCGCATCGCCTTCGACGCGGCGCGTCCAATGCGACTTCGTCAAATAGCCGTCTTGATTGAGTTGAGCCACGTTGGCTTGACGAATGCCGTTGGAATACATATGTCGAGCGATAGAATACGGCTTGCGCAAAGTTTCGCGCGCATATTCAGAGGACGCTGTCGCAACCGCCGCTAAAAGCAGAACCGCAACGCCATGCCCGAAGGAAAAATCTTCGGGGGCGCGACGCACGAAGAAATACACAACGCCAACGATTGTGGCGGTTGTCATCACCACTAAAAGCGCAATCCGAGTAACTTGAGTAAATGCTCCGCTTCCGATTGTTGCAATGCCAAATTGAAGCAACTGGCGATTCACTTCGGGAATGCTTGCTAAATACCACGCAAAGAAAAATGGCATCAAGACAAAGGACGGAATAAGCCACTTCGAACTCCACGTAATCATCTCGGCTTTGGTTTGCGGCTGTTCGTTCATTTGGCTGTAAGAAAGCAACGCCCAAATGCCTGCAAGCGAAATGCACACGAGGATTCTTAGGAAGAGGCTCGGGAAATAAGTTGGGTTGAAGAACGCATGCCAGAAACGGCTTGCCTCTGCTCCCGTGCCTGCCACTTCAATCCAAGCGTCGCCGGGCGTGAGCATAAAGGTTAAAATGCCGTTGATAATCACCAATGTGAAGAACGATGCAATCGCATAGAGCCAACCGACTTGATTGTGAAGTTTGTTCGGAATTTTGCCCCAAGTATAGTAATAAACTGCCGCGGCGGTCAGTTCAATGATGAAGAACACCCATTCCATTGCCCAACCGAAGACGAAATTATGAATCAGCGTGCTGGTAGATTCAGGATTGGCAAGACCAATCGCGAACCAAATTCCAACGCCTGAAACCGCGCCGAACACCCCTGTTACAATCAAAAAGAATTTGGAGTGCTTTCGGAGCATCGGAAACCAATCGTTCCGACCGTCTTTGAGGGCTTTATGCTCCGCAAGCGCGAGGTAGAGTCCGCCGCCAACAGCGAACTGCGAAATGAGCGTATGAAAAATTGCGATAATGCCAATAACCCAACCACTTCCGATTATCGGCACATCCCAAACTGGATAGTTCATAGTTACTCCTTTTTAAGTCTTTTATTTTGAATAGATTACAGCACCATATATCCCCAAATCGTCGTAATCGCGAACACGCCGAGCGCAATGAGTCCAAAGTAGGTGGCGTTGCGGGCGCGTCTGCCCTTTTCATTCTTTCCGTCGTAGAGCGGAATCAGCGTCCATAGTAGCAATCCGAGCGTGAAGATGGAAATACCCAACCCTTCTCCTAATGCTCCCGGAAATAGATTTCCCATAATTTTGAGGAGCTGAAACGCGCTCATAAAATACCATTCGGGGTGAATGCCTGTGGGCGCAGGTTTGAGCGGGTCGGCGACTTCGCCCAAGTCCCAAGGAAAGAGCGAGGCAAAAAGAGCCATCACGTTCAGCGCGATAAGCCACATCGCAAGGTCGTTCATCAAAAAGTTCGGGAAAAACGGAATTGACTTTTGCTCACTTTTTGGCTTTTCGGCTTCGCTTGGAATCGTGGCGTTTCCGTGCTTCTGCACTAGCCACAGATGAAAAACGAGAATCGGCAGGAAGAGCGCGGGCATGACAACCACGTGGAGCGCGAAGAAGCGTTGAACCGTCAGTTCGCCGACTTCCAAGCCGCCACGAAAGAGGTTGGTCATTGGCTCACCGATAATCGGCAGCGCGTTTGGAATTTCAAGCCCAACTTTTGTGGCAAAGTAGGCGAGTTCGTCCATCGGGAGCAGGTATCCGCTAAATCCAAACAAGAGCGTGATGATGAGCAAGAGCATGCCGCTCCACCACCCAAACTCGCGCGGAGCACGATAGGCTTTCATGAAGTAGACCGAGAACATGTGAATGAACACCGATGCCACCATCAAATTCGCCGACCACGAGTGCGCCGAGCGAATCAGCCACCCAAAGTGAATTTCGTAGGTGATTTGTCGGACGGATTCATATGCGTCTGGTCCAGGGCGATAATAAACGAGGAGCAACACGCCTGTAAAGGCTTGAACGATAAAGAAGAAGAGCGAAATGCCGCCCCAGTAATACCAAAACGAATGCTTATGGACGGGAACGGTTTTCTTCTTCGCAAATTTGAGCATTTCCTCCAATCCCAAACGCTCATCAACCCACCCGTAAAGCGATGCGATTAACTTTGCCATACTGCTTCAAAGTTTTAAGGTTTTTCAATTACGCTTTTGAGACGATAACCGCCCCATCTTGAACTTTGACATTAAACGCTTTCAACCCTTTCGGCGGCGGTCCTGAAACTGCCGCGCCAGTTTTAATGTCATACACGCCGCCGTGGCAGGCGCAGTAGATTCGATTTTCTTCGGCTTGATACTGCACCGTGCAGGCGAGATGCGTGCAAACGGCTTCCATCGCCGACCAAGTGTCGTCTTTATGATGAATCAGCATTGCGGGCTTTGCGCCGAACTTGAACATCATCGCCGCTCCTGGTTCCAACTTTGCCGCATCGGGCAATGAAACTTCGGAGACCTTCGTAGATTCCATGCTTCGTTCAATCGGCGAGGCAAGGTAACGATAAATAGGATAGCCGATTGCACCCGCATAGCATAAGCCAACGCCACCGAATAAGACTTTTGCAAAAGTGCGTCGCGACATCAAGTCGCCTGCATCAGTATCTGCTCCGTTTGTGTGCGTAAGCGTTTTATTCACGTTCATTTTGTCATCTCCTTCTTTGTTGATTCAGTTGCAAATGACGGATTCAATGTCATCTCTTGCTCTTCTTTGGAGCGCATCACGACCGATAAGAGCCAACCAATGATGCCCAATCCAACCACGAAGAGCACGAGGAAAATCACCACGACGGACCAGTTCGTAACGACATTTCTCTCCCAAACATCGAACCCTTTGGTAAGAAGCGTGATGTCTCGAATTCCATCGCGATAAAGCACCATTGAGAGCATTGAGAGCAAAACCGCGACTGCTCCGCCCCACGATAAGAGAAGCGAGGGTTTGCGAACAATCGCCAAGACGGAAATCGCAATCAACGCGACCGTTATCGCGATCCAACCATAACCCGCGATAAGGTAAAGCGATTGCGAGGTGAGTTGCTCTTTGACGGCATCGGGTTGCGCGAGAAATACCCAATACGCCGCGCCCAGTTGAAGCGCGAAGAAGGCGGCGGCAATTTTTCCGCCTAATCCGTTCAAGTAGGCTCCAACGGTTTCGCTGGTTTTTGAGGTTGTTGAGAGCCAAACCATCCAGATGCCCGCCACAGCAAATCCGCCTGTTAGCATCATGATCCATCTTGGCGTGGTTGTCGGGTCGCTCATCGGGAGCGCTGCGCCTAATGCGGAATTTTCGTAGAGCGATTGCCAATCTTCAGGGCGAAGCATAAGCGTGAAGTTCGTGGAATAAATTCGGGCGATAAGCCCAATCAAAAGCCACGAACCGATTGCGAGATGCCACGCGCTTTGGTTCGTTTCTGTTTTTTCGGCGACTTTGTAAAGAAGCCAATAGGTAAGCATTAGTATTGCAATAACAGAAATCCACCACAATCCAATCAAAACGCTACTCGTGTAAAGGGCTTGCCCGTAAAGCACCTGCGTGAAAAGAAGCGGCGGCACGCCCAAGTTGATGACGTAGGTCATCACAATCGGCAAGCGACGCGCCATCAGACTTGCGGATTGATTCAACTCCAATCTTGCGCCCTGCCGCGTGCCGAAATAATTAAGGATTGCGACTATCAGCAATCCTCCAATCAAAATTTCTAACGCGACGAAGTGCAATCCGAGCGTTACGATATTTAATATCTTGAAAAGCCAAACGGGCGCAGGCAAAGGAATTGGGTCGGAGACAGGAAAAGGATAGGTCATACTACTACTGCGGATAAAGTTCTTGGTTACTGCTCATTTTTGAACGACGCGAAGGCATTCAAAAACGCTACAAGTTCGCCTATGTTGCGCTGATTTCAAAATTAAATTTTGACTTTCGACGCGCCTTTCCTCAATTCTTAAACGCTTTGTTTTTAATGAGATGCGATTAAATTCGTCCAAAGCGTTTATTTGCCGATGTTAAGTCGTATTCAGAATTGAATTTGCCGCTATGGTTTGAGTTGATTTCGCTTCACAAACAAGAATCCCGCTAACGCAAGGTCAATGACCGCGCAGATTTCTTTTGGAAATCCCACCTTAATGATTGGATTGAAAAGTATCGCAACGATGATGAAGGCAACCGTCAAGGCGGTGCGGCGTTGCTCGTAGGCATATATCGCTTCAACGACGCAGTAACTCGTAACCGCGATTCTTACAATCGCATAGTATCCAATCGGCATTGGAAGCGCGGCAAGCGCAAGAAGGATAATGACAACGGCGCGAAATACGGTCATCGTTGTGAACGTTTTTGGAGAAAAAGACCGTTGAATTTAGGGAGGCGTGGGGGAATTTTTGCTCACTTTATCAAAACCATTTTTCGCGTCTGAACATACTCCCCAGCCTGCAAGCGATAGAAATAAACGCCCGATGCCAACGCAAAAGCTGATGCGCGTAGCGTGTAAGCATGCGTTCCTACGGACTGCTTCGCATTGATGAGCGTTGCGACTTTCCGTCCAAGCACATCGAAAAGTTCCAAGCAAACTTGGCTTGCGGTGGGCAAATCATACTGAATGATGGTTGTTGGATTAAACGGGTTAGGATAGTTCTGCGCCAGCGCGTAATCTTTCGGAATTCTTACGCTTGGCGTTTTCTCTTCTACATCAAGCGTAAAGACGCTATCGCCGCGAATGGTTGATGTGCCACTAAAACTGCCTCCGAAAAAACGCGGATTGGAATAGACAAACGCCGCGCTTTCCCCGTTCAGCGTAAGGGTATCAGAGATGATTGAACTGAATCCATCAAAACTGCCTCCGAAAAAACGAGGATTCGTGTAGGCATAACTTGTTGGAGTTCCAACCAAAGTGATTACCCCCGACGCCACGCTCGCGCTTCCGTCAAAACTTCCACCGAAAAAACGTGGATTTGTGTATGCGTAACTTGTCGGACTGCCTACCAATGTGATTACCCCCGACGCCACGCTCGCGCTTCCATCAAAACTTCCACCGAAAAAACGTGGATTTGTGTATGCGTAACTTGTCGGACTGCCTACCAAAGTGATTACCCCCGATGTTACGCCCGCGCTTCCATCAAAACTGCCGCCTTGAAATTTTTGAGCAACAAGCCATTCAGACGCGAGCAGGGTTGCCAGAAAAAGCAAAATCTGTTTTTTCATAGATTGCTCCATGTTACTAAAACTGTTCTTTTGTGGCTTAACTTAAGGTGCGGTTCTAACGCCTCTTAAATTATTTTCTCCGTTTGTTCCCGGTCTTGCTCGGTCGGAGACTCTGATTCTGAGGAAGGAATCGTTCCAATTTCCGCCTCTGACTGTTAAGCCAATGCCGTTTGCCAAATTAGACCAGTCCGACACTTCATTGCCGAGCAATCCGCCGCTGGGGTTCAGATTGCCACTTCCGTGAACGCCTGTAAAGGCGCGTCCTTGTTGGTTTCCGACGGTTACGACGGTTTCCTCGATGTTGCCGCTCAAATCCATAATGCCGTAGTAAGAAGCGCCTGCTTGGGTGCGTCCTGTGCCGCTTCGCGCAAAAATTCCAACGCGCAACGCGCCCGTTCCACCGTCGCCGTTGGTCAGCGTTACGTTGTTGTAATTGACATTGGCTTGCGCGTTGGTAATGGTTTCCGTTCCGTCTTCGTTGCCGCTGATAGACGTTGCGGCAACCGCCGACGCATTGCCCCAAGCGAACTCGTCGGGAACGCCTCGTTCAACGCCGCGACACGCCTTCTCAAATTCAAGTTCGGTCATCGGTCTTAATCCTGACCATGCAAGGTAAAGCAGGGCTCGTCGCGTCGCGGACAAAAAGTTATATGCGATGGCTCTATCGGGACGGCTTGCGGTGAGGTTCGGATGCGTTCCTGTGAAAGTTGCCGTGCGGTTGCCGACTAAGTTTGCCGTCGCGCCGCCGATGGCAGAGAGTTGTTGCGCCGAAAGATTGTTGTAAAAATCCGCCATTTGCCCAAAGGTGAGTTCATACTTCATGCAATAAAACGCGCGAAATCCTTTTGGAAATGTTGCAGGCAACGTGCGCGTTTGCGTGTTCCCAAAGTCGTCGGACGTAGAAACCCCCGTATTGTTCCGATTGGCGAGATTATTGGTATTTGTTCCGCCGAGCGTCAGTTCGTTTTCGCTTGCGATGAGAAAAGGCTCAATAGAACCGCCACGCGCAAATTGATTGTTGATGTTTGCGAAGGAACTATCGCCGACGAAGAACGCGGCTTCTGGCACATAGACCATCTCGACGGCGAAGACTTGCACTTGCACGGCGGCAATGGGAACGGTCATATCCACGCCGTAAGTCCAACGCAGTTGAATGTTGTTCAAATTGACATCGCCAGAGCCGGCTTGCGAGCGATGAATAAACGCGCCTTTTCCGTCGGGCGCGGGCGAGACCGCGAATCCTTGCCCATTGTGGTGCGCGGGGTTGCTTGAAAGCGTGGCATGGCGATAGAAACCCGATTCGTCTTTGAACTTGACGAAGAGCCAAACAGCGTCCCAATTTGCCGTCGGGGACGGCGCGCCGGCATCGCGCCAAGAGTTTTTCCATGAGAGATTGAACTGCACATTGGTGAAGGCTGGCTGTCCGTTTGGATTGTCGCCGGTGAGCGTTACGCCGCTCACTTGCACGTCGTTGGCGAATGCGCCAAGCGTGATGAAAAAGATTACCGAGCAGAGTGTTGCAAGTCGCTTCATGGTTGTTGATTTAGTTTGAGTTGTAAAAACAGTCGAAGAAACTCTTTAAGCGCGTCTAAGCTCTCGAACTCTTTTTCTTCGCCCGTTGAAACCGACCGCAAAAAAATCTTCAGCGTTTGTCCCTCCTTTGACAATTCCGCCGTTTTTTCGCTTGACGTGTTTTCATCGGTTTGAATCAAGCGTAAGAGAAATGTGTCGCGGTGCCTCATTGCACGACTTTTATTTTGAGTTTGACTTCAACCGAGCCAAAGTCGGAAGCAAAGGTTTGCATTTTGTTTACATTGATTTGTTTGGAGGTGGTTTGTTGGAAGTTTGTTGGAGGGTTTCGGGGAATTACAAATTTTCCGCTCTAAAAAACGTTGTTTGAATGATAAGAGTTTTTATATTTGCAATGCTTCAAGATTGACTTCGCAACCGAACTCTCAGTGCAGGCTCGCACTTATTGAATATCAATTCGTTGTTCGTTCTCACTAAACATCAACTTTGAACTATCAACCTTGAACATCTTTGTTCTCTTCTACCTCTGAATTTTTCAATTTGCGAAACAACGACGCTGGTTTGTCAGAGACTTTAAAGTTTACTCCTTTTCAAGAGTTGCTCCATAAATTCTAATCTAAAACACATCAGCGAGCTATTCAGCGCGCTTCTTTGAATAAGTATTTGACTAAGTATCTCTTTTTTCAATTCAGCCTCACCAACACTAATCATTAACAGCAATGCCAAACGCAAACGCACCTACTGCCGCCCCAAGTGCAACTCCAAATTTCAGTTTAGATATTAACATCTTACAGAAGAAAAAGGTAACTGAACTTGCGGCGATTGCCAAAGAAATGGGCATTCATACCAGCGGACTTCGCAAAGATGAACTCATTTATAAAATCATTGAAACGCAGGCTCAAAAGATTGAATCTGCACCAGAGGGGAGTTCGCCCGGCGTGATTGTCAATAGCGGCGTGCTTCAAACGATTCAAGACGGATACGGCTTTTTACGCTCGGCAAACTACAATTACCTTTCCTCGCCCGACGACATTTACGTTTCACCCTCGCAAATCAAGCGGTTCAATTTGAAGACGGGAGATACGGTCTCGGGGCAAGTGCGCGCGCCGAAAGAAGGCGAGCGTTTCTTCGCGCTTCTGAAAATTGAGACCATCAACGGCGTTACGCCCGAAGAAATTAAAGACCGTGTTCCGTTTGACAACCTCACTCCGCTTTATCCGCAACAGCGATTGAAACTGGAAACCACGCCCAATGAATACTCCACGCGCGTTTTGGACGTCTTCTCGCCCATTGGTAAAGGACAGCGCGGCTTAATCGTCGCCCAACCTAAAACAGGTAAAACAATTCTGCTTCAAAAAATTGCGAATGCGATTGCCAAGAACCACCCCGAAGTGTATCTGATTGTTTTGCTGATTGATGAACGTCCCGAAGAGGTTACCGACATGGAGCGCAACGTGCAGGCAGAAGTCATTTCATCGACCTTCGACGAAGAGCCTGAACGCCACGTGCAAGTCGCCGACATGGTGCTTGAAAAAGCTAAACGATTGGTGGAAGTCAAGCGCGATGTGGTGATTCTTTTAGATTCTATTACCCGGCTTGCTCGCGCCCACAACACCGTTATTCCGCACTCTGGAAAAATTCTTTCCGGCGGGATTGACTCCAACGCCCTTCACAAGCCGAAACGCTTTTTTGGCGCGGCGCGCAACGTCGAAGAAGGCGGCTCGCTCACCATCATCGCCACCGCGCTCGTCGACACGGGTTCGCGCATGGACGATGTCATTTTCGAAGAGTTCAAAGGCACGGGCAATATGGAACTCGTGCTTGACCGTCGCCTCGCAGAACGGCGGATTTTCCCTTCTATCGATATTCTCAAATCGGGCACGCGCAAAGAAGAGTTGCTCGTCTCGCAAGAAGAAATCTCACGCATGTGGCTTCTGAGAAAATACATGGCTGATAAAAACTCCGTAGAAAGTATGGAATTTATTTTGGATAAAATGGAAGGCACGAAATCCAACAAGGATTTCTTCAAAATGATGAACGCATAAGCCGTCCTTGATTCTTTTAACATTTTAACATTAGCCTCTCATGTTGAAACGCATTGACCATGTCGCCATCGCCGTCAAAAGCCTTGACGAGTCGCTCGCGGTGTTCAAAAACTTGATTGCCGACGGCGTGGCGAAAGTAACGATAGAAGACGTGCCCGCACAGAAAGTGCGCGTGGCGTTCCTTCACATTGGCGACACGAAGATTGAATTTCTTGAAGCTACCTCGCCCGATAGCACGGTCGCAAAGTTTATCGAAAAACGCGGCGAAGGCTTGCACCACCTCGCGCTTGAAACCACCGACATTCACGAGGAAGTCAAAGCCGTCGCCGCGCGCGGATTCGGCGTTCTCAACGAACCGCGATTGGGCGCGGAAGAAAAACTCGTCAGTTTCATCGACCCCAAAACCGCCAACCGCGTGTTAGTTGAACTTGTTGGAGAGAAAAAATAACACCTCTCGTCGCTCAAACTCCCCCACCCGCCATACCCTATAAAAACCCTATATCGACGCGCTTGCTTCCCCTTCCTGCTTCGCCTACCTTTATTCGTGCTTTGTGAATGCACAATCTAAACTGATTTCCTAACCCGCATTTCGCATCGCACCTGTTTGCAAACGACTTTTCTGCTTGCCGTGCTCCAAACCGAAACTGCTCGATTAGAACTGCACGTAAACCTTTTGCAAACCTTATCACTGTAAGTTTCTACAAAACCATTGCGGCAACACAACTAAACCATACCCAACGATGAAACAACGCATATTTCAGAAAATCCTCTTCCTGCTTCTCTCTGCTTTTCTTTTGACTTCAATCGCTTCGGCGCAAACCACCATTACTTGGAACGGCGCAGGCGACGGCGTTACTTGGAATCTTAGCACAAACTGGGTTGGCGGAAATGTTCCAAACGCGGTTGACGAAGTTGCGCTCTTCAACAACGGCGCAACCATCAACCTCACTAGCATTCCCGCAACGCTAAATCTGGGCAGACTACGTGTCGAGTCCAATACAAGATTAGAACTTTCCCCCACCGCCGCGACAACGCTTAGAATCGGCGAAAACGCTTACTCGGGTTCTGAAATCTTTGTTCAGGGCGGTTCAACTTTGGAGTTGAATTCCAATGTCGCAATTATTATTGAAGGCGGCGCGGGAAACGCGGTAAATATCTCTGGAACGTTCATAGCCGCCGACAATGCCTACATTCAAGCAGATAGCGCTGATTGCGATTTTCTCATTTCAGGAACGGTTGAAACTGCCGAGCCAGCTGGTTTTTCAGGGACAACAGCTACAACATTCAGAAGCAACAACGCGCCGACGTTCTCGATTGGAGCAAGTTCAACAATTGTTTATTCATCTACTTCCTTCCAAACGATTACCGCCCGATCGGACTATGGGAATGTAACCCTACGTGGCGGACCAAACGTTAAAGGTCTTGGTGGAACCATCACTTTAGCGGCAGGACGGACGCTTACGGTCGAGTCAGACGTTCAGTTTTCTCCGGGTAGCGCCAATCAAATTGATTTTGCGGGCACAGGCGGGACGGTCAATATCCAAGGAGCATTTATCGTTACGAATTTATTCGGGTTTGCAGGCACGGAGTTTACAACCATTGAAGGGTCGTCTTTTGCGCCAACCATCACTTTCGGACCGACGTCCATCGTGCGTTACGCCTCATCTTCCGCACAAGAAATTACAGGATTAGGGTCGGGGCTTGTGTATAATGAAATTGAACTCTCTGGACTTGGAGAAAAGCGAATTTCGTCGGGCACGGTTCGCGTTGAGGAAATTTCGCTTTCAGCGGCGAGTGGCTCATTAGTTCTGAACGGCGGCGATTTAATCGTGGATTCCACCATCAATTCCTCTGCGTTTGGCGGCGTGGTGATTCGTCCAAATTCTACTGCGTCTGATGTCATTATTGGGGGCAACGGCGATTTGTTTTTGCAATTTGAAGGCGGAACGCGCGCGATGCGCAGTTTGGATTTATCGCGAAACTTTGGGTTGGTTGAAATCGCCTCGACTTCTGGCGCGCTCAATTTGACGGTTTCCGCTTTTTTGAATCTAACATCTGCCGATTTGGAAATTGACGGCAACACGACGCTCATCACGCCATCGGTTGATACGCAAGGCGGCTACTTGGGCGGGGCGGGTTCTTTTAGCCTTTCGCCTGCGGGAACATTTCGCGTGGGTTCGGTCGACGGCATTACGACGGGCACAACGAGCGGCAGTTTGCGCGTTTCGGGCTCTCGCACGTTTTCAAGCGGTTCGCTCATTTCCTACACGCGAAACGGCGTTCAAAGTAGCGGCAACGCCATTACAGGTTTAACGGGAACGAGCGGGTGCAATGTGCTCATCGATGACTTTACAACCGTAACGCTCGCGGGCAATGCCACGATGATTTCAGGGCGAAGCTTTACCGTCAATGGCTCTCTTTTCACATTCGACTTCACGATTAGCGGCGCGGGCAGTTTTCTTTTGGAAGATACAGGCACGCTCGGCATTGGCGCGGCGGCAGGCTTGAATACGGGCGCATCGGGCAACATTCAAGTTACGGGAACGCGCACTTACAATTTGGGCGCAACCGTTCTCTTCTGCCGAAACGGCGCGCAAAATATCGGGAACAGCATTACAACAAATATGAATGTTACAGTTTCGGATTCCACAACCGCAACTGTGAATAACAACATTACGATTGGCACAGGGCGAACCTTTCTCACAAGAGGAAAATTGATTATTCCATCAGGAAATTTTGTAGGAGGCACGGGTGGGACTTTTACGCTCGCTTCCAATGGCGTTTTAGAGTTTCGCGGCTCATCTGCTATTCCTGGACAACTGAGCGTAGGGACAAGGAATCTGAACAATTCAGGTTCTAAAATTATTTTCAACAGCAATTCAGCGCAATCTTTGGGCGCGAGTTGGACAAACCCTATTCAAAAATTTCGTAAGGAAGGCTCAGGAACATTAACAGTTTCAAGTTTAACCGTCTCTGACTCAGCCGAATTTATCGGCGGCGCCGTTGATTTCAGCAATGGCTCTGTCGCATTAAACGGCGTGATTTCAGGTTCAGGCGCGCTCGTTTCGGACAATCGTGGCTCGCTCGAGATTGGCGGCGCGGGAAGCATCTCAAATACTTTGACCACGCCCGCCGAATTGCGAAACTTGACGATCGATCGAACGGGTCAAACCTTCACGCTTTCTCAAAATTTGCAAGTCGGTAGCACGGTTGAGGGGGGAACGCTGACGCTCACAAACGGAACAGTTCGAGTGAATAGCGGCTCGACATTGACCATCGGAAATAATTTTTCTCGAACAAACGGGTTCATTAACACAACCGCTGGCGCAGGAGGCGTGAGATTCAATGATAATTCAACACTTGTTCTACCTGCCGCAACCTTCACAAGCAACCGCGTTTATGATTTGAGTTTAGAAACGACGGGAAGCATCTCGCTGACAGGCGGCGACTTGGTGGTTGAAAATAGTTTGACCGTGAATTTCGGCAACATTGCTAATCGCTTTTTTGTTGATGCAAATACGCTCACTTTGAATGGAAGCCTGACCGTTACGCAAGGTCGTCTCAACCTCCTCGATGGCAGGCTTGTGATTGGAGGAAGCGGGTCGTTGACGCTAAACCCTGCTTGGTTCGACTTCGAAAGCATTCGCATTCTTCGCCTCGCTCGCAACGGCAACGTCATCGCCAGCGGCACGCAACCGCTCTTGCTTCGCGATTTAGAACTCAACTTCGCCAACGCCACCAATGAATTTCAAATTGGCGGCATTCCGCGCTTGCAGTTTGATTTCATCAGCGCGTTTCCAACCATCACGAAAACGCAAGGATTCATTGATGCGACGAGCGGCATTGTGCAATTCCTTGAAGGCTTAACCGTTCCTGAAAATACATTCAAAAACGACGTCATTTTCGGTTGTCGATTTGAAGCAAACAACGAAGACCTCACCCTGAACGGCAGTTTGACGATTACCAACGACTTATTGATGAATCCGAATTTTGCGATTCGGCAAATTATTGTCGGCGATTCGCTTCGGCTCGATGGCACGCTGACTTACACGCAGGGTTCGGTGAATGTCGGCGCGAATAAAACATTGGTAAATAACGGCGTTGCTTCGTTTCCAAATGGATTTTTCACGTCGAATCAAGTTGGGAATTTCGTTGTCAATCGTGCAGGCGGCACGACGATAAACAGCAATTTAACCGTGCTTGCGGGCGACACGCTCTATTTGCAGAGCGGCGATGTTACGCTTCTCTCTCCGCTCACTTTGACCGTGAACGGCTTTATGCAGACCGATGGCTCAAATCGCTTAGTTTCATCAGGGAACTTCACGCTCTCGGCAGGCGCAACGCTTGCGACGCAGCACCCAAACGGCGTTACGGGCGCAATCGCCGTTACCGGCACGCGCATATTTAATATGGCGGCGAGTTACATCTTCAATCGCGCCGGAAATCAAAACATCGGATTTTTGACCAATCCGACCACTTGCGCCAATCTCACATTTGCCGGAAGCGGATTCAAGACGAACAACAGCGGCGCAATCACGGCAACCGACGGGCTGAGAATTAATTCGGGCGTTGGACTCAACACCAACGGATTTGTTCTCAACTATAACGGCAGCGCTGACCTTTTCAACGCGGGCATTCATTCAGGACCAGGGCAAATCAGAATGGGCGGAACAACCTCAACGAACATCACCGGCGGTGGCACTTTTGCAACGCTTGAAATCAGTAAATCTCCCGGACTTTTCGCCGTAATGACCACCCCGCTCACGATGAATATCCTTCTTCAAACATCAGGTCAACTTTCGCTCAACGGACAAACGCTCACGGTCAGGCACTCGGTTACTACTCCAATACACAACGATAATGCTTCATCGAGTTTTATCTGCGGCGACAGTACGGGCATCGTCAATCTTTCGCTTTCGCCTACCAATATCCTTCAATCTTTGACGGTCGATCGCTCGGGCGGTTTTATGACTTTGAGCGATAATCTCACGATTCGGACTGCACTGAATCTCACCAACGGAAGTTTGGCGATTGGCGGCAACACGCTCACGCTGAACAATGCCTCCATTACGGGAAGTGGATTTTTGCGCGGGTCTGACACATCAGCCCTCACCTTCTCTGGCTCAAACGATGCAGGCACGATGAGCTTTGAAACGGGATTTCAAACGTTGAATGCACTCACGCTCTCGCGCACCTCTGCTGATACGCTCACGCTAGGCACGTCGCTGACGGCTTCCACCGTTACGCTCACGGGCGGGCGATTAGTTGGCGGCAACAACCTCTCGCCCACTACGCTCATTTACTCCGGCGGATTGATTTCGCCTGCGCCCAATACGGCAGCCGAAGTGCAAATTGCCGTTCCGGCAAACGGACAGTTTCTCACGCTTCCTTTGAGCATCACAAGCGAATTGTTCGTGGATTCTGACGGCTTGATGAACGTGGCGATTGAAAACGACGTGATTGCCAAGAATTTGAGGTTTAGCAGTCAAACGTTGCTCCATATGATCGAGCCGCGCACGCTGACCGTTACTAGCGATATTATTCCCGACCTTACCGATCCCGTTCCTTCGCGCGTTACTGGCAGATTGCGCCGTCCAGTAGATTCTACGGATAGGATTTGGTATATCGGCGACTCTACTCGCTTTCGCCCTGTTCGTATGCGCGCAACAACTGGAACAGGCAATGCTAGCATACGCTATGTTCCAAACGATTCGCTTTCCCCTGCGGCGCAAGTCGGGCTTTCGGGCGTAGCAGGCAGAGCCACGCACTATTGGGACATTGACGCAAGCGGCATAACGGCTGAAATCGCCTTCAAATACGACGCAAGCGACTTTCCCTTCACCTTCAACGAAAGCGCGATGGAATGTTACCACTGGGTTGGCTCATTTTGGGAAAAGAAGACGAAAGACTCGCAAGATTTGGCGAACGACACGATTCGAATCTCGGGCGTGAGTTCGTTCTCGCCGTTCTTGCTTACCACAACCGAAGATGCGCCGCTTCCCGTATCGCTGACAACCTTTACCGGCGCTTCAACTGACGCGGGTGTGAGACTTTTGTGGGAAACGGCGACGGAGCAAGACAATCTCGGCTTTGAAATCCGACGTTCGCACGATGGAATTACCGAAGTCATTGCGGATTATCGAAACACGCCCGCGCTTCGCGGTCGCGGCACGTCGCTCGAGCCGACGCAATACGCCTACGCCGATGCGCGCGTCGAGCCAGGCAAAACCTATCGCTACGTGCTTCGCTCGTTTGACCTCAACGGAACGGTTCACGAATACAGCGATAAAGCCATTGAAGTTCGCGTTACCAAGACAATGAAACCGACGAAGTTCGCGCTTTCGCAGAACTTCCCCAATCCATTTAACCCTACAACCGTCATACAGTATCAACTTCCCGAAAACAGCGACGTGAAGTTGGAACTCTACGACATCGTGGGGCGCAAAATTGCCACATTGGTTGACGCTTGGCAGAATGCGGGATACTATTCGTTCAACCTGAACGCTTCCGCCTTCAACCTTTCAAGCGGAATGTATTTTTATCGGTTCAGCGCTGGCAGTTTTGCGCAAACCAAGAGAATGCTTCTGGTGAAGTAATCAAAGGTTTTGTTCTTTTAGTTGGTCGCTTGGTAGAACGGACGCTGACGCGAAACGCCGATGCGTCCGTTTCTTATTTTTTAGCCTTCCGCTTTCGTAACTTCGCACGCTTTTTCACAACAGTTTTCCAACAACATTCTTAACGCTCACCTCGAATGTCCATTCTCGAAGCCATTGTGCTTGGCATTGTTCAAGGGTTAACCGAGTTTCTTCCGATTAGCAGCACGGCGCATTTGCGCATCGTGCCCGCGCTGTTTGGGTGGCAAGACCCTGGCGCGGCGTTTACCGCCGTCATTCAAATCGGGACGCTCGTCGCCGTCTTGTATTATTTCTACGCCGACATTCTTCGCATTGCGACGGCAACCGTTCAAAACACGCTTCGCGGCACGCCATTTGAAAGTTTTGATTCGCGAATGGGCTATATGATTGTGATTGGCACGATTCCGATTGTCGTATCGGGCTTGCTTCTAAAAACCTACATCGAGACCACCTTTCGCTCGCTGTATGTTATCGCCTTCACGCTAATTGCGCTCGCGCTCGCGCTGATGCTTGCCGAAATGATGGTCAAACGGCGCATTGAGAAAGGCGAAGAACAAAAGGAACTTACCGACCTCTCTTGGTTTGAAACGATTGTGGTCGGGCTTGTTCAATGCGTCGCATTGATACCCGGCGCGTCTCGCTCCGGCGTTACGATTACGGGCGGATTGTTTCTCGGAATGACGCGCGAGACGGCGGCGCGATTTTCGTTTTTGCTCTCGCTTCCTTCGATTTTTGCGGCGGGCGTTTATCAACTCGTCAAAGCGCGCGAAGAACTTTTCGCCACCACCGACGGGGTTTTGAATCTCGTCGTGGCGACGGTTGTGTCGGGCGTTGTTGGCTACTACTCCATCGCGTTTCTTTTGAACTACCTTAAAAAAAATTCCACCTTTCTTTTCATCGCGTATCGCATTGCGCTTGGCTTGCTCTTGCTCGCGCTTCTCTTTAACGGAACGCTTCACCCGACCGAATGACTGACGAGCGATTGAGATACGACGGCTGTTTTATTTTTTTCGGCGATGTTCGCTACGACGCTCGTCTGCAAAACTTGATTCATACGCTTTCTCGACGCTCGGCTCGACTTGCGCTCTTGCAGGTTTGTGAGCGCGAGAAACGGTTTGAGTTTGAGCGTTGCGATGTTTATTCCGTCAAGATTGACGAGGGATTGCGGGGCGCGCGCAAGTTTCTCGCCTCCTACATTGCGCTCTTGCCGAAAGCGTTTATGATTGAAGCAGAGTTCTACTGCGCCGAAGATGTCTTCTCGCTTCCGATTGCCGCATCGCTCGCGAGGCTGAATCGCGCCAAACTTTTTTACGACTCTCGCGAACTTTACTTCGCGATTGGCGCGCTCTCCAACAAGAAGACTAAACAACAAGTTTGGTCGCTCATTGAAGAGTTTTTCATTCGCGACGCGAGCGTCTTCACAACGGGCGACCTTGATTCCGAAATTCTCAAATCGCGCTATCGCATTCCGCTTCCCGCAACCATCTACAACTTTCCGCGCCGCTTCACGGTTGAACGCAGTAACTTCATTCGCGACTCGCTTCAACTCTCTTCTGATGTAGTTATTTTGCTTTATCAAGGCATGATGGGCGAAGGGCGCGGCATTTTCAAGATGCTTGATGCACTTGCAGAATTGCCCGAACGCTTCGCACTCGTGATGCTTGGCGATGGCGTTTTGCTGAACCAAACTCGCGAAGAAATCGTGCGGCGGAATCTTTCAAAGCGTGCGTTTGCGCTTGGAGCAGTTCCCTATCACACGCTTTTGCAATACACGGCATCGGCAGATATTGGGCTTGCGCTCATTGAGCCGATTTCAAAAAGTTATGAACTGGCTTTGCCGAATAAACTCTTTGAATACATACTTTGCCAAACGCCGCCGATTGTGAGCAATTTGCCTGCGATGACGCCAATCATCGAGCGTTATCGTGTTGGCGTTGCAACAGCGTTGGAGACGAAAGAAATCGTTCAAGCCATTTTGCATGTTTGTGATGAACTTCCATTTTACCGAGAGCAATGCCGCGCCGCACGCGAGGTCTTAAATTGGGAAGCGCAATCGGAGAAGGTTTTATCGCTGTTTCGTTAATTGACTTCACTATGGATTCCTCACTCTGTTCGGAATGACCGCAAAGACGGTTCGGAAAATGATGCCAACTGTCATTCTGAGCGTAGCGAAGAATCCAAAAAGCATTCAAATGGATTCCTCACTGCGTTTGGAATGGCGAAACGAACCATCAAACTTCAAACTTGTTTAACGATGACGCTATCGCTCAAAGTCAAAGAAGGATTAGCCAAAGATGTCGGGCGCGCCATTGTGCGCTTAGACCCCGAAGACATGCGCCGCATTGACGCACAAGGCGGCGACATTTTGCTTTTGGAAGGCAAACGCAAAACCGTCGCCAAAGCCATGCCGTGCTACGCCGAAGAGCGCGGGAAATCCATCATTCAGTTGGACGGCATTATTCGCGAAAATGCAGGCGTCGGACTCGATGAAAAAATCTCTGTTAGCAAAATTGTTATACAGCCCGCAACGAAAGTTGTCTTACAACCAATTTCCGGCACGCTCAAAACCGAGCGCGATTCCAAATACATTGCGTCGTTGCTCGACGGCACGCCCGTGATGCAAGGCGATAGACTCCGCACGGTCTTTTTTGGAATGAAGCCGTCGGAGTTCAAAGTGTTGGCGAGTGTTCCTGAGAGTGCTGTCGTGATTACATCTTCCACGCAAATCAAACTCGAACAAGAGTTCTCAAAAGAGCGTCCGCTCGGCGTGGCTTACGAAGACATTGGCGGATTGGGCAATCAAATTCAGCGGATTCGCGAAATGATTGAGCTACCGCTGAAATATCCCGAACTCTTTGAGCGATTGGGGATTCGCGCGCCGAAAGGCGTTCTGCTCTACGGTCCGCCCGGTTCAGGCAAAACGCTGATTGCGCGCGCTGTTGCCAACGAAACTGATGCCTATTTCACGAGCATTTCCGCGCCCGAAATTATGGGCAAACTTTACGGCGAATCCGAAAGCCGCTTGCGCTCGCTCTTTGAAGAAGCCGCGCGCAAATCGCCTGCAATTATCTTCATTGATGAAATTGACGCCATCGCCGCCAAGCGCGAAGATATGGGAAGCGAAAAGCAAGTCGAGAAGCGCGTCGTGGCGCAACTGTTGACCTTGATGGATGGCTTGGCGTCGCGCGGGCAAATTATCGTCATTGGTGCAACCAACATTCCCAACGCGCTTGACCCCGCCCTTCGCCGACCGGGTCGCTTCGACCGCGAAATCACGCTCCCGATTCCCGACCAACGCGGACGCTTGGAGATTTTGAGCATTCACACGCGCGGCATGCCGCTTAGTGCCGATGTCTCGCTCGAGAAACTCTCTGAAATTACGCACGGCTTTGTTGGCGCAGATTTAGAAGCCTTGTGTCGCGAAGCCGCGATGAGCGCGATTCGTCAGATTCTTCCGAGCATTGATTTCGAGCAGTCTGAAATTCCGTTTGAAAAATTGCTCGCGCTCGAGGTTACGATGGATAATTTCCGTGAAGCCTTGCGCGAAGTTGAGCCGTCAGCAATTCGCGAGGTCTTTGTTGAAGTGCCGAATGTGCGTTGGGAAGATGTCGGCGGATTAGATGCCGTTAAGCAGGAACTTATCGAAGCCATTGAGTTTCCGCTTCGCTACAAAGAGGCGTTTGCAAAACTCGGCGCAAGAGGCGCGAAAGGCATTTTGCTTTATGGCGCGCCGGGCACGGGGAAAACGATGCTCGCCAAAGCGGCGGCGTCGGAGACGGGCGTGAATTTTATTTCGGTCAAAGGTGCGGAGTTGCTCTCGCGTTACATCGGCGAGTCGGAAAAAGCCATTCGGCAAATTTTCAAAGTCGCTAAACAAGCCGCGCCGTCGCTGATTTTCTTTGATGAAATCGATGCGATTGCACCGCGCCGTAAGTCGGGCGAATCGGGCGTGAGCGAGCGCGTTGTGGCGCAGTTCCTTGCCGAAATGGACGGCATTGAAGAACTCAACGGCGTTGTGGTGCTTGCCGCTACCAACCGAATTGATATGATTGATGAAGCACTCTTGCGTAGCGGTCGCTTTGAAATTACGCTTGAAATTCCGATGCCCTCCGAAGCGGCGCGCGAAGCCATTTTCAAAATTCACTTGCGCCATAAGTCTTGCGAACCGCTCGATTTCAGCGCGCTGGCTCGCGAAACGGACGGATGCTCCGGTGCCGATATTGAGTTCATCTGCCGCCGTGCCACAATGCTCGCGCTCAAAGAGTTTATCGCTAATCCTGCCGACGAGCCGACGCTCCTAAAACGCCATTTGAACGATGCGATTGAGCAATTTCGCGCACTCAAACACTTTGCACACTCATGATTAAAAAAACTGACGCCATTGTGCTCCGCTCGATTGATTACCGCGACCAATCCAAAATTCTCACGCTCTACACCAAAGATTTCGGGCGCATTTCCGCCATCGCCAAAGGCGCGAGAAGCGCGCAAAGCAAGTTTGCCTCTGCCTTCGAGGTCGGCTCTCATATTTCGATTGTGCTTTACAAAAAATCTACTCGCGACATTCAAAACATTTCCGACGCAACGCTTAAAACCTCGTTCTTCTCGCTCACATCATCAATGGAAAAATTGAACGCGATGCACCAAATCCTCGAGCTCGCGCGCGTCTGCACCGAAGACGACGAGCCGAATCAAAAACTCTTCGCCCTGCTTTTGAGCGCGCTTCAACATCTTGACCGATTCAAAAAAAACGCGGTCAATCTCGCTTTTTATTTTCAAGTAAATTTGATTTCGTTATTAGGCTTCACGCCAAGTTTCAAAACTTGCGTCGCATCAGGCAAACCGATTTGGCAAACGATTCAAGCGAGCGACGACAAAGACCTTCTGCTCGTGCCTGATATGGGCGGGATTGCGATTCGCAAAGAAGCCATCGCCAAAGGCGTAAGCGGCAAGCCTGTTTCCGTTCAAGCGTTTCGTTTGATTGAAATGCTTTCCTCCTCCTCGCCCGCCGAGTTGGAAACGCTCGTGATTCAAGACTATGTCGCAGGCGACGTCGCTTTCGTTTTGGACACGTATTTCCGTCATCACATTGAGGGCTACACGCAGTTGCGCAGTCGCGACGTGTTCAATCAAATTCAGCGCGGGTAGCGTCCGCTCATTTTATAGGCGTTTCTCCTTCTTGCCATTCCCGCGCAGGCAGAAAAGCATTCCTTTTCTACAAATAAAAAGGGGCGAGATTGCTCCCGCCCCTTCGTTCAATTCTGATTTCATCAATCTCAATCACTTGACCAACATCATCTTCTTCGTTTGAACAAAGTTGCCCGATTGCAAGCGATAGAAATACACGCCGCTTGAAAGATTGCTTGCGTTAAAATTGACCGCGTGCAGTCCCGCTTCCATTCGACGATTGACGAGCGTCGTGACTTTTTGTCCCAAGATGTTGAAGACTTCAAGTTTCACGTCGCTGACCGTCGGAACGGCGAATTGAATCGTCGTCGTCGGGTTGAACGGGTTCGGGTAGTTTTGCTCGAGCTTGAACTCTCGCGGACGCTCAACCGAGTTGTTCGTTCCCACAAAGCCGGGCGTGCCAGGAATCAAGCGATACTTCAAGCCGCGCGTCGGAAATTGAGAAATCGCGTTGTTCGCTGTCGTCGTAGAGCCCGTCGTGGCATCGACGAAATTGCCCGAACCGCCCGTTGCGCCTTTCAAGCCAATGGACGCGCTGAATGTTTCCGTGCCTGGCGTCGTGCCGCCATATGTGAATTCAATGATGTTCGTCGTTTCGTAGAAGCGCGTTTGGAAGTTCAGCCGCCAAGCGCTCGATGCTGGATAGCGTCCCGCATTGTTGTATTGAATCACGAAGACGCGGTTGGGCGCGGTTCCGAGCGTTGCGGTCGTAACATTTGATTCGCCCGTATGGAAGAACATGTCGTCCCAGAATGGCGCAACCACGTTGAACGGCGCGGTTGTTGCGCTCAGGTTATTTGAGAACGCTGTCGAACCCGTGCCAAAGTTCATAAACCCGTTGGTGCCAACATTGATGCTCGCGTAGGGCACGTCGGCAAACGAGAAGGTGAACGGCATCGTAACCGCCTCAAACGCATCGTCGCCCGTCAGCGAAAGTTGGGTGCCTGTGGTCAGCGAATCGTATCCCGCTTGCGTAATTAATTCCACGCGATAACTGAAGCCTATGGAGCGACGAATTCTCAAATTGAATGTTTGCGTCGAGCCTAACGAGTCGGTTGTCGAGCGATACGCGAAGACGCGCCACGTGCCATCGACCGAATCGCCTGGCGTGACTCCTGCGCTGGCAAGTATCGAGTCAATTTGCGAAACGCGCAGCGTCAAGACGGTATCCAAACCATTGTTGTTCGAACTGCGCACGATGGTCGGCAGACTGCCTGTCAAACTTGGAACGGTGTAGAACCATCTGTAAGTAACCGCTCCCGTGCCCGAACGTCTCCAAGTGATATTAATGGAGCTGGTATTCGTAGCAACCGTAACAAGGGCCGTATTATCGGGCGGCGAGACAAGGTTAAACGCCGATAGGGTGATGGCTTGCCGCTTGAACGTGATGGCGCGCCACGTGTTTGCGCGCAGCGAATCGGGTCCGGGCGCGCTTGGGGCTTTGTATGCCCACACCGTCCAGAAGCCCGATACAGAATCGCCTGGTTGCAACCCTAACGATGCCAGCGCGTCATCAATTTGACCCAACGTCAAGGTCAGCGAATTTGTCGTCGAGGGTATGTTCAGCAATCTCGGCGCGCTTGTCGTATCCAACGCGAAAATCCACCGATATGTCGCGCCCGTCGCCGATGTGTCCCACGAAATCGTTACGGGCGTGGTGTTGCCCGCGCTCGTCGTTACCGTAACCCCTGCGGGCGGCGCCACAAGCCCGAATGGATTAAGCGGGTTTTGAGCGGCAAGAGCGCCATGCAAAACGAATGGAAAAGCCAATGGATTTGTTCCATCTAATGCGGCTTGCCAAACGCGCGCGGGCGTTCTTTGAATCGCGTCTGCGCCTGGAACTATCGGCTGTCCGATGATGGATACGGGCGGTTGCCATGGTCCAGAAGCCAGCGACCCCGCCGTTTGCCAATCCAACCAATATGTGCCAGAGGTCAAAATCGTGCCGCCAAGATTGACCGTTTGCTCCATAATAGGACGCTGCGTATTGGTGATATTCGTGGTCGAGTCGGCAACGCGATAAATGTTGGAAAAGCGCGTGCGAATCATTCGTTGCGTCGTGGTGTCTCCGAATACCAATTCAGCGCCTGCCGAATCAGGACGTCCTCTCCAAATTCTGACATTGACGCTTGTAATCGTTGAGTTTGTGGTTGAGCCGGTTTGATAGGCATAAACAAAGGCAGAGTCAAGCCGCCAAGATTGTCCCGCAGGCACGACAAAGTTGTCCGCAACGCGGAAAAAGCCTGATGCGCTTTGCGCAGAACCAAATAATGTTCCCGTCGTGATGATGCTTGCATTCGCGCCGCCCGCACCCGCGCCTGGATTTGTAATCAAAGGTCCGTTATTAAACAAAACGGTAGTGCCCTCAATGCCGGTCAAGTGCGCATTAAGATGCTGATTTGCTTCTCTCTCTGAAATTGGGCGCGCTGGAATTGGTTTGAGATTCTCAGCAACTTCCTTTGCCGGATTGGACAGCGTTTTGTCCTGCGCGCTCAAAACGCCAGCAGTCCCCAAAAAGAGCGCGACGAGCAATAACTTTCTCATCAAATTTTCCTCCAATGAAAGTTTAAGTTAGATGTTGAAAAAGGATAGAAAAGAACAACAAATACAGATTGTGTTACTTCAAACTTTCCTGCTGTTTTGCAATAGGTTTTTGTGTGATAGACTTTTGTGCGTTTAGCGTCAGGCAGCTTCGCTCACTTCTTCGGCTTTGCCTGTAACGATGTCAAACATTTCTTTGAAAATCGCCACGAACCAAATGATGATGCCCGAAGCCAACAGCGTCAAAACGACGGTAACAATTGTGAGAAATACGAAGGCGATGAAAATTTGCATTTGAAAACTCCTTACTGATTTACGTTCATTTTGATGGCGTTAAGATACAAAAGCAGTTTTACAATTCCGCAACTGTTTCGCAACAAGTTTTTCAGTCCATCACCGTCAGGTTGGCGAATTTGACGACCAATGTTTTCTCACCTGCGCGGTTAAAAAAGACCTTGACGCGCGCCTCGTCGCCCGCGCCTTGCACCGACACCACCTTGCCCTGCCCAAACATTTTGTGCGAGACCTTCATGCCCACTTTGTAAGACGGCTCGTTGGCAACGCTCGGCGCGGAAGGCTTCGGCACGAATGATTTTTTCGCTTTTTGTTCTCGCCATCGCTCCGAGAATTCGTCGTAACCTTCTTGCGAATCGTCGTCGCGAACGATGCGTTTGCGTTCTTTCTCGTCGGCGCGAATATCTAAGAGCGATTTTCCGCCTTCGGTCAAAACAAACGCGCCATCGAGTTCATCGATGAATCGCGATTTGAGCGCGGGTTGAAGATTGCCGAAGCGATACCGATTTTTCGCATAACTGAGATAGAGTTTCTTCTCGGCGCGCGTCAAGGCGACGTAGAAAAGCCTCCGCTCTTCTTCCAATTCTTTTCGGTCTTCGGGATTGAGCGGGAAGAGTTTTTCTTCCAATCCCGTGATGAAGACGACAGGAAATTCCAAACCTTTTGAGGCGTGAATGGTCATCATCGAGACTTTATTGGTGTCGCCGTTTTTTTCTTCGGTTTCATTGACGAGGGCGATGTTTTGAACGAAGGCTTTGAGCGAAGGGTCGTCGGGATTTTCATCGCTGAATCGGCGCGCAAACGAAAGGAACTCTTGCAGGTTGTCGTAGCGCGTTTTGGCTTCGGCGGTGTTTTCTTCTTTGAGCAGTTCGAGCAGTTTGGTTTGGCGATACAGTTCGGCGACGACTTCGTAAGCGGATTCCTTTCGCGATTTTTCCTCCAATAATTCAACTAACATTCTGAACTCGTTGAGCGGCGAGACGAGACGCGGCGAAAGGTCATATCGAACCGCGTTGCATATCAGTTCATAAAGGCTCATCTGTTCTTCATTTGCGAGCAATTGGAGTTTTTCGAGGCTTGTGTCGCCAATGCCGCGCGCGGGAAAGTTGATGATGCGTCGGAGCGACTCTTCGTCGCGCGTATTGAGAATAAAGCGCAAATACGCCACCACATCTTTGATTTCTTTGCGCTTGTAGAAGGAAACCGCGCCGAAAATTTGATACGGAATCATATTGGTTCGGAGCGCGTCTTCGAGCGCGCGCGATTGCGCATTGGTGCGATAAAAGATGGCGAAGTCCGAGTTTTGAAATCCCTTCATCAGTTTGAGGTTGCGTATGGTCTGCGCGATTTTATCGGCTTCGCGTCGCTCGTCTTCGCACGCGAACAGCGTCGCCAAGTCGCCATCGTCGTTGCGCGTAAAGAGGTTCTTTTTGAGTTGCTCTTTGTTTTGTTTGATGACGGCGTTGGCGAGATTCAAAATGGTTTTGGTGCTTCGGTAATTCTCTTCGAGGCGAATGATTTTGGCTTCGGGGTAATCGCCTTGAAAGTTCAAGATGTTGGAAATATCCGCGCCGCGCCACGAGTAAATGCTTTGCGCGTCGTCGCCCACGACGCAGATATTGCCATGCTTGGCGGCGAGCATTTTTGCGACGAGGTATTGCGCTCGATTCGTGTCTTGGTATTCGTCAATCATCAGGTATTGAAACCGATGTTGATAATGCTCCAACACGTCGGGGCGTTGCAAGAACAGTTCGATGGGCTTGATGAGCAGGTCGTCAAAGTCCAGCGCGTTGTTTTTCTTCAAGCGTTCGTCGTATCGCAGATAGACTTTCGCGGCTTGCTCTTCGACGTAATCTCGCGCCGTTGAAGCGAATTGGGAAGCGAGAAGGAATTTGTTTTTCGCGCTTGAAATCACGTTTTGCACGGTGTTCGGCGAGAGCGTTTGAGCGTTGATGCCGAGTTCGCCCATAATTTCCTTGATGAGCCGATTCGCGTCGTCTTGGTCGTAAATGGAATAATTGCTCGTGAAGCCGAGATGCTCGGCGTGTTGGCGCAAGAGCCGCGCGAAATTGGAGTGGAATGTGCCAATCCACAGCCCTTTGGTCGAGCCTTCGCCCAAGAGGCGCTCGATGCGCTCTTTCATTTCGCTCGCCGCTTTGTTGGTGAAGGTGAGCGCGAGAATTTCAGAGGGCTTGGCATGTTCTTGTCCGATGAGATAGGCGGTTCTGTAAGTAATAACGCGGGTTTTTCCGCTTCCCGCTCCTGCGATAATCATCACCGCGCCTTTCGTGGTCGTTACCGCTTCGCGTTGCGCGGGGTTGAGGTCGTTTAGGTTGATATTCAAACTTGGTAATCGGTTAAGGGTTATGGATTAAGGGTTGTTTGATTCACGAAATTCTACATTCAGATAAATTTCTGCCATCGGAATGTCTAACTCGTATCGCGCTATGCTTAGCACGCCTTCCATTCCAACCACTTCTTGCTTTTGCCACTCGCCTGCTCCCACCTTCTGCCAATGCTCCACACACGGCTCCTCTTGCGCTACCAACACATAATCCTGAAACGATGTCAATCCTTTGTATAACTCAAACTTCTTTTCTCTATCATACCGCTCCGTCGTTGGTGAAAGCACTTCAACAATGAGCGTCGGATTTATCAAAATATCTTGTTCGTG
>JAJUFC010000024.1 GCA_029263855.1 Candidatus Thermochlorobacteriaceae bacterium | reverse complement strand
GGTGAAGTTGGAAGTGTATGATGTGTTGGGCAGAAAGGTGATGAGTTTGGTGAATGGTCGTCAAGACGCGGGGGCGTATAACTATACGCTCAATGCGGCAGGCTTGTCAAGCGGGGTGTATTTCTACCGATTGCAAGCGGGCAATTTCGTGGCGACGAAGAAGATGATGCTCGTCAAGTAGTTAAGAGTTGAGAGTTAAGAGTTGGGGCGGGAGCAATCTCGCCCCTTTTGTTTTTATGGCGATGTGCCGTATCTTTGCGTTCCTTTTAGCACGCCATTATCTATGGACACGGTGCTAACGCCCGAGCGGTTTCGTTGGGGCGCAGCAGAAAAGATTTCCGTGTCCAAATTCATCGAGTTTCACCGAAGCCTTTTCTGTCGTAGGAAAAGGCTTTTTTATTTTGTTCATCGTTTAATCAGCAATCAAAAACACTGTTCTCAAAAAAATGGCACGTTACCTTTTCACATCGGAATCAGTTTCCGAAGGACACCCCGACAAAGTCGCAGACCAAATTTCTGACGCGGTTTTGGACGCAATCATTTCGGAAGACAAAAACGCGCGCGTGGCGTGCGAAACGTTCGTAACGACGGGTCAAGTCGTCGTTGGTGGCGAAGTTACAACGAAGAAGTATGTTGAAGTGCCTGACCTTGTTCGTAGTGTGATTAAGGATATTGGTTACACGAAAGGCGAATATATGTTTGAAGCCAATTCGTGCGGAATTCTTTCGGCAATTCACGCGCAATCGCCTGATATTAATCGTGGTGTTGACAAAAAGGCTCCTGTGAAGGATCGCTTTGACTCTGTTGGCGCGGGTGACCAAGGCATGATGTTTGGCTATGCCTGCAAAGAAACGCCTGAATTGATGCCTGCGGCAATTACTTACGCCCACCAAATTGTCAAGAAGCTTGCCGACATTCGCAAAGAAGGCAAAATCATGACCTACCTTCGCCCCGATGCTAAAAGCCAAGTAACGCTTGAGTATGACGGAAATAGCGTCTTGCGCGTCGATGCCGTTGTGGTTTCAACACAGCACGACCCCGAACCGAAAGGCATGACCGAAAAGCAGTTTCAAGAAAAAATTCGCGAAGATGTGATTGCGAATGTGATTAATAAAGTGATTCCGAAACAGTTGCTTGATAAGAACACGAAGTATTTCGTGAACCCGACAGGACGCTTTGAAATCGGCGGTCCGCACGGTGATACAGGTTTAACGGGCAGAAAAATTATCGTCGACACATATGGCGGCGCGGCACCGCACGGCGGCGGCGCATTTTCAGGCAAAGACCCGACAAAAGTCGACCGTTCTGCTGCATATGCCGCTCGACACATTGCGAAGAATGTGGTCGGTGCAGATTTAGCGGAAAAATGCACGATTCAAGTTTCATATGCGATTGGCGTGGCGCGCCCGGTCTCGATTCTCGTTAATACGCACGGCACCAACACCAACGGCATCAGCGATGCCGAACTTCAAGAAAAAGTCGAGAAACTCTTCGACCTTCGTCCGCTTGCGATTATTGAGCGATTTGGCTTGAACAAGCCGAAAGGATGGACCTATCGCGACACCGCCGCCTACGGACACTTCGGTCGCCCGCAATTTCCTTGGGAAAAATTGGACAAGGTCAACGACTTGCGTCGCGCCTTCAAGTAACGCTTAAACTTTTTCGATAACTAAACCACAGATAAGACAATGGCAACCGTAGAAACCAAAAGACTGCCTTACAAGGTCAAAGACATCGCCCTCGCCGATTGGGGACGCAAAGAAATCAAACTTGCCGAAGCCGAAATGCCCGGCTTGATGGCATTGCGAGCGGAGTTTGGACAATCCAAGCCGCTCCAAGGCGCGCGCATCGCGGGCTGTTTGCACATGACGATTCAAACCGCCGTGTTGATTGAAACGCTCGTCGAACTCGGCGCAGAAGTCAGTTGGTCTTCCTGCAACATCTTTTCAACCCAAGACCACGCCGCCGCCGCGATTGCCAAAGCAGGCATTCCCGTCTATGCGTGGAAAGGCATGAACGCCGAAGAATTTGATTGGTGCATCGAGCAAACGCTCTTCGCCTTCAAAGATGGACAACCGCTCAACATGATTTTGGACGACGGCGGAGACCTCACGAATATGGTGCTTGACAAATATCCTGAACTTGTCGCGGGGATTCGCGGCTTGTCGGAAGAGACCACGACGGGCGTGCATCGGCTTTACGAGCGCGTCAAGAACGGCAAACTGCCGCTTCCCGCGATTAACGTCAATGACAGCGTTACGAAGTCTAAGTTCGACAACAAATACGGTTGCCGCGAGTCGCTCGTCGACGCGCTTCGTCGCGGAACGGATTTAATGCTGTCGGGCAAAGTCGCCGTCGTCGCGGGCTATGGCGATGTCGGAAAAGGCTCGGCGGAATCGTTGAAGAACAACAACGTTCGCGTCATCGTAACCGAAATCGACCCGATTTGCGCTCTGCAAGCGGCAATGGAAGGCTATGAAGTCAAGAAGATGGAAAATGCCATTAAGGAAGCCGACATCGTCGTAACCGCAACCGGCAACGAAAACATCGTTACCGAAAAGCATTTCCGACTTTTGAAAGATAAAGCCGTTGTGTGTAACATCGGACACTTCGACACAGAAATCGACATGGCGTGGCTGAACAAAAACTACGGGCACACGAAAGTCGAAATCAAGCCGCAAGTCGACCTCTACAACATCGACGGCAAAGAAATCATTGTGCTTGCCGAAGGTCGCTTAGTCAATCTCGGTGTGGCAACAGGTCACCCGTCGTTTGTGATGTCGATGTCATTCACCAACCAAGTGCTTGCACAACTCGAACTTTGGCAGAACTACAAGAACTACGAAAACAAGGTTTATGTTTTGCCGAAACATCTCGATGAAAAAGTGGCGCGATTGCACCTTGCCAAACTCGGCGTTGAACTTGATGAACTGACGGAGTCGCAAGCCAAGTATATCGGCGTGCCGCAACACGGTCCATTCAAGTCTGAACATTATCGCTACTAAGCGATTGATTCAGTGCGGCAGAATCAAAGAAAGGCGGTTTCATCAAGAAATCGCCTTTTGTTTTTAGGTGCGTTGTTTTAGGGCGCGTGTTATTTCAGAACGTTCTTCGACGATTGGTTTGTTTTCTTGCCGCGCATCTTTCTATTTTTGCGCCCATTTAATTTTTTTCACGACCAACAAGCATGCAACTTGCCGTCAATGTCGACCACATCGCCACCCTCCGCAACGCTCGCAAAGAACAAGAACCTGACCCAACAACCGCCGCGCATTTAGCCGAACTGGCGGGCGCAGTTGGAATCGTTTGTCATTTGCGCGAAGACCGTCGGCACATTCGCGACCACGATTTGCTCTTGCTTCGCGAGACCGTCAAAACCAAACTCGACCTCGAAATGGCGGCGACCGAAGAAATGCTTCGAATCGCGATTCAAACCAAGCCCGACCTCGTAACGCTCGTGCCTGAACGCCGCGAAGAACTCACGACCGAAGGCGGACTCGATGTGAAAACCATGCGCGCCGCACTTGCGCCGTTCATTGAAGAACTTGCGCGGCATGAGATTCCCACTAGTTTATTTATCGAAGCCGATACCGACCTCGTCCGACTTTCCGCCGAACTCGGTGCGGCTTATATCGAACTTCACACAGGCACTTATTCGCGACTTCGGAAGCCCGACGAAATTCAATTTGAACTCATGCGCCTGCGCAAAGCGGCGACGCTCGGACGCGAATTAGGATTGCATGTTGTAGCAGGGCACGGGCTTAATTATGTCAATATCACGCCGTTCAAATCGCTTTCCGATGTGATTGAAGAAGTGAGCATCGGACACGCGCTCATCGCGCGCGCCTCCCTCGTCGGCATTGACAGAGCGGTGCGCGATATGGTTCAACTCTTGAAATGACGATGCTCGAATCGCTCTTTGGTTGGATAGGAATGGCGTGCATCGTGCTCTGTTGGATTCCGCAAACGCTTGAAACCGCTCGCCAACGGCGGTGCGCGGTCAATCGCGGGTTTCTGTTGCTGACGACCATCGGCGCGTTCTCGCTCGCCATTCACGCCGTTTTCTTGCGCGACATTCCGTTCATCATTCTCAACAGCGTCGCCACGCTCGGTAGCGGCGTGAATCTTTACTTTTCGCTCTTTCCGAAACGCGCTTGAACGCGGGGTTTTGTCTATATTTTTTCTCGCTGAACTCTGAACCAACCATCATCTTTCAATGAAGATTTTTTTTGCATCGCTGTTTCTGCTTGTCTTTTCCCCGACGCTTTTTGCGCAAGGCGCGTTCTACAATCTTTCGCTTTACGCGGAGCGCGAATACCCTTCGAATGCGGGCGCGGGCATTTGGGGCTACTCCGACACGATGATGGTCAACGGTCAGCCGCGAATCCGCGAACTCGCGCTGATGTGCACCTATCGCGGACTTTCAATCGTCGACATCTCCTCGCCCGCGTTGCGCGAGTTGGCGTTCATTCCGAGTTCAGCGAGCAATCCCAACGATTTCAACAACAACTGGCGCGAAGTCAGAACGTCGGGACGCTACGCCTATATCACGACCGAAGCGGCGGGCGCAGGCGTGCAAATCGTCAATCTCCGTCCCGACGAGAACAATCCCGACAGCATTCGCTACGTCGGCACGTTTAGCACGGGCGGCAACAACAATCAACACAACATCGGCACGGACGGAATGGGCTACTCGTGGCAGGTGAGTCCCTACATTTACGTGTGCGGCGGCACGGTTACGCAGGGCTTCGGAAATTCGGGCGGCGTGGCGATTTACGACGTCAGCAACCCGGAATCGCCTGTGTTGGTGGGGCGTTACGGCGCGCGCTATGTTCACGACGTTTATGTGCGCAACGACACGATGTATTGCTCGAACATCAACAACAATCAAGGCGTTGACATCGTTAGCGTGAGCAACAAAGCCCAACCCTCGCGATTGAAAGCCTTCACCTACCCAAACGCAGGCACGCACAACATTTGGCTTTCCGACGATAGCAAGTTCATTTTCACGACCGATGAAATTTCGCCGCCGGGTCAAAACATCTTTCGCGCTCACGACGCGCGCGATTTCAATACGATTATCATCAATGCAGGCACATACAAATCGCCGACGGGCGGAAACAATCCCGTCGTGCATAACGCCTACGTCAAAACGCATTGGGCAATCATCGCGCACTACACCGAAGGCGTGAAAATCGTCGATGTAACCGAGCCTTATGACCTCGTGGAAGTCGGCGCTTACGACACCTTCACGGGTTCGGGCGGAAGCGCGCCGCAATACAACGGCTGTTGGGGCGTTTATCCGTATTACCCGTCGGGAAAAATCGTCGCGAGCAACATTCCGATTGTCTTTGATAACTCGCCGTCGAACAACGGCAAACTGATGGTCTTCACGTTCAACAACGCGCGTGCGGGCGCGATTTTCGGAACGATTCGCGACGCGCAAACCAACGCGCCCATCGCCAACGCCGAAGTCAGAGCATTGGATTACTACAACAAATCGCGCCGCTCCAACGCCGATGGCTTATACCGAATCCGCACCGTTCAAGGCGCAAACAAACGCTTCGTCTTTTCCGCAACGGGCTATCGCGCCGATACGCTCACGCTCTCCGTGCCTGAAAACGGCGACTCGATTCAGGTCAATGTCGCGCTAACTCCCGCAACGAGTTCCGTTCAATCGCCGAGCGTTCCCTCGAAATTTTCACTGCTTCAAAATTATCCCAACCCGTTCAATCCAACGACGACCATTGCTTACGAACTGCCTTCGGCGAGCGATGTTCGATTGGAACTCTTCGATATGATGGGCAGGAAACTGGCGACGCTCGTCAATGAGCGGCAGAGCGCGGGCGCGCACGCCTATTCGCTCAACGCTTCGCAATTCTCGTTGGCTTCGGGAATGTATGTCTATCGCCTCGCCGCAAATGGTTTGACGGATTCCAAACGAATGATGCTGGTGAAGTAAAAGCGGAGCGACGCGGGATTTGGGACGATAATTGTCGAGAGTGAATCGTTAAGAGCGGACCTGCGACATTTAGCGACTCACTCTCTTGCGCATTCAATCGTTCAGATGTTAATCGCTTCGCCGTAAGCGTCTGCCGCCGCTTCTTTGACGGCTTCCGAGAAGGTCGGGTGCGCGTGAATCGTTTTGTGAATCCAATCGGCAGTGGCTTCCATTTTCTTTGCGACGCAGAGTTCGGCAATCATTTCGGTGGCTTCGTGTCCGACAATATGCGCGCCTAAGAGTTCGCCGTATTTGGCATCGAAGATGAGTTTGACCATGCCTGCAGTCTCACCTGCCGCTGTTGCCTTGCCTGAGGCTTTGAACGGGAATCGTCCGATTTTCAACTCGTAGCCTTGCGCTTTGGCGGCTTTTTCAGTCAAGCCCACGTGCGCGACGGAAGGTTGGCAATAGGTGCAAGCGGGAATGTCAAGCGGGTTGATGGGTTGCGTCGGCAAGCCCGCGATGGTCTCGATGCAGTTGATGCCTTCGACGGAAGCTTTATGCGCGAGCAACATTCCGCCCGCCACGTCGCCAATGGCATACACGCCTTCCACGTTCGTGCGTCCGAACCCATCGACCTTGATGAAGCCTTTTTCGGTTTGCACGCCGACCGTTTCCAAGCCCAGATTTTCAATGTTGCCCGTCAAGCCTACGGCAACGAGGCAATAATCCGAGACGAGTTCCTTTTTGTTGCCGTTGGAATCGGTAACGATGGTCTTGACGCTTTCGCCTTCGACCGAAGCCGATTCGACTTTCGCGCTCGTCATTACCTCGATGCCTTGCTTTTTGTATTCGCGCGCGAGCCAAGTTGAAATTTCTTCGTCTTCGTTGGGCAGAATTTGCGGCATAAACTCCACGATGGTAACCTTCGAGCCGACGGCGTTGTAGAAATAGGCGAACTCCACGCCAATCGCACCCGCGCCAATGATGGTCAGCGTCTTCGGCTTTTCGGGGAGAATCATCGCTTCGTAACTCGTGATGATGCGCTTTCTATCGACGGGCACGGTCGGAAGCGATTTGGCTTTTGTGCCTGTGGCTAAAATCGTGTGCAGTGCCGTAACCTTTTCAACTTTTCCATCGGCTTCGATTTCAATTTCGTGTGCCGATGCTAATTTGCCGTAGCCTTTTTTGACCGTGATTTTATTCTTCTTCATCAAGTAATCGACGCCCTTCGCCATTTGTCCCGCGACGCCCCGACTGCGCTGAATGATTGCCGCAAAGTCAATTTCCATGTTGGAAATGTTAATGCCGAACTCTTTGGCGTGGTTTAGGGTATGAATCACTTCGGCGTTTTTGAGAAGCGACTTCGTCGGAATACAGCCCCAGTTCAGACACACGCCGCCGAGCGTTGGCTCTTTTTCAACGATGCAAACTTTGTAGCCGAGTTGGGAGGCGCGAATGGCGGTTTCGTATCCGCCCGGTCCTGAACCGATAATTGCAACGTCAAAATCGTAGGAGTGGGTGACTTTCTTACCTTCTTGTTTGGACATACTTCGAGTGAGATTTGAATTGAATGGAATGCTAAACGCATGCGGCAAATATACGCAATTTCACGCGACGCGCTCCTCGACTTTCAAGGCGTTCAAGTCGCAAGTTTGCTTTTGCTTTTTGAGCATTGCCAGATAAACGAAACTTGACAGCGCGTAAAAGCCAATCGTAACAAGGAAGAGCGGCTTATAGCCGAAATGTTCAATCACCGCCCCGGCAATCGCGGGCGTAATTGCCCAACTTAAATTCCAAAAGAAAATATCGAGGCTTGCCGCGAACTCGCGCTCATCGTCGCGCACGTTTTCCATATTGAATTGTTCCACGAACGGACCCGACATATTCATCAATACATTGCGCAAGAGAAATGCGACGGTAACAATCACGAGGCTTGAATGAAAGCCCATAATCGCCATAAACGGAAGTGACGCGAATTGCACAATGATGATGCTTTTGAGCACGCCGAAGCGGCGCGAAATCATCGGCGAAAGCAAGTAGCCGACCACGACCGCCGATTGCACGAGGCTCATCGTGCTTCCGATTTCCGCCGAACTTGCGCCAAACGTTTGATGCAAATACAGCGGAATGAACGGAATCACCACGCCCGCGCCAACGCCGACAATGATGTGCGGCGCAATGACTTTGAAAATATGTTTGAGCCGTTCTCGCGAGGGAATTTGCGCCAGAAATTCTTCAACGAGCGACTGCGACGAAGCCCGTTGCGATTCAGACGGAGAGAGTTTCGCGTAGAAAAACACGGAGACCGACATCACTCCCGAACCAACGCACAAACTCACTTGATACGCATCGTCCAGCGAGAGCGTCGCACCGAGCAACGCAGTGCTTGCGATGAGCATATTCGGCAAGTGTCCGCCTAAGTAATTTCCAAGCATCATGCCGAACATCGAGAGGGCGGCGTTGAACCCAAACACAAAGGCACGCTCTTCGGGACGCGACAGCCGCATCAAGAGCACGGCGGGAATGACACGCGCTGCACTGACCGCAAGTCCCAACACCAGATTAAACAGCGGCACTAAAAATTCATTCGGAAAAATCGCCCGTAACAGTTGAAAAAGTGCGACGAGCGAAATGCTCATCAGCAACATCGTCCGATGCGAATACTTGCGCGCTAAAAATGCGGCGGGAATACAGAGAAGCAACACGCCGAGCGAATGCAGGCTAATCATGCCGCCGATAAAGGAATCTGAATAGCCGAGCGCGTTGAGGTAAAGGTTGTAAAGCAAATCGTTAACCGACGAGCCGATGCTGAAGAGGAACGCACCCGCAAGGTATCGGCGAACATCGAGGTGAAACGTGGAGAAATTTGAAAAATATCGTTCTATCATATGAAGACGCTTGCAAGCGACGCATTCGCCGCCGTGCAAAGATACAGAAGTCGCCCCTAAAGCGTTTCAAGACGTTTCAAAGGCGTTGAAAAATCATGGCGAGCGGACAAGTTTAAGGTCTCTCCGCTTTTGCAATCCGAATACGCCCACCGCGTTGGGCTTCGAGAATTACCTCAATCGCTTTGACATGAAGCGATAAGCGCATCATTTGAGTTTCAAAGATTTTACGTTTAGATTATCGGTAATGTCTTTATGCCTCGTTCTTTCGTTTTTGAAACTGCCGCAAAAAACCTCAACATTTCAGCGGCATTTGCTCACAACTTAAACAAACGCCTTCCATGAAAAAGACAAACAATTTCGGCACGTTAGTTGTCTCTCTCTGACGCATCGCGTTTCCTGCGAAGCGCAACCCTAACCCTCCTGCTGATGCTAACGACGCTCTCAACCACCGCAACTGCGCAAGATGATTTCGCATCAGTCGACGGTAGAGGGGGAACATTTCCTTATATCACCTTAACCTTAGACGGAAATCAATACGTGTTTCGCAGGGGGATATTAACAACGACCTCACGCCGCGCTGGCGACTACAGACTGACTGTAAATGTTTTACAAAACGATTGGTTTCGCCGATACTATGACCCTATTGCGTTCACGCAAGATGTTAACCTAAGCATAGACTCTATTGTCGTTGCTTATTCAACTGATGGAGGTCAAACTTGGACATCAAGAGGTGGGATAAGAGGACTTGGCAATTCTGGCGTATATATGGTGAACTTCAATTTGCCTTCAAACGGGCGCCTTTTCATTGGAGCGTTCATTGGAGACATACCAAACGCATTTGGGAACTTAATTTTAGAGACCGGAAACGTGCGGGTTCAGTTTTCTTCTGACGGCGCGCCGCAAGCGCCAACTATCACAAATTTGATTGCGACAACGCCAGACCAATTCGGCTATCGTTATCCGCTTCTCACTTGGACAAATCCAACAAACGACGCAGGACAACTGACGAATGTGAGAATTTATCGCAGGCGCGTGCAAGGAAATGTCGTCATACAAAATTGGAGTCTGCGAGCCACGCTTGCGCCGTCGGGAGCGTCGCAAACGCAATCTTGGACGGATAACACGATTACAACGGCGCAACTTGGCAACGATGCCGAAGCGCAGTATCGCATTACGATTGACGACAATTCTACGCCTGCAAACACGTCGCCGAACTCCGATACACGGGGCATCAATTACAGCAACAATATGTTTTCCACAACGGCAAGAAGTTTCAACCTTTCGCAGAACTACCCAAATCCGTTCAACCCGACCACGACGATTGATTTTTCCTTGCCTGAGCGGGCGATGGTCAGTTTGAAAGTCTTTGACGCATTGGGCAGAGAAGTGACGACGCTTTTGAATGAGACGCGCGAAGCGGGGGAGCATCAAGTTGCGTTTAACGCAAGCGGGCTTTCGAGCGGCGCGTATTACTACACCCTGAGATACGGAATCGCCACTCAAACGAAGAAAATGATTTTAGCAAAGTAATCCCTTACGGAATTATGGAGGTGGGGCATCACGTTGGCTATGCCCCATTGATTTTTCGATAGACCGACCACACACCTAAACTCAAAAATATGTAATTGACTATGCACAAGATTTTTTCGCTTCTATTTCTGTTGCTGATGGCATCGCCGCTTTGCGCGCAACGATTTATTGATGTTACTGAACAAGCAGGTCTTGACACGAACTATACGATAACGCGAATTAGAGACGTATATGACACAGGATTTGAGGATTTCTTTACGTTTTCGGGGCAACCCATTTTTGGGCAAACATCTCATTTGCAATTTTTACACAATACGGGTGCTGGCGTATTTCAGAACATTACCACCACTTCGGGATTGGATTTGTCTGATACGCTGATTGGGATTATGCCTTTCACAGGAATGCAGTTTTATGATTTGGATAAGGACGGGCATAGAGACGCAATTTTGGGGGCGCGGCGCGACAACGGCGCTTATGTTATCGTGTGGGGAAGTAGCAACGGCTTTAGCATGATGGACACGACCTCCCTTGACTCTGCGCTGAATGATGGGTTCAGGCAATCTCACCACCTTACCGTGTTAGACCTCAATAGTGATGGCTGGTTGGATTTACAGTTTAGACAATCTGCGCCGAATCACCCGCCGCGCCCGAATCAAATCCGATACTTTCGCAACAATGGCAATCGAACATTCACCGAGATTTTTAACCCTGTCTTCCCACCTTCACCATACTGTAACATGAACAGTCCTTTTGGAATTGGCCTTGATAAGCATTCTGATTACAACAGCGATGGTATTCAGGATTTTGCCGGATATTATGATTTAGGATGGAATTGGCGCAAATATCGTTTTGGCAGAGGCACAGGCATTCCGCCACCCCTATTCCCAACGAGACCATGTTGGGATCCTGACACCTTAGGATTTGAGGCATCTGTTGACTCCATTCAAGCCGTACTTCAAATGAATCACGATTTCAACAATGACGGATATGTTGATTTTCTCTTTTCTCCGAGTCTCTTATTTATTTCAGAGCCACAGCCTAATCGCAAAGTGAGGTATAAAAACATTATGCCTGATAGTTTTCTAACTCAAACCGAAATGCTTAACACAGGCGGAGCACTCGACTTCAATGGTGATGGCAGTTTAGATTTAGTTCGTACGATTCAACGTTCTCCCTTTTTTACCAAAACTACGCTTTGGCAGAATTTGCTTCCTTCTGGCGGCGGGCGACATAACTTTCTGAAAGTGAAGTTGGAAGGCGTGTTTTCAACTCGCGAAGGCATTGGCGCAAATGTCATCATCGTCAACTCCGACACGACGGGCGGCAAGTGGTGGCGACAAATTCGAGTCGTCAATTCTATCGGACAGATGGTGCATTTCGGCTTGGGTAGTACGGAGGTTGTCGATTCGCTCTATGTTAATTGGCCCAGCGGGCGCAGAGACTTGTTGCGCTATGTTGCCGCCAATCAAACGCTCACGATTCGCGAAGGCAGTTCGCCGCTTTCGGTTGGCGAAAGCAACGCATCGCCCTCTCGGTCGTTTCGCTTGACGCAAAATTATCCCAATCCGTTCAACCCAACGACGACGATACGCTATGAACTTCCCGTTGCAAGCGACGTGAAGTTG
>JAJUFC010000012.1 GCA_029263855.1 Candidatus Thermochlorobacteriaceae bacterium | reverse complement strand
TCCCCGTTATAGACCGCAAGGGCATAGACACTGCCATTCACGCCGTTTCCTGACCCTGTGCCGAGCGCGTTCCAAGTTGTGCCGTTCCATCGGGCAATGTTGTTGGCGCTTGCGCCGCCCGCCGAAGTGAATTGACCACCGACATAGAGTTCCCCGTTATACACCGCAAGGGCTTCGACAAAACTGTTCACCCCGTTGGTTGAGCCTGTGCCGAGCGTGTTCCAACTCGCGCCGTTCCATCGCGCAATGCGATTGGCGCTTGCGCCGCCCGCCGAAGTGAATCCGCCCCCGACATAGAGTTCCCCGTTATACACCGCAAGGGCATAGACAAAACTGTTCACCCCGTTGGTTGAGCCTGTGCCGAGCGCGCTCCAACTCGTGCCGTTCCATCGCGCAATATAGTTGGCGCTTGCGCCGCCCGCCTGCGTGAACTTGCCCCCGACATAGAGTTCCCCGTCATAGACCGCAAGGGCTTCGACAAAACTGTTCACCCCGTTGGTTGAGCCAGAGCCGAGCGTGTTCCAACTCGTGCCGTTCCATCGTGCAATGCGATTGGCGCTTGCGCCGCCCGCCGAAGTGAATCCGCCCCCGACATAGAGTTCCCCGTTATACACCGCAAGGGCACGGACACCGAGATTCACCCCGTTGGTTGAGCCTGTGCCGAGCGTGTTCCAACTCGCGCCGTTCCAGCGCGCAATATAGTTGGCGCTTGCGCCGCCTGCCGAAGTGAATTCGCCCCCGACATAGAGTTCCCCGTTATACACCGCAAGGGCATAGACATCGTTATTCACGCCGTTCCCTGACCCTGTGCCGAGCGCGCTCCAACTCGCGCCGTTCCATCGCGCAATATAGTTGGCGCTTGCGCCGCTCGCCTGCGTGAAATTGCCCCCGACATAGAGTTCATTGTTATAGACCGCAAGGGCATTGACAGGGTTATCTACTCCGTTTGGCAAATGAAAGCCTGCGCCCCAACTGCCCGCGCTATTTTGGGTTTGCGCCTCGTCTTTCGGTCTTGCAATCGGCTTGCCGCTCGCATCTAATTGAAGCGCATATCCGTCAAGGCTATACCCGCCGTCTCGGTCTAAACGCAAAGCGCCGTCGGGGTTCAGAATCTCTCGCACCGACTTCTGCTCAAAGCCTTTCATCTCAACGCCGCTTCGTTCAATCTCTTGCGCCCACGCGCTTCCCGAGCAACCAAGCAGCGCCATCAGCAAAACATAAATCGTCTTTTTCATTGTTGTTAATCTGTTTGTGGAGGCGAGTTGAATCCTTTGCGGACATCGCCGCCCCGCCTCGTTACGCGGCAATGCTCGACACCCCATAACGCCCTCTCGCCTACTTGACCAGCATCATCTTCTTCGTCGCAACGAAACTCCCCGCTTGCAATCGGTAGAAATACACCCCGCTTGACAAGCCGCTCGCATTCACATTCACGCGGTATGAACCCGCTTCCTGACGCGCCTTCACCAGCGTCATCGCTTCCTTGCCCAACACATCATACGCCGTCAAACTCACCTCGCTTGCGACGGGCGACTATTGGCAAAATTGAATATGGCGCTTCGTTGAGCGAAACGCAACGCTACTTTTATGCGCCGATTCCTCGCAACTGATTGTTTTATCAAGAGTTAAACTCAAAGAGGGAAAGGTTAGAGGAGAGGGCGTTTCTTCGCTTCAAAAGTTTTGAGATAGAGCGGCGATGCGTCGGCAAGGTTGGTGAGTTCTCCGCGCCATTGTTTTTCTCGCGCGATGGGCAGGAGCGATTCCGCCGTGAAAAAATCCGCGTCAATCGTCTCCGAAGTTTCGATGGCGGATTTCCAACGCGAAAGATTGCGCCCGACCACTGCGACGGGCTTGATGGCTTGGAGTTTTTCGTTGAGTTGGGCGAGCGGGAGATAATCGTATTCAAGGGCTTTGTCGCGGCGCGCGATTCCCACGTAAAATTCATCGGCTTTGGAGTGGGCGAGCGTAACGAGCGTTTGGGCTTGGGTTCTTGGAAAGGTTGCGCGCGCAAGGGCTTCAAAGGTCGGAATCATCAAGAGCGGAAGGTCGCAGGCGAAGCAAAGTCCTTTCGCCGTCGCAATGCCGATGCGCAGCGCGGTGAAAGAGCCAGGACCAGACGAGAGCGCGACGGCTTCGAGGTCGCTTGGGCGCAGGCTCAATTCGTCTAACGCCGATTGAACGAGCGAGACGATTTGCTCGCCGCTCTTTTGCCACGCTTCGCCGCGCCTGATGGCGACGCGCTCCGCTTTTGAGACGGCGACCGTCAGGGGCGATTCCGTGCAGTCAATCGCAAGCAAATTCATCGGAGCGGAAAAGTTTGTTCGAACGTGATGAGCCTTTCGGTTTCGCTTGAGCGAATCAACTCAACGCGCTTGGCGGTTTTGGGAACGAGGTCGGGAAATTTATCCGCCCACTCGATTATCGACACGCCGTCGCCGTAGAGATATTCCTCGAAGCCGATGTTGTAAAGTTCTTCGGGCGAATCCAATCGATACCAATCAAAGTGATGAATGGAAAATCGCTCGCCGCTTCGCTCGCCGTCGTAGATGTTGAGAATGGTAAAGGTGGGGCTGGTGAGTTGTTCCGCGCAATTAAAGACGTCGGCGATGCCGCGCGTGAATTCGGTTTTGCCCGCGCCGAGCGACCCAACGAGAGCCACGCAGTCGCCGCGTTTCAAGGAGCAAGCGAATTGTCGGGCAAGTTCGCGCGTTTCTTCGCTCGATTTGGTCAAGACTTGTTTCATTTTTTTTCGATGCGAATCGCCGTCGCCGTGAATATGAGCGAATCGCCGTTGAGCGTTTGCATAAAGTTCGCAAGGGCGTTTGCGCCGCAATCCAACGCCAACGATTTCAGGCGCATCATCGCATAAAAGCGTTTGTAGCCCGAATTTTCAAGCGAATCGGTCGAGGCGACATCGGCAAGGCGAAGCGGTTTGATGATTTCGGCGTTCGGCGGCAGGCTATCGAGCATTGCCACGCCTGCGGGTGCGAAGCCCTGCGGACGTTTGGCGTTGTCGCGAGCGGCGAGATGTCGCGGACATTGGCAGTTGAGTTCGTCGGGCAATCCTGATGGCAAAAGTTTATGCTGTTTGAGCGTATCGGCGGAAGGCTCAGCCAACATCGGAATCTCTTGCGCCTGCAACGGAAACGCAAAGAAAAATAGCGCAAGAAACAATAATGCAGAATGCCATCGCGCTAACGCGACATGTTCAACGAAAACCTTATCCATCAAAATCCGCCCGGCGTTGGCGTTCCCGCTTGATGCTGAATGACGTCTTTATCTTTCGGGTCAGTCTCTTTGACTTGCGAGGCTTCAATTTCATAAACGCTCACCACGAATCCGTCAATCTTTGTTTCTTCAATTTTGAACTTCCCTGTTACGCGAATCGGCGTGTAGACATATGGCGTCGATTTGCCTTTTTGCATTTTGACCATCACGGTTTCGTTTGGTTCGGGCGGCACGGAGTAACAGCACCCGAAAAACGGCATCTGCACGAGCATAAACTCGGTTACGTCCAAGGCTTCCGACATTGGAATCATATAGCCCGCAAGGCTGACTTCTTTTCCTTGCAAGGCTTTGAGTTTGTCGGGAATCGGGTTGTTGGCTTTTCGGCTGAATCGATATTCGCGCAAATCGTTGAAGGTGATGCGAGTCGCCGTTCCAAGCGACGTTGAGGGCTTTGAACTGGCGGGTTCTTCAAGCAAGGCGCGCGTTTCGCGATGTTCCGCTCTTAATTTTTTCAACGCCGACGCGAAGGCTTCTTTTTCGCTATGTTGCGCCGAGATAATCACATTGATAACAACAATGCCAATGACAATTCCGATTGAGGACAAAAATTTGCGCTTCATTGTTTGTGTGTGCTTTTTAGTTTCAATCAAAGTTACAACTGTTTCGTTTCTCTTGTTAATCCTGCGCGCGACAAAATTTTCTCTGACCTCGCTTTTGCCTAAATTGCATTTCCTTGTTTGAGTTTGCCTTCGACCATCAACGCATGAAACGGTTCATCTTTTGTTTCCTCCTCTCCTCGCTTTCTTTGAGTGCACGCTCACAAGTAAACAGCGAAGCCTTAATGCGTGGCACTGAATTAGGCTTCGGCACGCGGCTCGGCGTTAACTTCGGATTCAATTCGGGCAACTCTACTTTTTTTCGTTGGCAACTCGATGCCCGTTCAGACTATCGCATACAGCACTTCTACACCTTTCTCGTGGGCAATTTGGAGCGCGGCACCGCAAATGATGAGATATTTCTCTTTCGCGGATTCTTGCACTATCGCGCCATATGGCAACCCGATACGCTCTTTCAACCTGAATTTTTCACACAGCGCGAGTTTAATGATTTTATCTTGCTCAAAGACCGCGTCTTGTTCGGTTCAGGCGTTCGGCTCAACCTGCGTTACTTACAACCAACCGACACCGTTATGGCGTTCAAACTCACGCTCGGCATCGGCGCAATGTGGGAACAAGAACGATTCACCGAACTCAACCCTGAAACGAAACTCTTTCGCTCAACGAACTACCTTGCCTTTTTATGGCGAATCGTTCCGCGCACCTCGTTGCAACTTATCGGCTACTATCAGGTTGATGTCAATCGTTTTTCGGACTATCGCTTGCTTCTCGACGGCTTACTCGCCATCAATATCACCGATAAACTTGCGGCAACCGTTACCATGATTTATCGCTACGATAACGAACCTGTCCAAAACGTCGCTCGTTTCGACCTCGATCTTCGCAACGGCTTTACTTATACTTTTTAATCAACTCTGTTTCAGATATGGCAACCACCAAACGACCAACGGCAAAATCCAAAAACATCACCAACGGCACTTCAACTCGCACCTCGCTCCATAGCATTCAAAACGGCAAGATGCGCGCTGTGATTGATAAAGTTATGCCTTGTATTGATGGCGGACTTTACCCCATCAAGCGCACAGTCGGCGAGCCTGTAATCGTCAAAGCAGATGTTTTCGCAGACGGGCACGACACACTTGTCGTTACGCTTCGCTATCGCAATAGCGGCGAAAAAACATGGAATGAACTGCCAATGGAATTTCTCGGCAACGACCGATGGCAAGGTGAATTTGTTACTTCTCTTGTTGGAGAAATGGAATACGCCGTTGCCGCGCGTGTCGATCATTTCCTTTCGTGGCAAAGTGGCTTCAAAAAGCGCGTCGAATCGGGGCAAGATGCCGAAGCACTCAAAACCGAAGTACTCATCGGTGCCGACCTTTTAGGAGAGATTGCTAAACGCGCCTCCGCCGAAGACACAAAGAAAATCAAGGCGTTGCAGGCGTCGCTCAAAAAAAAGGCGGGCACAACTGAATCTGTTTCCGAAGCACTTTCCGACACGCTCACACGCTTTGCCGAGCAGTATCCTGACGAATCGATTACAGCACAAAGCAACATTTATCGCGTTACCGTCGACCCGCCCAAAGCAGGCTTTTCCACTTGGGTTGAAATCTTCCCGCGCTCGTGGAGCCAGACGCCGGGCAAACACGGCACATTTAAGGATTGCGAGCGACTGCTTATGGACTTCGCCGAGATGGGCTTCGATGTGCTCTACCTGCCGCCGATTCACCCGATTGGCGTTACGAAGCGCAAAGGCAAAAACAACAGCACTGTCGCGCAAGCGGGCGATGTTGGAAGTCCTTGGGCAATCGGCTCAAAAGAGGGCGGACACAAAGCGATTCACCCCGAACTCGGCACGCTCGATGACTTCCAACGCTTCGTCAAAAAAGCCCGCTCGCTCGGCATTGATGTCGCGCTCGACATCGCATTTCAATGCTCGCCCGACCACTCTTACGTCAAAGAGCATCCGCAGTGGTTCAAGTGGCGACCCGACGGCACGGTGCAATACGCCGAAAATCCGCCGAAGAAATACGAAGACGTGTTACCGTTCAATTTTGAAACCGACGATTGGAAAAATTTGTGGCTCGAACTCAAATCGATTTTTGAATTTTGGATTCAGCAAGGCGTAACGATTTTCCGCGTCGATAATCCGCACACGAAATCATTTGCCTTTTGGGAATGGTGCATTTCGGAACTCAAACGCGATTATCCCGAAACGATTTTTCTCTCCGAAGCCTTCACGCGTCCGAAAGTGATGTATCGCTTGGCGAAACTTGGCTATACGCACTCCTACACCTACTTCACGTGGCGCAACAACAAGCCCGACCTTCAAGCCTATTTAACCGAACTGACCACAACCGACGTCAAAGAGTTTTTCCGTCCGAACTTTTGGGCGAACACGCCCGATATTTTGTCGGAAGAATTCTTGCACTACGCACCGCCCTCTGCCTTTATGCTTCGCTATGCACTAGCGGCAACACTTTCTTCAAACATCGGCATTTATGAACCCGCGTTCAGCCTTTGTCTGAACAAGCCGCTCGTGAAAGGCAAAGAAGAATATGTGGATTCAGAGAAGTATGAAATCAAGGCGTGGGATATGTCGCAGTTCAACATTCGTCCGTTCATCAAGCGAATCAATCAAATTCGCAAAGAAAATCCCGCGCTTCAACAAACGAACAACCTTACTTTCACCCAAGTAGAAGTTGCGCCGCAAGTTGAGAGCGAGTATTTGATTGCTTATTTGAAATCTTATGGGAACAATCACCTTTTGACCGTTGTGAACCATCACCCGTCGCAAGCGCAAGAAGGATGGGTTCGCGTGCCGCTTGAAGCGTTGGGGATTCAGGAGGGCGAGCCGTATCGCGTGCGCGAACTCATCACGAACACGGAGTTCGTTTGGAACAAAGCGTGGAACTACATTCGCCTGAATCCAAATGAACTGGTCGCCGCCATTTTCCGAATTGAACCGAAATGATAACTCTCGAAGGTCTGGAACACAGATTGAGCCGACTGAATAAGTTAATGAATAATGAAGAGTGAGTAATGAAGAACGACTTTTGTCATTGCGGACGCAAGTGAGAAATCTAAGTGAGTTGAAAGCTAAGAGTGAAAAATGAAAAGTTGAACTCCCCGCTCACTCTTAACTCTTCACTATCAAATCTTAACTCCTTGATGCTCCGTTCAGAATCGCAAATTCGTTACTCATTACTCGTTATTCACTATTCATCAAACTGACGGATTACAAAAACTTAACTTCACCGCTTTTTTCTCAACATCTATATTGCGCTTCTGAATCTGCTTTCTTCTAACCTGATAACGAACACACAATGAAGCAATTTCTCTTGCTGTTAGTCTGCGCGTCCCTCTCTCTTCCGCTTTTCGCTCAAAGCGTCGTCATCAACAAGTTTTACAATCAAGGCACGACGGCTCCTGGCGTAGCGGGCGACGTGGTCGAGCTCTTGGTCATTCAGAACAACCTCGATATGCGCGGAATGATTGTGAAAGATTTCACGTCCAATATGAACAACGATGGCGGCGGCAAATTCACCTTCGCGAACAACGCGCTTTGGAGTAGCGTGCCGTCGGGAACGCTGATTGTCTTGCGCAACAACAATGCGGCGGCAGATACCAACGCTTCTGACTTCGTTTTGGACGTCGGACTGCTCAACCCGACTTATTTTACAGGCGACAATCCGACGGGTTTCGACATTGCCACGACTGAAATGATTATGATAAAAGCCGCGGGAAGCGGCACGGCAGGCGTGAGCGGTAGCATACACGCTTTGGCGGGCGGCACACCGGGCGCGCAGTTCACGGCAACCGCGCCACCGAAATTGATTGCGTCGCAAACCTCAGGCTCAATGCGCTTCGTCGCCGCAAACAACTCCACGCAATCGCTCGCCGATTTCAACGGCACGGACGCGACGGGCAACTTGCAAAACTTGAATTTTGGTCAGGGAAATAATCCCAACAACACGGCGTTCATCAACTCGCTTCGTTCTGCAAATCCCAACCCAACGCTTCAAGTGGTTATCGATGGCGTTTCGATTCCGAAGGATAGTAGTTTTTCATTTCCAACCGTTACAGTGAATACTTCCCTCACGCGCAATGTCGTGGTAAGAAATACAGGTCAAGCCGCACTGATTATTGATACGGTAGTGCTTTCTGCGCCGAATGGGGCTTTCACTCTGCAAAATTTGCCGCCCTTTCCCGATACGCTCTTGCAAAGCGCGCAATTCACCGCACAACTTGTTTTCTCACCTGCCGATACAGGCTTGTTTTCAGCAGGATTGTTAATTGACACCAACGATCCATTAAACGACCCTTACACTATTAACATTTTTGGACGCGCGCAAGGCGCGGGCAACTTGATTTCGATTGCGGCGGCGCGCGCCTTGCCGCTTGGTTCGGTGGTTACGGTCGGCGGACGCATCACGGTCTCTAATCAATTCGGCGGACCTGCCTACTTCCAAGACGCGACGGGCGGAATGGCGGCGTTCATTCCCGCGCTTCACGCGCAAGCGCAACTGGGCGATTCGGTCGTGATTACGGGCGCGACGACGGAGTTTCAGCCCACGCAGAATCAACCAGGAACGGGATTGTTTCAAATTTCCGAAGTCAACAACATCATGCCGACTTTTCAAATCATTCCTGGCGGACAAGTTCTCGTTCAGCCGCGCGTCGTTACCAATTCGCAAATCAACGAAGCCCTTGAAGGCACATTGGTGATTGTTGAAGATGCCACGATTCGTCAATTAACCTCGACCACTGTTCCTTTTGCGTTTCAAGGCAATACAAACTATCGCTTCACCGATGCCACAGGCGAAATTCAACTTCGAGTTGATAGCGATGTAACCTCGCTCATTGGCGCGACCGCTCCCGTCAATCCTGTTACCGTTACAGGCGTTGTGAGCGAGTTTCGCGGCACGCGACAAATTTTGCCACGCTTTGCGCAAGACATTCCCGGCGTGTCTACTTTTGTGATTCCTTACGAAAACATTTCTCGCGACTCGACGCTTGAAGTCGCAACTTGGAACATCGAGTGGTTTGGCAGCGCGACAAATGGTCCAACAGATATCAACTTGCAGCTTCGCAACGTTGCGCGCGTGATTCGCACGGTCGATGCCGACCTTTGGGCGTTGCAAGAAATCAGCGACAATTCCTATTTCAGAGGCTTACTCGATACGCTTGGCACGGGTTGGAAAGGCTTCGTTGCACCGATTACGCAAACACAACGCACCGCCTATGTCTACAAAACCTCGACGATTGATAGCGTCTCGGCATCGTTCACTTTCACCACAGGCGATTGGGCAAACGGACGTTGGCCCTACGAATTTGTTTTTGACGCCACCATCGGCGGCATTACAAAACGCATTCACGCGGTCAACATTCACGGCAAAGCCACGCAGGACAATCCAATCGATGACTACAACCGCCGCGTCGCCGATTCGCAACAACTCAAAGCATGGTCCGACGTGAACCGTCCCGCGCAGAACTACATCATTCTCGGCGATTACAACGATGATGTCGATGTTTCAACCGTTAATAATCTTCCTTCTCCTTACGCGAACTTTGTCAACGATTCGCTCGATTACAAAGTCGTTACCAAATCGCTCAGTCTGCGCCGCTTGCAATCACAAACATCAGGCGAAATGATTGACCACATCATGATTTCCAACGAACTTTATGGTGTGCACATGGATAGCACCGAGCGCGTTGAAAATCCGTCGTATATCGGCAGTTATCTTTCCACCACGTCCGACCACTACCCCGTTTGGACGCGCTTCGATTTCAGACGGCTTTCTTCAACACCACGCGACAATGCTTCGCCAAAGGCTTTCGCGCTTGAACAGAATTATCCGAATCCGTTTAATCCTACAACAACGATTGCCTATCAGTTGGCTTCTTTTAGCGATGTGAAGTTGGAAGTGTTTGATGTGCTCGGGCGGAAAGTCAGAACGCTTGTGAACTCGCGCCAAGCCGCAGGCACATACCGTGTGAATTTCAACGCGAGTGCGCTTTCAAGCGGCTTGTATTTCTATCGTTTGCAGGCAGGCTCGTTTGTGGAAACGAAGAAAATGCTGTTGGTGAAGTAATCCGAACAGCACGACCCCAATGTTATTCATTTGATGTTCGAAGGCGAGATTCATGCTCGCCTTTGTGTTTAATCCTGATGAATCATTTGAAATTCAGGAATTGGGACTTCAAACGGCTCGCCGTGAATCAGATAAATGTTTTTATCGAAATAGCCTTCGGGTTCGGATTCGTAGGTAAATGTTCCGTAGTAAGCGCCGTGAGCGCTACCGTAGCGCGAGAGCATGACCATGTAGCTGCGGTAGGTGAACTTTTCTCCGGGTTTGAGAATTGGAAACTCGCCCACAACGCCTGCACCTTCGACGATTCTATCTTTCATATCGCCGTCTTTAATCACCCACTTTCGCGAATGAATTTGAATCGTGTAGGGCGAAGCATTATGAATTGAGATGGTATAAGCGTAGGCGTATTTGTAGGGTGGCTCAATATGTTCAGGTGCGATTTCAACCAACCTATCGAGCGCAACATGGCAAATGTCTGTCATCTGAATTTTGAAGTGATTAAATTAAAGACAAATATATTTCAGCCTTTAAGTAAATTTCAACACCAAGACAAAACACATTTCTTGAATGAAAATTGCGATTGTTACCGATTCTTCCTGTGACCTGCCCCAAGACATTCTTTACCAATACAACATCCGCGAAGTGCCGTTTAAGGTTATTGTTGATAACACGGTTCGCTACGACAATCGCATCGACATTGACCGAGAGTCTTTTTACGACGAGATACTCAAAAGTCGCCGCTCAATAAAAATCGAAGAGCCGAGCGTTGACGATTTCATTCAAGTCTACAAAAAACTCGCGCTGAACTACGACGCCATCGTTTCCATTCATCAATCGGCGCAATTCAGCAGCACGATTAAGAACGCACGCGCGGCGGCGGTTCAAGGTGCGGAAACCTATCGCAAACTCCGCGCTCAAAAAAATATCTCGACCCAACTTCAAATTCGCGTGCTCAATTCAAAAAGCACTTCCATTGGCTTGGGGTTACTCGTGCTTCGCGCCGCCGAACTGCTTTACGACGAAATCAACTTTACCAAATTCGCCAACGAATTGGAGTCGCTTGCCGATAAAATTTTTTTCTATCTCGTTCCGTCCGATTTGTCTTATCTGCGCAATGCTAAAGAGATTACCAAAGTATCACCGCTTGAAACAGGTGTCGCGTCAGCATTAGACCAAAAAATGATTCTCGTTTTCAACAAGAACGATGTCGCAAAGCAAGACAAGCTTAAAGGCTTCGATGCCGCCCTGAAAGAAATGCAAACCCTTACGATGAGCCGATTGCAAGAAACGCAGTCTTTTGACAAAGTCGGAATTGTTTTTGCAGGAAGCGCAAGCGAGATGGAGCAACTCTCGCCGCTCAATTCATTTCGAATGGAACTCGCTTCGAGCGGACTAGGCTCGGTGGTTTCAAGTTTATGCCCTGCCGTTGGTTTCTATGCCGGTCCGAAAGCCGTTGGCGTTGCCATTCTTAACGGCGACTTAAACGTGATGCAACTTATCGGGCGATAAGGTAAGACTCTTTTCTTCCATCTCGTTTTTAATCCAAATCGCTGGTCAGAATCATGCGCAAAATGCGTCCGTTGTTGGTATCGGAAATGTAGAGATACGGTCGCAAGAAGCAAACGCCGTTGGGGTTATTCAACTGGTCAGGATTTCTTTCGTCCAAACCAAACTGGCTAAACGAGACGATGACATTGCGGCGGTCTTCAGCATTTGGCGGCGGCGGCACACCTTCAACGCCTTGCGAAGTGAATTGATAGAATTTGTTTTGTTCGGAATCCACAATGAAAATAAAATTTCCTGCAACGCTAATATCGGCGGGGCGCAAGAAGCGGTCAGGCTCTCCAAGGAAGCGCGTGCCCAATGCCGTGTTTTGATTCAGAAGCGACTCGTCAGGCGAAAACACATCGCCCGCAGAAGATTGCACAAAGCGTATTCGATGGACTTTGAACGGTTGGGTTGGCACAACCGTTGTAAAGAGAAAATCAAATGAACTATTCACATCAGGCGACTGCGGCGGCACGGCTAAGGTCGTTACGCTTGAAACCGAATCCGCAAACCCATACCCATTCCCATTCACACGAAGCGGCACATTGCCCGGCTCGCGCAGGGCAGGATTCGGACTATTGACATCAAACCCACGCGGAAAAAGCAGCATCGCATTGCTTGAAACGGCAGGATTATCGGAACGAATCGCGCCTGCTCGCGAGACGATGAAGGAGTTATCAAAAAATGTGGCAATGCCTGTGTAACGCACATTTGCATTGGCTTGCGCAATCGATGGCGTCGGATGGCGAAAGACGACTTCGGGCACAACATCGCTTAAATTTCTTCTTCGCGGCAAGCCGCCAACCGTATCGACCAAATTGAGCCTCAAAATCACGGCTTGCTCGACAAGCGTTCCTCCCAAGCGAATCGTATCGACCGCCGTTACCAACAGTTGTATGTTGCGCGTTTGTGCAATCGCGATGGGCTTACGAATTGGGCGCGACGTGCTAATCACTTCCCCTGACGCATCAAGATTGACAATTCGGCTTTCGCCTTCCTCGATGAAATAAAACGTGCCGTCGTAGCCTGCGATAATATCGGTCGGACGGTTAAATGTGTTCCTTGCAGATGCCGCCCATGGCAGTGGAATGTAGCGCACAGGCACAGGGTCGTTGACATTTGTTGAAGGAAATTGATTGAAATCTAATTTCTCGCCGCAACTTGCAGAAAACAAGGTCAGCACGGCGATGCTAATGATGTTTCGTATCGTCTTTGTCATGAGTTTGAACATGTCCTTACAAGTTGAATCCGCCGAGCGAGAGCGTCAATCGATGCGTTGCGCCCAGCGTTTTGAAATTCACAAATGCGTAATCGAATCGGAGCAAGGCGAAGCCGATGTTATATCGTAAGCCTGCACCTAAATCGGGAAAGGTTTGTTCTTCGCGCCCCGTGTTGTAGCCTGTGCGCAAAAACAGCAGTTGCCGCCACGCATATTCGAGCGCGATAGAAACCGTCTCAACATTGTCGTTGGGGTGATTGAGTTGCGCGAAGACGGTCAGTTTTTGTGTCGGCGTAGAAATCGGGTCTACCGAGACAGCTAATCGGAAAAAGGTTGGCGGGTCGATGTCGTCAAATGAATCGCGAATCTCTGTGCCGTTGAGCGACGGGCTAACGACTTCGGCTCTGCCCTTTGTGCTTGCACTTCCGCCAAAGTGTTGAAAGACGGCGGCAAGCCGCATGCCCGCAAATGGAATTTTGTAGCACACGCCCGCATCGATGAGATACGTTCTGAATTGAAGCGAGGCGATGGTTTGTTGAACGAAACTTGCCGTTACGCCAAAACTAAATTGCGTGGTCAAACGCCTTGCGAGCAAGAGCGAGGCAGAAATATCGCCATAAGCAAAAGTTTCGCCTGTGCCGTCAGGGTTGAGTTCGGTTGTAACAGGCATGTTCGGCGTGTTAAGCGCGATAAATCCCAAGCCGACTGCCCAATCACTCGTGGGCTTATAGACCATGCTTGCCGACGAGTGCGCCAGTTCCGCAAACCACGGCGAATATGAAAAGGAAAGGCTATTGCGCTCGACTTCAACCGCAGTGGCAGGATTGATGAACATCGCCGAAGCATCGGACGCGGTTGTCGTGTTTGCGCCGGCAAGTGCCGCCTGCTCCGCGCTGATGGGAATTTTGAGAAACTGCAATCCCGAAATGCCTGTGCGCTGTCCGCCCAAATTCGGAAACAGTGGTTGTGCCTTCGCATCAAGCGAAATAACCATCAGCAAAAGAAAAAGTAGAACTCGCGCCATCATCAAGTTTTGTAAAGTTTCTTGTTGGACTTTGCACGCACCTTGTTTCATTTTATTTCCTTTCGCGCTCTCTGAATCACGCCTTAAAAATCAACGGCTAACCCAAACAGCACTTGCGTCGGCGGCAAGTAGCGTGCAGGGTCAAACGGTGGCGGCGAAACGCCTCCTAACCCCAACGCATTTGGGAACAGCGGGTCTTGCCGATTCGCAGGCAATGGGTCGCCAAATTCGTAAGCGCGTCCTGTTACAGGGTTGATAATTGTGGCGTTCTTGTTGTTGAGCAAGTTTCTCACTTGAAGCGTGAGTTTTCCGTTCATCAGCCCCAGCGAAACGCTTTTCTCCACGCTCAAATCAATCCAAAACCAAGGCGTTCCCAATTCGCTGAAACGACGCTCCAAATCCGATTCATATACCTGACGACCATTCGGGAACAGCACGGGCTCTCCGCGAGAATCACGTTGCAATGTGGCAGGCGTATAGCGCAACCCGGAGGAATACTGCGCTTGAACCAAAATCTTGAAGTCGTTCAGCCACGAAAGTCCGAAAAGCCCAATAGGCTCTTTGTATTGATAAAGAATTGAGCCTTTGACATCAATCGGTCTATCCCACGCAAGGAAAAATTCTTCATCGTTGCGGTCGTTGCCTTGAATGATTTGTGCGCGTGTTTCTTCGGCGGAGTTGCTTTTGCCTGTGGCGATTTGATAAGCAAACGAGGTGCGCGCTTCAATCTGCTTGCCAATGCGCTTGATGTAAGAAATTTCAAGTCCGCGCGTGCGTGCATAATCTTGATTGAAGAAGGTCGAGCGTGGCGATGTGCTTCCCGTTCTTGGGTCGGTGTAGCGAATTGTGCGACTGACGATGAAGTCAAAGCGGTCGTTGTAAAACGCCGTGAGCACCAGCACGTCGTTTGAAGTAATTTGATTGCGTAATCCGATTTCGTAAGAGACCGTCGTTTCAGGAAGCAAGGCAGGATTGCCCAAAACAGAGTTGGCGGAGTTATCCAAAAAGCGCGTATCCAATCCGCTATACACCCAACGCGGGTGCGGCAAGCGCGACGAATGCACATAGTTCAGATAGAGCATTTGATTGTCCGACACCGGGAAGGAAATGTTGACTTTCGGAAGCAGTCGCAGTTGATAACGCCGACCAAAGAAACTGCCCGTTTGGTTGAAATACGCTTCGCGAAACGCATCAATGACGGGGGCTTCGGGATTATTGACGGCATCGTCAGCAAATTTGCCCGGAAACCAATACTGCAAACGCAAACCAAGCGTGGCGATTAAGCCTTTGTATCGAATTTTATCGCTCACAAAAAACGCACCCTGCGCAGGATTGACTTGCCAAATATCAAACGCGCTTCCTAATCGGCGCGACGGCTCGCCGGGCAAGACGGGCGCGCCAACCCAAGGGCGCAGAATATCAATCCATTGATACTCCGAAAACTTCGTTTCAATGCCGAAAAGAAAGTTGTGAATCTCGTCGTCGGTTTTGTAGTCGACTTGCAGATTGATGGTATAATCTTCAACATAATGGTCGTGCCAAAGCGGCGCAATGCCCACGTTGATGAAACCATCGGGCGAAAGAGCATACAAAACCGAATCGGGCTGACTGAGCGGCGGCAAAAAGAGATATTGAGGATTGCGAATGATGCTTTGCGGGTCTAAATCTTCCTCGATGAAATCAGGTCGCCACGCGCGCCCATTCGCGTCGGCGCGAAGATTGACGAACAGCCGATTGAGTTGCAAACGCACGGACGCATTTTTGGAAAAGAGGTGCGACCACTGAATCGATGCCAAGTGCGTTAGATGTGAATAGGTATTGGCGTTGTCGGGATTGAGCAGAAACGCATATTGATAGCCGGGCGCAAGTTGAATATCGTTGCCCGTAATTTGAAGCATCTGCGTGTTTTGATTGATGTTCAAAGAGCCTGTGTAGAGGAAGGTGAATTTATCCGTGTTGGTCGCCTTCCAAGTGAGTTTGAACATTCCTGACCAACGGTTGTCGTTGAACGGCGTGAAGAAATCGCTGGCGATGCTGGAACGCAATTTTTGCGCGGGGTTTTGCATAAACTCGTCAGAAAATTGCGCATTGAGCGAGGTGAAGAAAAAGAGTTTATCGCGAATTATCGGGCCGGAAAACGCGACGTCGTAGAAAGTGCTGTTCCAACCGAGACCGGGCAAGTCAAGGTTATTGGGGCGAATGGGATTTTTGTAATTGCTGAATCCGAAGTTGTCGCGTCGATGTGAAAATGAGCCGTGCCAATCGTTCGTGCCCTCTTTGGTTTTAAGCGCGATAACGCCTGCGGGCGATTCGCCATATTCCGCACCCGCGCCGCCGGTCGTGATTTCAACTTCTTCCAATGCTTTCGCGCTCAAATCGACGCCGAAGCCTGTGCCTGCCAGCGGGTCGGTGGCGGAAACGCCGTCGATGTAAGTTCCCGTCTCGTAACTTCTGCCGCCGCGAATGAACACGCCGAAGGGCGTTTGCGTTACGCCGACTTGCGAGGCGACGACTTCCTTGATGTCGCGCGCCGCCGTCGTCTCGAGCACGTCTCTTGAAATCATGCTCGATGTGCTGGCTTGCTCGATGTCGATGAGCGGACGCTCGCCGATGACCACGACTTCTTGCGACTGCACCGACGCTTCTCTCATCTTGAAATTATGCACCGATGTTTCGCCCGCTTTGACTTTCACGCCCGTTTTTTGAATCGGCGTATAGCCGACGAGCGAGAGTTCAATCGTGTATTCGCCGGGATTGACATTGACGATTTTGTATGTGCCGTCGGGCTTGACCGTTCCGCCATAGTAAGTGCCTTTGAGGCGAACCGTTGCGCCGACGAGTTCTTCGCCCGATTTTTCATCAACCACCGTTCCCGTGATGGTCGCTTTTTCTTGCGCCTGCGCAAAGGCGACAAAACAGCACAAGAAAAACAACGCGGCGTAGTTATGCTTCATTTCTGCGTGTAGGTTTCGGATTTCAAGTTTCAATTTATCGGCTTCCGTTACTGTCCAAATTCTTTGTCAAAGACGGCATCGTAGAATCGGCGCAGAGCCGTCGTGTCGGTTACGGTCGGCGCGTCGGCGCGCACGATGACGCGATACATTGGTATTGAACAAAAGACGATTCTGCCTCGCGCCTGCCCCGCTTGCCGATAAATTCGCCGCGAAATCACGTAGCGCGAGGCGGTGTCGAGCGCGTTTTGCGCAATCATCGGAAACGAGAGCGGCAGGCTGTAAAGCGGCGCGATGTCCGTTGGATTGTCAAGGCTGAACTGCAATGAATGCGCGCTTTGCGAATATGTCCCAAATCGGAAGTTGCCGTTGAACGACAGGCTTGGAAAAGTTGTATCGGCGACATCGCGCACCAATGTTACAAACTGCGGGTTCGGCGTTTGAAATTGTGCTTGTGGCACAACCCTCGCTGAACTTGCGGGCGAAAACGAGAGCGACAGTGCGTCTCTATCGCTTGAAGTGCCGATGGTCATGAGCACATCAACGCCGCTGTTGAGCACGTCGGGCAACGCCAGTTGCGCCGCGAGGAACGATGGATTGTTGTCGGTATACCAAAACACCACATCGTAGAGCAACAAAAGTTTTTTCAGCACGTCGGGCGAACTGTTTTGAATCGCCTGCCTGCGCAATCGCTCTAAGGTCGCTGCCCCTAATGGGTTCGGAGAAATAATTGGGACTTTGAGCGTAATAACTTCATAACGCGCAGGATTGACATAACGTCCGCCGCGAATTTGATTGAACACTTCGGGCAGAACTCTTTCGGCAGGAAGCGGCGCGCCTGCGGACGTAAAAGCATCGAACGGGTCTCTATCGGCGGGCGCGAAATCGTCAATCATCACAAGCGGCGAACTTGACATCACGCGCGGCACCCAAATTGAATCTTGATTCGGAATCCGAATGATGTTGCTTGTTGCGCCGGGCGCATCGATGGCACGCGCGTAAAGCACGTTCGGCGCGTTCATTCGGTAATCGGGCAAGCGCGTCGAGAGCGGCGCGTTGCTCGAACCAACATAAACTTTGGCTTCGGTAACGCCCACGCTTTTTGGCGAGGCGCTTTCTAAAATCACGGTCAAATCTTGCGAGAAAATCGGAATCTCGACGGTCTTATTTGCGGGAAAGGTCGAATCGTTCAAGCATAGTTGAACGCCACGAAGCGTATTAAGTCCATCTCTATCGCCCGCTCTAAATTCAAACTGCGTAACGGGGAGCGAGGTATCGGGGACGAGCATTAAAAATCGTTGAGCTAATTCAGGCGCAGAATTGCGCACGGGAAACGTAACGCGCGCAGGTGTCTCATCAATACTGCCAATATCGGTAAATGGCTCGCCTTCATCATAGCGTCCATTTCCATTCACGTCCGTAAAGGGTTCTCTGCCGAAATTGAGCGCGCCGCGAATGAGCGCAGTGTCGTAGCGTCCGTTGCCATTGTCTAAGCGGACTGCGGCGACGAAGAGCGTGAAGGTGGTGTCTAACGAAAAGAATGTCAGCCGAAACGTGCTGTCTTGGCGCGTCGTAAAAGCCGACGTCGTTTGCGTTCCCCATCGCGTTGAATCAAACGAGAGCATATAGCCGCCAACGAATCCGTCTGCCACCGTTCCCGACCAATTCAGCGTTACCGTGCCTTGCAAATCCACGAAAATGCGTTCGGTTACGACGCTTGTTTCAGGCTTCGAGAACGTGTTTGGCTTGTTAATCGGATTTTCTTCGCACGCCGAAAGCGCAATCATCAAAAGAATCAACAGTCCTGCGATGTTGTTTTGGCGATAGATGTTCAGGCGCATTCTTTGTTCAAATTGAATTTAGATACCCTTGATTTGCACATCGGCTTGGTTCAATGAGAGCCGCCCCTCCTTTGAGCGACCCTCACGAACACAAGATTTATGCAGTTGCTCGTTGATGGTTCAGAGTTAAGAGTAAGTCGCTCACTTCTGTGTGAAATCCAACTGCTCTGAACTTTTAACCTTCAACTCTCAACTCTTCACTCGCTTCCTTACTTCACCAACAGCATTTTCTTCGTTTGCATAAACGAGCCTGCCTTCAAGCGATAGAAGTAAATTCCGCTTGCAAGGTTTGAGGCATTGAACGGCACTTGATACGAGCCTTGTCCTTGCGCCGCATTGACGAGCGTGGCGACTTCGCGTCCGAGAACATCATAGACTTTAAGCGTTACATCGGCGCGTTCAGGCAGTTCGTAGCGAATCATCGTGATGGGGTTGAACGGGTTCGGATAGTTTTGCGCGAGCGCGAATTGCTTCGGCGTTGGGTTCACGGGTTCATTCGTGAAGAGATAGCCCTCGAAGTCGCCCGTGCGGCGCGGCGTGAGTTTGTATTGGCTGAACGAGAAGAAGTGAATGCCGCGCAACGCGCTGAAGCGGTCGCCGACGCGCACCGTATCGGCGTTTGGATTCACGGGCGTGGCTGTGCCGCCGCCGCGGAACGCCCAGCCCGAAAGGTCATCGACCAAGTAATCGTCGGTTGTCGTGGCGTTTTGTTGACGAATGGCAAATTCTTGTCCTGCCAATCTGGCGCGCGTAACCTCGACGTTATTGACTTGCACGAGCATGCCTTCGAAGCGTTCGCTACGCACGCGAAGCGTATCGGTGGTCAGCACGAGTGGCGTAATCGGTGTGGTTGCCGTTCCGATTTTCGTAATCGAACCGCCTGCGGATTGACGCGCGTCGATTTGCGTGTAGCTGAAAGATTCACGAACTACGCCCGTTACCACGACGGAGTCGTTGCGCACGATTTGCCCTGTGGGCGTGGTGTAGCCGTTCAATACCACGCGCACGCCGCTAAACACGCCGCGCCCGTCTTGAATGTGAATCGCAATCGGCGCGTTAGTCGGCAGTTCGTTGAGGTTATCGATCGAATCGGCGGTTACCGTGCCGCGCACTGTTACCGTTTGGTCAAGAAGCGGCGACACGACGTTGCTTGTCGCGGGATTGTCGTAAGGCGAAAACTGCACATCGAAAATGCCAAGCGAATTGGCGACGCGATAAAAGTTCTTCGCTTGCGACGTGTCTCTATCCAGAACCGAAAGGCTATTGCTTCCTGTGGCTCTCACGAAGTAATTGACGAACGTGCCGAGCGGGAAGCCGGGAATATCCGCCGTCCAAACAGAATCATTGGTAATGCTTCGAGTGGCGTTGACCGTCAAATAAGGTCCGCCGAAATTTCGGTCGGGAAGGGTCGTCGTGGTGTTGTAGAAGACTTGCACGGACGCAACGCTATCCGCTGGGTTTGGCATTGAAACGCGCGTCGTGATGGTTACGGGCGTATTCGGCGTGGCAATCGCGAGATTGCGCACCACCGACGCAATGACGGGCGGAAGCGCAGGCGCGAGTTTGATGTCGCTTGAACGGAACGGGTGCAACCGCCAAGTTCTGCCGCGCGCCCCCGATGGCGGCGGCGGCGGGTTCCAAGTGTCAACCACCAACGCGCCATCTGAACGCACTTTTGAGAGAATCCCTGTAATGCTCGTTACGATTGAACCATTGGCAGGAATTGGGTCGGGCGTTGCTACGCCGCCCGCGTTCCCCGCCGTGCTTCTGAAAAATTTGGAGTTGTCGCCAATTGGAAGCGCGAGAACGCCCGTCTGAGAAGTCGAGAGCGGTTTCGTAACATACCATTCGGGATAACGACCATTTGACCCAATCGCCTGACTTGGCACGACCGCCGTCAGCGGTCCCGTGATGCGCACAATCATTCCGTCATATTTTTCCGCGAGCAAATTCATATTGCCATCGGCATAGAAAAGCGAATCAAGCGGAATTTCGAGCGTGTCGGGAAGCGGGAGCGGATTGGGAAGCGGATTGTCGAGATCGAGCGAGGTGAAGTTGATTTTATCCAATTCGACCGTGTGATGATAGCCCGGCGGCGAACCAAACGCGCTACGAATGCGCGCCGTCAGTTTAATCACTTCGCCACGCGGCACGTTGAAGAGGCTTGAATCGCGATTACCCGCCGTGCCTACTTGGTCGGAGACTTGAATCGCGCCGAAGTTCGGAAGCTTGTTGCCTTGAACGCGCGCCGTGTCAGCGATGTAGATGAGCGCGCGGCTTGCACTGCCGCCGCCAATCTGGTCAAACGATTGGTCAGCCGTCCAAATGACTTGACCAATTACGGTAACTGTATCGCCGTAGTTGTTCGATAAAAACGGCGCGAGCGGCGTGGCGTTGAACCAGCGCGCGAGCGAATCGGGGTTTGTTTGCTTGAGCTGCCTAACGGGCGTGAGGGTTTGCGCCATCGTGCTCAGGCTCATGAGCGTCAGCAGAGAGATAAGGGTTACAAGTTTTCGCATTGTTCCAAAAGGTTTAAGGTTAAAAAATTTGTCGTCAGTTGTTGGCTGTTATTCCGGGCATTTCTTGTCATTCCGAGCGCAAGCGAGAAATCCATCGTGGATTCTTCTCTCCGCTTCGCTTCGTTCAGAATGACAAACTCGCTTGTCGTTCCAAGCCTTTCGTCTGCCATTCCGAGCGCAAGCGAGGAGTCCAAGAAAGCGAATTTCAATTCATTTCAATCATCGCACGATGGCGAACCGACCCGTTTTCACGTCGCCATTGCGCAAGTTCTTGACGGCGACGATGTAAAGCCCCGTAGAAAGGGCTTGGTCAGATTTGCTGAAAATATCCCAAGCCGCTTCGCCACCTGAAAAGGCTCTACGGTTGGATTGATTGCCGAAAAGGTCGTTCCAGCGGTTGTCTCCGCCAGCGTAGGTTTTTGCATTGTGGGTAAATCGGTCAATCACGTCGCCTGCAACCGTGAAGATGGTGATTTCACATTCGGGCGGCAGGTTCGTGAAGTAAATTTTTTGTTCGCGTCGATTCGGTCCGCTCCACGCGGCGCGCACGTAGAAGGGGTTCGGATAAATGCCAATCGCATCTTCCTTGCGCTCAGTTGGCGTTTTGCCCGGAATTGCCGTTGTGAAGTTTGTCGAGCGTGCCGATTCTAAACTTTCCAAACCGATGGCAGTATTGCCTGAATCAAACGCCGTTACATTGAACGCATACTGCCAACCGTTCAAGAGGTTGTTAAACTCGTATTTGTAGACATACTGATTGGTATCGCCTTCGAAGGTGATGGGCGTTGGCAGTTTGATGGCGTTAAAGCCGTTATCGAAGCCGATGTTGTTGTTGGGTTGGTCGTATTGTGCCACCAAGCGCAAGTTGAACGAAAGTCCGTCGCGACTGCGGTCGTCTCCGGGATTGGTGCGATAGATTCGGTAGCCTTCAAAATCTCTCACGCCTGAAAGCAAATCAATCGACGCTTCGGCGGATTTATCCCAAAAAATCGTAACCTTTCGGTCTCCGGGAACGACGCGGTAGCGCGGCGAATTGGGCGGCGAGGGTAAAAGGAATCGGCGAATAATGCCATCGCCGTTCAAATCTTCTTCGGGTTCGAGAATGCCGTTGCCGTTGCGGTCGTTGCCGTTAAAGGTGCGTTGTGCAAGGTCAAGATTATTGACGAGCGTCAGGCGTGCTTCGGGCTTATCGTCGACATAGTCTGCAACGTTTGACGCATTTCGGGCAACAACAGCGGCAAATGAAATCGTAATCGTATCGTCCGGCACCAAGGTTGGAAACGGTCCGACGGATAAGAGTTCCAAGCGGTTGCCCGGTTGTGTGCGCAAGGCTTGACGAATCGACGCACTGTCGGGGCTGTCAAAGAGCCGTGTGCGCATGCGATTAAATCGGTCGAAGTCGTCGCCCGGCGGACCCGGCACAAACGGGTCGGTCGCAAACGCCCACGCTTGAAAATTCGCTCTGAATCCTTCCACAAGTCCAGGACGAAAAAGTCGACCTTTATATTCCGCACCTAAAAATTTTGTTGAGTAATAACTTTGCGTTTCCGATGGTTCGCCCGCAAGGTCAAACTTGTAAGTCGCATCGAGCGAATCGAGGTAGCCGCCTGCGGCGCGATTGAAAAACGCTGTTCCTTGTGGTGCGACAAGCCGCGTGTTTCGAACAATCGAGTTCTGAAATATTCCGATATGCGGCAACACTAAGGAATCGTTGCTTCGGTTGACAATCGTATAGTTCAAAATCACGAAGAAATTGGCGAACTCAAAATTCCATGCGTAATGCTCTGCTCGAACCGCAATACGCAAAGGGTTATGCTGTGGAATCACACCTGTTGCACCGGGGCGGATTAAAATCGAATCGGTAAATTCTGCAATCAAATCTTGATGGCTAATCGCAGAGGGATTGAAGAAAGGACTTTCAATGAGCGAAGAGCGTTGAATCAAGCCGCGCGCGGTTGCGTCGGTAAATTCATAGCCTGCGGTGTTGGGGTTTCCCGTGCTCGTTCCCGATTGAACGACCGCGCCTGTGGTTACTTTGGAAATGCCGCCTTGAATTGCGCCGACCCAAAGCCCCGCATTGAACAAATGTTCAATTTGAGAACCCGTCGGATACTCGCACGATGGAATTTGAGGAAAAAATCGGAAGCCGTTTCCAATCACGCCATAGTTTGTGATTCCGAGACGAATCAATCCTACATTCGTTGTTTTCTGTTCGTCAAACAGTTGCGCAAAAGCAATCTGTCCAAAGGCAACACCCCAAAAAAAAAGTGTGCAGAATTTCAAGTATAAACTCTGAAGTCTCAAAGTTGGTGATGCTGGTTAGGTGGACTGCGTTACAGTTTTCAAAGATAGGAAAGCCCTCTGAAAAATAAGGTTAAGGAATTGTTAATAGATTGTAGCGCAGATTGCGACGCACCGCACGTTTAACGCACGCGGAAAGTTCTCGTTGCGCTTTGGAATTGCAAAGCATTCAAAAGGGTTTTACCTTGAAGTTTCAAAAGCAATGCAACCACAGTTACCTTGACCATCGACGAAAAACGCGCTCGCCTCTTTCTCATTCTTGGAATGTTTTTCATCACGAATGCGCTTTTGGGCGAATTTGCGGGAACGAAAGTTTTTTCGCTTGAAGCCACGCTTGGACTTTCGCCGACCGATTTATCGTTCTTCGGTGTCGAGCACCTTTCGTTCAATCTCACAGCAGGCGTGATTGCATGGCCTTTGGTGTTTGTGCTCACCGATATTATCAACGAATACTTTGGACGGCGCGGCGTGCGCGTCATTTCGTTCATCGCCGCAGGGCTTATCGCTTATTCCTTCATCATCATTTACATTACGATACGGCTTGCTCCCGCAGACTTTTGGCAACTTCGCGTTGAAGAGGGAGAACGATTGAATATGAACCTCGCATATGCCGCGATTTTCGGACAAGGGTTGTGGATTATCGTTGGTTCGCTTGTGGCGTTTCTTGTTGGACAGTTTCTCGATGTAACGGTGTTTGAATTTTTCAAATCGAAAACGGACGACAAGAAAATTTGGCTTCGTGCAACAGGCTCAACGCTTGTTTCGCAACTTGTTGACAGTTTTGTCGTTTTGTTCATTGCGTTTTATATCGGTGCGGGTTGGTCGCTTTCACAGGTGCTTGCCGTTTGCACGATGAACTACATTTACAAAGCCATCATTGCCATATTCAGCACGCCTCTTCTTTACATTGCTCACTTCGCGATTGACCGCTACCTTGGCACCACCACTGAACAGGCTTCATCTGAACCGCTTCTTGATTCCGAAACCGATATTGCGCCTGAAAAATTAAACTAACAGGCTAAACTGAATCGCGCCGTGTTTCGTTATCTTTACTGACTGAAAGAAGTTCATCTTCTTCAACGAAAAACCTAACTACAACTATGGGCAAATCACTTGCACAGCAAGCAGCTGAAAACAAACCAAGCCTTTGGATTAACGTGAGCTTGATGTGGGGAACAGTCTTTTTTATCACTTCTATTTTTATGCTCAAACTTGCGAGCGAAAGTTCTTTCTGGCCTGATTGGACAGATTCGCTTAAAGCCTATCTCTTTTATGTTGTTATGATTGTTATTGTCGCGCTTGGCGGCTATGGCGTGAACAAACTCTACGACCCAAAAGGCGAAAAGCGCGCGAAGCGTCAAGCCGAAGTGAAAGCGGGAATGAAAGAGCAGATTTTCGTGTCGTTTGTCGGAAGCATTGCAACTGGCTTCGCGTTTTGCTTGCTCACGGCACTCTCGTTTTTGTGCGCAAAGTGGGTGATGAGCGTTTCAGCGGATTTCTCAATGCAACATGTTCTTATTGCTTCTATTTACAACATCGGTGCAGGTCTTGGCGGCTCGCTCTTTACGGGACTCATTTTCGTAGTGCTTAAAGCGATGGGAAAATTTCCGACCGAGCAATCGGCATAAGTTTTTTTAACCTAACCTTTCAAACCTAACTTTCTTTCAATGGCATCGCTTATTCTTCTCGCCGTCATTCTTCTTGTGATTAGCTTCACCGCAGGCTCGTTTAATCCTGGTCTGCAGCGATTTGCAACACTCTTTCGGATTGGCGGCATTGTTGTTTTGTTGCTCGGTCTTTCTTCCGCATGTTTCCGTGTGATTCAACCGGGAACGGTCGGTGTTCAAGTCTTTCTTGGAAAAATTCAAGGTGGTGTGCTCTCCGAAGGATTGAATTTTATTATTCCGTTCGCAACTGTCGACGAGTTCGATGTTAAGACGCGGAAAATTACTTTTTCAAGCACGGAAGAAAGCGGCGACGGTGGTAGCACGATTGAAGTCTTGAGCGCAGATGGTCTTTCGGTTACGATTGATATGACGCTCAACTACAAACTCAATCCTTCCGAAGTGTTGAGAATCCGAAAAGAACTCGGACCGGGAGTGGCATACGTTGATGTGATTGTAACACCGACCGCCAGAACGCGGATTCGTGAAAATGCCGCAAACTATAACGCCGTTGAACTCTATTCGGCACGCCGTGAAGAGTTCCAATCCAGAATCTACGAAGGTATTAAGCGTGACTTCGAAAAGCGCGGCATTATTTTAGAAGAACTCTTAATTCGCAATATCGTTCTGCCCTCTTCCGTTAGAGCCGCGATTGAAGCAAAAATCAATGCCGAGCAAGACGCACAAAAAATGCAATTCGTGCTCCAAAAAGAACAGCAAGAAGCCGAACGTAAGCGCGTAGAAGCGCAAGGCATTGCGGATTATCAAACCATCATCAGCCGCTCTCTGACCGATAAACAACTCCAATACGAAAGCATCAAAGCCATGCAAGAGCTTGTCAAATCGCCGAACTCAAAAGTGATTTTTATGGGTGGCGGTAAAGGTGCAGGCGCATCGGTGCTTATCGGCGGGAATTAACTTTTCAAGACTAAAAAATTCAGGGCGAGCCACTCTCGCCCTTTTTTTTCTACATTTTTGCTCTCTCGTTTTTATTCTACCCCTTTTTCTTCCATCCTTAAATCGCGCAAACGCAGTTGAAATGTTTTTGTTCCGTTCCACTCGTTTTCATCGATAGAATAGATAATACTGACACACCGCCCTGATTCTTTGAGGGCATCGAAGTAGTGCGCCATACCGAACCCAATGACATCAAAAGTTCTTCCTTGTTCATCGCGCACGGCAAATTTGAGATGTTGTTCTTTGAGCAGTTTCGGCGGATAAGCGAGCGTGAGGTTGCGGGTAAGAAACAGCGGGTGCATATTTCCCGGTCCGCACGGCTCAAATTGTTTGAGCACGTTGTAAAATCTCGATGTAATTTGTTCTAATTTTAACTCCGAATCAATTTGAATGGTGGGCGTGCGTAGTTCAAACTCTAAATTTTCAGCGCAATAGTTATCAAATGCTCTTCGAAATTCATCTAATTGATTGATGTGTACCGAAAGCCCTGCCGCCATTTCGTGTCCGCCGAATTGAATCAAATGCGATTGGCAGTTAGAAATTGCTTGGAAGAGATTGAAGCCCTCGACGCTCCGTGCCGAGCCTTTGAGAATCCCCTCATTTTCGGTTAGAATAATTGTGGGCAAATAAAATCGCTCTACAATTCTTGACGCAACGATTCCAATTACGCCCAAATGCCAATCAGGCTTGTAGAGCACAATAGAAGAGGCATACTGCGCAAGCATTTTTTTTGCATCTTCTTCGGCTTCTTTGAAGACATCGGCATCGATTTCGCGTCGCGTTTTATTTAAGTCTCCTAAACATGCCGCCGCTTTTTCCGCTTCGTTTTCGTCTTGCGCTGTGAGCAATTTAATGGCTTCGCGAGCGTGGTCTAATCGTCCCGCCGCATTAATTCTTGGGCTAAGCGCAAAGACAATAGATGAAGACGAGAGTTGTTCAACATTTAATCCCGAAACTTCTGCAAGTGCTTTTAATCCAGGACGCTTTGCAAGTTGTATGCGTTTAATACCTTCGGACATCAGCACGCGATTTTCTTCTACAATCGGAACAATATCCGCCGCAACAGCGAGTGCAACGAAGTCTAAAAGTTCAAATGCAAATTCTCTATCAATTCCGCGTAAATCGCACAGCGCACACGCCAACTTGAACGCCACACCACAGCCCGAAAGCTCCCTAAATGGATAAGTGCAATCGTCCTGTTTTGCGTCGAGAATCGCAAGTGCGTCGGGGCGTTCTGCTTTTGCTTCGTGGTGGTCGCAGATAATCACATCAACTCCGTTTTGGCGGCAGTAGTTAATCGGCGTGATAGATGTAATGCCGCAGTCGACCGTTACAACGACTTTGACGTTTTGCGAAATGGCATAGTTGATTCCCGTCAGTGCGATTCCGTAGCCTTCGGTTTTTCTATCATTGACGTAAAATTCAACCTCTGCGCCAAGTTTTTTGAGAAATAACAATAGAAGCGATGTTGCCGTTGTGCCATCGACATCGTAATCGCCGTAGATTAAAATTTTCTCGTGCTTGTCAATTGCTTTTGAAAGACGCTCCGCCGCTTCTTTCATTCCGTTCATCAAAAACGGAGAATGTAGATGTTCAATCGATGGGCGGAAAAAGTTTTTCGCTTCGTCGTAATTTGTGATACCACGATTGACGAGCGCACGCGCAATGGGCTCACTTACATTGATTTGTTGCCTGAGTGTTTGAACCTTTTCGGTATCAGGTTCGTGCATTATCCAACGATATTGTTTGTATGCTGTCATATCAGAGCGGGGCTTTGTTGTTTTAGGATTTGAAATTCAGTGTCCACATCATTTGAAAGGGGTAATGCTTATCGTAAACAAAAAGCGTCGGACTTTTGCCGACGCTTTGATGCAAAGATAAGGTTTATGGCTAAGACTGTCAAGAACGCTTCAAATATCGTTCAATCTTGCTTATTCGTAGCTTTTGATGAGTTCTGCAACGGCTTGTTTGCCTTCTTCACTGAGTTCAATTTTTTCTTTCAGGTCAAGGACGCTGAATAGATTTTGACGACGTTCTAAATTCACCTTGATGTTCGTATCTAAAATGCCGAACTCTTTGAACTCTTGCTTGATTTCGTCTATTGACGCGCTGAAAGAGCCATTTGCAAGAGCATTAGCGACCGTTCTGAGAAGCGATGCATTGACTTGGGCTTCAGACTTTTTGCTTGTTCTGAGTTCCACGTATTTTCCGACGATGCCTTGTTCGGTGTAGCCGTATAATTTTTTCAGTGCGTCGGGCGAAACTTGATATTTTCCCATAAACTCACCCACATTTTCAAACGGAAGTTCTCCGATTTCTACAATCGGGACTGCCTCGCCTACATTTCGTTCTAATTTTGCATCGCTACTTTTTCTTTTTTTTTTCTTTTTTTCTTTTCCTGTCTCCTCTTCACTTGCTTTTACGGCTTTGGCTTTCGGTCCTCTTTTTTTTTGCTTCTTAGTCTCCTTTTCCATCGTTTCAGTTGAGGCGACAGGCGCAGGGCTACTTGCGCCGACGTTTGCAAGTGCATGGTCAATGAGTGCACGCAGAACTTCTTCGCGCATCTGTCCGGCTTTATCTGCCGTTTCCAAAATTTCGGGGAGAAGATGTGCAATTTGCTTGTATCCTGCCATTTTAGTGCTTTTTAGGTTTTGTTTATTGTTGTTTATATGAATTTGAATTTTTAGACAGTTTGATTTTTTAGACAGTTTGATTTTCTAAAAGTTAAATTACACGAATATAAAACTCTTTTTTTCTACTACAAATTTTTTTACTCGCTTATTTCTTTTTCTAAGCGCGTATCGTCTCGAGCTATTTTCAAGGCTTCCGTGCCGACATCAGAGCATCAGCACGCTCTTCGTGTGAGACTTTGCGTTGTTTTTCCGCCTTATATTTCGCCTACCCACAATTTCCTCGGCTACGCACATTTGCCTCACTTAATTGCAGATTGAGTTTTTGTGCGAAATGCTTTTGAAAATCTTCGCATTCGCATTTGCCATTGTTAGTGAAATCTGTAAATTCGTTTTGAGAAACATTCTATTCCAAACATTGACAACGGAGAAACCATGACGGAACTTATCACAATTGAGCGGCACATCATTGAACAGCAGAAGAAGTATCCTTCGGCAACGGGTGAGTTTTCCCAGCTTTTGGCAGATGTTACGTTTGCGGCGAAACTCGTTCGCCGTGAAGTCATTCGTGCGGGATTAGTCGACATTCTCGGGGCGCATGGCTCAATGAACGTTCAGGGAGAGGAAGTCAAAAAGTTGGACGTGTTCGCCAACGAAAAGTTCATTCAAGCGATTGGGCACCATGGCCGATTTGCGGTCATGGGTTCAGAAGAATGCGAAGGCATTATCACACCGCCCGAAGGCAAAACGTCAGGGAAATATGTGTTGCTTTTCGACCCACTCGACGGCTCTTCAAACATTGATGCGAATGTAGGCGTTGGAACGATTTTTTCAATCTACAAACGTATCTCTGACCCGACGAGCGGACCGGGTTCGCTTCAAGATTGTTTGCAAAAAGGCGTGCAACAAGTTGCCGCTGGGTATGTCATTTATGGCTCATCGGTGATGCTGGTTTATACAACCGGACAAGGCGTTCACGGATTCACCTTAGACCCCACCATTGGTGAGTTTTTGCTCTCGCACGAAAACATCACGACCCCGAAGCGCGGCAAAATTTACTCGATGAACGAAGGCTACTACCGATACTTTTTTGACGGCGTCAAGAAATACATCAAGTATCTCCAACAAGAAGATAAAGCCACCAACCGCCCCTACTCTGCGCGCTATGTCGGCTCACTCGTCGCCGACTTTCATCGCAACTTGCTTTACGGCGGGATTTTCATTTATCCGCGCACGAAAAAAGCTCCAAACGGAAAGTTGCGTCTTCTCTACGAAGCCAATCCGCTCGCTTTCGTATGCGAACAAGCGGGCGGCAGAGCCACCGACGGCTATCGACGCATTTTGGACATTGAACCCGAAGAATTGCACCAACGCACGCCGCTTTTCATCGGAAGCGAAGAAGATGTCAAAATCGCCGAAGAGTTTGAGCAAGGACTTCGCGAATTGGAGCACGATACGGAACTGATTCCGAAAATGCTTGCCGAAGTCAAAAAAGCCGAATCGCTGTTGGTAAAATAACTTGATTGGACTACCAGCCTTCTGTTCCGCGCTCACCTTTGAACGGACCGACAAGGTCGGAAGTAATCCAGCCGCCATAGAAATCCCCCTTCTGCGCCCTCGCACGCTCGCCCTCGACGAAGCACGCATCAACGCGGCTCGCATAAAATGCAAAGCATGCTTTTAAGGCTTCATACTGCTTTGGCGGGTTCGGGTAACTCCATGCGGCATTTTCCGACTTTCTTTCATCAACTTTAATCGTCCAATAAGCCGCGCGCCCTTTGAACTCGCAAAAGGTTGATTGCGTTGTGAGCACGAAATAATCGGTCTTTACGTCTTGCTTGGGAATGTAGTAGGTAGGCGGGTGGGAGGTTTCAAGGAGTCGGAGTGCGTTGCGCGTTTCGGCAATCACGACTCCTGCAAACTCGACGCGCACTAATTTTGAAGTTCGCTCCAACTTTGGCGGTCGTGGATAATCCCAAACAGATTCAGGCATGATTGGTCCTTTTAATGGTATTATAAATTGGTGATATAAATGGGCTCGTGTTGTTGATTGTAAATTGAGACGATAAATTGATTTTCTGCAAAATTGTGATAAATTCCGCCAATTTCGTTCAAGCAGATTTTTTACTTTTATCGCACCACGACAAAATAGGAACAACATATGGCAGAGTCAACCTCGATACAATTTTCAAGAATTGGGATTCGTTCAAAACTGTTGCGCGATTTCCTCATCGCCGCGGCTGTGCCCGTTTTCCTTTGTGGAATCATTTTTTTGATTGTCATCGGTGTCTACAATAGTCAGCAAGCCGAGCAAGCGATGGAAGATGCAGAGCGCGTTGCGCAGTCACGCATTGCTGAGCAGTCTCAAATTTTTAAGAACGTCGTTAACAATCAACTCGCGCTCTTGCAAAGCGAAGTTGCCAACGCAGTTACATCGCCGCGATATGTTTCAGGTTTTACGACGCTCGTTTTTCCGCCCAAGAAAGCCGATGAACAAATGCTTCAAGCCGTTCGAGAAGATTTGCAGAAATCTTCTGCCGAAGTCATGTCTTCGCTCTCGCTGAGCATGATGACCTTTGTGGGACTTGACGGCACAGTGATTCTACGCGGCTCAACGCCAACCAAATTCGGCGATGTTTATTTCAAAGACTTCAAACAAACTACACCCAACCCTAATTTCATTCCGCTCAAACGGCTTTGCGAAGCGGCTTTTCGCGGTCAAACCACATCGTCAGTTGAACTTTTCCCTGCATCGCTTTTGATGGAAGAGCCTGTTACAGCCGCCAACGCTGTAAGCAATGTTACGGTTGCGGGCAGAAGCACACTCGCCGACCAAGCACGTGTCGATGGTTCAAGTCTAGGCGAAAACGCAGGCAAAGAAGATAACGGATTGATGCTCACCACGATTCAGCCGATTTATGCAAACGATGGCAGAACAATTGGCTGTGTGATTGCCGCAAAAATGATCAATCGAAACGACCGCGTGGTTTTGCGCGAGTTCAGTTCTCTCATCTCTCGCGAAACTGTCCGCCCGTCTATCACGATTGGCGACGTGCGCGTTTCAACGTCGGAACAAACGCAAAGCGGCGGTTCAGCATTGAGCTACAAAATTCCACAAGAAACATGGCAACGCATTCCTGCCGAAAAATTCGCTTTCGTTAAAGGAGACAACAATGTCGCCGCAAAAGCTTATAGTTATTACACTGCCCTGCAAAACAGTTCAGGACAAGTTTTGGGCGCGTTGTGTTTGTCTTCCGACCAAAGTTTTTACCTTTCCTCGACGGAATCGTTGATTGCTTCAAATGGTGGATTGATTTTTTGGAGTATTGTGATTTCTCTTTTGTTCATCGGCGCAGGCATCGGATTGGCATTTTATTTTTCAGCTCGTCAAGGCGGTGAGATACTTACTTCGCTCGGCGAGATAAAATCGCTTACCGACAGTGTGCTTTCAGGCGACTTTAACGCACGCGCAACCCTCACCACAGGCGACGAGTTTGAAGAAGTCGCTAATCAATTCAACGAAATGATTCGCCGTCTTTCCGCGCTCGTCGATACCGAAACTGCCAGAGATGCGATTCAAAAGCAGCTAACCGATTTGCTGATAGTGGTGTCGAACTCCGCCGAAGGTGATTTTACTCAGCGCGCCGTTGTTACCGAAGGCGCATTAGGCGCGCTCGCCGACTCGTTCAACCTGATGGTCGTCGACCTCGGAAACCTCATTCGCGAAGTTCAAGGGGCGGCGTTGCAAGTAGGCGATGCGGCATCGGAAATTCTTGCAGCAACCGAACAAATGGCACGCGGGGCAGAAGAGCAATCCGTTCAGGTTGCCAATGCGTCGGCAGCGGTCGAGGAAATGGCGGCGTCAATTCGTCAAGTTGCGATGAACGCAGACTCGGCTTCGGAAGCGGCACAACGCGCCACGCAGGTCGCGCAAACTGGCGGTAATACCGTTATGGAAACAATTGAAGGTATGAAACGTATTCGTGCAACCGTGCAAGACTCTTCGCAAAAAATTAAATCGCTTGGAGAATCGTCGCTTGAAATTTCTAAAATCGTTCAAACCATTGAAGACATCGCCAACCAAACGAACCTTCTTGCTTTGAACGCGACGATTGAAGCGGCGCGCGCTGGCGACGCAGGACGCGGTTTTGCCGTCGTTGCTGACCAAGTGCGCGAACTGGCTGAACGCGCCACCAAAGCCACTAACGACATTTCCCAACTTGTGCAAACGATTCAATCCGAAACCCAAGACGCCGTGTCCGCGATGGAACGCGGAACGCTCGAAGTGGAGCGCGGCACGAAACTCGCCGACTCCGCTTCTCGCGCACTCGTTGAAATTCAAAGCGTGGTTCAACAATCCACCGAACTTATCCAAGAAATCTCGCTCGCGGCGAAACAACAAGACGTCGCCTCTTCGGGCGTTGTGTCTGCTATGACCGAAGTAAGCCAAATCGCCAAACAGTCGCTCAACGGCTCTAAGCAATCGGCGCAACTTGCCATGCGTTTGAACGCGATTACGCAGCAGCTTGCTCGCTCGGTTTCTCGCTTCAAAATTCCATCGTCCGGCATTCAGAAAATCGGCGATGCCATGCTCGATTCTGCTAACGACATGATGCTTAGCAATGGCAACGATAACGAAAAGAAAATGCTTTCGGAATCGTCGTCTCCGTTCAAAACCAGTAACGACTTGTTTGTGGAAGATGACCTATCTGGTTTTGGAAATGTTAATCTCAAATAACCAAGTACTTTCATAAGCACGCCGCTTTCAGCGTTTGCGCTTGAAAGCACTTACATTTGCATCATACTGAAGACCATATCAGCAACAGCGGCGCACTGATATTTCGCAACGCCTCGTCGCATAAGACAATCGTAACGACATATCGCCGATTACAGCAACCAAATGGACAAAGCAGATCATGACGGGTTCAGGTATTTTATTGGGCAACCCCAAAGGCAAAAAGAAATCTTCAAAAAGCGTATCACGCACAAGCCTTACGCCTGAAGTTCAGGCGAATACGACTATCAAGCTTTTTATACAAGATGTTTCGGGTCGTTTGAAATCGCTTTTCAAAAAGCGCAAAGGCAAACACTCGAAACTCTTCATGTCGTTTTTTTCGCAACTCAGCGCAGAACCTGCACCGATTGAAACCCTTTCCGCACTTCAACTCGAAGTGTTCTCGGATTTTCTTGGGTTTTTAGAAAATGTAAAGTCGCGACTTGTTTCGTCTAATTCGGCAGATGCACATGAGACTTATCAACTGCTTACAGAAAATCTTGACTCTACTGCTGACTTTTTGAGCCAATTACTCACAACGGTTGAAAACAACGAACCCGTTTTGAATACGCTACGAGCGTATGTTTCCAACACTTCATCGTCGATACCTTCTTCAAAAAGTTATGAAGACGCCCCGCCGCTCGAGACAACAATAACGGCGCAACCCTCGCAAGTATCAACTTTTTCATCTGCCGAAAAGACCAAGACAAATCGCAACGCGCGTGTTTTCCGAAAAGGCAAGCGCGAGATACACTACTACAAAGAGTCCATCAACAGCGACTTCGGATTCAACTTATCGCTTCTGGCATCGCTTTCTCCAACAACCATAGACACAAGCAAGAAGCCTCAAACGGTCAAGAAACAGGCTTCGGTTACCGCCCCGCCTATAGCTCGAATCGCGCCCGCACTTCAAAATTATTTCAACATGATTGCGTCGTTCGCACGCGAAATCGTTGCCGAGAAATCTTATCCTTCAACGATTGCCGATGTGATGGCGAAACTCGCGGTGTCTCCCGATGTTTTCTCCGATTTGGTTTTATTCGCTTCCCTTCCGGGCGTTATTGATTTCATCGAGTTTTCAAAAACTTTGAACGAAGAATCCATTGACGCGCTTGGCGAAGCGGTCATACGCGACATCGCCAGCCACCTTTGCGACACCTTCGCATTGGACGACGCTCAATCCTTTATGGCATCATATCTCTCAACGCCTTCGGCAGCAGATGTTGATAAGGTCTTTGAATCGCTTACGCCTGAGCCGCTTCCCGAAGAAGAGCCCCTTCCAAACATTCACCTTGAAAAGTTCGCCGAAGATATTGTGCTTGAAGGCTCGATCGAACCTCCAACCGAAAGCGATTACATTCAATTCGCCAACAGCACCCTACGCAAAGCGAGACGCGCGCTTCAAGCAAGGAAGGCTTCCAATGCGTCTCAAACTTACTTGCTCAATCTGCTTGCACACCCCGACGTGCTTACCGCGATTTCGCAATCCGAACTCCCATTCTTCCAAAACTTTGCTGAGTTTCTTGGTCAATCGTGGGTAAATCAAACCCCGACGGCGACGCTTCTTCAACATCAAGAAGATATTGTTAATGCCGTTGTGCAAACGCTTCAAGAGGCATTCCCCACTGATGTAGCCGACGCGGAATCGTCGCCTGTGTTGCTTGAAGCCGAAAAAGCCTTACAAGGATTGGAAGAACATATCGAGCCGATTAAAGATGAAGAGCCTTCGATTCCTGTGCTTCCTGACATTTCGGAGTTCATTTCCGACGTTGAAGATGTCGTACCCGACGAACAAACTTTGCTTACTGCACAAAGCGACATGGCATCACCTGAAACGAGCCACCCACTTCCTGATATTTCCGACTTCTCGTTTCTGGATTCAAGCGATGCGCAAACATCTGACGCGATTTCCGATGATTCAACCCGCGCAACGGAGCACGACCTCACTTCATCTTTTGATTACGCCACTTGCGCCGCCAACTTCTTGCGCCAAGTTATTTTGTCTCTGCCGAATTCCGCCTCTGGTCTTCAAGCACAATCTTATCTTCAATCGCTTTTGAATGCGCCCGATTTGCTTTACGCCCTGACTTCTTCAACTCAACGCAACTTGGTTGAACTCGCCACCACGTTGGAAACTGCTAAACTTTCAAATACGCCTGTCGATGCGCTCACCGAGCCGCTCTCCGAAGCAGTTGGGTTGGTTGCAGGCGATTTGCTCCAACACTTCCGCTCAAAATCGTCTTTGAACGCGCTTGAAGAAGACGAAGACGGCATGGTCTTCACATTCAGCGAACTCGTTCCGCCCTCTTCCCCAACAAGCAATACGCGCGACCTTGACGATGTTATGTCGCTTTCCGAAGGCGAACTTTCGTTTGAACAGTCAACACCAACAGCATCATTTGAAACACAACCAAGCGAAATACCCGCTCCCGCTTTTGATGAACAACTCCTTCAAAACGAAATTCACGAAGAAAGCACCAGCGTTACTGCGCCTTCTGACTTGCACGCTACCGACGATGCTTCTTCCAATTTTGAAGATTCGCTCTTGCTCGATGACTCCGCGCTCACGCTCCTCGAAGAGCCTTCAACGCCAACGCTCGACGACCTGAAATTAGATGTGCCACAACCCGATGCCGACTTGGATTTTCATGCCGACGACTTGCTCCTCCCCGAAGACGACCTTCTTTCGGAAACGGCATCGCTACAAAGCGACGCACTGCACAGCGACGAGCGAGTGAGCGATTTGGCAAGCGATTCTCTTTCCGTCTCAACATCCGACACGCTTTCTTCGGAATCTGACTTAAACCTTACGTTCGATGAATCGCCTCTTGCAGAAACGCCTCTTGCGGAAACGTCTCTTGAACTCGCTCCGTCAGAACCTCTATCGCTCGACTTTGAATCAGACATACAAGAGCCGCCCGTAAACACCAATGAACCTCTGAGCCTTACAGAAACGCTCGATTCGGCGGAAAATCTTGACACAATCAGCGAACTCACTTTCAGCAACGAACTCTTGCTCGATGAATCGGGAATGGGCGAAATGCTTGATTCTCCCACCGCACGACAAGACCTTTCACAACTCTCGTCGCTCTCCGACAAAGCTAATGGCGAAAATCCCGACGATATGCTACTCAGCGATACGATCGATGATTCATTCCTCACTGATAGCCCAATGCTTTTGGACGACGCCTTGCCCCAAAATGCTTTGCCTGACGATACGCATTCTGCATCGCTCACTCTTGAAGCGCACTCTGAATTATCATCGCCTCAATTAGAAGAATCGCTTTCGGAAGAATCACTTTTGGAGGAAAGCAAAGAAGATGCGCCCGCGTTGGAACTGCCCGATTTGGATTTTTCCTTCGATACAGCCACTCTTGACGACGCGATTGCACCAGAAAGTGAAATTGCTCCTGCAAGTGAGATTGCGCCAAATGAAGCACATGAAAACCTTGCGACAGTAGACCTCACATTCGACGATACGCTCTCTCTTGATGATTCATCGCTTCTTACAGAGGCAACGACTAACGCACCTGCCGAAATTCAATCCAAGTCGATGTCGAGTTCCGACTTCCTCAAACATGAATCCTACGAAAGTGAACTTGCTCCGATTGGCGACTTCCAACTCGATGAACTTCAACAAATCTTTTTGGACGAAGCCCGCGAGTATTTGGAAAAATTAAGTGCCGACATACTCGAGCTCGATAAATTTGCTGGCACTGCGCAACCCGACCTTATCAACCGTGCTCTGCGCGGCGCGCATACGCTCAAAGGCTCTGCCGCGATGGTGAATTTGAACAACATTCGCGATTTAGGGCATAAGATGGAAGACTGCCTTCAAGTCGTGCGCGACAACAACCTCAAAGTGCCGCGTCCGCTTTTAGACGTTTGCTTGAAATCTATCGATGCAATCGGCGTGATGGTTGAAAACTTCCGACGCACGGGCGAAGACCGCTTTACGAAATCGCAACCGCTGATGGATTTATTTATCGCTTACACAAAGCAGTTGCAGGAAACCGGTGAAATTAAAGATACCAACGTCACCTTGACCGCCACACCTGTGGCAAGCGAGGCGGCGGAAGAGGCAACCGACTTTCAGCCCGATGAACTTCAACAAATCTTTTTGGACGAAGCTAACGAGTATCTGGAAAAATTGAACGCCGATATGCTCGAGCTCGAAAAGGTTGCGGGAACGGTGCAACCCGAACTTGTCAATCGTGTTTTGCGCGGCGCACATACGCTCAAAGGCTCTGCCGCGATGGTGAATCTGAAAAATATCAGCGAACTTGCGCACAAGATGGAAGACTGCTTGCAAGTCGTGCGCGATAATAACCTCAAAGTGCCGCGCCCATTGCTCGATATTCTCTTCAAGTCGTGCGATGCCATCGGCACGATGCTCAAGAAATTCCGAAGCACAGGCAAAGATGCGCTCGATGTGTCGCGATATATTGCGGTTCTGAAAGAATATATGACGCAGTTGCAACAGACGGGCGAAGTTAAAACCGCCTTATCACTTGAAGCCGCGCCAGTGCAAGTAGAAGCACAACCCGCGCCGAAGCAAAAAGCTTTCACCGAAGAAACGGTTCGTATTGACATTCGCTCGCTTAACAACCTCGTCAATATGTCGGCAGAACTCGTCATTTCGCGCAACCGTTTGACAAACGAACTTGCAGGCGTTACGCGCCTGATCAACAAGTTCATGAAAGAGCGAAACCATCTTGCCCAAGTCAATAAAAAAATTCTAACAACGATTCAGAAAAACGCAGGAGAGCGCGCCGACACGAACGCCGGATTCAGCGATATTCTCAAAGAGTTTTCCGAAACAGAATTCGACCGATTCAGCGACCTTGACATCATCTCGCGCGATGTCCGCTCCGCAATGCTCAACCTTGATGAAACCATCAATGAGCTTCGCGGATTGAGTTCAATTCTTGGTCAAAACGTCGTGAAAGTCAGCGGTATCGCAAACGACTTAAACCGTGAAATTGTCGGTATGCGTATGGTGCCAATGCGCCAAATGTACACACGCTTCCAACGCAGTTTCCGCGACATCGCCAAAGGCGAAGGCAAAGAAATTATTTTCAATACCGAAGGCGAAGACACCAAGCTCGATAAAAGCGTGATGGAAGAAATCGTCGAGCCTGTTCTGCACATGGTTCGCAATGCGATTGGACACGGCATTGAAAAGCCAGAAACGCGCCTCGCCAATGGAAAACCCGCCGAAGGCACGCTGACGATTCGCGCTTACCAAAAAGGAAGTCGAGTTATCTTAGAAATCGAGGACGACGGCGGCGGCATTCCCGTTGAGAAGGTTAAAGCCAAAGCCGTCCGACAAGGTTTGATTTCACAAGAAGAAGCCGACGCAATGCCCGCGAGCAAAGCCACTGAACTCATCTTCTTGCCCGGCTTCAGCACGGCGGAAAAAATCACCGAACTTTCCGGACGCGGCGTCGGAATGGACGTTGTCAAAAACACGATTCGCCAACTCAAAGGCACAGTAACCGTTGAAACACGCGAAGGCAAAGGCACAAAGTTCATCATCTCGCTTCCCATTACGCTTGCCATTAACCAAGCCTTGCTTGTTAGCGCGAGCGAACACATTTACGCCGTTCCGCTTGAACTCGTGCTTGAAACCTTATCCGTTTCATCGGATTACCTCATGACCGACGAAGACGGAAACAAGACGATTTCCATTCGCGGCGAAGAATATGAGTTCCGCTATCTCAACGAACTTTTAGGCTACAGCATTGAAGCACTTGAATATAAGACGATGCACTCCGTTGTCGTGATTGGGCTCGACGACCGCAAAGTTGCCGTCGCTGTTGAAAAGTTGATTGGAAAGGAAGAAATCGTTGTCAAATCGCTGGGGCGACACCTGCGCAACGTGCGTGGCATTATCGGCGCAACCATTTTGGGAGACGGGCAAGTCGTCGTGATTTTGGATATTGAATACTTGCTTCGTCCAATTGGCGAGCGAGGCGAAGATGTGCATATTGAAGCCCTACCAGCATCCGAGGAGGAACCCCAAGAAATTCATCCGACGATTACCAAACGCAAACGCAAAAGCGCGAAAATCACCGTGCTTCATGCCGACGACTCGCCGAGCGTGCGCAAATATGTGCAATCCGTCTTGAAAGGCGCGAATATCGAGGTTATTTCGGCTGACGACGGTCTGAATGCCCTCAACCGCTTGACACAACCGAACGCAAATATCGACCTTATCGTCAGCGATCTTGAAATGCCGCGTATGAACGGATTTGAATTTGTTACAGAGGTGCGTAAAATGGACGCTTACAAAGACATTCCATTTATCATCGTTACCGCACGCGCCGGCGACAAACACCGACGCACGGGCTTGGAATTGGGCGCAAATGCGTTTCTTAATAAACCCTTTGACCCGTCTCAACTTATCGAGACGATAGAAAGCTACATCGCTTAATCAAATTCTTTCTCAAAAACTATGTCTGCTACAACCACTCCTCGACGCGTCTTGGTCGTTGATGACGAACAAAACATCGCGCTGGGCATTTTGAAGACGCTTGGACAATCTCCAATGTATGTCGCCAAACATGCACCGAATGGCGAAATCGCCGTCAATGAACTCGCCAAAACGCCTTACGACTTGGTGATTACCGATATTCGTATGCCCGGCATGAGCGGCATTGATTTGCTTCGCCACATTCGCGCCAACCATGCCGATGTCGGCGTGATTATCATGACCGCTTACGGCTCAACCCAAGTGCAGGAAGAAGCCTCACGGCGCGGCTCGCTCCTCTACATCGAAAAGCCGTTTGATTTTGCACAGATGCAAGCCACCATCGAGGATTTCTTCAAACGAAAAGAAGAAACTTCTAATACTACCCAAAAGGAAGAAAGTGTTTCAGGTGTCATTCCCGGTCTTTCCTTGATGGACGTGATTCAGATGAACTGCTTAGCGCGCTTTACCGGCACGCTTCACATCAAAACGAGCAACGGACAACAAGGCATTATTTGCTTCAACAAAGGCGAGATTCCACACTGCGAAACAGCAACCCGTTCAGGCAAAGATGCGTTTTTTGAAATCGTGCAGTGGCAAGGCGGCAGTTTCGATACGATAGAACAAATTCCGCCGACCGTTACGATTGTTGAAAGTTGGGAGCAACTCATGATGGAAGCGGCGATGATGATGCCCGATACGCCCACCCCAACACAGGCAAGTGCAAAGCCCAACGCCACACCGAAAGCACCAACGCCGAAAGTAGAACCTGCACCCGCCGATACGTCCAAAATGCTCGACCGCGTTATGGAAGCGGCGAAAGCTGAAGTTACTTTTATCGTAACGCACAGCGGTTTCGTCATTGATAAGCGCATCGCTCAAAGTTCTAAAATTGACCTCAATAAATCGGGTGATGAAATCTCAAAACTTCTGCCCGGTATTTTCAGCGTTGCCAAAACCCTTACGGCAGGCACGCTCAATGAAATCACGCTTCGCTTCGAGGGCAAAACAACCATGATTCGAAACGTCGCTCAAAGTGATTTGCTCTTCATCGTTATATCGCCCGCTTCCGTTTCTTCGGGCGACATCTTCAAAGCCATTGAGCGCGAGTCGGAAAACATCAAGAAAATTTTGTAATCTTCATTCCGAATTTGAACCTGTTTTTGTAACTTTATCACCTCATTACTGTGTCTATTCAAGTGCCTTTCGTCAATGAAAAATTTTAGCGACGTTACTTCTCTGTTTCAAGATTTACCCAGCGTTATTGGTGTCTTACTCATTGACGGAGACGGTCTTGTGCTCGCAGGCTCATTAGGCGATAAATATCAACAAGAGAGATATTCTCCGATATTACATACACTTTTGAATGATATTTTCAGACACCTTGCACTATTAGGAGAGACGACCAACCAAGTTTGTTTTGTGCAAGATTCTCAAATGATTATTGCACAACCTGTTTATGATGTAATTCTCGTTGTCCATACCCAAAAAACAGGGCTGGATTTATTGCAGTCGCGTTTTTCAAACGCAGTTTCAGTTCTACAGCGCATTGCTGCGCCGGATTTTTCAAACACTTAAACTTCACAGGCATCACAATGGCGAATATCAATTACGCAAACAAAGAGATTATCATCAAGATTGTCTACTACGGTCCTGGAATGAGCGGCAAAACGACCAACCTGCAAGTTTTGCACCAAATGGTTCCCAAAGATGCAGCAAGCCGAATGATTTCACTTGCGACAGAGCAAGACCGCACGCTTTACTTTGACCTTCTTCCGATTTCGCTCGGCTCAGTAAAAGGCTTCAACACCAAGTTCCAACTTTACACCGTTCCCGGTCAAGTTTATTACAACACCACGCGCAAACTCGTGCTTAACGGCGTCGACGGCGTTGTGTTCGTCGCCGATTCGCAACAAGGTAAAATGCCCGAGAACAAAGAAAGCCTTGAAAATCTTCGCGAAAACTTGGCGGAGTATGGAATCGACATGAACACCTTCGCAGTTGTCATGCAATACAACAAGCGCGACCTTGCGCCCGTGTATAGCATCGAGGAGTTGCAACGCGAGCTCAACCCGATGGGCTTCCCTTACGCCGAAGCCGTTGCGTTCAAAGGTCAAGGGCTGATGGAAACGCTGAAACTCATTAGCAAAATGACACTGCAACGCATTGGAAGCAAGTCAGGCGCACAGGTTCAAGACGCCGACGGCAACCCCGCAACGCCTGCACCTGCCGCCGCACCCGCACAGCAATCACAGCCTGCAACCAGCAGCGACTTCTTCAAGAATCTTCAAAACAAAATGAAGTAATTCTTTTGTGTGCTGTAAAAACTTTTCTGTTAAAAACTCAACGGGCAGGTCTAAACGCCTGCCCTTGTTATTTTCAGTGCTATTTTCAGTGCTATTTTTGCGCGAGCCATAGTTCAGGGTCGTATTTATTGCGCCCGTGCCATACCTCAAAATGAACCAATCCGCCGCCCTGAGCCGATTTTCCCACCGAACCTAATGACTGACCTGCCGAGACACTTTCGCCTTTGGCTACTTTCACTTCCGAGAGATTCGCATAAACCGTTAAGTATGCGTTGGCATGGCGCACAATGACGATGTTGCCAAATGTCGGAAGAAATCCGATTTGCGAGACGATGCCTTGCGCAACAGCAAAAACAGTTGTTCCAACTGATGTTGAAATATCCACGCCGTTGTTAAACGTAACGATTTTCAGGTCTTTGTTTTCGCTTTCGCCGAAGGTTTTGATAATCACGCCTTCTTGAACAGGCCAAGGCAATTTGCCTCTGTATTTTTCAAAATCCCCTTTGATTTCCGAATAAGCGAACGCTTCATTTGCAGTGCTCTTGCGTTCCGACTGCGCAGAGGCTTTGCCTTCTCGTGCACGCTGAATCGCCTCTTCTTCGGCAAAAAGCATTTTTTGGATTGCGTCTTGCAGGGCTTTGGCTTTGGCTTGGCGTTGTGCAATTTGACTTTGCAAGCGTCGCTTGTCTTTTCGCAATTTTGCAATCAACTTTTCGCGCTCCACGCGCCGCCCTTCCATCACTTTGGCTTGATAGCGTCGCTGTTCAAGCAGTTTTTCACTTTCAGCGAATCGAGCGTCGAGCTCAGTTTGAAGTTGAGCGATTTGTTCTTGCTTTTCAGAAATGTCTTGAATTTTAATTTTCCCTGCTTCTTCAAATCGTTTAACGTATTCTGCACGAACAAGGGCTTGATTGAACGAGCCTGACGAAAAGAGCACTTCTAAATCGCGTTTCACGCCGAACTTGTAAATTCCCACTGCGTAGCGCGCAAACGAATTTTTCATTGCGTCTAATTCGCGCTTGGTTTCCTCCAATTCTCGTTTGGTGCTGGTGATTTGCGCGGCAAGTTTTTTCTGACTGATTTCCGTTTGACGAATAACTTCTCGATATAACTGAATTTGATTGTCTAAATTTTCAAGCACTCGCAAAGAGACTTTTTCTTGCTCGTCGGCATTGCTTAACTCGCGCTCGAAGGTTTTAATCTGCCGCTCAATCGATGCGATATTTTTTTCAATATCCTGACGCTCTTTGGTGAGTTGAGAGAGTTCGCCGTCGCGCGTTTTGAACTTTCCTCTTTTGCTCTGTGCCAAAAGTTGCGTGCTGTTTATGAGAACAAGGCTAATTAAGAAAATGTAAGACCACCTGTGTTTCATCTCATCTCGTATGTGTCGGCTTTTGAAAATAAATAAGGTCCTGACTTGCTTTCCAGCGATATGCTTTCCAGCAATAAAAAAGGCTGAACTCTCCATTCAGCCTTGCACATGCTTTTTGTTTATGGCTCGCTATTTTTTTCGTTTCAACTTGTTTCGGTTTCATCAAGAAGTAATTATTGAATCTTGAATTTTACAGGAATTGTAATCGCCCCACGCACAGGTGAGTTTCCGACTTTGGCAGGCTTGAACTTCGCCTCTTCGGTGAGCACGCGAATCACTTCTTCGTTCAAAAATTTGTTTGCAGGCTGAATCAAACTAATGCGGAGCGGATTTCCTTGTTCATCAATAAAAACGCGTGCGACAACGGTGCCCTCAATCTTGGCGCGTTTCAATGACATTGGATATTCAATTTTGGATTGAATCGCCTCAATGCCGCCGACAATTTCAACATCAGTTTCAGGCAACTCCGTTTGAGCGGCATCTAATTGATTGAGCGTCTCGCTTTCCTGAATGGCTTTCTGCAACTCTTTTTCTTTGGCGAGGTCTTGCGTGCTTGCTACAACCGTTGGCGCAACTGTTGATGGTTTTTCCTCCTCTTCTTCCTCTTCTTTCTTCACTTCTTTTTTCGGCTTATCTACTTTTGCTTTTTTCGCTTCCGCCGTTGGCTTAGCCGCCGCCAGATTTTCCGATTTATCGCCGAGTTTCATGTCAATGCGTTGGGTTACGCCGCCTGCAATCGTTATACTTCCGCGCCAAACGGGTTTGCCGCGCTTTGTGGCTTTTATTTCATATGAACCTTGCGGCACATCGAGCAGCACATAGTAGCCTTGTGCATTTGAAATTGCGACCATCGCCGTTTGCCCTGAAACTGATACGGTTGCTCCCGCAACGGGTTGGCTATTTTCGTCGAGCACACGCCCGATTAATCGTCCCTGCGCCCATAAAGATGACGCAAATAAACAACACAGAACCGCAAGAATGATTTTCTTCATCGCTAAAAGTTCTTTCAAGTTTTGGTGATAGCCTAATGATATGCAGAATGTGAACAAGAAATTTGATTTTTCAAAACGGCTACTGCTCTTCAACGATAGCCTTCGGAATCGCATTTTCCTTGCGCATCAGCGCGGGAAAGTATGCCACAACTTCCGACGGCTTCGGTCTTCCGCCTGCAAACCCTGTTACACTTGGCGGACCAGTTAAAATCAACGGCGCAATTTCATAACCGAATCGCTCGACTTTTTTCTTGTCGCTGTCCCTAACCCCAACACGCATTTGAACTTCATTGACATGGTTCAAATTTTCTAAATGTTGATGGCACGCATTTGCGCCAATAAATTCAGTTCGTATTTCCTCGAACGCCAAGCCGAGATTTATCAATCGCGCTCTTAAAATTTCATCGGCGCGTTTTGCTTTTTTGAGCGCGTCGGGCACGGAATAGGTCAAAGAGCCAAACGCCGTCCAACCGTCGGAATATGAAATGGAGACCTTGTAGAATGGCGTTGCAGGCTTTCCTTTAATGCCGAAAACGCGCACTCGATTTTCGGCGACATCTTCAAGATGAATCGTTGTGAAGTCAGCAATGCAGTCAGGCGTGATGTATTCCGACGGGTTGCCAATTTCATAAAGCAGTTGTTCTTTGAGCACGTCGCTACGAATCAAGCCGCCTGTGCCTTCGTGCTTAGTGATGAAAAATTCGCCGTTAGGATAGGCTTCAGCGATGGGGAAGCCAATGTTTTCAAGGTCGGGCACGCTTTCCCAATCGCCGAGAAAGTTGCCGCCGCTGGCTTGTCCTCCGCATTCCAAAAGATGCCCTGCGACTGTTCCCGCCGCAAGTAAATCCCAATCGGATTCTTTCCAACCAAATTCATAAATCATCGGCGCTAGCGTTAAGCCTGTGTCGGTGCATCGCCCTGTAATCACGATTTGCGCGCCTTCTTTCAAGCACGCTACAATCGGAAACGCACCGAAATAAACATTCGCACTCAACACACGGTTTCGCACTGTCGCAAGTGGTTCGCCTGTTTCCATGTGCGCGAGCGGCTCGCCTTTTGCAATGAGGTCGTCGAGTTGCGCCATAATATCATCGCCCATCACTACGCCAACTTTGAGATGTTTCACGCCTAATTGTTTGGCGATTTCAAAAATTTTGTCGCGACACGCAAGGGGATTAACGCCGCCCGCATTTGAAATCACCTTGATGTTTTTCTCGAGAATATCAGGCAGAATTTCTTTGATGACTTCGGGGAAATCGCGCGCGTAGCCGAGCGATGGGTCTTTTTGGCGTTGCTTCTGCATAATGCTCATGGTTACTTCGGCGAGGTAGTCGAGCATCATGTAGTCAATCGCCGTATTGCCTTTGGAGCGGCGCACTTGGTCAATCGGTGCGCGCTGTAAATCGCCCCAGAAGCCTTGTCCTGACGCGATACGAATCAATGGTTTCATAGCAGTTAATTTTGTTGCGAGTTATTCCCACTCAATCGTGGCAGGCGGCTTTGAACTAATGTCGTAAGTAACGCGATTGATGCCGCGCACTTCGTTGATAATTCGGTTGGAGACGTGCGCAAGAAAATCGTAAGGTAAGTGCGCCCAATCCGCCGTCATGCCGTCGGTGGAAGTTACGGCGCGAAGCGCAACCGCGTTTTCGTAGGTGCGATTATCGCCCATCACGCCAACGGTGTTTATGGGCAGGAGCACCGTAAAGGCTTGCCAGACCTTGTGATATAGCCCTTGTGCTTTAAGTTCAGAAATGAAAATTGAATCGGCTTCACGGAGCAAATCGCATCGCTCTTTGGTTACTGAACCCAAAATGCGCACCGCAAGACCAGGACCAGGGAACGGATGCCGCCCTAAAATCTCCTCATGCACGCCGAGCAACTTTCCAACCTCGCGCACTTCATCTTTGAACAATTCGCGAAGTGGCTCAATGAGTTTAAGTTTCATTCGCTTTGGCAATCCGCCAACGTTATGATGCGTCTTGATAGTTTGCGAAGGTCCTTTCACAGAAACGCTCTCAATTACGTCAGGGTACAGTGTGCCTTGCACTAAAAATTTTTCGCGGTCGATATGCGCTTCGAAGACTTCGATGAAAGTTTTTCCGATGATTTTTCGCTTCTGTTCAGGATTGGCGACACCTTTCAATCGTTTCAGAAAAAGGTTGCTTGCATCGACGAAATCGAGCCGCAAGCCTAATGTTTTCAAGGCATTTCGGACTTCTTTGGCTTCGTTTTTTCGGAGCAAGCCGTTATCGACGAACACGCATTTCAAATTTTTGCCAATGGCTCTCGACACCAGCACCGCCGCCACTGTTGAATCCACGCCGCCCGAAAGCGCGCAGACAACTTTTTCTTTGCCCACGCTTTCGCGCATTTTTTGAATTTCTTGCTCGATAAAATTTTTCGTCGACCAATCTTTTTTCAAGCTTGCAATTTCAAAGAGAAAATTGGCGAGAATCTCTCTTCCATACTGCGTATGATGCACTTCGGGGTGAAACTGTACACCGTAAATTTTTTCGGTGTTGGAAATCATTTCAACGGCACACATTTCCGCGTTTTCGCTTCGCGCCGTTACGACGAAGTTCGGCGGCAGTTTTGTAACCTTATCGCCATGCGACATCCACACCTCTGAATCGTCGATATTTTTGAACAGGTGATTTTTTGATGCGCCGTTTAGTTGCATAATCGCAATTTTCGCACGTCCGAACTCACGCTTTCGCGCGTTCTCGACTTTGCCGCCGAAGTGTTGCGCGATGGTTTGCAATCCGTAACAAATACCCAGCGTTGGAAGGTGAAGGTCGTAAATTTTTTCGTCGGGCTTCGGGGCGAACTTTTCGTAAACGCTCGACGGTCCGCCTGAAAAAATCAAGGCTTTTGGATTCAACGATTTAATTTTTTCGGCGGGCGTGTGATAGGGAAAAATTTCACAATAGACACCGAGTTCGCGCACACGCCTTGCAATGAGTTGGGTGTATTGCGAACCGAAGTCAAGCACAATGACAGATGGAAGCATGGTTTTTGATGTGTTGATATTGATTCAGAACTGCCCTTCGCCGCGCTTTTTCGTCGGAATTGATTGCGGCAACGAGAGCGTATCCGACGAGCCATAAAGCGACGCATAGCGTTTAAGACTTGCATCGATGAAGTATTCCACATATGCGTCAGGCGTCCCTGATTCAGTAAAGCGTCCGCTCTTTTTTGAGACAAGTCTACCTTGAACTCGTTCAGGTTTCAAGAAATAGCGGGGTTGCAAGCCAAGCGATTTATCTTCGTAACAGGCTTTCATGAAGTTTGCCCATATCGGCAAGGCGGCGCGAGAGCCTTGACCGTATTCCATTGAAGTGTATTGGATTCGCATATCGTCGAAGCCTGTCCAGATGCCGCAGGCTAATTGCGGTGTAATGCCCATAAACCAAGCGTCAGCGTTGTTTTGCGTGGTGCCTGTTTTGCCGCCGGCTTCTAAACGGAAGTTGTATCGGAATCGCGCCGAAGAGCCTGTGCCACCGTCCATCACAGATTTGAGCATTGAAACCATCACATAGTTCGTCTCTCGGCTGATGGCTTCCCATCGGTCAGTTTTGTAACTGGCAATCGTGCTTGAAAACTTATCATCAACTCGCAAAATGGCGATTGGCTCAACATGAACGCCGTTGTTGGCAAAGGTGCTGTAGGCACTGGTGAGTTCAAGCGGCGTTACTTCTGATGTGCCCAGTGCGAGTGAAAGGTCTTGTCGGAGCGGCGAACTAATGCCCATTTTTTTAGCATACTTGATAATTTCTTCAGGCGGAACGTGTTGCTGTGCCAAACGCACGGTTACGTAGTTAAGCGAATTTTTCAGCGCATCGCGCAGCGAGGTAAATCCGCCAATTTCGTTATCCGCATTCTTCGGCGTCCAAACGCGGTCTTTTGCGTTGATGGTCGTTTGAATGGCAATCGGTTGATTGAGCAGTTGATAACTCGGCGGAATGCCTTTGTCAATCGCAACCGTATAAACAAACGGCTTGAAGGTCGAGCCGGGCTGGCGGCGCGCTTGCCAAACGTGGTCGAGTTTGTATTTCTCAAAATCTCTGCCACCAACCCATGCTTTGATGTGCCCCGTTGAAGGCTCAATCGCCACCATTGCCGCTTGGACAACGAGTTTTTCGGCGAGCAGGCTATCGAGCCAGCGTTTATCTGCTTTCAGCCGTTCAGCCGCTTCCTTTTCTGATACGCCGCTTTCAACCAACTGCTTGAACCGCTCCGACTCTTTGACAAATTTTTCTTGCAACTCCTGACCTTTTCGCGATTTCCAATTCCATGACTTCTCAATCTTCTCTTGCAAAAATTTCACATGCTCATTATAGGCTTTTTCGGCATAGGCTTGCATGCGCGAGTCGAGCGTTGTGGTTACGATTAAACCATCTCGGAACACATCAAACTTAAACTTCGCCGCTTCTTTTTTGAGTTGCTGTCGGACATACTCGGTGAAATATGGCGCAATCCCTCTATCGGTAACGGGCGTGAATTTGAGTTCAATCGGCTTTGCTTTCTCTTTGACCGCTTGCACATCAGACAGAATTTCGGCTTTGACCATTAAATCCAAAATCAAGTCTCGACGCTTTTTTGAGATTTGAATGTTATCGACGGGGTTGTAATCTTCGGGACTTTTGAGAATTCCAATCAGCGTCGCGCTTTCGCTTACAGTTAGTTTGGAAGCAGGCTTTGCAAAGTAAGTCCAAGCCGCCGCTTCCGCGCCGTAAGCCCCTTTTCCGAAATAGACCGTATTGAGGTAAAGCTCGAGAATTTCGTTTTTGGTATAGGTGCGCTCGATTTGAATGGCAATCATCAGTTCTTGCACTTTGCGCTTGATGTGGCGTGCTGGCGTGAGCCATAAATTCTTCGCTAATTGTTGCGTAATCGTTGATGCACCGTGCGCGCGTCTGCCGCTGGCAACCCGACCAATGTTTTCAACCATCGCAATCGCAAGGCGACGCAAGTTCAATCCCCAGTGATTGTAAAACTCAACATCTTCCGTTGCAATTAAGGCGTTGATTAAATTTTTGGAAATCGAATCCAACGGAACAACGGTGCGATTTTCCATGAAAAATTTCGTCAGCAACACGCCGTCGTAGGAATAAACTTCGGTCGCTAATTGTGGTTTCGGATTTTCCAACTGTTCAAGGCTCGGCAGGTCGGTAGACCAATAAATCATTATTCCAATAGCAGAAACGAAAATCAGGAAAACAGCGGCAAGCGAGACGGTGTAAATTCGCTCTCTCCACTTGCGACGTGCGGCAAGTCGGCGCCGATAGGTCGGGTCGTTGAGATAGCGTTCTCGCAAGTCAGAACTGTAAGCGTCGTCTTTTGTGTCGTCTTTTGGATTGTGTTCGCTTTTATCGTTCATGCTTCAATCAACTTTTTGCTCCAAATTTTTGGCGTAGATAGGTAACTTTTCAGCCGATTTTATTTCGGCGCAAATTTACATTTTTCAAGGACAATCGTTAGACTTTTCGCTCCGCCCAAAGCCCCGCGATTGCCAACATCAAACACAAGGCGCACAAGAGCCTCACGCGCGTGTCGCATTCAAGATGTTTCATCTCGGCACTTCGTTGCTCAACGCCATTGTGTTGCACGGCTTTCAGAGTTTCTTTCCGACGCCTTTCTTTTCGCAACGATTCGAACATCGTTTCGTCCGAAATAAACGCCCAAAACTCTTCTCCGCTATTGACTTTGAACGCAATCCACCCGCTTTCGCTTGCCCAATATCGCCCACGCCAAACTATTGGATTTAGCACTTCTTGGCGAAGCGGCACAGATGTTTCTTGTGAAAGTTCTTGTATGACCAGATGCGGCGAATTTATCGCAGTTTGAATTTGAAATTCAATCGGTTCATGAACCATGCTGATGCTTGGAACTTGTATTGCTGTTTCATTTGCTCGTTTTGCAATAGCCGATAAAAGATGCGCCCAATACGCCGCATAAACACTTGCCTTTCCCTCCAATCGCCATTGATACGCATTCTCAACAAGGCTTATTGCAATTCTGCCAAATCCCTTTTGATGAAAGGCGGCAACGCTCCGCCCGTCTGAATCTTCAAGAAGCGACTGCACGCCAAAGTCAGGCAGAATCACGATGGCGTCTAACGAAATGGGCGGCGATTCGAATTGATTCCAACGAATAGATTGCTCTCTTGCTCGATGCACGCGAAATCGGAACGGCTGAACAATTTTGAGCGACGGCTCTCGGAGCAGCACGCTATCCCTCTCGGTGATGAACACGCCTAAACCTTCTTGCTCAATCGTCTTTTCCAACGCTGTTCGCTCCGACGGCGTCAGCGATGCCAATGTTTCTGCGTCAATCATCACGATGTCAAATCGCGACAGTATTTTGCGCGAAAGCGGCGCGAGCGATTGGCTTTGCATATTCCAAAACTCTTCACGGTATCGCTCCTTTCCAACCTTGACGCGCATTGCAAAACGGTAGCCTCTTTCGGTCAGAAAATTTTTCAGATACTTGATTTCAAAGGTTGGCTTTGATTGCAGAACAAGCAACGACAAAGGCTTAGCGGGCAACACACAAACGCCCCACTTCTCTTCTTTGCCATCAAGCACAAGCGCAAGATTCTGTTTGCCCAACTGCTTAGGCATGAATGAAAATTCAAACGGCGTTTTGTCCTGCAAGTTTGAAAGCGAATCAATAAGCATTCCATTTGCCCGAAACGCTAATCGCTGAAATGTTCCTCGAACAAGTCCTTTCACTCGCAACACGTCGCCAAGCGTAAGGCTCTGAACGGCTTGCAGGTCGACAATGCCTTTCGGCGGCTCAGATTGATGAAAAAAGAGTTGATGTCCATGAAGCCTTGTTAAATCAACCTTATTCAGTCCGTTGCCGAATATGTGAATTTCACTTGTTGGAAAATTTCTCGCCAAAAAACCTGCATCTTGGATGTGCGTCGCTCGCGGATTCGGATTGAGCGAAAAAATTTCAAAGGCATTAGTCTCGATTAAAGAGTCCAAGCGTTCGGAACTCATCGTGTCGGTGAGCAGTGCGATTTTCTTCGGTGGCGTTTGCACAAGGTACGCGGGTTCAAGCCCTAACAGTGCGAGCGCGAGAATGGCGATGACACTTAATCCCAAACGAAGCCACAAGCGTTTTTTCGCCGTGCGGCGCAGTTCTTTTGTCAACATCATTGTTGCAAGCATTGCGCACAGCGAAAGCACAACCGCGATTTGCCAGCCCTCTGCTTGAAAGACAATCGGCATTATCGTTTTTCGTTTAGCAATTGGAAATAGCGTTGTGTCAGTTGCGACTTTCCCGCGTGCTCCGATTTCGGCAGTTGATACGGCACAGGAAGCACATCGCTGAACGCCCGTTGAACTCGCAACACTTCTTCTTGCGAACAGGCTCTCCCTGCTTTCGCATCGCTAATGATTTGTCGAAGCGATTGCAGCGCTGAAAGTTCTTTCAAGTTTTTTTCAAGCGCGAATTGCGCGAAAGTTTTTCCCGCGTCTTCGAGCTTCGCGATTTCATCATTTGAAAATGTCTTTTTGCCGTCGTTCAAAATGTTGAGTGCGTTTTTTATCACTTCCAAAGAATCGTTCAAGTTGCGCGTTTCAACGCTTCGAGTAGATTTGATTTTGGCGTTATCGCCCGTCAAGCGCAGACGAGCTTCTTCAATGGGTGTCGGCTCGAAGCCTGATTTTTCAACATAGACGCGCGCTTGTTGTTGAAGTTCTTTTAAGCATTGCAAGGCTTTGTATTCGTGTGGCAAAGCGCGTTCAGGTTGAGAAAGGCGCAGAAATTTTTCCGCCTCCCACATTTCGGCAAGCGTGGCTTTGAGTTGTTGCTTGATGGGTTCGGAAAAAAAGGTAGCCGCTTCTTCAATATCGTGTCGGTGCATATACGGATCGACAAGTGCATCAACGCTTTGCGCGGGTTGTGCTTGTTCGTTGTGATTGTGTCCCTCGTCCACTTTTGGCACTCTTGCCGCCGCTTGCTTTTGCAGTTTCACGATTGGGTTTGTTGAAGTATCGCGCATGATTTTCGCGCGTTGTTCGTTTTCCGTTTCGCCAATGCTTATCGCGAGTTCTTCGCCGAGAAACTTTCCGTAACGCAGGCGCAAGAGTTTTTGCTCAACTCCTAAATTTTCGCTTTGCGTTCGGAATAGCGGTGGTTCAAGCGATTTTTTTTCCGAGATAAGTCTTTCCGTATCGATGATGAGTTGCCGTTGGCTGCGGAAGTAAGTCGGAAGACGCAAAACAGGCATTGCGATGCTTTCGCTTGAAGTCGTTTGAAGGGTGTCTAAAATTTTTGCGAAGTAAGTTTCAGAGCGCGTGCAGTTCGGCTTTGGCTCGCGATTGTCGCAGGCTTCGATGAAGAAGTAACATTCGTCGCCGTAGGTTAGGTCGTAATTTTTCAAGTTGAGCGTTGTTTCGTATTGCTCAATCGTGTTTTCAAATTTTGATGTTGGAGAAAGTTGAATCGTATCGCTTTTGAACTTGACGGCTTCGCCTTTGCCTTTGGCTGTGGTTAGAACCAGATGTGTTTTTCGGATTTTGTAGTCGTCGCTGATTGCGACTTTGATGAACAGCCGTGCGGAATCGGGCGACGCAAATTCCGTGCGCGAGGTCGGCAAAAGCACGCTCACAGCGGGCGGCAAATCTTTTTGCACCTCTATCGTTGCAACCTCTGAAACAAACTCGTCTATCAACAGCGTGTAAAGTTCGCTTTGTTCGACTTTCATTTCAGCGCGATAGGTGCGCTCTGTTTCGTGCTTGAAGCGAAGGGTATCGCCTGAAACTGTCGCCAATTTCACTTGCTCGCAGTCGCGATTGAGTTTGAGCGTCCATCGAACGATTGCATGTTCTTCGGCAAGCATGTTGAGCGAGGCTTGAACACGTTTAGGTTTCGCAGTGTATCGTGGCGGCTCAATTTGCACTTCGAGTTTCTCGATGTTCAGAGACGGCGTAGTGCTTATGAATGTTTGCTCGCGGGATTGTGGTTGCTCCAATTTCGTTTTCGGAAGAACAGCGATAAGTGCCGACAAGGCAACACTTGCTCCAAACCATAATAAATTTTTTCGCCACTCGTTTGGACGCACGCGCTTCCCTGTTTGCTTTTCCAACCACTCCGATACTTTTCGGCGTTGAAGCCTTGCGAGGAATGAAAGTTCTTCGGGCGCGTTCAAGAGCAGTTCCGCACTATGCTCACATTCAGGCAATCGGTTAAGTTCGCGAATAATCGTTTGAGTCGTTATTTGATATTTTTCACGAAAGAGCGCGAAGCCAACCACGAACAAAATTGCCGCAACAATTACGGCATCGATTTCACTCAAAAGTCGCCATGCCAACGCACCGAAAAAGAGCGACAGCGCAAGGCTGTTCAAGAGTGCATTCAGCTGCAGGGCGTTTCGCCAATCGGTCTCTATTCTTTTGAGAAGGCTATCCATCGTTCAAGTCCAACAAGAAGCGTTACAAAAATCCAAATCGGAAACACGAGTGAATGCTTTGTCTCTTCAAAGGTTTTGGGTGCGCGATGTGTTATCGGCGTTGCCATTTGGCTTGACACTTTGCGCACGTCGTTTTCGCTCACGCTTTCGGGAAGCAGTGATTCAGAAAGCGCGTGAATGAACTGTTCATCAAAAAATGATTCGCCTGTAAAGGCTCGCGCATCAAGCAGTTTCGGGTATTCGGGCGGCTCGCTCTTGCATAGCCAAATTATTTGCGACTCCGCTTCACGCTGCCACTCTGTTTGTTTTTTCACTTCCACTGAAATTTTTGTCAGCGAAAATTGTGCGATTGCTTTCACGGCTCGTTCAACGTAAGGAAGCATCGTCGTGAAGTGCTCATCATACACAATGCACCATGTTTCTTTTTTCGTCAGCGAAAGCCATCGCTTTTCGTTCAGCTTTGAAACGAGATTCACCGAAAGGCTGTCGCCTTGTCTTGTTAGTTCAATTGGTGGAGCGACGGTCGTCTTATTGGGCATTGGCGCGATAAGATGCTCGAAGCGTGTTTCGCTTGCCGAACTTATTCCAATCGCAATAAAGAGCGAATCGTCTGAAAGTTGCGCGATGCGTTCAATCCACGTTGTTTCTTCTGCGTTTGCGTCAATCCAACGAACGTCGCGCGAGAGCGTAGGACGCTTTCCTCGCAGTGAATTTTCTTGAAGAGACGATACGACAAAAAACGCGAGTGTGTCCGCATTTGCTTTATCGGCTTCCGCAAGGAGCGACCATAAATCCAACTTTGTGTTTACTCCGCTTTCTACAGTTTTTGGAAAGGCGGTCGCAAGCACGCGCATTTCGTATCCTGCTTTTTGCAGAGAATCGAGGCGTTGATGAAATTCTTTTGGCTGTTCATCGAGGCGAATTGATGGCTCGATTAAAATCCAGCCGTTCTCGGAAGCCTTGTATTTACAAGCAATTTCAGGCGATGCCATTAAAACAGAAAGCAGTGCAAAAATCAGCGCGCGAAGTGCAAACAGGACACCATCATGAAACTTTATGCGGCGAAAATTTCGCGTTTCGACGCGCTCCAACAACTTTATGCTTCCGATTTTGATTCTTGCAGGATTGTTTTTTGAAAAGAGATGAATTGCAATCGGAATGAAGAGCAAAAGAAGCGACCAAAGGTAAATCGGATAAAGCAAGTTCATTTCGGAAGGCGATTTCGGGCAGTTAAAAATTTGCGTAAGGCATCGTCGAGCGGCTCTTGAATCATAAATCGTTGACAGGCGATTTGCTCCGCTTGCATTGATTTTTCAAGGGTTTGCAGGCGATTACGCATGGCTGTTTGATACTGCGCTTTGGCAGTTTCCGCATTAACTTTCACGATTTCTCCTGTCTCCAAGTCCTCGAACTCAACCTCGCCCTTGTAGTTAAAATCGAGTTCTTTTTCGCCGACAAGATGAAACAGTAGCACTTCGTTTTTGAGTCTTGAATAAGCGTAGAGCGCAGAGACGATTTCATCGGCGTGTTCGTTCATATCGCTGATGAAAATGGTGATTTCACGTCGTTTTGAACGCGAGAGCAGTGCTTCGAGTTGGGTTTGTTCCGCCCATCGTCCTTGCGGGGTCAGCGTTTCTAATGTGCTAAAAATTTTTTTGAGTTGATTTTTATCATGATGTGCAGGCACGTGGGTAATGCAATTTTGAACGGCATACAGTCCGATTGCGTCACCTTGTTGGTGGGCGAGATAGCAGAGCGATGCTGAAAGCCAGCGTGCGTAATCAAACTTCGTAATGCCGTCTTCTTCGTGTTGCATGGAAGCACTTGCATCGAGCAGTATCCGAACTGCGATGCTGGTTTCCACTTCGGAGTTGCGCACGAAAAATTTGTCGGAACGCGCAACAAGTTTCCAATCCAGTCTCCGCAAATCGTCGCCAATTTGATACGGGCGATATTCGCTGAATTCTAACCCTGCGCCGCTTCGTTTGCTTTGGTGCAAGCCGAGCATAAAGCCGTCGACGACCGTTTTTGCAATCAAATTCAGCCCTTTGAGTGTTGCAAGCGTCTTTGGCGAGATGTAACGAGAAGTCATTTTGCGATTGTTGATTCTTCGTCCATTACTATACTCAATTTTCGTATTTTCGCGCTCAAAATTTTATGACCAATGTTCATACACAACCATGTTCACCGACGCACACGCACACCTTTCTTTTCCACAGTTTGACGAAGACCGCACTGATATTATCAAGCGACTTCAAGACAGCCAAGTTTCTGTTCTTATCAATCCGGGCACTGATGTTCAAACGAGTGAAGGGGCGATTGCCATCGCGCAAGCCTTGCCTTTCGTTTATGCCAATGTCGGACTTCACCCTGGCGATGTGAATCGTTTTGATATGAATGATTTAGAGAAATTGGAATCGCTTTCTTACCGTGAAAAAGTCGTTGCGATTGGTGAAATCGGATTAGACTATCACTATCCCGACCACAATAAATCGATTCAAGAAACTTGTTTTCGCGAGATGTTGCGACTTGCCAAGCGACGCGATTTGCCCGTCGTGATTCATACGCGCGACGCTTGGGCAGATACGTTCCGGATTTTAGAAGAAGAAAAATCCTCGAACCTTCGCGGCATGATACACTGCTTTTCAGGCGGCATTGATGAAGCTAAACGCTGTTTGAAGTTGGGATTCAAAATTTCCATACCGGGCGTGATTACCTTCAAAAAATCAACCTTGCCCGAAGTGGTGGCGACTCTTTCTCTCGATGACGTGCTCACGGAAACTGATTGCCCTTGGCTTGCGCCCTCGCCGCATCGTGGCAAGCGCAACGAGCCTGCGTTTGTCGTGGAGGTCGCCAAAAAAATCTCCGACGTCAAAGGCGTTTCGGTTGAGGTCGTGGCTGAAAAAGCGTTCCAAAACCTTACGTCCTTGATGCAACTTCAACCACAAAACTGAATGAAACGGATTGTCATTGTCGCTCTCGTCTCACTCTCGTTTTGGGGGTGCGCTTCGCTCGGTCGATCCGTCAATTTCTTCTCGATCGAGGACGATATTATTCTCGGCAAACAAGCCGACGCGCAACTTAAAGCCGATGCACGCTACAAATTCCTAAAACCTACGGATAAAAACTACGACGCTATCACGCGCTATGTAAATCGAATTAAAGATAAACTCCTACAAGCCAACGATATTCCCCATGAGCGGCAGTTTAACTACAGCGTTCAAGTCATTGACGACGATGTTATCAATGCTTTTGCAACCGCAGGCGGGTATGTTTATCTCTACACCGGAATTATGAAGTTCTTGGATAACGAGGCGCAACTGGCAGGGGTTTTGGCGCACGAACTTGCGCACGTGGCGCGTCGGCACGGTTCAAATCAAATGGCAGTCAAAGGCATTACGCATGCGATTTTAGCCGAAACGCTGAAAGGAAAAAACGAAGCGGTGCAAGCCTTGGCAGGCATTGGCTATCAACTCGCGATGCTTTCTTACAGCCGCGAAGATGAAAACGAAGCCGATGAATCGGGTGCGCTGTGGTTGAGCAGAACGGATTACAATCCCTACGAATCGCAAGCTTTTTTCAAGAAAATTCGTGAGATGAAAAACGCCTCAAATCCGCCTGAATTTCTTTCCACGCACCCGAATCCCGACAACCGCGTTGCCAACATTGAGCGTGTCTTACGTTCACTCAACGCCAAAAATGAAGGCAACACCTACGAGCGCGACTATCGCGAGTTCAAAAAGTTGCTTTCGCGATAAGTTGCTTCGTGATTAGTGCAATCTGAAGACAACGGAAACGACGACTTCTTTTTTGGCACAGTCTGCCGCCTTGAACTCGGTTTCCGAAGTCAGCACGCGCAAGGCTTCTTTGTCCAAAATTGGATTGCCATCTTGAAGCAACTCGGCTCTCACCACTTGACCGTGTTCATCAAGTTGGACTTTGCAGAGCGATTTGCCTTCAAGCCTTGCCATACGCGCCAGCACAGGATACTCCACTTTGCCACGCACAACAGTTTGCACGCAATTTTCTTTCATGGCAAGCGTGAGCATTTCCCGCGCTTCGTCAGCAGAGACTTCTTGTGCGGAAAGGCTTTCTGAAACGCCAAACAGCAGAATCAATACAAAAAGACGCAAGATGTTTTTCATTTGCGAGATGTTTTGTTTGTATGTTTGAGTTAAAAATGAAACTGCGATGGCTTCTCCGAAGAATTGGAAGGAAGGTCAAAATTGAATCAGCACCATTAACGCAACTCCTTCGTGATTTGTTTCACCATGCATGATTTACAAACACCACTTGAAGCGCGCCAGAAGATACGGCTCATTGTGCCGAACATTCGCGAGCGCGAGCGCATTGACAAGTTTCTTTCGCGTCAAGTTGAAAACGCCACGCGCACCAAAGTTCAACAAGCCATTGAGGAATCGCGCGTTTTGGTGAATGGCAATCCTGTGAAAGCCAACTACAAAATCTCGCCGAACGATGTGATTGAAGTAACGCTCACACGCCCGCCTGCACCTGAAATGAAGCCCGAAGCCATTCCGATCGATATTGTTTATGAAGACGAAACGATTTTAGTGGTCAACAAACCTGCGGGCATGGTGGTTCACCCTGCGTTCGGAAATTGGACAGGCACGCTCGCCAATGCCGTGCTTCACCATACACAACATCGCCTCTCCGACGCACACGACGATGAATTTCGTCCAGGCATTGTGCATCGTTTGGATAAAGACACATCAGGGCTTATGGTGGTTGCCAAAGAAAACGACGCGCACTTCGCATTGGCAAAGCAATTCGCACAGCGCACCACAGAAAAGCAATACCTTGCACTTGTTTGGGGCGTTCCGAAATCCAAAAGTGGAACAATTCAAACCAACATCGGACGCAGTAAAAAGAATCGCAAAATCATGGCAGTTTATCCCTTCGAATCCGACGAGGGCAAAACTGCCATCACCGATTACACCGTCAAAGAAGACTTTCGCTACTTTTCGCTCTTGGAGCTTAAACTGCACACAGGGCGCACGCACCAAATTCGCGTGCATCTGCAATATCTCGGACATCCGATTTTGAGCGATGAAACCTACGGCGGGAAACACATTCGCGCACTTGGCTTCTCACAGAGCGAACACTTCGTAGAAAATCTTTTTGAACTGCTTCCGCGACAAGCCCTGCACGCCGCCTTTCTTTCGTTCATTCACCCGAAAACGAAAACGAAAGTCTCCTTTGAAGCCCCCTTGCCGCGCGATATGCAACTTGCGATTGAAAAAATCAAACGACTTGCGCGATGAGCCGAATTTTACTTTTGAGTATTCTTGTTGGACTTTCTGCATGTAGGACTTCTGAAAAATCTATTTTCACTATAGGCGAGAGCGACCGCCCGATTTACGCGCGCCTGCTCGCCGAACCCGACTCCGTTTCTTATTTCGTCTCGTTTGATTTGACGCGCCTCGCCTATCGCGAAGTTCTGCCCGACACGTTCAACGCTATGGTCGCCTTCATTCACGGAACGGCGGCGCAAAGCAAACTCTACTTGCCCCTTGCCGATACGCTTCGCAAATGCGGAATCGCCACCGCTCTGCTCGACCTGCGCGGACACGGTCTTTCCGAAGGCAGACGCGGCGATGCCAAAAACACAACCGTTCTCGCACGCGACGTCAAACTCTTTCTCGATACGCTTCGCGCCAAATATCCTCAAAAGAAACTTGTGCTGGGCGGACACAGTTTGGGCGCAGGCGCGTGTCTTAAATACATTTCCTTTTTTTACGACCGAGCGTCTCACTACCGTCCGCCTGATGCCTTGCTTTTGATGAGCGGCGGCTTTTATCCGAATCCCAATCGCTCCTTAAAAACATCGCTCAACACGCGCCAACAAGATGGGGCTTTCGCCAAAGTCAATCCGCTTCAATCACTGCTCTTGATTCCTGACTTGTTTCTTGATATTCACCCCAAAGCCTTTGAGATTCTCTTGCCCAACGATTCGCTCGTCCAACAAGCCGTTTCAAAAAACTTGCTTACAACCCATTACGCACTTAACTTTTTTCTCGCCGCCTTTCCGATTGATGTGATGGACGCTTATCGGAATGTGCGCTTTCCAACGCTCTTGGTGATTGGAAAAGAGGACGAACTCTTTGCCGTCGCCGATGCCGAATACACGCTCTCTCGTTTGCCTACAAAAGAAAAATCGCTTATTGTTTCTGATGCCAATCATATCAATGTGATTTGGCGCAGTGCGCCTGCGATTGCAACATGGCTACAATCGCTTCAACTTTAATTATCACGCACTTTAATCACCACGATTTATGAGTATTCAAGCAGAATCCAAATACATTACCCTTTCAGGATATAAGCATCGCTATATTGATGAAGGTTCAGGCTCGAAGGTTCTTTTTCTCGTGCATGGCTTTTCATCGTCGCTCGATATTTTTTACCGAGTTGTGCCGCTCTTTGCACAACGTTATCGCGTTTTGGCGTTAGACCTGCTCGCCTTTGGCAAAAGCGATAAGCCGACGAATGTTCGCTATTCGCTTGACCTTTACGCAAAGTTGATGAAAGAATTTTTGGAGAAAACGACTTCGCCACGCGATTCGATTTACGGCATTGGACACTCGATGGGCGCGAAGTATCTGGTTGCGATGTCGGTTTATTATCCGAACACTTTTACGAAATTGGTGCTTTGCGATAGCGACGGGTTTCTTTATCTGCCGCCGTTCATTATGATGGCAAGTTCGTTTCTTTTGAAGCCGATTCTTTACAAAATGGTCTCAAAGCCGTCGTTTGTCAAAAAGACGATGCAGTCGGTTTATTACGACCCCGCACACATTACCGAAGAGCATTTGAACCAAAACTTGGAAATGGTGAAAAGCAAAGAAAATTTTGATGCGATGATGTCGCTCAATCGTGATTTCAAGTATTTAGACTTGAAGCGAACCAAAGTGCGCGCACGGCTCAAAGAAATGAAAACGCCCACGCTGGTGATTTGGGGCGCAAACGATAAGTTTATTCCCGTCAAATACGCCAAAGTCGTTCAGCGCGAAATCCCAAACGCTCGCCTCGTTTTGATTCCCGAATGCGGACACGTGCCGATGGTCGAAAAGCCACAAGCGTTCTTTGAAGCCGTCGACCGTTTCATCAACGAAAAACCTTAACGCCAATGCGACTTCGCCTGACGCTTCTTTTCGCGCTCCCGCTCGTTTTCTTCGCCTGCTCCACGACGAGACAATCCACCGCGTCCGCGCCCAAGACGAACAAATTTCTCGTCGCATGGTGGAACGTGGAAAATCTCTTCGATGCGATTGACGATCCCACGCAAGACGACGACTTCACCCCCAGCGGCAAATACAAATGGACGGAAGAACGGCTCGACTACAAATTCAAGCAACTCTCGACCGTCATTCGCGACTTGGCGAAAAGCAGAGGCTACGCGCTTCCTGACGTGATGGGCTTCTGCGAAGTCGAGCATCGTTGGCTTTTGGACACGCTGTTTCAAAAACATCTTGGAGGCAAAACTTACCGAGCGGTCTATTACGAATCGCTTGACCCGCGCGGCATCGATGTGGGCATCGTTTACGACAGCGCGAAATTTCAACTGCTCGATTCGCGCAAGCACGCGGTCAAGTTGGAGGAAGGCGCGACGCGCGACATCATCGAAGCCAAGTTCTCGCACAAAGGCAACGCGCTGTATGTCTTCGTCAATCACTGGCCCTCGCGTCGCGGCGGCGAAGAAGCCTCCGAACCGCGCCGAATCGTCGCCGCTCGAACTTTGCGCGCTCGCCTCGATGAAATTCTTTCGCAAGATTCAACCGCCGACGTCATTATGCTCGGCGATTTGAACGACGAACCATCGAACCGCTCCGTCTCCGAAATTCTCCGCGCCACAGGCGATTTGAGCGCCGCAACCGCTTCAAGCGATGGCGCGCTCTACAACTTCATCGCGTCTTATCAAGGCATCGGCACGTATCACTATCAAAACCATTGGGAACGCATCGACCACGCGATTGTCTCAAAAGGTTTGCTCGACAACAAAAGTTTTACGGTTGTTCCTAACTCTTTCGCCGTCTTTCACCAAACTTATATGTTTGAAAAAGACCGCGACGGAAAGCCAACAGAAAAACCCTTTCGCACCTATGCGGGCGCGCGCTACTTGGGTGGCTACGCCGACCATCTTCCAATTCTGCTTGAAATCCAACTCGTTCAATGAAACCCGTCATCGCCGTCGAGCATCTCGTCAAGGAATACAAAATCTTCAAGAAGGAAGAGGGCGTTTTAGGCGCGATTAAAGGGCTGTTTAATCGCAAATACGACATCAAGCGCGCGGTCAATGACATTTCTTTTGAAATCGGCGAAGGCGAACTCGTCGGCTTTTTAGGCGCAAACGGCGCGGGCAAAACCACGACACTCAAAATTCTTTCGGGATTGCTTTATCCGACGTCGGGCAAGGTCGAGGTTTTGGGCTATGTTCCTTACGAGCGCAAAAACGAGTTTCGCAAACGCATCGCCATCGTGCTGGGGCAGAAAAATCAACTCTTGTGGGATTTGCCCGCGCAAGATTCGTTCTTGCTCCTGAAAGAAATCTACGAAGTCCCCGACGCGCAATACCGCGAGCAACTCTCTCACCTAACCGAACTGCTCAAAGTAAAAGACAAGCTGGGCGTGCAACTGCGGCGGCTGTCGCTCGGCGAGCGAATGAAGATGGAGTTCATCGGCGCGCTCTTGCATAAGCCAAAGACGCTGTTTTTGGACGAGCCAACGATTGGGCTGGACGTCGTGGCGCAACTATCGATTCGCGAGTTCATCAAACGCTACAACGAAGAAAGCAAAACCACCATCATTCTCACGAGCCATTATATGCAAGACATCGAAGCCCTCTGCAAGCGCGTGATGATTATCGATGGCGGCAAAATCTTCTTCGACGGCGCGCTGTCGGACATCGTCGAGCAATTCTCGTCGGAAAAAATCTTGACGATTGATTTTCACGCGCCCATTGCGCGCGAGGTGCTCTCGGAGTTTGGCGCGATTGAATGGTTTGAGGGGAGTTCGGCGAAGTTGCGCGTCTCGCGTCAGAACATTTCCAAAGTTTCGGCGGCGATTCTTTCGCGATTCGATGTCCAAGACCTCACGATTGAAGAAGCGCCGATTGAAGACATCATTCGCAGGCTGTTTATCCGCGAGTTAGCGCGTTGAAGTGTCTCGCTCCTTCTCGTAAAAAATTTGCCCGACGCGCTGAATATGCGCTTCCAATTCAGGCGAGCGAAGCGCGTGAAAAAGGGACACGTCGTAGAGATAGGGCGTATCGAGGTCGTCCAATTCGGAGGCGATTTTCGAGCGGTGCGATTCCGTGAGGCTTTTGCCGACGAGCGTCAAATCAATGTCCGAGCCTTGCCGAAAGTTTCCTTTCGCCCGCGAGCCGTAAATGATGACGCGCTCGACTTCGGGATATTTTTCGAAGACGGCTTGAATTTTCGCAATCGTCTCTTCTTTCAACCCGAACTTCATTCTCTCGCTTTCATCGCGCTCAAAAATTTCGCGAGCGCGGTTTTGTATGACGAAACGATTTTCTGAAACTCCTCTCGCAAAATGTCTTCTTGGTAGGCGTGAACGGTTCGGTTTCGGCTTTCAATCATTTCAAGCCAAATGTTCGCGTCATCAATCAAGCTTTTGCTGAACGCTTCTTTCACGGCGCTTCGAGAGTCGACGATGTTTTTATAGCCTTCGTATTCCAAAAAATCTTTCATCGTTTTCCACGCGAGTTCGTGCGTGAATTCAAAGCGTTGAATGACGCCTTCCTTGATGATGTCAATCGGATTCTCGCCGTGCGTCTCAATTGCCGAGAGCAGTTGGTTCAAGGCTTTTTCATAGTTGGCGAGGCGCTGTTTCCAACGAATGTCTTGCTCCACTTTAATTCACGAAGAACGTGGTTTTCTTCGCAATCCCTTTTTCGCCTTTAACGAGGTCGGCGGCATCGGCGTAGGGGTCGTGCTCGAAGAAGAGAACCCAATTTTCGTCGACGGCTTGCTCCAAGAGTTTTTTCTTTTCGTTCATAATTTCAAGCGGGTAGAGGTCATAGCCCATTACCCAAGGAAGCGGAATGTGCGTAGCGGTGGGAATGAGGTCGCCGCAGTAGCAGATGGATTTGTCGTCGCCCTTGACGCGCACGAGTTGTTGCGCGTGCGTATGCGCGTTGGAAATGATGAGATGAATGTTGGGGAAGAGTTCGATTTCGCCCTCGATGAGTTTGAGTTTATCGGCTTCGAGGAGCGGAACGAAGTTTTCTTTCATATAGCTGACGCGCTCGCGGGCGTTGGGGTTCATCGCCCATTTGTAGTTTTCTTCTTGAACGTAGTAGGTGGCGTTTTTGAAGGTTGGAACGAGTTTGCCGTTTTCGTTTTTGACCGCGCCGCCTGCGTGGTCGAAGTGCAAGTGCGTGAGAATGACGTCGGTAATGTCGTCGGGCGTTAGACCTGCTTTTGAGAGATTTTGTTCGAGGAAGGATTCAGAGATTTTATACATTCCGCGCGCTTTCTCGTCCCACTTCTGCCCCATTCCCGTGTCGACCAAGATGTTTCTGCCGTTGCCCTTGATGAGCATTGCGCGAGCGGACATATCGATGCGGTTCTTGTCATCGGCGGGATTTGTTTTTTCCCAAAGGACTTTCGGAACGGTGCCGAACATCGCGCCGCCATCGAGCGCGAACTGCTCACATTCAATCGCAAAAATTTCGTATTGACCAATTTTCATTTCTCATTCAGGTTTAAGCAATTAATTGAAGTTTTACTCAACTACCGCATCCGCCGCATCCGCTACACCCACTTCCGCCATCTCCGCCATCTCCGCTACCTCCATCGCTATTGTCTGTGTCTCCTCCTGAATCAAAACCTCCTCCGCACCCTGTTCCGCCCGTGCTGCCTTTGCCTTTTTGCGCTTTGGTTTGACCTTTGAATGCAAAGAAAATGCCTCCCAATAAGACCATCAAAAACACAAGTCCAATAATTATGCCTGAAATTCCAATAACCGTGGCTATCTGGCTGTCATTCGCTTGCTTTGATTCGCTCACGCAACTGAAGAATGAAACCACCGATGCGAGCAATACGGCAACGACGATGTTCAGTCGCTTGAAGCGAGGCGGTTTCGGGATAATCCAGTTTGACTTTGTATTGATTCGCTTAAAGTGCGGCGCAAGCGCGAATCGCTCATGCTCATTTTTCCAAATGTCGCTTGGCGGTTCTTCTCCAAACGTTTCAAGATAGGCTTGTTTCGTCCTGGCATACCACTTTCGGAATTTATCCCCTTCCGCTTTTCCGCCTTTTGTGGGGTGATGATGAAGCGGCGCGCGAATCACCTCTTTGCAAAACTCTTCCCAATAGGCTTTGGTGTAAATAAGATGAAGGTGCCAAACTTGGTCGATTTCATCGGAAGGCGTAACGGGGTGATTGGACACGAGCGCGAGAAACACAAAACGTTTGTATTCATTCATCACGCGCTTGGCGTAATGCTCCGTCCAATTGTTTTCGCGAGCCAGTCGCTTTGAGAACGGAAGTTCTGCATCTACGGCATCAAGCTTGTAAGCATTTAATCGAGTCCATAGTTCTTGCTGATCTTCCGACATAATACCTCCCGTTCACTGATGAAGAAAAATAGCCACGCGATATTGCTCGCGGCAACCGTTTTTTTGTTGCTCAAAAGCCGAACACGTCTTTGACCTTTTCAAACGGCGACGTTTTGCCGTTGTGCTTAGCCGACGGGTTGAGGTTTGGCGACTGACGCAGTTGCTTCAATAGTTCTTTGTCGGCGGAGCTGACTTGGCTCGGCACGTAGATGTTGAGCCGAATGATTTGGTCGCCGCGTCCGTAACTATTGAGATGCTTGATGCCTTTTTCGGTCAATCGAATTTCTTTTCCTGACGCGGAGCCGGGCGGAATTTCGACGACCATCGAGCCTTCGAGCGTTGGCACGCTCACTTTCGCGCCCAAGACCGCGTCGGCGAAGTTGATGTTGAGATGATACACGATGTTGTCTTCTTCGCGGGTGAAATAGGGGTGCGGTTCTTCTTCGATGACGACGAGCAAGTCGCCTGCCGCGCCACCGCGTAAGCCCGCGTTGCCTTGTCCGCGTAGCGGAATGTAGTTGCCTTCCATCACGCCGGCGGGAATGGAGACTTTAATCGTGGCTTCGCCTTGAACGCGCCCTTCGCCACTACATGCGGCGCATTTGTCTTTGACGATTCTGCCTTCGCCGTTGCAGGTTGGGCAGGTGGTGATGTTGACGAACTGACCGAACATCGTGCGGGAGACTTGACGCACTTCGCCCGCGCCGTTGCAAGTCGGGCAAGTGTCGTAACTGCCGTTTTTTGAACCCGTGCCGTTACAGACTTCGCAAGTTTTTTGCTTTTTGACTTTGAGCGTTTTGTCGACGCCGTTGGCGATTTCTTCGAGGGTGAGTTTAAGACGGATTTTTAGGTCGGAGCCGGGCACGCCGCGTTGTCGAGAGCGGCGTCGTCCGCTGGTTTCGCCGAATGTTTCGCCGAATTGGCTTCCGAAAATATCGCTGAACGCGCTGAAAATATCGTCCATATTTCCGCGTCCGGCAAAGGGATTGCCGCCATCGGAAGCGGCAGACGTGCCAACGCCCGCGTGCCCGAATCGGTCGTAGCGCGCGCGTTTTTCCTCGTTGCTCAACACTTCATATGCTTCGTTGATTTCTTTGAACTTTTCCTCCGCCGCTTTGCTGTTCGGATTGCGGTCGGGGTGATATTGCATCGCTAATTTGCGATACGCTTTTTTGACGTCATCGATGCTTGCAGAACGAGGAACGCCTAAAATTTCATAGTAATCTCGTTTGGACGTTGCCATAACTTTTCGCTGTTGGTTAGGTTAATTTTCTACTTCTTTGGCAACCACGACTTTAGCGTGGCGAATCACTTTGTCGTGGAGCATATACCCTGCTTCAAATTCGTCAACAATTGTTTCAGGCTCGACATCGCTTTTCGGCATTTGCGTTAAGGCTTCGTGATAGTCGACGTCGAACTTTTTGCCGAGCGATTCAATGCGCGTTACGCCGCGCTCTTCTAACATTTTGAACAGTTTTTGCTGAACAAGTTTGACGCCATCGACATAAATTTTGGCGTCGGGGTTGTCCGCTAAAAATTTATCTGCGTTTTTAATCACGCGCTCTAAATCGTCGAGCGTTGGTAATAGTTTTTTAATAATACCTTCTTCGGCGAATTTCAGAAACGCCGCCGCTTCGCGCTCTTTTTGGCGACGGAAGTTTTCGTAATCCGCCGCTTTGCGATAAAGTTGGTCTTTGAACGAGTCGCGTTCTTGCTCCGCTTGCGCAAGTTTTTCTTTCAGCGTTTCCAGCTCGGATTTCTCCGTTTCTGTCGCAGGAGTTTCCGACGCTTCTATCTTCGCTTCGCCTTCGCTGACTTCGATTTTCAGTTCTTCGGACATGATTTGACGTTGATTGATTTGAATTAAAGTTCGTTATGACGAGAGCGTTTGAGATAGCCGCTTGGCGATGTAATCGATGACGCGGACGACTTTGGCGTAGTTCATTCTCGTTGGTCCAATCACGCCCACCGTGCCGATGGCGTCGCCCACGCTATATTGCGCCGTAACGATGCTACACTCTTTTATCTTGCTCTCCAAGTTTTCTTTTCCAATCCGAATGCTCACGGAATCGTTCATTTCCGTTGGCATCGATTCTTCAAGCAGATGCACGATAACCTTTTCATTTTCTACGAGTTCAATAATGCCGCGCACTTTTTCGGGCTGTTCAAATTCGGGATAGGCTAAGATGTTCTCTTTGCCCGCGATGTGAATCCGTTCGGTTTGAGGCTGTTCGTCGAAAACTTTATCGGCGGAATCGAGAAAAATTCGGAGCATTCCCGAGGTATCTTCGTAGTCGGCGACGCGCTCAGCAAAGGTTTGTCGGATTTCTTCTAAGGTCAATCCTGAAAGACGCTCATTGAGGACTTGGGAAAGCTCGTCCAATTTTTGGCGTGAAATTTCGACGCGAACTTCAAGCATAATCGTTTTCACCAAGCCTGAGCGAATCGAGATGATGACCATAATTTTGCTTGATGAGAGCGCAACCATCTCCAATTTTTCAAACACGCCCGTCGAGAGTTTAGGCGAAAGCACGATTCCGATTTGCTTCGAGATGTGCCCTAAAATTTTAGATGACATTCTCAAAATGTCATCGGATTGGGTCGTACGATTCGCAACAAGTTGTTCGATATTTTGGTCAATTTTAAGACGCTCGTTTTGCGGCAGTTGTCCGACACGCATCATATCATTAACATACAATCGATAGCCTTTGTCGGTCGGAATTCTTCCTGCCGACGTATGCGGATGCGTAATGTAGCCTTCTTCTTCAAGGTCTGCCATCACATTGCGAATCGTGGCATCGGAAAGCCCCAAATCCGAATGTTTTGCAAGGAATCGCGACCCGACGGGATTCGCCGTTAAGATGAAGTTCTGAATAATCAACTCGAGAACTTCTCGCTCTCGTTCATTCAGTTCTTTTGCCGCCATTCCATTTGACTACCTGTTTTGATGTTCTGTTTATGGAATCTTCAAAGGTTGTGCCGAAGTTAACTTATCGGCGAAATTTTCAGAGGGTTCTGACAAAAGTTCACAAGCGCGACATGGTTTTATCCACCAAGTCCTAAATCTTTAAGCATATCCAAGTTTGCGCCGCCCATCATTCCGCCAGTTACTTTGGCGATTTCTTCTTGCGCCATTTTCGCCGATTCGGCAAGGGCTTTATTGGCGGCGGCAACGATTAAATCTTGAAGCATATCGACTTCATCAGGATTGATTAACTCTTTTTCAATTTCAATTTTGACGAGTTCATGCTTTCCGTTCGCCGTTACTTTCACCATTCCGCCGCCTGCGTCGGCTGTTACGTTCTTTTTTGCCAGTTCACGCTGAATCTCTTCCATCTTTTTGCTCATTTCTTGAACTTGTTTGAGCATTCCCGCCATGTCTTTGAGTTGCATACTAAGTTGTGTTTATGCGTTTTGAAAAATTGGAATCTGTATGAAAAAGGTTGCGCCTTTATTTTTCCCCTCCGACTCTGCCCAGATTTTGCCGTGATGCAATTCAACGAGTTCTTTAACAATCGCCAGTCCCAACCCCGTTGAACTTTCATTGCCCGTAGGCTTTGCCGAAAGCCGCTGAAACTTTCTAAAGAGTTTGGATTTGTCTTCTTCTGTCAAACCTTGACCTTCGTCACTGACTGCAATTTGGATTACTTTTTCGGTATCAATCCGCCGCAAACTTAGCGTGATTTTCTTTCCGTTCGGGCTATACTTAATCGCGTTGCTAATCAAGTTTTCCATAATTTGAAACAGATACCGCTTATCGCCCAAAATGACGCAATTCGGCTCAATTTCCGTTTCCAAGCGTTGCGACTTTTCTTCGGCGCGCGGTCGATAAAACTCAACAACCGACTCACAAAGTTCGCTGACACTGACTTCGGAAAGATTCAGCGCGATTTTTCCTTGCGACATTGCCGCATCTTGCAACAGTAGCACAATCATTTCCACCATTCGCTCCGACGCGGCGCGGATTCGCTGTGCATATTGTTGCGCAAAAGCATCTTTGGTGCGCTCCTTGATGAGTTCCGCAAACCCTAAAATCGATTGAAGCGGATTTTTAAGGTCGTGTGCGGCAATGCCCAAGAGTTCAGTTTTCAATCGATTCGCTTCCGAAAGCTCCGCGTTGAGCCGCGTCAATTCCGCGTTTTTTTGCTTTTCCAATTCCATTTCGCGCTTGCCTTGTTCAAGTTCAAAGGCAAGTTGCATATTGCGAATTTTGCGGTTGGATTCCTCGTTGAAGAGTTCTTTTTCGAGCTCATAAAAACTTTCGTGCGCCGAAAGCGCGGATTCAAAATCGCCAAGCGCCCGATAGGCCTCGACTATCAGCCGATACACTTGCAGAAGGTTGTTTTTCAGTTGCGCTTTTTTTCCGATTCGAAGCGCGTTGCGAAGCAAGTGCAGGGCATCTTCTTTTTCGTTGCGTTTGAGTAATAACCCTGCTTGCTTCTGCAAAACTTCCACTTCTACTTGCACGTTGCCTGATTTTTTTGCCGCCCTCAAACTTTCTTCATAAAAGAAGAGAGCCTCGCTTTCCATCTTCAAGGCTTCGTAGCACGCGGCAATGCTTGCCAACGCCATAGAAAGGTGATACGTGTGGTCAATGTCTTCAAAAATTTGTTTGCTTTGATAGTTCGCTTCAAGGGCTTCTTCGTATCGCTTCATTTCATAATACACAATGCCGATATTGCCAAATGCCATGCCTTTGCCCTCGTCTAAGCCAATTTCCTCCGAGAGTTTTAGACTTTTGAAGTAAAAAGCAAGCGCCTGCTCGAAGTCGTTCATTTTTTGATATACCGTGCCAATCGCATTTAAGGCTTGCGCCAAGTCAGCTTTATCACCCGATTCTTCGGCAATTTTTTGGCATTTGAGATAGTAATCGAGCGACTCAGCATAGTTTCCAATTTTGAAATGAAGCCAACCAATGTTGTTGTAAACAGAACGCAACCGTCCAAGTTCGTTGAGGCTCTCAAACTTCTGCATTGCTTCCAAATAAAGCATCATGGCTTTTTGCAGATTGTTGAGATAGTGATAAGTGTTGGCAACATTGTGAATCGCATTAGCCAGTGCTAACGCATCACCGATTTGACGGCGGATTTTTTCTTCCTGCAAAAATGCGTCCAACGCTTCCTTGAACTCCGACAGCAAGATGTGATGAATGCCTTTGAGTTTGAGGGCTTTGGCTTTACCGAGTAAGTAGTTTGCCTCTGTGGCAAGGCGCACGGCTTCGTCGCACGCTTTCAAGGCGTCGCGCCGCTCTTGGACAGTTGCTTTATCTGAAAGCGTTGCACTTTTGATGAGGTCTTCCACTCTTTGTTCTATGGTGTCTTCGGTCTTCAGCATCTCGTTTTTGAGTTGTCTCGCCAAAGTGTTTTGTTCGTCGTCATACTTAAATCAGCGATTTAGCAAATGCAAGGATTTCCGCCGTTTCTTTTTCGGAGAACGACTCGGCATAAAATCGGACGACAGGCTCGGTGCCGCTGAATCGCACCAAGAGCCAAGAGCCGTCGGCACAAATCATTTTCACGCCGTCGCGCTTATCGATTATTTTTACTTCTTTGCCTGCAATGTGTTTCGGCGCGTCGGTTTGAAGTTTCGCCAGCAATGCGTTTTTCTTTTCATCAGTCAGGCGCAAGTTTTCGCGCGTAGCGTAGAAATAGCCATACTCTTCGTAGAGCCGTTTCAGATACGCCGAAAGCGGCTGTTTGGTTCTTGCCGTGATTTCCACGAATAGCAAGCATGCCAGCACGCCATCTTTTTCGGGAATGTGCTGATACACGGAAAGTCCGTTGGATTCCTCGCCGCCGACAATCATATCTTCGCGCATCATAATCTCGCCGATATACTTGAATCCCACAGGCACGTCGTAGAGTTTGATGTTTTCTTTTTTCGCGATGGCATCGATAAGGTGCGTCGTTGCGAGCGTTCTGACCACGCACCCTTTCCACTCGGGCTTGTGCTTGATGGCGTAATGAAAGAGAATGGCAAGCAGTTGATTGGCTTGCAAATAAGTTCCCGTTGCGTCAACGACGGCGTAGCGGTCGGCGTCGCCATCGTTAGCAATGCCGATAACGAACTCGCCCTTCGCGCCACGCTCCTTGACGCGAGCGATGAGTTCGGGAATGCGTTCTTCGGAGGGTTCGGGCGCGCGCCCGCCGAAATAGACGTCGCGGTAGGCGTGCATTGTCTCGACTTCAACGCCGAGATTGCGCAAAAATTTATCGGTGTAATCGCGCGCCGTGCCATACATCGCGTCATAAACGACTTTAATTCCTGATTCCGCAATCGCCTTCGCATCGACGATTTCGGCAATGCGTCGCAAATACGGCTCGTTTGGGTTGATGATTTCAATTTTCTTTTCAGCGACGAGCTTTTCAAACGATTCCAACGGCTCGCGAATTGGCTGTTGCTTGTGAGCGGCGTAGAGTTCGTCGAAATACCGCTCGAATTTTTTCGTGATTTCAGGAAGCGCAGGCGCGCCGTCCGCCGTTGAAAATTTCAAGCCTTGATATTCAGGCGGATTGTGCGATGCCGTAAAGTTGATGCCGCCGCCCGCTTTGCGTCGACGGATTTCGTAACTGATGACGGGCGTGGGCGCGTCGCGCTCACACAGGAAGACTTGCACGCCGTTGGTCGCGAAAAATTGCGCCGCAAGTTTTGAAAACTCTTCGCCCAAAAAGCGCGTGTCGCGTCCGATGACGAGGCTATTTAAGTTCTCTTCGCGCAAGTATCTCAAAATCGCTTTGAGCGCGAGCGTGAGATTTTCAAACGTGAATTCGTCGGCGATAATCGCTCGCCAACCTGATGTTCCAAATTTGATTTTCATATTCAGATGTTAGACAAAACATTTAACGCTTCTCATTTCGCTTTTTATAGATTCCTCGCTAACGCTCGGAATGACGAAAAACAAGGCGCGCGGTCATTCTGAACGACGCGAAGCAAAGCGAAGAATCCACAATTCATCGCCCGCAGTCGTTCCGCGCGAAAGCGCAGACTCCAAAAGAGCGTGGCTACTTGGTTTCCTGCTCCGACTTAATTTCCGCGTCGCCTGCGTTTTCAGGCGCTTGCTTGGTTGGTTCAGGCTCTTGAATCGGCTCTGTGGTTTCTGAAACAGGCTCGCTTGGCGTTTCAGCGAGTTCTTGTTTAGGTCTGACTTCGCGATACTTCTCCAACAGCGCGCCCATCGTCGCCACGCGAAAGAACACGCGACTTGCGACCAACGCCTGTTGCATCAACGCCAGCGCGAACACGCCTGCGCCTGTTTCGCCCTTTGGCGCAAGCAAATGCAAGACGCTACCAATCACGCCAACGCATAGAAGAAACGCCAGCATAATGCCAAAGAACGACGCAATGTTTTTCAACGTGATTTTGAACGCGCTCATATAGGCTCGAAACGGCTTCTTGTTTTCGCACGCGACTTCAAACTTCGCCACTTCAAACGCGAGATAAAAAAACGCGAGCGTTATCGCGCCAAGCCCAATTCCGACCACCGTCCATATCATCACGGGCGCTTCGCTGATCGCGCTTTCCGACATTGCGTTTCCAATCGCCGAAAAAATCGCAACCACCACGATCGGCGCAAGCACGGTGAGCGCGAAAAACGCCGACAGCGCGACGAACCGCCCGACATAGCGCGCCGAATCGGCGAAGAAATCGGGCAACGAAAACTCTTCGCGCCGTAGCGACGCAATAATGCCGCCCGACAGAAACGCGCTCGTCAGAATGTAGCCCGCAACGAGCCAATTCAGCGTTTTGAACAGCGACGTAACGCTCCCGCTTGCGTAGTTCATATCGGAAAGAAACGTGAAGTCAAATCCTTCCAGCAATCGCCGCGAAACGTCGCGGAATGCGAACTCGTCGGCGAGAACATTTTTGAACGCCATCGCAAAGCCAAGCGCAAAAACGAAGTTGAGCGCATAAACGAGCGCGCTGATTTGCCAATGCGTTTTCGCTTTTTTCAGTCCTGTTTGAATCGCTTTTATCATTGCGTTTTTATTTCGTTAAGCGAAGATGAGCAAGAAATTTTGAAGCCAAAACATCGCGTTCATCGCCCACTTCCAAAAGCCTGCGGTTTCGGGTTTCGCGGTCAGCGCGTTGTTGTTGCGATTGACGTCAAGCAGGTATTTGTTTTCGGAATCGATGTAAGCGGCGACGGCTTTTGCAGGCTTTTCAAATTCGTAGATTTTGTATCGCGCCACGCCGTCCCACACGTCGCGGAATTCCGTTCCGTCCTCAAACTTGATGAGAATGTCCATCGGTGCAACGGCTTCTTCTTTGCGTTCAAAAACGACTTTGATTCGGTAATCGCCCTGTTTTTTTTCTGTCGCGTCCGTCGCGCCTTCGAGTTCTTCGTCATTTTCATCTGCCGAATTGCTCAAATTTTGAACGGCGTAATCGAGCGCGAGGGTTGAATAAAGAAACTGATTGAAAAACGGCGTGAAATCTTTGCCCGTCGCTTCATTGACTGTGCGAATGAAATCGCGCGTCGTGGGGTGTTTGAATTTGAATCGCTCGAAGTAAGTTCGCATCACGATTTTCATCGTTTCTTCGCCGAGAATGTTTTCGAGCGTGAGCATCATCGTGCCAGGCTTGTTGTAGGAAAATGTGCCATAGCCGCCGCGCTTGTATGTCCAAACGGGTTTGACGATGGTGTCGCGCTTGGCGTTGCTTGGAGACGTGTAACCCGACCGCGATTGCTCCACGTCGCCGATGCGAATGCCGAGAAAATCAATCGCCGAAGTCTTGTCGCCGAATGCGGATTTTTTGCCCGCTTCGCCCGCGTAGTAGCGTCGCATTACGGAAAGTTCAAGCCACGTGTTCATTCCTTCGTCGAGCCACGCTTCCTCGAACTCGTTGCTCGCGAGCATTCCGTAGAAGTATTGATGACCAAATTCGTGAACGGTTACGATTTCGGTCGTTTTGACGCCGAGCGGGATTTTCCAAAACGTGCCTGCGGTGATGAAGGTCGGATATTCCATTCCGCCTGCGCCGCCGCCGCCATAGGCGGGGTCGACGATAGTAAGGCTTGAATACGGATAAACGCCGAGCCACTCTTCCGCCCATTCGAGCGCATTCTTCACGGCGAGAAAGTGCCGCTCGGCTTGGTCGGCATGTTGCGGTTGCGCAAGAAATGTGAGTTTGATGGAATGTCCGTCCTTGCTTTTGTAGGAATCTTCAAAGACTTGGAACAGAGGCGACGCCGCCCACGCGAAATCATGCACGTCTTCTTGGTAATAGACGAGCGTTTTGAGGTCGCCTTGTTCGGTTTGGGATTGCAGAACGCCTGTCGCTCCAACAACATAACTTTTGGGCACGGTGATGGCAACGCGATAGACGCCAAAGTCCGCGAAAAATTCGGAGTTGCCGTGAAACTGATGGCAGTTCCATTGTCCTTTTGAAGCGGTGAGCGGAACGTATCGATCGCCGGGGGATTCATACACGCCGATTTTCGGAAACCATTGCGCCACGAGAAAGAACTTGCCGTCGGCGGCGTAGCCCGTGCGCGCAAAAATTTTCGGCAGTTTGCTTTTGAATTTGATTTCGAGTTTTGCCTCGCCTTTGGGCAAAACGGGAGAGGGCAAAAGAATTTGCGCGACGGTTTGGTCGTCTTTGTTGTCGTCGTCGGGGTGAATGAATTGAAGTCGGCTTGTGAGGTCGATGGATTCTTCCTTGCCGTTGAGCGAGAGGAGTTTCATTGATTCAATCTCGACAAATCCCCAAATGTTTTCGTCTTCTTTTCCTTCGGGTTCGATGCCGCGCAACTGTCCGCCCGATTCTTTGAAGAACGTGGAATTGCGATTTTTGAACGCATTGAGGTAAAGGTGAAACCGCAAGTCGGGAACGGTATCGTTGGAGTGATTTTTCCAAGTGAGAATTTCGGTCGCCGTGATGGTTCTTGATTCGGGGTCGAGCGAGGCGATAATGTCGTAGTTGGCAAGTCGCGGTGAGGCAGTTTGGGCACGTGCGCTGAATATGCCGAAGAGCAATAGGGTTAAAAGCGATGTAATTCGTTTCATATCTCGAGGCATGATGCGAAGTATTGAAGATTGAACGGCGAATTTGACTTTTGCGAATATACGCCAAGTGCGTTCAAAGTTTTCCGCCGCTTGATTGTATCGGCAAAGGTTTTGAACGACTTTGCTTTTGTCGTATTTTCAACGCTTAACTTATTCATAAACAACGTTATGGAGACGCTCAATCAACAGGCACCCCTGACAGCAGAAGAGTGGAAAGAATTGAGAACGCAAATCAATGAACTTTTTGACATTACGTTTCGCTACGCCGAATTGGTCGCCAAAGAAGGCGATGCCGTTTGGGACAGAGACCGACCGAAATTTTACAAGCCCGCTTCAAAAACCATCGATGAAGCGATTGCCGAATACGAAGTGCGTTTAGCGGCGTTTGAAGCGGAGCGCAAAAAGTCTTATTTGGAAATTTATACAAAACTCAAAGCCGACAGCGTTGACCGCGTCGCAATCATCGAAAAACTCGTAACCAAATTGGCTCAAATGCAAGGCATTGACTTTAAATCGCAGTAGGAACTTGACTCTCGACAATGTCAAACTCTCAACCTAACCACCCTGCTCTGCCTGTTGCAACGGCTTTCAGCGACGAACAACTTGAAATTCAATCGCTGATTCGCAAAGCGAACGAACTTTCCGACGCCGATACGCACCAAGCCCTCTCATTGTGTCAAGAGGCTCACGCGCGCGCCGTTTCTCGCGATTTTCAATTCGGAACAGCGTGCGCTTTGGCTAAACAAGCCGTTCTGCGTTTCAAATTGACGGAGTATGACCTTTCGCTTCAACTTGCCTTTGACGCGATGGAACGCTTCGCTTCGCTTGACGATGACTTTGGAAAATCCATCTGCCTCAAAACGATTGGGTGCGTTTACGCGGCGTTTTCGCAACCACAAAAAGCCTTAGAGTATTTTTTGTCTGCACTCTCTCACCTGCTTCCGCTCTCTGATGAACATTTGCTCGGAGACAAATCGAGCGAGATTGGCATTATTCTGACCAACATCGGCGCTTGCTACCAAAATCTGCAAGATTACGAGCAAGCGCTTTCTTACTACCTCAAAGCGATGGACTATTTGAGCCATAGCGCAGACCAAACTCGACTTGCAAGTTGCACCACCAATCTTGGCGCGCTTTATTCTTCTCTTAAAAAGCCTGACGAAGCGATTGTTTGGCTTGAACGCGCGATTGCGCATGCTCGCGCGTCAAAACAGTCTTCCGCGCTACTTGCCGCGCTCGTCAATTTGAGCGCGACTTACAGACAGATTGATCAACTTGACAAAGCCCTCTCGCTCATGCAAGAGGCGCTCGATGTCGTCTCTGAAACGGGGGAACAACGACACCTTGATTCTTTATACATTGAACTTTCAGACATCTATGAGCAAATGGGTGACTATCAACACGCGCTCGCCTATCATAAGAAGTATGTTGAAGTCTCTGAAAAGCAGTTTGGCAAGCAGATGACCGAAAAAATCAACGCGCTTGAAATCCAATTCGCGCTCAAAGAAGCCAAGAAAAACGAGCAACTCGCCGAACAGAGCGAAAAGATTAAGCAACTTGAAGAAATGGTAACGATTTGCGCGTGGTCAGGGAAAATTAAGATGGGTGATAAATGGGTTCGCGTCGAGGAGTTCTTGCAAAAGAAATTCGGCTTCAAAGTCTCTCACGGCATTACTGAAACAATGGCTGAAAAATTGCGCCAACAACACAACGGCGGCAAGTTGCTTTAATGCTTTTGCCTGAATCACTCATCGCGATTCATTCCTTCAATGCCATTCGGAGCGCGGTCGCCAGATGAATCGCCCTCGTTTCCAATCCTGCTTCTTTCAAGCCATACCGCAGTTGAAGCAAACAGCCCGGGTTTGCAGTTATCACAAAATCCGCTCTTGTTTTCTGAATCGCTTCAACTTTGAGTTTCAAAAATTCTTCCGACCAATCGGGTTGCAAGAGGTTGTAAATTCCAGCACTGCCACAACATTCAGGCGAATTAAGTTCAACGACTTCCGTAAAAGCGCGTCGCAAAAGCGTTCTCGGTTGGGCTTTGATTTTTTGTCCGTGCTCTAAGTGGCATGCATCTTGATAGGTTACTCGTGCGTTGAGTTTTCTTGTTGGAGCGAAGTTCAGTTCCGTAAGAAATTCCGACAAATCGCTCACCCGCTTTGCCACGCTCGTTGCGCGCCTGTGCCAGTCGCTTCCTTCTTCAAAGAGTTTCGGATAGTGTTTCATCATCGCGCCGCACCCAGCAGAATTGACGACAATCGGGGCATCGCTTTCTTCGAAGGCGCGAATGTTCGCTTCCGCCATCGCTTTGGCTTCGTTCAAGTAGCCGTTGTGCGCGTGCAATGCGCCGCAACAAATTTGACCTTTCGGCATCTGAATCGTTTTTCCGACGGATTCCAGAACCGCCGCCGTGTCGCGATGCACGTCGCTGAACGCCGTATTCATCAAACAGCCTGAAAGAAACAAGACGGGGTCGCCCTTGCGATTGGACTTGTAGGTTTCATCAAAAAAACGTTCGGAGAACGTGGGCGCGAGGCGATAAGCGCGTTTCAATCCGTCGGGCAGATTTTGTTCCAACGGCGATTGTTGAAGCGCGTAAAGCAGTCGAGAAGCCGCTTTGAATCGCGTGGGATTCGGGAAAATGAATTTCATCGCGAAGTCTTTGAGCAACGAGGCGGGCTTCGTTGGTTCAAGCGCGCGGGCGCGTTCTTTGGCGGATTCAAAAATGGTTTCGTAATCCACGCCTGCCGGGCACGCCGTTACGCACGCCAAACAGCCCAAGCACGAGTTGATGGCGTCGCTCACGTCGTCGCGTTCTTTTTCGTCGCTTAGTTTTCCTTCGAAAATCGAGCGCGTCAGTTGGATTCGTCCGCGAGGCGAGTAGCGCTCCAAGTTCGTGAGGCTGTATGTCGGGCAATTAGGCAAGCACAAGCCGCAATGCATGCAGTTCAGAAGCGTCTCGTCGGTAAGAAGCGGAAAGCGAGGCGAGGCGTTATCGACCGTTTTCTCGTTGATGGCGTTGTTCATATCGGGCTTTGGCGAAAAATTCTTTGAGGAGCGCGGTGGTCTTTGATTCCATTACGCCGCCGATGAGTTCGGCGCGATGATTGAGTTTAGGGTTATCGAGCAAATTGAAGAGCGTGCCTGCCGCTCCCATTTTCGCGTCGTAACTGCCAAAGACGACCCGCCCGACTTTCGCGAGCAAGATTGCGCCGGCGCACATTGGGCAAGGTTCGAGCGTAACGACGAGCGTGCAATCTTGCAGATACTTCGATTCCAGCGTCGCCATTGCCGCCGTCAAGGCAATCATTTCGGCGTGCGCCGTCGCGTCAGAAAGCGTCTCGGTTTGATTAAACCCGCGCCCTACGATGCTTCCGTTTGAATCCAAAATCACCGCGCCTACGGGCACTTCGTTTTTTTCAAGGGCTTTTTCGGCTTCGCGCAACGCGAGCGACATCCATCGTTCAAGCATTCGAGTTTGAATTGTCTTGCGCGAAACTTAACGCGATTTTGGCGTTACGCCAACTTGATTTTCGGATAGTTTCCGTTGAGGAACTTTTCGAAGAGCGTTTTGCGCATTGACTTGTATTCATCGTCGAGAAGCGCGTAGGCGTTCAAATCTTTCCATCGCGTTGGGGCGACTTTGCCCGCAAGTTTCAACACGCCTTCAAAACGAAATCCGATTTTTTCAATCACGCGATTGCTGGCGCGATTGTCCGTCGCCGCCGAGACCGCAACGCGATGCAATTTCATCTCCATAAACAAGCCTTCCAAAATGAGCGCGGTCGCTTCGGTCGCATATCCTTTGCCCGCAAATTCGGTCGCAATCCAATAGCCGATGCTTGCCGATTCGTTCAACCAATCAATCGGGTGCGTTCCAATCACGCCGATGATTTCGCTTGACGATTTCAGAACGATTCCGAAGTGCAAGGCTTGGTTAAGGTTCATTTCTTGAACGGCGCGCAAGAGAAATTCGTCTTCTTCTTTGCGCGTGATTTTGCCTTGCATCCATGGCATAAACTCGCGCAACTCGTTGGCGGACGCATTGATGAGCGAGACGAGCCGCTCGGAGTCGGAACGGTTCAGCGGGCGAAGCAAAAGGCGTTCTCCAACAAGTTCCATCGTGGTTATGCGTTCGCGAGCAAAATGGCTTCGGCTTCTTTCAGTTGTTCAGGGGTGTTGACGCCGCGAATCTCGTCGAAGTTGGGAGCGGCAATGGCGGCGATGCGCTCGCCTTTTGAGAAGAAAATTTTGAACACGTCGGGCAAGTAGTATTCGCCTTGCGCGTTGTCGTTGGAAATCTGCTTCAACGCTTCAAACAGTTTTTTCTTGTTGAAGACATAGATACCCGAATTGATTTCGTTGATGGCAAGTTCTGCGGGCGATGCGTCTTTATGCTCCACGATTTTGAGCACGTCGCCTTGTTCGCCGCGAATCACTCTGCCGTAGCCTGCGGGATTTTCAAGCGCGGCGGTCAAGACGGTGGCGACGGCTTTTTTTTGACGATGCGCATCGAGCGCCGTTTGTAGCGTCGCGGGTTTGACGAGCGGCGCGTCGCCCGAAAGCACGACGACTTCGCCCTCAAAATCGTTTAGAGCCGATTCCGCTTGCGTCACGGCGTGCCCCGTTCCAAGTTGCGGCGATTGGAGCGCGTAATCGACGCGATACGCCTTCGTGGCTTCTTTGACGGCATCGGCTTGATGACCGACAATCAGCACGACTTTTTCGGGATTAAGTGCGAAGGCAGTATCGAGGACGTAATGAATCATAGGACGGCAGTTGAGCGCGTGAAGCACTTTGGCTAAGTCAGATTTCATTCGCGTGCCCTTGCCCGCCGCCATAACCACAATGGCTAACGACATGTCAGAAATCGTTGAGATTGGTGATGGTGAAGATGCTTTCAGGTGAGCACAAACGATTCTTCTCCCACACGATAGAGTTTTGTCGGACGGTTTTGTTTATCGACGAGCACAACCAGCGGCTTGTATTGTTTGGCTTCTTCGCGCGTCATTTCAGCGTAGGTCATGACGATGATTTCATCGCCGACGGCGGCAAGACGCGCACAAGCGCCGTTCAGTTGCACAACGCCCGACCCGCGTTCTCCCTCGATGATGTAGGTCTCGAAGCGTGCGCCGTTGTTGTTATTGACGATTTGCACTTTTTCGTTTGCCATCATGTCTGCCGTTTCAATCAAATCGGCATCGAGCGTGATGCTACCTTCGTAGTATAAATCGGCGTGAGTAACCGTTGCGCGATGAATTTTTGATTTCAAAATGTGTAAGTGCATCGTCTTGTGTTTCTTCTCATTGAAAACTTCAAAAGGTACGGGCAAAATAAAAGACTTTGACGAAAATTCACAAAAAAAGTCCGCCCTTGTTGAGCGGACTTGTATGCTATCTATCCACGTCGCTTTTATGCTTTTACGGCTTCTCTGTGCACGCCGTTCGCTTTTTGTTTCTGCTCGGGCAGGAAGGTAAGCCAACCGTATTTATCGTTTCCGTTACGAATGATGTCGAAGTAAGCATCTTGAAGGGCTTTGGTTACTTCGCCGCGCTCGCCGGTTCCGATTTTGTATTTATCGATGGAGCGCACGGGCGTAATTTCCGCCGCAGTGCCTGTGGCGAAAACTTCATCGGCAACATAGAGGCTTTCGCGGCTGATGAGCGTTTCGCGCACTTCGTAGCCGAGCGACTTTGCCAGTTTGATAACCGCACCGCGCGTAATGCCGGGCAAGAGCGATTGCGCCGTCATCGGTGTGTAAATCACTTCATCGCGCACCAAGAAGATGTTCTCCCCGCTTCCTTCGGAAACATAGCCGTTCATATCGAGCGCAATGCCTTCCGAATAGCCGTCAAGCAAGGCTTCCATTTTGATAAGCGATGAGTTCAAATAATTTCCGCCCGCTTTGGCACTTGATGGAATTGTGTTTGGTGCGATTCGTCGCCACGAGGCAATTCGCATATCGACGCCTTTTTCAAGGGCTTCTTCGCCGAGATAACTTCCCCACTCCCAAACGGCAATCGCAACTTCTACTTTGGATTTCAACGGATTAACCCCTAACGCCCCTTCACCACGAAAGACAATCGGACGGATGTAGCACGCACTCAACCCGCTTGCCATTACAGTCTCTAACACGGCTTCGCGCAGTTCCAACTGCGTAAATGGGATTTCCATTCGATAAATTTTCGCCGAATCATACAGGCGTCGCACATGCTCTTTGAGAAACAGCACTGCCGACCCTTTTTCAGTATGATAGCACCTAACGCCTTCAAAAACCGATGAGCCGTAATGAACCACGTGCGATAAAACGTGAATTTTTGCGTCTTCCCATTTTATCAAACGCCCGTTCATCCAGATTTTTGGTTGCATTTCTTTTTCTCCTGTTTTTGAGTGTTGTGAAAGAAACTTTATGAAGGCGCAATGCCGTCATTTCGTTTTGAATATAGAATTTTTGCAAAACAAACTGAGATTTTCGCACAAAGTTTTACACTTTCGTAACCTTGTTTTGCCTTACTTTCAAGAACAATTTTAACACTTTTACTTTAATTCTCACAAGCAAAAAAGGATTTTTTCCTAATTTTTTTAACCTATCAAAATGACGTGCAATTTTTAGCATTCTCCATCATTTTTAGCGTTCTTGCACCTTTTTTACGCGCTCTGCGTTTTTGCATAATCTCAAATTGAGACGTGCTTTAACTCAACCGTCAATTTCAAATGACTGCTCTACCGCGTTTCTCAAAATCTCTTTTTCTTGTTGCGCTCTTTCTCGTCTTGACTTTCTTTTTCGGGTGTCGGACGGCAAAGGAGATTCCAAAATCAGATTTATCGACCAAAGCCGAAACACAACTTGATTCATCGCTTTTGCAGCTGTTTGAACGCTCAATGGAAGGGATTGCGACGTTCAAGACAATGCACGGCGACGGCTCAATGCAGATTCGCACGCCCGAAATGAACCAACGCCTAAACTGCACCATGCGCATTAAACGCGGCGAAGCCCTGCAACTGACAGGCTCAATTTTCTTCGGCATTACCGCCTTTGACGCGCTCTTGCGCACCGATAGCGTTTTTCTTTACAGTCCGCTCGAAAAACGCTTGTATCTCGGCGAAAACTCACCCGCTAACCTTCAACGCATTACAGGACTTTCAGCGAATTTTTCCGATTTGCTCGACGCGTTTTTGGGATTGCCTCGCATTGATACGGCGACATCTTTTCTCTACAAGGCAAGCGTCGGCGATGGAAAGGTCGCGTTCTTTTTGAAGAATGGCGAGCTCGACGAAGTGATTGAGGTTGATTCCGCAACGGCATCGGTTGAATCGCTCCGTTTGGTAAAGCGCGATGGCAAAACACTCGGCGCGATTTTCTTCAGCGGCTTTGAAGCCTTACAACGCTTGCCGCGTCCGCTTCCGAAAGAAGTTGAACTCGTCGCCTACGATTATACTTCTGACAGCGCTTACACATCGCGCCAACTTTTCATTCGCTATAATGAGCGCGAAGTCAACCCCGAAAATTTCGCCTTCACGTTCGCGCCGTCAAAGAAGGCAACGGTTTATCGTATTGAACAATTGCAGATGCGATTCCGATGATTCCCTGTTTAGATGCTATTTTGTGGCTTCACACAATTTCACCTCTCAATGTGAATGTTTGATTTTTACTTTCTCGGAATTGGCGGCACAGCAATGGCAAGCGTTGCCGTCGCACTTTCAAAACTTGGATACCGCATTTCAGGCGTCGATGCGAATGTCTATCCGCCAATGAGCGATTTTTTGGAACTCAATGGAATTACATATTTCAACGGCTACAATGCCGAGCATTTAGAGACGCTAACGCCTGAGCGAATCGTTGTGGGTAATGCGATTTCGCGCGGCAATCCAGAGTTGGAAGTCGCGCTGAATCGACGGTTGAAATTGGTCTCAATGCCTGAAATCGTGCGTGAATACTTGATTCAGCGGCACACGTCGTTAGTGGTGTCAGGCACGCACGGCAAAACGACCACGACTTCACTTCTGGCATGGCTATTGGAATCGTGCAACGCCTCGCCCGGATTTTTAATCGGCGGCATTCCTGAAAATTTTGGCGAAGGCTGTCGTGCGTCCAAACGCGAAACCAATGGATATTTCGTTACCGAAGGCGATGAATACGATACCGCCTTTTTTGATAAGCGCAGTAAATTTCTTCACTACCGCCCCGATATTGCCATCGTCAATAATCTTGAATTTGACCACGCCGATATTTTCCATTCCATTAGCGACATAGAACTTTCCTTCAAACGCTTTCTTAACCTTGTGCCGCAAAACGGGCTTGTGCTTCTCAACGCCGACGACGCACGCCTGTTGCGCATTTCGGAAAAATGCGTTGCACCTGTTCAAACTTTTGGCTTTGGAGAAAATGCCACATGGCAAGCGCACGAGATTGATTACGGCACGAATGACACGCATTTTTCTTTGCATAAGCACGGCAAATTTGTGGCACGTTTTTGCTCACCACTTTTAGGCGAACATAATGTTCGCAACGCGCTTGCAACGCTCTCGGCTTGTCTTCATTTAGGGTTCAGCGTGGAAATGCTTCAACGCGGATTGAGTTCGTTCAAGAATGCAAAGCGACGCTTGGAAGTCGTTGCAGAAGTGAATGGCATTACGCTGATTGATGATTTTGCCCACCACCCGACGGCAATTCGCGAAACGCTTAAAGCCGTGCGGCAGAAGTATCCGAATCGCCGAATCGTTGCGTGCTTTGAGCCGCGCTCCAACACTACCACGCGCAACATTTTTCAGAAAGAATTAGTCGAGTGTTTTGAACTTGCCGATGTGGTTGCGCTTGGCGCGATTGACCGCCCTGAACGCTATGCATCCGAAGAGCGTTTGGACACAAAGAAAATTGTTTCCGAACTTGAATCGCAAGGGAAAATCGGATATGCGTCGCCTGTGCCCGCGCCAAAAAATTATCCGTTGGATATTGTAAATTTTTTATCTTGCCGTTTACATCGTGGCGATGTGATTCTTGCGATGAGCAACGGTGCTTTCGGAAATTTGAAAGCGCACATAGTCGAAACTCTGAAAACTCGTTGAACGATGTCCATTCCTGAATCCATCACTGAACTCGAAACAAAACTGCGCTCCACACAGAGAGATGCTGAGCGGATTCCGCTTCTGCTTGCACTTTCACGCAAACTTGCCAATCGCGACGACCGACGCGCTTTTTCGCTCGCCGAAGAAGCCTATCACCTGCAAATTCGTCGTAACCGTCAATCACCCGAAGCCCTCTCCCTGCTCGCGCAAGCCCTGAACTTGATGTCGCTTTGCTTGTATCGCCTTTCGGATTACAATCTCTCGCTTCAAAAAGCCGAAGACGCGCTCGCCTTTGCGGCGGAAGCCAGCGACGAGATTCAACTTGCAGAAGCGCAGATGAATCTTGGTCGCGCAATGTGGAGTTTCGGCAGTTATGAAACTTCGCTAAGTGCATATGGCGAAGCCCTTTCGCTTTATCATCGCAACGGCAATAGCGACGGCACAGCGCAAGCCTTCAACAACATTGGCACGGTTTATCGCACCCAAGGCAACTACGATGATGCCATTGCCGCCTATCAAAAGTGCCTGAAAATTTGGGAACTCGCGGGTGAAGAATACGGTGTAGCACAAGCCTTGAACAATCTTGGCAACATTTACAACGAAACAGGCAAATACAACGACGCGCTCGATGTTTATCAACAGAGCCTCGCACTCTTCAAGAAGTGCAAAGATTTGGTCAGCGAATTAGGCTTAATGCACAACATCGGCAACATCTTCGCCAATCTCGGCGACTATGCGCGGGCGTTGGAGTATTATCAATCCGAACTTATGCTTAGCCGCGAGCATCACCTTGCGCAAGGCGAATCGTTTGCGCTCGACGGCATCGGACAAGTTTATTTCAAACTTGGAAACTATGCACAAGCGCGTTCCTTTTTTGAGCAAGGGCTGAAACTTGCCGAAGAGATGAGCGATAAGGTCAGCATTGGCGAATCGCTTATCAACATTGCTTCTGCACATCAAATCCAAGGCGAATTAGACGACGCCAAGCGCGTGTTTGAGCGTAGCCTTCACTTGTTCCGCGAAGTTGGGCATCAATTTGGGGAGGGGCTTGCGTTGCACGGTTTAGGCTCAACCTATCGGCACTTAGGCAACGCTGAATCCGCTCACCACTTTTTGAATGAGAGTTTAACCCGCCGCCAAACCTTAGGCGACAAGCGTGGCATGTGCGAAGATTATTTAGAAATCGGTAAGTTTTATCAAACCTTCCCCGAATTCCGTCCGCCAGCTGATTAGTGAATTTTGAGATTTACGAAACTTTTTTTATCCTTGTTCGAAAGTTGAACAGCGTTTAAAATATCTTTAATAATTTTTTGAATGGGTAGCATCGAACGCCGAGAGCGAGAACGCGAAGAAACGCGACAGCTTATCTTAAATGCCGCGCTAAACCTTTGGATGAAGGATGGGTTTGAATCCGTTACCATTCGCAATATCGCCGACGCGATTGAATACACGCCGGGCGCGATTTACTCTTACTTCAAAGACAAAGACGAGATTTTCTACGCCCTACACTTTCAAGCCTTTGAACATTTTTTCGACACGCTCCGTAGCGCCGCTTTATTCGGCTCTCCTATGGAGCGGCTTAAAAACATCGGCGAAGCCTATCTCAAATTCGCCTTTGAAAATCCCCAACGCTACGACCTGATGTTTATCTCTGCAACATCGGGCAAAAAAATCGCCGAGAGCGACGGTTGGCACGTGGGCGAAAAAGCCTTCGATGTCTTGCATGCAACTGTCAAGTTGGCGATGGACGAAGGCTACATTCCAAAAGGCGATTCCAAAGCGGCAAGCATGATGTTTTGGGCGCACGTTCACGGCATCGCGTCGCTTATTCTTCGCGACCGATACATTTACTCAATGGAAACGACAAAAAAACTGATGAAAAAAGGAATGGACTATATGATGAGCGCGCTTGCTCAAAAAGAACTTGCGTAATTTTTTTATCTTGTTATTGAACATTGTTTAATTTTATTACTTTATTCAATTTTAATTCAAACAATTTTACCGCTCATCTATGAAAAACGACCGTTTGTCTGATTTTTTATCCGTTTATCCAAATAGCAATGCTCTTTTTCAAGCCAAGTCGTAGAATTGTAAAAAAATTTTAACTCTAATTAAACAATGTTCATTTTTATTTCAACGATTAAAAAAAACAAACTATGAACGTCATCATCGCATTGCTCGCGCTCTCGGTCTTCTCGGAAATCGCTTTCGGGCAAACAAAAAATTCCGCTGACGACATCATCGGCATCTGGATTACGGGCGATAAATCGGGAACGATTGAAATTTACAAAACGCCAAACGGGAGATATTCGGGGCGGATTCTCGGCGACGGTCAAGGCGTTGCCGATACGACCAATCTCGACAAAAACAACCCCAATCCCGCGCTTCAAAAACGACGCTTGGTCGGCTTGAACATTCTCTCAGGCTTCATTTATGAGGGCGACAACGATTGGTCAGGCGGCACGATTTACGACCCCAACAATGGCAAAACCTACAAGTGTCTGCTCGCGCTCGAGGACGACGGCAAAGATAAAAACAAACTTCGCGTGCGTGGCTATGTCGGCGTTTCACTCTTTGGGCGCACCGATGTTTGGACGCGAAAACGATAACCGTCATCAACTAAACTCAATCTAACGATGAAAACCGCTTTATTCGCACATCGCCTTTATCTTTGGCTCTTGGTGGTATGGATTTCACCAGCAACTGCGCAAACGCTTGACGATTATATTCGCGAAGGCGTTGAGAAAAATCTCGCGCTGCGCCAACAGCGACTCGCGCTTGATGTTTCAAACGAAACGGTCGGCGAGGCGCGCGGCGGATTTCTGCCTTCAATTACGCTCAATGCAAGAGCCTCTGAACTCTACGGCAACGTTATCAATCTCGGCAACCTCATCAATCCTGCCTATTCAACGCTTAATCAACTCACGGGGTCAAGCGCGTTTCCGACCAATCTCGATATTCGATTGCCGCTTCAGCGCGAAACGAAACTTGAACTTCGCCAACCGCTCATTCAGCCAAAGGTTTTGTTCAATTATCAAATCAAAAATCACTTGCGCGATGCCACCGAAGCCGAAACCGAAGCCAAAACGCGCGAACTTGTCGCACAAATCAAAACCGCTTATCTGAACTACGCCAAAACGCTCAAAGTCGTTGAACTTTACGAACAAACGATTCCGCTTCTCGAGGAAAACGTTCGCGTCAATCAGAGTTTGGTCAAAAATGAGAAAGCCACAAAAGACGCGCTCTTTCGCGCCGAAGCCGAACTTGCCGACGTCAAACAAAGGCAAGCCGTCGCGCTTCGCTTGAACGACGCTTCAAAGCAATTTTTCAACTTTCTGCTTGACCGTCCGCTTGCCTCGCCCATCGCCCTCATCTCCGATTCTTCATTTGAGATGCTTTCTGTGTCGCTTGAATCGGCACAAGAAAAATCCAAATCGCGCGAAGAATTCAAACAAGTTCAATCGGTCGTTCAAGCGGCGGAAAAATCGGTCAGCATTTACACGGCGGATTTTCTGCCGACGCTCTCGCTCGGCATCGATTACGGCTTTCAAGGCAATCGATATGATTTCAGTTCAGACCAAGATTTCGCCATCGTCTCGCTCATCGCGCAATGGAACATTTTCAACGGCTTTCAAGACAAAGCCAAACGTGAGCAAGCAACCCTCGAAGCCAATCGCTTAAAAACGCGCTACAAAGAATTGGAGTCTCAAATTGCGCTGCAAGTGCGCACCACATTTGACGAGGCTCGAGTTGCTGAGCAAAATATTTCCGTCGCCGAAGCGCGATTGAAAGCGGCGGAGGAATCGTTCAAAATCGTTTCAAAAAAATATGCGCAAGGTCAAGCCTCGCAAGTCGAGTTCTTGGATTCGCGCGCGACATTCACCAACGCCGGCATCAACGCCATTATTACCCGATACGACGCACTCATCAAACAAGCAGAATTAGAGCGCGTCGCCGCTACGTTCAATCTTTCCAAATTCACAACTCAATAACTCGGAGGAACAGATGAAATCCATGTTACTTATCGCGCTGTGCGCAATCGCTTTGGCAAGCCCGCTCTTTTTCGGTTGCGGCAACAAGAATTTCAATATGGAATCGGCTTCGCCTGCAACGCTTGTAAAGACGGCGCAAGTCGAGCATGTGCGAATCTCGAAGCCAATTTACGCCAGTGGTTTGCTTGTCGGAAAAGAGGAGTCGCGGCTCTCGTTCAAAATCGGCGGCATTCTTGAAAAAATTTATGTCAGAGAAGGTCAAGTCGTCCAGAAAGGACAACTGCTTGCCACGCTGAAACTGTCCGAAATCAACGCGCAGGTAAACCAAGCAAAAAACGCAATGGAAAAAGCGGAGCGCGATTTGAAGCGCGTCAAAAGCCTTTACGATGATAAAGTCGCCACGCTTGAGCAGTTGCAAGACGCCACCACAGGCTACGAAGTTGCCAAATCCGCTCTAACGATTGCGCAGTTCAATCAGCAATATGCTTCAATTTATGCGCCGACGTCGGGCAAGGTCTTGAAGAAATTTGCCGAAGAAAATGAACTCGTTGGCGTAGGCGCGCCGATTCTTCAACTCTCGAATGCATCGCAAGGCTTTGCCGTCAAAGTCGGCATTGCTGATAAAGACGCGGTGCGCTTGAATGTCGGCGATAAAGCCGTCGTAAAATTAGATGCGTTTCCTGATGAGACTTTTTCAGCGACGGTTTCTCAAATTGCGGGCGCGGCATCGATGCAAACAGGGACTTTTGAGATTGAACTTAAACTTGATGAAACAAGAGCGAGGCTTATTTCAGGCTTGATTGCCAAAGCCGAAATTTTTCCTTCCTCAAAATCGCTCACGACGCTTGTTCCGATTGAGTCGTTTATTGAAGGCGACGGCAACAGAGGCTTCGTTTATTCGCTTTCGCCCGATAGCCAACGCGCGCTTAAACGCCCCGTTCAATTCGGATTTTTTTACCAAGATAAACTCACGATTGAAAGCGGCTTGGAAGGCGTTCAATCTGTGATTACGGATGGCGCGGCGTATCTGGCTGATAGCGCGCGCGTGCAGGTCGCTCTCAAACTATAATTCTTCAATCCTAAACGCCTACGTCAATGAATCTCGTCGAATTTTCAGTTAAGAAATACCAATTCACCATTGTGGTTTTTCTCGCGCTTGCCGCGATTGGCGTGAGTTCCTTTATCGGCATTTCGCGCTCCGAAGACCCGCAAATCACCTTTGCCGGCTCGGTCATTATCGCCGTTTATCCCGGCGCAAGCCCCGCCGATATTGAAGAATCGGTCGTCGATAAACTCGAAGAAAAAATCGCCGCGCTCGATAATCTCAAAACGATGAAAACGGAAATCGAGGACGGTTTAGCCATCATTCGCGTGGAGTTTGATGCGAATGAAGATGCAGATAAAAAGTACGATGAAGTCGTCCGCGAAGTCAACGTCGTCCGCCCCGATTTGCCCGCCGATTTATTTAGCCTTGAAGTAAAAAAAATTTCGCCGACCGATGTGAGCATCGTTCAAGTCGCGCTCGTTTCAGAAAGCGCGCCGTATAAAGACTTGGAGCAACTTGCCGACAAATTAAAAACGAGATTGGAGTCCGTCGGCGGCGTGAAGGAATCCGAAACGCACGGCTATCCGGAACGCCAACTTCGCATTGCGCTCAACATTGAAAAACTCGCGATGCTTCGTTTGCCGCTGAATCAAGTTCTTGGCGCGATTCAATCCAATAACGCCAACATTCCCGCCGGCAGCATTGACATCGGCTCAAAAAAATTCAATGTCAAAACCAGCGGCAATTACAAAACCCTTGATGATGCGCGAAACACCATCGTTGGCGGCGCGCAAGGAAACATCATCTTTCTTAAAGACGTCGCCGACGTCCAATGGGATTATGAAGACCAAAACTATTTCGCCCGCTTCAACGGCAAGCGCGCCGTCTTTGTAACGGCATCGCTTAAAAAGGGACAAAACATTTTCACCGCGCGCAAAGCGATTGAAAAAGAACTTTCCGCTTTCGAGAAAACGCTTCCGCCCGCCATCACAATGCAGATGGGCTTCGACCAATCCGAAAACGTCGAGCATCGTTTAGGCGGATTAAATCGAGACTTTGCGTTAGCGATTCTGTTGGTTCTCATTACGCTGTTGCCGCTTGGGCTTCGCGCTTCGCTGGTGGTGATGGTCTCGATTCCCTTGTCGCTCTTGATGGGCGTGTTTATGCTTGATGCGTTTGGATTCAACATCAATCAACTTTCCATCGTCGGCTTCGTGATTGCGCTGGGTTTGCTTGTTGATGATTCTATTGTGGTGGTTGAAAACACGACGCGATTTTTGCGAATGGGTTACAAGCCCGTTCAAGCGGCGATTGAAGCGACGAAGCAAATCAATCTTGCCGTCATTGGCGCGACGGCGACGCTTATTTTCGCCTTCTTGCCGCTTCTTTTTCTGCCCGGCGGACCAGGGCAATACATTCGCAGTTTGCCTGTCGCTGTGGTCGTTACGGTGTTCGCTTCCCTCATCGTTTCGCTCACGATTGTGCCGTTTCTCTCGAGCCGATTTTTGAAAGAAGAAAAAGACGAGCATGGCAATCTCTTTCTCAAACTGCTCAATCGCTTTATCGAGTGGTCGTATAAACGTGTTCTTGTTTGGGCGATTGCCAATCCATCAAAAACCTTGCTTATCGCGTTGGGTTTATTTGTTGTCAGCATCGGCGCGTTTCCCTTGATTGGATTTAGTTTGTTCCCAAAGGCGGGCATTCCGCAATTTCTCATCACGATTGAAACGCCCGACGGCGCAAGCCTTTCTGAAACTGATAAAGCCACGCGCTTTGTAGAAAAAACTTTGGCAGAATCGGGCGAAATCGAGTGGTTTCATAGCAACGTCGGCAAGGGCAATCCGCGCATTTATTACAATGTGTTTCCGAAAGAGGAAAAAAACAATGTGGCGGAAGTCTTCGCCAAAGTCAAGCATTATGAGGAAACCAAAACCGTTCGATTTTTTGACGCACTCCGCGCAAAGTTTAATCAGTATCCCAATGCGCGAATCGAACTCAAAGAATTTGAAAACGGTCCGCCGATTGACGCGCCGATTGCAATACGCTTGGTTGGAGAAAATCTCGATTCGCTGAAAGCCATTGCCGCGCGGGTTGAAAAACTTTTTTTGGAAACCGAAGGCGCGATTTATGTCAATAATCCCGTCAGAATTTCTAAAACCGATTTGAAAGTCAATATCAACCACGAAAAAGCGGGGATTTACGGCGTTCAAATCGCCGACCTTGAACGGTCGGTTCGAATGGCGATTGCGGGCTTGAACATCGGCAAATTTCGCAGCGACAATGGCGATGAATACAACATCACCGTTGCGCTGCCGCGCGAAAACGGCGCATCTTCAAAGCAAACGCTTGAGGCTTTTGACAAACTCTATGTCGCTTCCGTTACCGGCGCGCAAATTCCGCTTCGCCAACTTGCCACGTTGGAGTTTCAATCTTCGCCTACAAAAATCAATCACTACAACGAAGAGCGCGCCGTTACCATTACGGCTTATGTCAAAACCGGCTACAACACCGATAAAGTTACCCAAGACATTTTGGCAAAACTTAATGCCTTTCCTTTTCCAAACGGCTATTCATTTATTCCCGCCGGCGAAATTGAAAGTCGTCAGGAAAGTTTCGGCGGATTCGGCTCGGTGATTCTCGTCGCCCTTTTCGGCATGATGGCGACGCTGATTTTAGAATTTGGCAGTTTCCGAAGCACGCTGATTGTGTTCAGCGTCGTACCGCTTGGCGTGGTTGGCGGCGTACTTGCGCTGCTCTTGACGGGCTATACGCTCTCCTTTACTGCGGTCATTGGCTTTATTGCGCTGATGGGCATTGAGATTAAAACCTCTATTCTTTTAGTCGATTTTACCAACCAACTGCGCGAAGAAAAAGGAATGAGCATCGACGAAGCCGTGCAAAAGGCGGGCGAAATTCGCTTTGTGCCTGTGCTCCTAACAAGCGCGACGGCAATCGGTGGCTTAATTCCCATTGCACTTGAAGGTTCAGGCTTATACTCTCCCCTTGCGGTTGTCATTATCGGCGGCTTGATTTCTTCAACGCTTTTAGCGCGCTTGGTTACGCCCGTGATGTATAAACTTTTGCCGCCCGAACTTGAAACGCCTTCTACGAATTTAGGATTAGAGCCGCCGGTCAAACTCGCTGATTAACAGGCGAACGATTTTGGAAATTATACAACGAAACCTGCTTCGCTAACAGTGACTTGGCACGAGGATAGTGCCGTGTAAAGACTTATCATAAAAGGAGAGATGTTAAAAGCCCTTGAAACATTAAGGAATCCTGTCATAACAAACTTCAAGTGGCTAAATAAGGCTCTGTTTATATTGAATTTGCAATCGCGCGTTTTATGAATCCATCTGCTTTTTTCAAGCGCGCTTCGGCTTCTCTTTTTGAGACACCGGCGAGCCGCATTACGATGGCAGTTTTCAGACTGCCGTCGGCTTTTTTAAGGAAGGCTTCGGCGGTTTTGTGGTCGTCGCCCGTGGCTAAGGTAAAGATGCGTTTGGTGCGCTCAATGAGTTTTTGATTGGTTTGTTGGAGGTCAATCATCAAGTTACCATAAGTTTTTCCGCATAAAATCATTGCGCCTGTGGAAATCATGTTGAGCACGAGTTTATGCGATGTTCCCGCCTTCATGCGCGTTGAGCCCATAATGACTTCCGCGCCGACGAGCGTTCGAATTACAACCGTTGCTTTCTCTTTCACGGTTGGATTTGAAGTAAGAAAAATCGTTTTCGCGCCGACTTGCCGCGCATATTTTAATGCCCCAATCACAAATGGCGTTCGCTTGGAGGCACTGATTCCGCATAGCACGTCGCGTTTATCAAATTTAATTTTTTTCAAGTCTCGACTTGCCGCGTCTGCATCGTCTTCTGCACCTTCAACACTTTTGAAGACGGCTTTTTTTCCGCCCGCAATAATGCCCTGCACTTGCGCGGGCTTCACGCCGAATGTCGGCGGACATTCCGAGGCGTCCAATATGCCCAATCGTCCGCTCGTGCCTGCGCCGATGTAAATCAGCCGCCCGCCCGACTTGAACGCATTAGCAACAATCTCAATGGCTTTAGCTATTTGCGATAGTTCTTGCTCGACAGCGAGCGCGACTTTTTTATCCTCTTCGTTGATGAGACGCGCAATTTCAAGTGGCGAGCATTCGTCGATGTGCCGCGTGTTTGGATTAACCTGCTCGGTCAGGAGCGATGAAAGTTCTCGATACAATCTCGATGGTTTCGGCGATTTCATTTGAACTGAATTGATGTGCGATCTTGAAAAGATGATTCGGACAAGATGACTTGAACAAACTTACCTTGCAATCTACCTCGAACCAAAAAGGCACTGCGCTTGCAATGCCTTTCATCAAAAAAATATGCTTTGTCTGAATCAGCCTTACCAAACGACTTTTCCGATTTTGAATGTAATCGGGACGGTAATGACACCGATTGCATTTTGTCCGTTAACGACTGCGGGGGTGAATTTGGCATTTTCGCTTAATACGCGCAGGGCTTCTTCGTCGAGCAGTTCGTGTGCTGATTTCATCACGTCCATTCGGAGCGGCGAGCCGTCGCGCCCGACGAAGACGCGAACCACAACCTTACCTTCAATTTTCAAGTTGACCGCCGTTTCAGGATATTTAACCGCTTTTTGAATTGCGGTGATTCCTCCTTCAATGGCGACTTCTTTTTCAGCAGCGGTCGTCAAGGCTTGTTCCTCTTCTTTTGCGGATTCTTCCGCCTTTTTAATTTCTTCGACTTCGCTTTCATCTAATTCTTCGGCTTCGCCGACTTCGTTTTTCACGACGATAGTTTCCGTCGGCTTTTCCGATTTTGGTTTGGCGACTTTGGTTACTTCTTTCTTACGCTCACGCGCTACCGAAGCCGCTTGCACTCCGCCCGAAGCGTCGCCGAGTTTGAAATCGTGGCGCGCCGTTGAGTTAGAGGCAATCGCAATGCCTTCGCGACTGGTTTTTGGAAATCCCGTCTTGAAGACTTTGAGCGAATACTTGCCTTCTGAAATTCCCAAAAAGACATAGTATCCTTGTGCATTTGTGAGTGCGGCGCGATTGACTGAACCACTACTCACAAACACTGTCGCCGCTGGCACAGGCTTGCCGCCTTCATCAACCACACGACCAAACAAACGCCCTTGTGAAACGGCGGGGTCTGAAAGTAAAAACGAAAAGACAAACGCAATAACCATTGAGTTGTGCTTCATAACAGAGATGAACAAAATCAGGCAAAACTTTTGTGCGCGAAATTATACTACATAAACGCAATGGCGATTCGGCAAGTGTCAAATTTATGTTATCGAATCGTCAATCTTTTTTTCGTTCTTGCCTTTCCACTAAAAAGTTTTTGAGGGCTTAGGCTTATTTTAACATTTCAAAAATAATGCACCATGACCAAATCACAAGCCGAAACCGAACTCAAAGCCCTGCGCGAGGAAATCGAAACGCATAACCATAACTACTACGTGCTTGCACAGCCGACTATTTCCGACTACGAGTTTGATAAGTTGTTGGAGCGATTGATTGAGATAGAATCGCAGTTTCCCGACCTTGTTACGCCTGATTCCCCAAGTCAGCGCGTTGGCGGCACAGTTACGAAGATTTTTCCGACGGTTGTTCACAAAGAGCGCATGATGTCGCTCTCGAATACTTACTCGCCCGAAGAGTTACGCGAGTTCGTCAAGCGCGTTCAAAAGGAATTGAATGCGGAAGGCTTGACAGAAGCCGAATTTGCATGCGAACTCAAATTTGATGGCGTTGCCGTGAGTTTGATTTATCGCGATGGCTTATTCGTTCAAGGCGCGACGCGCGGCGACGGCACAACGGGCGACGACATTACGCCCAATCTCAAAACGATTCCCACCATTCCACTTCGGCTTAAATCGCCGAACGATGAGCGCGCCCAAGTGTTGCTGAAAGGCGAAATCGAAGTGCGTGGCGAAGTCTTTATGCTGAAAGAGGATTTTGAAACCCTCAACGCCCAAAGCGAAAAACAATTCGCCAATCCGCGTAACGCAACCGCTGGCACACTCAAACAACAAGACTCACGCGAAGTTGCAAAACGCAAACTCACCTTCACGGCTTACTTTCTTTCAAGCGACCTGCTTTCAGATACGGTTTCACATTGGGAGCGACTGCGCCTTCTCGAGTTGCTTGGCTTCAATGTTAGCCCGCATCGCACGCTTGCCACAAAGATTGAAGAGATTGACTCTTTTCTAAACGAATGGGAAGAAAAGCGCGACCGTTTGCCCTTCGATATCGACGGCGCGGTGATTAAACTCAATTCCATTCGTCAACAGAATTTGCTCGGCGCAACCTCAAAGGCTCCACGCTGGGCGATTGCTTACAAATTTTCGGCGCGCCAAGCGGAAACCAGACTGCGCGATGTAACCTATCAAGTCGGACGTGTTGGCACGGTTACGCCTGTCGCCGAACTCGAGCCCGTTTTTCTGGCAGGCTCAACTATTTCGCGCTCGACGCTTCACAACTTTGATGAAATCGCTCGGTTGGAGTTGCACGTCGGCGACTTTGTCGTGCTTGAAAAATCAGGCGATGTCATTCCAAAAGTTGTTCGCGCCGTCATTGAAAAACGTCCGATTGATGCAAAGCCGATTCTTCCGCCGACGCATTGCCCCTCGTGTCAAACGCCGCTCATTAACCCCGAAGGCGAAGTCAACCTTTATTGTCCGAATGAAGACCACTGCCCTGCGCAAATTCAAGGGCGCATTCTGCACTACGCCTCGCGCAATGCGATGGACATTGAGAATCTGGGGGAAGCAGTTGTTGAGCAACTTTTGAAGGAAGGTCTTATCGGCGATGTTGGCGATATTTATTCGATTGAAAAACAACGTCTTATATCTCTTGAACGCTTCGGCGAAAAATCGGCACAAAACCTTTTAGAAGCGATAGAATCGAGCAAATTGCGCCCGCTTGAACGGCTCTTGTTTGGATTGGGGATTCGGCATGTTGGGCTTGCGACCGCGCGGATTTTGGCGCGGAAATTTACGTCCATAGATGACCTTGCTTCCGCCTCGCTCGAAGCGTTGGAGCAAACCGAAGAAGTCGGCGCGACCATTGCCAAAAGTGTTCACGACTATTTCCGCAAGCCGTCAACGCTTCTCTTGATTGAGAAACTGAAACGCGCAGGTGTCAATATGAAAGGCGAAAAATCTGAAACGATTGAAAATGCACACTTTTCAGGAAAGTCGGTGGTGTTCACAGGCACGCTTGAATCGCTTACGCGCGAAAAAGCATCGGAGGAAGTTTTGAAGCGCGGCGGCAAAGTGTCGGGAAGCATTAGCAAAAAAACGGATTACGTCGTTGCAGGTAGCGAGGCAGGCTCTAAACTTGAAAAAGCCAAAAAACTCGGCGTGAGAATTTTAAGCGAAGCAGAGTTTCTCTCGTTGCTCTCCCCATAGTTTCTCTTATCCGTCCTTTTATCAATTCGCGAAAGCAAGTTGAAAAGCAACATATTTTTTCTATTTTAACACAATGCTTTTGAAGCCCAAACTTGGTATGTGCGCCTCTCGCCCGTTTCAACAGAAGTAATTTATTTATGAATGAAACGATAGCCCGCTTGGAGCGAGATTTAAGCCAAGCGCCGACGGAACTTGATAAAGCCTGCGCGGCAAGTTTGCTCGCATGGGAGTTGCGCCTCGTCGATTCCGTCCGCGCCATCACGTTGAGCGATGAAACGGCGGAATCTCTTCGAAATTTGCTTGCTGAAAGTTCTGCTCTTCTGCAATCCGACCAATTCAACGCGCAAACCGCGCTTGCAACCTGCCTACGAACAAAAGCGTGGTGTGTTTATCGTTTAGCCGATTATGACCTCGCGCATCGCATCATCAAAGAAGCACTTGCCGAACTTAATAAAACCGACGACATTGACGGCGAGGCACATGCCTACCTCATTCTGGGCAATAGCGCGTGGCGATTGGGCGATTACGACGAAGCCTTAGATGCCTTCAATGCCTGCATTGAGCGTGCTCGCCAAACCGAAAATTACAAACTTGAAGCCGATGCGCTCGGCAACATCGGTCTCGTCTATCAAAATCTTTCCGACTATCGTGCCTCGCTCGATTATCATCAACGCTGTCTCGATATTCAACGCCGAATCAACGACAAGCAAGGGCTGGCTCGAACCCACAGCAACATCGGAACAGTTTATTTCATCATCGCCGATTACTCGAGCGCGATGGAATACTTTCATCGCAGTTTGATTTTATCCCAAGAACTCGGCGACGCACGAAGCGAAGCTATTGCAGAGGGAAATATCGGCGACGTGTATTTCCATCTCGGCGACTATGTCAGCGCGCTGGACATCTATCAGAAAAGTTTATCGCTGTTTCAGAACATTAGCGACCGCTACGGCGAGGCGAGTTCGCTCTCCAACATCGGAAGCATTTACGATAAACTTGGCGACTCGCAAGTTGCTTTAGCGTTTCAAACCGACGCGCTTTCGCTTTTTCGAAGCATCGCTTATCCCGCTGGTGAAATCAATGCCTTGTTAGCGATGGGCGTTCTCTACGAGCGCACGCGCAACTATGGCGAGGCGAAAATTTGCTTTCAAGATGCGGCGTTTCTTGCGCACCGAATCGGCGACCGCTACTCCGAAGCCGACGCGCTCTATCATCAAGGCATTTTAACCATTTCTTCAAACAAGGCAACTTCTTCCGATTATCAAGATTCAATTCTGCTTCTTAAAACCGCGCTGAATACCGCCGAAAAAATTGACGCCCGCGAACTTGTCTATAAGTCCCATAAAGCCCTTTCCGAAATCTACAAGCGACGCGGGGAGTTTGAAGATGCCCTCAAACATCACGAAGAATTTTACCGCTTGCGCGAATCGGTCTTCAATACGGAATCCGACAAGCGATTACGCAGTTTGCAAGTTGTGCATCAGCTCGAGCAAACGCGGCGTGAATCTACTCTCTTTCAAAAACAAGCGGAGGATTTGAAACAAGCCAACGAGGCACTTTCTGCTGTGCTGTTGGAAATGGAACAGCATAAAAAGAACGCCGAAGAAGCCAACCGATTCAAATCTCACTTGCTCTCGATTGCCGCTCACGACTTGCGCAACCCGCTTTCCACCATTGTTACCATTACCGATTTCGTTCAGTCTATTCTTACATCGGTTAAAAACGGCGACAGTTTGAGCCAACTCGCCGAAGCCGAAGGCATGTTGAACCTGATTCACGACAGTTCAACGCGCATGTTCAAATTGATTGCGCAGATTCTTCAAAGTTCTCAGATTGATTCGGGGAAACTTCAACTCGCACGCTCCATTGCTGACCTTTATCCGATTGCGCTTTCCGCTGTGCGCGAAAATTTTTCGCAAGCCGAGCGCAAGGAGCAAAAAATTTTATTTTCAGGCGACTCCGACCTTTTCGCCCATGTCGATGCAGACTGCATTCGCGAAATTTTTGATAATCTCATCAACAACGCAATTAAGTATAGCCCGAAAGGAAAAAAAATCGAGGTTAAACTTTGTCATCATCAACCGCCTGATAGCCGCGAAAAAACAATTATTTTTTCGGTGCATGACGAAGGTCAAGGGCTGACGAGCGACGATATGAAAAAACTTTTTGGAAAATTTGAGCGGCTTTCCGCAAAGCCAACAGGCGGAGAACCTTCTACGGGTCTCGGACTTTCAATCGTTAAACAGTTAGCAGAACTGCATGGCGGAACAGTGTGGGCAGAATCGGAAGGTAAAAATCAGGGCGCGACTTTTTTCGTCGAACTTCCTGCTTACCAACCCGCTTGAAGTCGAATCCATACAACCAAATCCTTTAACTCACTCTTGCGATGAGCACTTATCGATTACTCCTTGTCGACGACGAACATGATATGCATTTGATTTACAAATCCACCCTCCAGCATCTTCCCGTCACGTTTAACGACGCTTTCGACGGCAGCGAGGCACTTGGATTGCTCAAAAAAAACAACTACGACCTAATTCTTCTCGACCTCGTAATGCCCGAAGTCAATGGCTTCGAGTTTCTCGATAAAGTGCAGGAAGAAAAACTCTCGCTTCCGTTTGTGGTTGTGTGCAGTTCAATGCGCGAGAAGGAAATCGTCATGGCGGCGTTTCAACTCGGCGCAAGCGATTTTCTCTTCAAGCCCGTTCAAACGCAACAGTTACGCAATACTGTTCAAACGTATTTGGATACGCTCGCGCGCTCGCAATCGGATTTCAGCAACTTGAAAACGCTCGTGGAAAGCGAAATCGGCTATGTGGCAAATCGGAGCATTGGAGCATCTTCGCCTGCTTTTGCCGCAAGTTCTTCGGCATCAAAAGGCTCACTTCACTTCGATTCCATATCGCGGGCGATTTCCTACATGGTCTTTAATCGTGAAACGGGGAAACTCGTCGTTACTAGTTCGCGCGGCGCGGGAGAATTGCATTACAGCGTAGGACGACTGCAAAAGGTGGCGTTCGATAACAAAACGGGCATCGACGCGCTCGACGCCCTAAAACTGCTTTTGCACGTCGACATTGTACTCGTAAAATAGTCTTCCTAAAAACTCTTTCTACAAATCGCCGCCGATTGGACGCAAAACGATTTCCTCAACGCTCGTTCTCGCAGGTTGCAAGTAGGCATCGACAACGGGTTTTGCCACGTCTTCGGGCATCATCATTTTTTCGGAAAGCGTTTCTTTCGCGTCGCCCCACATCGGCGTTGCCACCGCACCGGGCATCACGTTGGTGATTCGCACATTGCACTTTCTTGCATAGAGCCGCAAGACTTCTACCATGCCTTTTTGTCCGAACTTCGAGGCGCAGTAGAGCGCGCTTTGTTCAAACGGTGTTTCTGCCGCAACGGAGGTGATGAAAAAAATATGCCCCGACCGTCGCGCTTGCATTTCGGCAAAGACTTTTTGCGTGAGAAAAAATGTGCCTTTCAAGTTGGTGTTCAAGGTGAAGTCGTAATCGTCTTCGGTGAGGTCGAGTATGTTTTTGAATCGTCCAACGCCTGCATTGTTGATGAGGCAATCGACACGTCCGAAACGGTTCAACGCACTTTCATAAATGCGATTGACTTCATCGAGTTTGGAGAGTTCGGCTTCGAGCACGTGGGTTTCAATGCGCATGGCTTCACATTCTTTTTTGAGCGCAAGTAAATCGGAGAGCGTGCGCGACGTGAGAAAGAGTTTTGGCGAAAAGTCTTCATGCTTGCGCTTGGCAAATTCTACTGCAATCGCGCGACCAATGCCTTTGCCCGCGCCTGTAATTAAAATAACGGACATGGTTATGATTAAATGCTGTTGAGGTTTGGCGGTTCTAATGTTCCATTTTTGATTCTATCCACATACCACCACCAATGCGAGGTTGGGTATCGCGTTTTGCGATAAGCGTCGTCGAGCAAGCCGTCGCCGAATTCATATTCAACCAAGTATTTGTAGGCGTTTTTGAGCACGACTTTATCCCACTTGTTCACTTCTCGTTTTTGTGCTTCGTTAAGTTCGTCTTTGCGCACCTCAATGTCGCTTCGGTAGAAGAGAAATTCGTCATAGCCCGCAATCCAAATGCCTTCGTCGTCGGCTAAATCGGCGCAATAGCGCGCGTAAATTCTGACGAGTTCATCAATCGTGAATCCGCGAGAGGCGTAAAGTTTGGGCGTCATGTGCGGTGAAGTGAATACTGTTGTTCGATAGCGCGAACTTTCTCAAGGCGTGCTTCGTGGCGCGCGCCTTCAAACGGCGTTGTGAGAAAAACTTGAACAATAGATTTTATGGTTTCAATGCCGAGACTGCGTGCGCCGAGCGCGAGCGCATTTGCATTGCCATGTGCGCGTGCAATTTTCGCTGTAAATTCGTTGTAGCACGATGCCGCTCGAAGCGTCGTAATTTTGTTGAGCACAACGGCAGAGGCTGTTCCGACACCGTCAATCATGATGCCGAATGTGGCGCGTCCGCTCTTGACCGCCTCGCCTACTTTCACGGCAAAGTCGGGATAATCGCAACTCGTTTCTGAATCTGTTCCAACATCGACCAATCGATAGTTTTTTTCAGCCAAAAATTTTTTGAGTTCTGCCTTCGTCTGAAATCCGCTATGGTCGCTTCCGATGGCAATCGTGAGCATCTCATTTGGCGGGAGTGACGGCGATTCTTCTTTTGTTGAAACGAAGGTCAAGCCGTGTGTTTTAGCGGTGTCACGTGCTAACGGCGTAATGAGTGTGCCTGAAGGCGTGTAGAGTTCTCGCTTTCCGCTTCGCACGGCAAAAAGCACATCTTTTTCTGTAATCAAAGGGCGCGACATTTTGTATCTTTGTTTTCCAAAATTTACATCAATTCGAACCGAAATAAGTTGTGGCAAAAAAGAAGTCCGAAAAAAACCTTGAAGCGTTGATTGCTCGTTTGGAAGAAATTGCGACGACGATTCACTCTGGCGACGTCGGCTTGGAAGACGCTATAAAACTCTATGAGGAGGGCAAACTGCTTGCGCAAGAGTGCAACGAACGCCTTTCCACGATTCAGAAAAAATTAGAGACGATTAACCCTTCTGAACTTAAAGACGACGACACAAAAGACAACGATACGCAACCGCCTTCTGACGACGATGGTTTTCAGGACTTGGGACGCGACAACCCGATTTTACTTGCCTAACTGACTTTCTAACGCTATGTCAAACACTTCTTCACCATTGCCAAAAGTCAAAATTTTGTTCGTTTGTCTCGGCAACATTTGCCGCTCGCCCACTGCCGAAGCCGTTTTTCGCAAATTAGTTGAACAGGAAGGATTAAGCGACTACTTCGAGATTGATTCGGCAGGAACAGCAGGCTACCACATCGGCGATATGGCAGATGGACGCTCGATTCGCCATGCCGAAAAACGTGGCTACGACTTAACCCCACATCGCGGCAGGCGACTCGAAACCGAAGACTTGGACGAATACGACTACATCATCACGATGGATAAGAGCAACTACGCCGATGTCGCTTCGCTTTGCACAACGCAGTGGCGCAAACTCAAATCGTTCATGGAGTTCGCACCCGAAACAGGATACAGCGAAGTGCCTGACCCGTATTACAAAGGTTCGGAAACATTTGAACTTGTGCTTGAGTTGTGCGAAGCCGCCGCCAAAGGTCTGCTCAATCATCTCAAAGCCAAACATTTTTCACACTTTCAAGGCGAACATAAAGCCTGAATAAAGCACCTCGCACGCCACATAGCCAATCAGCATCGGACGCGAAAAAGGAATCGCAAATTTGATGACGAGTTGATAGACAAAGTTCGCCACAATCAGCATCACGGCGGCAAAGAGCACTGCAAGTGCGATTTTCCCCGACTCCGTCTCCAAGAGCGATTCCGAAAAGCCATCGCTGAAACGGTAAAGCAACGTGGCGGCGGCAATAAACATGAGCACTGCCGAGCATAAGAGCACAAGCGATAAGCGTTCGTCTGTTAAGAGTTCTTTCATCTGTTCAGATGTTTAAGTGTTATTAACAAATACGGCAATTAGATAATGCTTCCGCAAAAGAATTGCGTTCCGTAATTTCACGCAACTTCAACTTACACACATGCTTAGCCGCGTTGCCAATTCAATTTATTGGATGAATCGCTACATTGAACGGGCGGAAAATTACTCGCGCCTCATCAATGTGAATTTGAACATTTCTTTGGATTTGCCGCCGGGATTGAGCGAGCAATGGCTTCCACTTGTATTGACGACAGGCGATGAACACGCCTTTTCTCAACGCTATCACGAGGCGACAAAAAGCAATGTGCTTGATTTCATGGTCGCCGATACTGAAAACCCAAATTCCATTCTTAACTGTTTGAAACAAGCCCGCGAAAACGCCCGCACCGTGCGCGACAGCATCTCGATTGAAATGTGGGAGCATATCAACCGCACCTATCACTTCATTCTCGAAGCCGTCAGTCAGCACGAGTGGAAACGGCTCAATGCGGCAAATTTTTTCAACGAAGTCCGACGCAGTTGCCAACTCTTTCTCGGCATTGTCGATACGACCATCTCACGCACCGAAAGTTGGCACTTCGGCACGATTGGACACTTCATTGAACGCGCCGATAAAACCTCGCGCTTCCTCGATATCAAGTATTTCATCTTGCTTCCCGACACGAAAGACGTCGGCTCGACGATTGACCTCATGCAGTGGACTTCGATTTTGAAATCGGCAAGTGCTTATCAAATGTATCGCCGTCAATACAGCAAAATCACGCCCGCCGACATCGCGCAGTTTCTCATCTTCAATCAATCGTTTCCTCGCTCGATTCGCTTCGCGCTTATGCAGGCGGAATCGTCGCTTCACGCCATCACGGGCACGCCGCTGTCGACGTTCAGCAACAGCGCAGAAAAAAAACTTGGACAACTCCGCTCCGAATTGGAATACACCGATATTAACGACATCATCGCCAAAGGCTTGCACGAATCGTTAGACGATATTCAAAATCGCCTCAATGAGATTGATACCCTTGTTTATGAAAACTTTTTTGCTCACTAATTCCGCTGAATGATTCTTCACGTTACGCACCGCACCGAGTATCATTATCCTGAACCTGTTCTCTTCGCGCCGCATACCCTTCGCTTTTATCCCCGCATTGATTCGCATCAAGAACTCATTTCGTTTTCGCTCGCGATTGACCCAAGCCCCGATTCGCTTTTCGCCGATTCTCAACACGGCAACGCGATTCACGTCGCTTCGTTCAGCGAGCGCAGTCGCCGCCTTGCGATTCGCGCGGAAATGACCGTCAGCACGCAACGCGAAAGCCAATTTTTTTCATCGTGGCAACTCAACGCGCCCTACATGGATTTGCTCTTCCCCGCGATGCGCCCATGTTTAGAGCCGATTGAAATGGACGAAGCAACATTGGAATTTGGCAGAGCCATCGCTCGCGAAGTCAATTACAATGCCCTCGCCTTCGTTGAAACGCTCACCTTGCGCATTTATCGCGAGTTCCAAAAGTATCCGCGCCTTCGTGGCTTGCCTCACTCTCCATCTCAAACCTTTCGCGATAAGCAAGGCTCATGCCGCGATTTCACTGTGCTTCAGATGGCACTCTGCCGCGCGTTTGGCTTAGCGGCGCGATTCACCAGCGGCTATCATTACGACGAAGTATTAGGAGAAAATCACGAACTTCATGCTTGGCTCGAAGTCTATTTCCCTGATGCAGGTTGGCGCGGCTTCGACGCTAGTTACGGCGCGATGGCAGGCGACAAACACATCGCCGTTTGCGCATCAGCCTATCCCGAACTCACTGCGCCTGTCACTGGCTCCTACTGGGGAACGCCCGAACACACGCTTGAAACGACCGTCATCGTCGAAGAACTTTCTCTCGTCCGCTAATTTTCTTCACAACCTTTCAAACAGGATTTCTCCCGATGAAATGGTCGCCATTGCAGACTGCGGCGGCTTTCCTTGCGTCAAATCGCTCGCCAACTCTCTCGGCACGATGACGAGGCTTGCGTCATTGCCTACTTCCAATCGTCCGCGATTGCCTTGATTGACAAGCAAATTCGGCGTTTCAGAATACGCGCGCAACGCTTCTTCAAACGACAGTCGCTCATCGGCGTTCCAAATTTGCCCGTCTTTGTCGCGTCGCTCAACCGCATAATACAGCCCTTCAAACACGTTCGGCGTTTCAATCGGCGCATCGCTTCCAAACACGACCGTCGCTCCTGATTCAAGCAACGACTTAAAACGATACAACTTGCCTTGACGCTTGCCGAGCAATCGACGCGCTGTGGCAATATCTTCGCGAATGTGAATCGGCTGCATTGAGGCAACGATGCCAAGTTTGGCGAAGCGATTCAGGTCGTTATCATCAATCATCTGCGCATGCTCAATGCGATGACGGAATCGCGACTGCGGATTTGCGCCGATTTTCTCAAACGCATCGAGGGCGCGTCGGACGGCACGGTCGCCAATCGCGTGAACGGCGATGTTCAATCCTTCGCGCTCAATCATTTTGAAAAGTCGCGCAAGGTCAGCGTCGGCGTAAAGGCTGATGCCGAAGTTGCTTGTATTTTCAAAGGGTTCGAGCAATGCGCAAGTTTCCGCGCCCAGCGAGCCATCAATGAAAAGCTTGACCGCATTGAGCGAGACATTGGCAATGCGATTGCTTTTGAGAAAGGATTTCGCGTCGGAGAGCGATTCAAGGTAAATCGCAAGATGAACGCGGAGTTTGAGTTCCTCGCCAAGCGCCGAATACGCGGCAAGCGCGTCGGCTTTTTCAACGCTGAACACGTCGGTAATTCCGAACTCGATGAGTTTCATTTGCGCGACGCGAATCGCCGCCGACAGTTCCGCCGTCGATAGATTCGCTAAGGAAACGAGTTTGAGCGCGGCGCGTTCGAGCGCAATGCCCGTCGGTTTTCCGTCGGAATCTTTCGGCAGTTCTTCGTTCGAGAAATCGTCCGCGTTCAGCAGGTTTATTGCGGGCGCATTCGCCCACGTCGCGTGAAAATCTTGGCTTGAAAGCGCGATGAAATGCTCGGTCGTAATCTCGTCCAAAAGTTTTCTTGTTGGAAAATCGCCGAAGTAAGTCTTGTGCCAACCGCCGCCCATAATCCATTCGCCTTTTGGCGTTTGCTTCGCTTTCTCGCGAATGAGCGCGAGCGCTTCATCGAGCGTTTTGCCGTTGAGGTTCAAGCGATTGAGCCGCAAGCCGTGTTCGGATAAATGAATGTGCGAATCAAAAAAGGACGGCAAGAGCAAATTGCCTTTTGCATTTAAGCGGCGTTCGCAATCTATTTTTTCTGCCTCGCGTTCATTGAGAAAAGACGCAATCGCGCCGTTCTCGCAAAGAAGCGCGGAACGATTTGGCTTGCCGAAAATGACCGCATTATGAATGAGCAGTGAGCGCATCGGCGAAAGGCAGGGTTGAAAGGTCGAGCGATTCGGTTCGCGCGTCGAAGATGGTTTCAAAGCCGAAGATGATGGCGCGCTTCAAGTCGTCGTAGGTTGGAACGGCTCCGAGCGTTTCGGCGAGCGAGGTCGTTTTTTCATCGAGGTCAATTTCCATTTGACGCTTGGCGCGTTCATCGAGGAGAAGGTAGCGCGGAAGCGTTTTGTGTTTCGGCGAGAGCATCAGCGAGCCGTGTTGCAGGAGCGTCGTCGCGAATCGGCGTTGCGCCGAGCCAACGATTTTCTTTCCGTTGGCTTCCAATTCATAACGCGCCGACGCGGTAAAGCACGAGAGGCTTTCAGGCTTTTCGTAGCGCGCGCGAAAATCGGCTTGCCGTTTTTGAAATTCCGTTTGCGCGCCAAGTCGTTTTAGCGCAAGGCGCAAGGCTTGGTGAATGTCGGCGTAATGCTCCGCGTTGGTTTTCGTCGCCTTCATCACGACGCTATAAGTGAGGTCTTCAATGTGAAAGACGGCTCTGCCGCCCGTTGCGCGTCGGCACAGGTCGATGCCGTCGGCGTTCAATCGCTCCAAATCAAATTCCGATTCGCGTTGATGATAGCCAATAGAAATTGCAGGCGGCGACCATTGATAGAGCCGCAAGACGATGGAATCCGATGGCACGCCAATCCGCTCGAGTGATTCGGCGAGCCATTGGTCTAATCGCATCTGAAATGCTCCGTGCTGAATGCTCGACTCTAAAAGGTAAATCGTTTTCATCGCTGTAAACTTGCGTGTTGGAAACTACAAATAAAAAAGCGTCCCGCCGTTTCCAGCAAGGACGCTCCACCTAAGAGAAAACAAAGAACAGTAGCCAGCGAGAAAAAAATCCGATAGTTGAGAGTTAAGAATTAAGAGTTGAAAGTTGAATCCGCCATCACTCTTAACTTTTCACTCTCCACTTTCAACTATTTGACCAGCATCATCTTCTTCGTCTGCACAAAGTTTGAACCCGACGCTCCATTCGTCGCGCTTGCTTGCAAGCGATAGAAGTAGATGCCGCTCGCCAAACCGCTCGCGTTCAGCGTCGCATTGTATTGACCCGCTTCTTGCCGTCCATTCACCAGCGTCATCACTTCTTTTCCAAGCACATCGTAGAGTTTGAGCGATACATTGCTCGCCACAGGCAGTTGGTAACTGATAACGGTCGTTGGGTTGAACGGATTGGGATAGTTCTGCTCCAACGCAAACACCTTCGGCAAGCCCGCGTCGACTTCAATCACAGCGCTGTATTCAAACTGACCGTCAAAGTCAATCTGCTTCAAGCGGTATTGCACCTTGCCTGACGCAGTTCTATCCAAGAACGAATACGATTGCGCTTCGGTCGTTGTGCCGTTGCCGCGCACAAAGCCGAGCGTATTCCACTCTGCACCTTGCGATTTGCGTTCCACTTCAAAGCCCGCGTTGTTGAGTTCGGAAGCGGTGCGCCATGCGAGTTCAACGCCTTCACTGGTCTTGCGTCCCGTGAATGCCACGAGTTCAACGGGCAGTTGATTGCTGTTGTCGGAGGCAATGGTGAAATCGCTGAACGAAGTCAATCCTGCCACCGTGATAAATGGCGCGTTGCGCGTGATTGTAACGCCAGGAAGCGTTTCTACATTAACCCAAGCCGACGCGCTGTTGTCGCGCTTCAAGACTTTCAGGTTGCTGAAGTTCTGAACGCCTGCCAGCGTAGAGAGGTCAAGCGTGAGCGCGTAGGTAAAGCCCGTGAGACCCGTTTGGTTAATC
>JAJUFC010000007.1 GCA_029263855.1 Candidatus Thermochlorobacteriaceae bacterium | reverse complement strand
CATTTCAACTTCTCCGCTGACAATGACCGTAATTTCAGTGGCGACTTTATGATAATGGGCATGCTCATAATCACCCGCTTTATATTTCTTCACGGCGACTTCAACGTCGTTGGTTTTTATGATGCTAGGCTCAAAATTCCCGACAAACCAACCTTTGAACATTTGATCAAGTTTGTGCACATTCATTTGAATATGTTACGTTTAAGGTTTCCAAAATACATTCTCGTCCGCTTAAATATTCCAGCGTTTAACGAAAGTTCAAGGATTCTAAAAAACGAAAGACTGCTTGAATAATTTTTATATAGATGCTTCCAATCGTCAAATGAGTAATTTAATTTCGCATCTGCCATAAGAAAACGATTAGGAAGATAAATTCCAATGTCTTTCGGGGAAAGCGGAATGAAGTTGTTGACAAAGTAAAGTTCTGAATGAATGATATTTTCAATAGTAAAATTGAATGGATGAAAGCTTATTCCTGTTTTTCGATAAATAAAGTTTTTCCAAAGATACTGTTCAGGCGCAAGCAATGAATTATCAAGGTAATCTGTTTGATCGTGAAAAAGCAAATCAGCGTTCCATAAGTTAAATAAATCTTCTGTCAAACCAAAATGAAACAGATCGCTTGGGTGAAATAGCATCCCTGACGTGCGCGGATTGCGCGAAAAATAAGAGCAAGTAACGATGCGTTTTCTAAAAAGCTTGTATTTTCCGAGAAAAAAATTTTGGGAATTTTCAAAGTAGTTCAAAAAAAGAGGCTTTGCTAATTTAGTATCTGTTCTCATTCTAACGCAGTATGTCGTATTGCAAGCGGCAATTCCTGAACGAGACGTCACAATTTGACGATTGTGAGTGTCATTTTGCCCTTTGTTTGGCAAAGGACCTGGATCATCGTTCAAAATCAAACAGTCAAACGCAAGACCTTCCGTGGGTTCGCCTTTCCAAGTTGAAAGAATAACTGTTGCTTCTGGCATCGTTTCTTTGATGCTTTTGAGCACAGCGTTAGTGCTGAATCCCTTGTCGGAATCGTTGAGAACTAATTTGCCTGTTACAACAATGCTTATGTCTCGGCAATTAATCATTCGTCTGCAAGACAGATTTTAAAGCATTCTTAAAAGATGAATAACAAAGGCAAAGCGCAAGATTTATCACATCGTATAGCATCATATGATTCAAGTCTCCTGCCTCCTTATTGCCAATAAACTTCAATGCTCAATGTTCATTATATTAAAATCTAACAGCGCTAAATTATTGGCAAGCAGGAGTTTAGTTAATCGTATGCTTTCAGGAGCGCAGTCCGTCGTTAAGCGCAACGAGGTCTGCTTCCAATCCATTAATTTTTGCGCCTTTCCAAGTAGAAAGAGTTTCCGCGTCAGGAAAAATTTTTCTCAGTCTTCTGACGCATTCATTCGTCCAACCATAAGAGAAGTAGTCAGCATTCTTGACTGTGAGACCTTGAATGACGATGCTGATGTCCTCTGTATCGACGATGCCAACTTTCATCTGACAGAGTCTTTAACTTTAAGATAATCCTCGTAAACTTGAACGCCTTCTGGCGTAGCAATAGAAAAGTAAGAGTCGCGAGAAATTTTATATGTTCCGATTTTGGCTTGTTTTAATATCAGTTCGTTAAAAGTTGGGCATACATAAAACTGTCCGTTTATATGCGCATCTTTCTTTATCATTTCCATAGCAGCGCAAACAAAGTTCTTTCCATGTTTGAAGTAATAAACGCCTGCGGTTGCGTAGCGACTAATCGGTCGCTTTTCAGCCGCTTCTATGACATAACCATTTTCATCAAGACGAACATATGACCATCTCGGATGAACCGAGTCAAAAATAATCGTTCCAGCATCGAGACCTTGATTTTGAAACCATTGAATCACCTGAGAAAGATCGATTTCAATAAGTTGATCTGCGTTTGCGATAAAGAGGGGCAAATCGTCATTGATATGCTCTATCGCCAAAAGAGAAGTGCAGGCGGCTCCCGAAGTCATTCCTTCTGAAATGATTACTTGGCAAGAAGGGGAGAGAAGTTTTAGAACGTTTCGCAAGTGATATTTGCTTTCTTCTTCTTTGCGAATCACGAAAATAAAGTCAGCATTTGGAATGCGAGAAAGATTGTCAAACACATGTTGAATGAGTGGCTTTCCGTGAAGCTCAATTAGGTTTTTGCTGTAAGCATATCCTTTTTGACGAAACGCTTCGTCATTGCCAGCCATCGGGACTAAAACTTTAATCGGCATTACGCTAACGCTCCTTCAAACTTTTTAATGTTCATTTTGATATTCTCGAGGTTCACTTCTTCAACCGAATTAACGATCATCACATTCGCGCCTGATGCCTTAGCCGCTTTGATTCCATTTTGATTGTCCTCTACGATCAAACATTCCTCAGGGTTTAGTTGAAGGCGATTTATCGCCGCGTTGTATATTTCGGGGTCTGGTTTTGGTTTGCTTACGTCTTGATTGCTCAGCATCAAGTCTAAGTATTTGGCAAGGTTGCTTTTTTCCATCATAAGTTCAACGGTCTGCCGAATAGAATTAGAGGCGACGGCTAATTTATAGCCTTCGGCTTTCAGATGAGATAGCGCATATTCGTGATAAAATACAGGCTTGCATTTCTGAAAAATCATTTCTATCGTGTAAATCTGTTTCAAGTCGTTGATAAAATCGTGCAACCCTTTCGGCAAACCGCGCTCCATCGTGAGCATTTCTAATTTTTTCTTGGTTGGCAATCCGTCGTAGGTTACTAAATGGTCGTAACGGCTAATGCCAAAGCCGAAAAGCGCAAGGGCTTTGTTAAGGGCTTCATAGTGCCAGTCTTTTGCGTCAATCAAGACGCCATCCATGTCAAAGATAATCGCTTTAATTTCAGCCATAGAAAAAAAGTTTTGCGTTTTCAGGAAAATCCGTGCAGAGCATTAAGCTTTCATCTTCTAAAAGCGACATTTTTTTAAGCCTTTCCCAAAAGCCAAGATGTTCGCGCTTGTGTAGTTCAGGCGAAACAATGCAAACTTTTTTCCCTCGCTCAAGATGCGCTACAATATCTCGCTCTTCTATCCAATCGCTTAAAAACATATCCATCCACACGCCTTGCGCTTCTTCATAAAAAGATGGAATCTTTTCATATTCGCTCTGTCGCGTGAAAATTTGAAATCCGCCTTGACGCAAGTAAACCAATCCATCAGGAACAGACATATCAAAAAGAAAATAATTCGTGATGTTATATTTCTCTAATTCAACGCGAAGTAACCCTTGCAAGCCATCAGACTTAATGTTAATCGCAAGGGGCAAATTCGATTCATATTGATTATAAATCTCAAAAAAATGCGATGCAGTTATTGCGCTATCTGTTGCAACATCGTGGGAAATCACTAACTGACCGTTGAAATCTCTAAAATCTGTCTCCGTTCCAAAACCCAATTGAAAAGAGCGGCGAAACGCAACTTCCGTATTTTTTTCTTCCGACGATTTCCAGTATCCGCGATGGCTTAAAATGTTCATTCCGACCTTGTAATGGTGTTGAGTTTAAATATTACATTTTTCTGAATAAAAGTCCGAATTCCGAAATTTAAATCTAAACCTGATAACAAAATAAAAGGTGAGTATAAAAGCAAAATAGCCGAATGAGAAAATGGCAAAGTTTTGGAAGTATGAACAACATATCGTAAATAAAGGTCTCTCACTTGATTATAAGTATAACAGGTATAAACGGCATTACCGAGCAAACGTTGTGGATACTTGATGCCTAGATTTGTAGGCGTTTCCACAACAAAATTATTGGCAAGCGTAATTTGACAGACTTTTAAACTCTCAAACAAGTGCAACCCGAAGTAGTCAATATCCTTTATAAATTTCTTCAAGCAAGCAGTCCAAATATACTGCTCTGGAACCATCTTAGATACGGTGTTATGCGTAGCAAGTGGAATATCCCATAGCAGAAACAGGTCTGAAGCTAAGCCGAACTGAAAAATATCGCTCGGATGAAAAAAATGAGACGTGCCTGTGTGGATATTAAGATACAGTGGATTTCTTGTGTAAAGCGTCGGAATGACAACTTTATGCTGAAAGACCTTGAAGTCGTCTCGGCGTTCTGGGTCGCGATCAAAGACTTCCAAAAAGTCTGTGCCTGTGAGCAGAGTATCGGTGCGCAATTTCATCGTATAGCGTCGCATGGCTTTTTCCAATCCGTTTCGCGTAGAGACGATTTGACGGTTGACATTACGGTTGATATTGTTATTGCTGTTAATTGCGCCCGGGTCGTCGTTGAGAAGCAAAACATCGCAGTCTAATCCTGAAACCTCGCTACCTTTCCAAGTCGAGAGAATGAGTTCAGCGTTGGGCAAGTGTGTGCGCACGCTCTCCAAGACACGCTTGGTCAGGCTCTCTTGATGGTGAATCGGTCCTTGAACTATGACGGATATATGTTTCTCTGATAGTGCTGTCATTTCACAAAACTCAAAAAGAAAGATGAAATAAACTTATAAGAAAACGACTTTGGTAGATTAAAAGCTCTGTAATGTGATTCTACATTTCCAAAATGATCCGCAATGTACATTTTGGCATGGCGAAACTTTAAACGCAAAAAATACGAAAATAAATTATTGAAAAAACTAAAATGGAGCACTCGTATTGATTGATTCTTTAAATCATTATTGTTCAACTCTTCGGGAAAAACTTCATAGAAAGCCGTTAATCCTGATGCTAGCCCATCATAGTATAATCTCAAAATATATTCAAGTGAAGCACGCTTTTTTGAAATCAAGTGCTGAAATTTCAAATCTGGCGAAACGCCTACTGCATACCCATTCTTGATAGATAGCCAGTTAATTTGTGTGTCGCCCCAAGAAGCACCACTGCCCGCTTTCCTATCTGTGGTTTTGAAATTATGACTTTTTACCAGAATTGAGTATGTATTCATAATTTCGCGCTTCACCGCCATTCCGCCACCGATTGGGTAAGCAGGACAATACATCTCAACAATAGTGGCATATTCTGTGCGTTTTCGTTTTCTCTCTAAGTAAAAAGGTTTCATTTCCTTTTCTATCCATGAAGGCGCAGACTCGGGAAATTCAACAGATATATGACCTGCACCCCACACAGCCACAAACGGATATGCTTCAAATAATTTTATTGAATTTTTAACATACTGCGAATCTAATTCATTATCATCATCAACAAAAATCAGAATATCGCCTGTTGTTGCTTTTGTACCTGCAATCCGTGCTGCAGTTAGTCCTTGCTCTTTTTCAACAATGACGCGCACCCAAGAATTGCGAGCGAGGAACGACTGAACAATCGGCATTTCCGCAACAGGTGGATGGCTGTTGTTATCCACAATCACATACTCTACCTTCAGGTCTCCAAAATCTTGACTCTCTACGGACCTTAGAACCCGCTCAAAAATTTTTGGATTCGGGTTATAAGTGCAGGTAATGATGGAAACATCCATTTTAATTAGATAGCCTTATTGAGTTGTTTTAGAAAGAGCCTCAAAACAAAATTAACCTTTTGAATGAATCCACTTGGCCAAATATATGATTCCGAATCCATGTTGCTTCTCTTTAGACCTAATCTGTCAATTAAGTTGCTAAGTATAGATATTTTTCCCATGTATAAATCAGGATGAACAAGTGTATGACAATAAAAAGATACATTCATGTTAGCAAAGGGATTATCTTTTTTGGAAAGCATAATGATGTTTTGTTTATACCACCAATCTACATTCTTATTGTTCCAAATCATAGGTCTAATGAAATCAAAGGGCTTAAATCCTTGCCGTTCAAACTTTTCTAACCAATATGAAAGAGGTTGTTCATTTATATGACCTTGTCCTCCTTGATGAGGTATAGCCGCAGAAAAGAGAATCATATCCGAAGTTGAGCTAAGGAAAGAAACTAAACTGTCTGCACAGTCTTTGGGAAGATGCTCTGCAACTTCAAGGCATATTGCTAGGTCAAATTTTCGCTGAAAATTCAGTTTTGAAAGATTTCTTAGGTCATGATGTAAAAAGAAATCACGAGGTATAACCACTTTGGTCATCTCAACATACTCTCCGTCAATGCCTAAAATTTCTTCTACGCCTAAATCTCTGCATACTTTCAGCCATGTTCCAAGTCCGCAACCAACATCTAATACGGATTTGGGTTTGATGTGTTCGAACAAAATTGGCAAAACTATTTCGGCTGAACGAGTATTGTGAACTTCTTCAAGATGCGTGTATGACATAAATCTAACTATTTTGGAACTTGAAAAAATACTCTATTAATATTATTGAGATGTAGTTTCTTTGCGATCAATTTGATATTCTTCTTTACGAGAAAGTAATAGTAATTTAACTTTTCAATTATTTTCTTTCTCAAAAACTGTGAGAGAGGATAGGTGTATAAGGGCGTTTTGTTATCCCAAGTAGGTAATTTTTTTAAGATAGATGAAAAAATATGAATAGGGTCGGGTTCCTTTTTGAAGTAATCGTTTAGAAAAGGTTGTATGTTATCTCTTTTGCCTAAAATGACATTTGTACCATAAAGCCAATTTAATGAAATACAGGAAGAAGAAAGAAACGTGAAGACTTTCTCAAACGACAATACTTTTAAGATAACTTCTACGGGAATATACTGCAGGTATGGAATGCTACACAGGTCAAAAACAGAAATTGAGTGCGATTCGAGTTTCTTTAACAAAGCTTCGTGAATCTGCCTATCTTCTCTAATATGGCTTTTAATAAAGATTGTTTTATGACTATCTAAAAAAGGCTTCAGAGATTCGTAGTGCATAGATAAATAATATTCAAGCGATGGCGTTATGATGCTCCATGTACTTAAGAACAGCATAGAGTTTTTTGCCATAAGTTGAATATGATTTTGACTGATGAAATCGTAGCAAAATTTAAAGAAATCAGACATCTTAATATACTGGTCAATTGCCTTGACAAAGTAGTCTTTGGGTATCACATAATAAGGCAATTTTTTTAGAATCCCAAAATGTTCTTCATGAGGTAATAACAAATAAGAGATATCTGGTTTCTTACAATGCTTGCAATTATAAAACCATCCATCTACACCGCCTAACCCATCTCCATATATGGATACTTTCAAGTTATCGTTTAAACATGTGCCAATTTCATTAGCAGGCTGAGTCGTTCGACTGCAAATGCATTCATCTACATTATCAACTTCCAGTAAATGTCTAACTGTATTTAGAATTTCGCTCTTTTCATGAGGTTTTGCAACTTCCCATTTTTTTTCCAACTCAACAGGTAGGCGTAATACTTTCTTCCAATTCCAAATTTTTCCAGAGTCGAGAACTGCATTTGCAAACATTTCATCATTTGAGTACAACGAGCCAACCAGCAAATAATCTTCCGACGAACCACTTTCTCTATCCTTTATAAAATTAAGGGCTGACACAGCTACAAGCATCTGTAATGTCCCTTGAACGACTACAATTCTTTTTTTCATTGTTCAGTAAGCAAGTAAATTTTTTTTATGTAATGATATTAGCATTACGCGCTTATACGATTCAATGAACCTGTAATTATTCTATTTTCATTTGCGTCTTCGATTGAAATAATGCTTCCATTTCTTATTGCGGACTCTGCCACGCCAAACAGCATTTCGTTAGTTCTCAAAATATCTCAAATGTAAAAACATCAAATTCTTTATTGCTAATTATGCTTTCTGTCAAAAAGATATATTCAGCGCCATTCATGAAATTTCTCCAAAAGAAACCCAACTTACTACGCCCAAACGATATTGCTTCCAAAGATTTTCTACTCTTAAAACTATGTTTGACATTTTTTATGCTTTCTCTAACAAAAACATACAATCTACATTTCCTTGCTCTTGCTGAACTTTGATAGGTAAAAGTTCTTTTTTTACTAATCTTAAATTGGAAAAATTATCTAAGTAAAATTGAGCGTAGTCCATTTTCCAAAGGTAGCCTTCATTACCTCTATAATTTACTTCTTTGAGTGTTTCGTTGTAGTATTCAAGCCCCCAAATATATTTTTTTGAACAACGCACTACTTCACTTGTAAAGGCTAACAAGTTTTCAGGGGCGATATGTATAAGCACGCCATTTGTGAAAGTTACATCAAAATAAGCGTCTTTGAAGGGAATATCAAAACCTGAACCTTGAATAATATTGATATTCTGTTGAATTTTACGTGCTTTTTCGGCTGCATATTCTTGCAGTTCTATGCCATATAATTTTTTGAAACCAATGGCTTGTAAACCTTGCAACTGATAACCTAAGTTGCAACCAACTTCTAAAATTTTAGCATTTTCTTTGTCTAAAAAGCCTAAAAAATCTTCGTTTAAGACTGTTTTAGCTATACCATACCATTCTACATACCCCCTGTCCCACTCTTCAATAGAGTGATAGACACTTCTATCAGTGTATTCCTTACCGAAGTTTCCTTTCCAGAAATCAATTTGTTTTGTGTGCATAAATTATTTCCCTTTACCGATAATGATATATTTATTTTTGTGATCTGAGCTGTGTTTCTCTCTTGTAAGTACAAAGTTAGTATTTTTTTCTTTTAATTCTAATCTGGCATTTTCAATGTATTCGGGAGTAGGTTGTTCAAAAACCTCTTTTTTGAAACGCCATTGCCAATTTTCATCTCTTTCCCAAAAAATAGGATTGCGGTGCTGGTTTAGAATATAATAAAAACTATTTTTCGTAATGCCTAACCAATTCAAAAAAAGTTCCAAATTTTCAGGCTCTTTGTATTGATATTGTTCTACTAAGGCTAAACCTTCTTCTCTTGTCATTCTGCGAAGTCTAATTTCTCGGCAAGCGTGGTCGGTTACTTTACCATAGCCGTGCTTTACGAATTTAATAAAATCGTGAACATCAGAATAGTTCCAACAATCTACATCGTTGTAGGTATCAAAAGTGCGGGTTTGTTTGTGTGTTTCGTAGTCGTATAGTTCAATCATTTTTTCGTGCTGGGCTTTGGTGTCCCAACGAATGTAGTTGTTTAGATAAATTCCTCTTACGCCTACTTGCTCCAATTCTTTGTCGTCGGGGTATATAAATGGTTTGATGTCTTCTTCAGTAATTTCATCAAAATCATCAATCAAATCCTCTGCTTCAAGCCCCATTAGGTCGTGTTCTTTTCTGTATTTTCTGGTCATTTCCACTTCATCAAGATGCGAGAACATACCCACTTGGTCAATACCTTGATGAGCCCCCCAAACAATCAAAGGAATTTTGAATTTTACGGCAATTTGTACAGGAAAGACTGTTTGTCCTGCCAAGCAATGCCAATAGATGCTCCCCAAACGTCTGAAAGTGGCTCTTGTGATTTTTTTCAAAGTTTCAGGACTTACAGAAAGGGTCATTATGTCGCAATCAAACTGAATACGAAGATTAGCAAGGTTGCGCACCCCTACATCGGTATTGTATTGTTTATTGTAGGTAACCAGCAGCGGGTTCATACCAAATACATTTTTGATGGTATGCACAATAAAATAACTATCTCTTGCACCACTTACAGGAATAATGCAGTCATAATTATTGCCCGATTGGTTGCGATAGTTTTCAAGAATACTCCTCAATTTTTCGGCACGCTCTTGCCAATCTAAAATATCTTTTTCTTCGTGAACACGACAGCCACTGCATACTCCTTCTTTATCAAAAGTAAGATATAAAGGGTGCTTTTCGTGATAAAGACAACGACTGCAAACTTTTATTTTCATCAAATAATTTCTTTTTCTATTTTTACAAAAAGCAAATGTTCTAAAATATCGTCTTCTTTTTTCAAAAGTCTTCCTTCGGCATCAATAGGATTATCTTGATAGTTGGCATTAGTTTCCAACCGAACCCAAGCCTGAACTCGATTGATTTGTGCTTTGCAAATATTTACGCTATGCTCGGTAAAATGAAAAAAATTACCTGCCGCTCCTGCATCTACTTGGGTTTGTTTGAATAGCTCTATAAAACTATGAGCATTTTTTGCTCCTCCCAAAGCAATAATTGGAATAGAGGTAAAGTTTTGTATAACTTTGAGGGCTTCTATATCAAATCCTTGATAAGAGCCGTCTCTATCAACACTATTGATAAGCAACTCGCCTGCTCCTAAGGTTTCTATTTGGCTTATCCATTCTTGCAAAGTATATGGCAAATATTTCTGCGTTAGGTAGTGATAAGGCTTATAAGTATCCACATCTTTTTTTATATCCAAAGAGGCAACAAGACATTGATTACCAAAGTTTTCAGCGATACTTTTTACTGCACTAGGATTTTGTAAAAGCAAATTATTGACAATGACTTTATCTGCACCCGATTGTGTTAGTTTTCTTACGTCATCCAAAGAGCTAATACCTCCGCCAACAGCCAAAGGCACAAAACATTTTTTTGCAACTTTTTTGATGAGTTCAAAGTTAGGTTTTTTCCCTTTTGCAGTAGCCGATATATCGTTGTAAGCAATCTCATCTATGCCCCATTTATTGAGAAACTCAACGGCTATTTCAGGTTTGCCAATAGGCAAGTACTTCTGAAAGCCTATGCTTTGCACTACAATATCATCTTTTACGGTAAGTACCGCTATAATTCGTCTTTTTAGCATTTTCTATGAATTTTCTATAAAGGCTCTAAACAAGCGTAATCCATTATTTTGACTCTTTTCAGGGTGGAATTGCACACCAAAAATGTTATTCTTTTGTACAGAGGCAGCCAATGATAAACCGCCATAACTACAAGTAGCAGAAACATATTTGCTCTCACATTCAAAATAGTAGCTGTGGTCAAAATAGAAGTTTTTGCTATCTTTGAGTTTTGAGTAAATTTTGCTATCTTGAACCATATTCAGGTCGTTCCATCCTACGTGAGGCACGGTAGCATCACTTATAGGAATGATTTTTTTCACAGATCCTTCAATAAATCCCAATCCTTGATGAAAGCCGTTTTCTTCGGAAGAGTTGGCTAATAATTGCATACCCAAGCAAATTCCTAAAAGAGGTTTTTGTTCTTGCAAGACTAATTCGGCAAGTATTTTATCTAAACCTTTACGAATAATAGATTTGATAGCGGCTTCAAAAGCCCCCACGCCGGGTAATATAATGGCATCGGCTTTTTTGAGCTTTTCGTAGTCGGAGGTTACCAATACTTTGTAGCCTAAAAATTCAATCGCATTTAGAACAGAGTAAGTATTGCCCAAGTCGTAATCTATGATAGCAATTTGCGTATGTTTATATTTCATAATCCTCTCCAACTTTAAATTTTCTTACCCATTTTCCTTCTGCATTTTTTTCAAATAAATCTTTATTGACAAATTTATCTATGATTTCCCAAAATTCTTGCTTACTAATTTCAATATGGTTGCAAAACATTTCTATAAATTTATCATCACAAGTACCATCAAATTTTTCTGTGATTTTGATAGATTCTTCACGTGTTATTCTACCGATGCGTATTTCTTCATTCATATAGTCGGTAGTTCTGCCAAAGCCATATTTAAGATATTTTATCATTTGATTAAATGCTACATAGTTGTCATCAAGGGCAGTAACTCCATAGGGTTCTCCTATTTCCCACGGTTTATCGGTTCTTACGTCCAATCCTCTCAAAGATGAATAATTTGCATTATTTATCAAAGACCAGTCTTTCCAATAATATCCTAAATAAACTATTCGTAAGTTTGCTCTTTGCATTTCCGCGTCGCTTGGGTAAATGTATTGCAAGATTTGATTTCTTTTAATCTCCTCGCTCAAAAGCCAAGTAATATCTCCACCTGCCAATGTGTTCAAATGCTTTAAGTTATTACCGTCACCTCCTGTTTTGCCTAATGCTCCCATATCACCCAGTTGTAAAGCGGGATTTTCACCCCACCAAATAAGAGGGATTTGGTAAGCGATAGCTAATCTGGGAACACTACTAAACAAAGCCAATTCAGCAGATTTTGCCCAATTACCAAACATTTGAAAGCCTTTTTTGAGTAATTTTTTCCAAATCACAGGTGCGGGGTCAATCGTAATGCAGTCAAAACCTAAACTAATGAGATTGGAAATATTATCTGCTCCTCTTTGCGTAATTTGTTCGGGTGGGTAGGCAAGACAGACCAAGAGCGGTTTCATTTTCAGAACATTCCGAACATATAAAGCCTGTCTCGTACTATCTTTACCACCACTTACCCCAATAATGCAATCGTATCCTGAATGGTTATTTTGCTTACCAAATGCTACAACTTCTTGGAGTTCAGTTTTGCGTTCTTCCCAATCTACTTCTTTGAGCGTTTCAAAGTAATTACAAGCAGGACAAATACCAAACTCATCAAATTTGGTATTTGGTCTTTTATAGGTTTGAAGGCATTTTTTGCAGTATTTCATATTTTTCTTGCGACAATCCACATATTAGAAGACAAGTTGTTATCGGCTAAAAACTCTTGAAATTTATCGCCAAGACTTTCCCATTCGTCTATTAGAACCTTTTTTAGAAAGGGATTTTGACTTACATCAAACTCGCCTTCTAAAACTTTATTTCTCACTAAATCGGCGTCTAACTTGCCGGGTGTTAAACTTTCTAAAACTTCAAAGCTACAGTTTTCTAAAAGCAGACTTAGAGATTGCGGGTTAAAATAATTGAGGTGTTCGTGGTCAAGACTATTACACTTTTCACCTAAAACCATAAAATCAAACCCTTGACCATTGGGACAAGTAACAATAAAAAGTCCTCCTTTTTTGAGCAGTCTTCCACAATTTTTAATAAAATTTTTTGGAGAAAACAAATGTTCAATTACTTCAAAATTCACTACCACATCAAATTTCTCTTCTTCAGAAAAATGAATATTCTCTATCATATCCTCTATAACATCCAAACCTCTGTTTCTACAGGTTTTAGCTAAATTAGGGGTAGGTTCTACGGCTACAATTCGCTTAAAAATATTTCTGCTTTGTGCTTCCAAACAATAGGTACCGAAGCCAGCGCCTACTTCCAATAAACTATTCGTTTTTACATTATATTTCTGACAAAACATCAATGTCTTATCAACTCTTGGTACAAATATTTTTTTTCTTCTTACTTCTTCTGATGCAGGAAATATATGTTCGTTCCAGTAAGCATAATTGACAGAATCTTTGTAGAAATAAGAAAGCACTTCTTCTGTTGGGCGAGGATTAGTAAAAATCGTTTTGCATTTTTTACATTCTACAAAGTTAAGGCTGTATTTGCTATATTTTTTTTGATAATCTGTACTTTCACAGGCAGGGCAACTCACTTCTACAAATTCATTTGCTTTTATTAGTAGCCTTCCTATGTCTATGGTAGCCGCTGTGGCTTGTTTTCCCATCAGATTTTTGGGGCGAATATCATTTTCTTTGAAATTATCATTATTCATAAAAAGATGTTGTTAAGTTATATTTCAATTCTGCCAGTTTCCAATCAGTTTCGTTGTCGATGTCTTGCATTTCTAATTCGGAAATATGCAAAGGTACAGAAAAATCTGAAAATAGTCTTTTGGTAGATAAAAACTTTGCTACGTGAAAAAAATAAAACTGCCCTACATCGTGATAAGCAGGGGGCAAATCTTGGGAACGCTTGTTCAGATTTTCAGGAAAATTCATTTGCAATTTGCCATTTTCAATTTTTAGGCTTCGCCAAATAGGATAACTAAATGCCGCCACAGGTACAATGCTATCAGCTCCCGTTTCTAAAAGCAAATCAAACGCTTTTTTTAATTTTTCTGCATTCACAAAAGGTGCAGTAGGATACAAACAGCACGCATATTGAAAATTTTGACCTAATTGGGCATAATTTTCCAAAACTTCTGTTAGCACATCGGCAGTGGTAGCAAAATCATCAGAATTTTTGGCAGAACGCAAAAAAGGAACTTTTGCCCCATATTTTTGAGCTACTTCAGCAATTTCAGCATCATCAGTAGAAACCATTACTTCCTGAAAAATACCACTCTGCAAACTTGCTTCAATAGAATACGCTATAATAGGTTTGCCAAGAAAATCTTTGATATTTTTACGAGGTATGCGTTTGCTGCCGCCACGAGCTGTAATAATGGCAATATTACTCATAGTTTATTGGGCAAACAATTCTGCAACACTTATTTGAAAATCAGGTACTACAGGCGAGGCATCAAAAATTTCTTCTCCTTCATAATAACGAGCTTCTTTGCCCCGAATGACAATGACAAGTTTGAGTTCAGGATAAATATGCCAAATCACTTGTATGCCTGCGTGTTGGTATTCCAAAACTTTATTTTCAGTGTAATTTACGTTATCGTTTTCAGAAATAATTTCAATGACAAAAGCGGGAATAGGATGTTTTTTTTCAGAAGATTGTAAAATTTGTTCTCTATTGAAAAACGCTAAATCAGGTCTTCGCATTTGGGTTTCGGTAAGCCAGCAGTCCACTTCCTGAAACAATTCTCCTAAATCTTTGAAAGCCTGTGTTTGAATAAATTTTCTATTGAGTTTAGAAATAACAAGCAATTCTGTGCTTTTCATACGATTAATTTCAGTAATTTCACCATTATCATACTCCCAAACTTTTTCAGATTGGTTTTGCAAAGCTAAAAATTCGTCTTTGCTAAGGGTGGGCTTTTTTTCTACTACCAAAGTTTCCATACAAAAATATTTCTATATTCTACAAAAATAGCAAATTACATCAACATATCCAAGTGCAAGGCTGTGCCACGTTTGAGGTCTTGCTTGGCTGTTTTGCCCAAAACAAAATCGTAATACTTGGGTTGCAAGCCCAAACCTGGGCGAATGATACGGATATTTTCGGGAGTAAGTTTTTCACCTGCTTTGATATCTTGCACTACGTAAATAGAACGCTTGTACGTGAGGCTTTTCTTTTCGGCTTCTAAAATGCCATAATGCACTTGCCCCAAGCCCAAAAATGCCCTATTACACTCCTCTACAAGCATTTTGAACTCCTGTGGTTCAAGGGAAAAAGCACTATCTACGCCACCTTCGGCACGGCTCAAACAGAAATGTTTTTCTATGACCCTCGCCCCCAAAGCAATAGAGGCAACGGCAACACCTACACCCATCGTGTGGTCAGAAAGTCCTGCGTGGCAGTTAAAAAGTTGTGCTAAATGCGGTATGGTCAGAATATTAGAATTTTCAGGCGTGGCAGGGTAGGTGCTGGTGCATTTGAGCAAAATTATATCTTTGCAACCATTTTCACGGAGAGTTTGCACAGCTTCCTCAATCATTGCAAGGGTGCTGGTGCCTGTACTCATAATAACGGGCTTTCCCGTTTGGGCTACTTTTTTGAGCAAAGGCAAATGATTGTTCTCAAAAGAGGCTATTTTGTAGGCAGGCACGTTCAGTTCTTCCAAAAAATCTACCGAAGTTTCATCAAAAGGTGTGCTAAATGCAATAATTCCTCTTTTCTTTGCGTGTTCAAAGATAGCTTTGTGCCATTCCCAAGGCGTATAGGCTTCTTGATAGAGTTCGTACAAACTTTTGCCTTGCCAGAGCGAGTTTTTATCGGCAATAAAAAACTCGTTTTCTCTGAAATCAATGGTGAGCGTATCGGCGGTATAAGTTTGCAGTTTGATGGCATCGGCACCAGCATCGGCGGCGGCATCTACAATTTGCAAAGCTCTTTCCAAAGATTGATTATGATTGCCCGACATTTCGGCAATCAGAAACGGCTTATGATTGGGGCTAATGATTCGGTCTTGAATGTGGATTGGGTGCATAGGTTAGTTTTTTTCTAATCTATAAATATTGTAAAGTTCTCCCTTTATTTCTTCTTCTGATTTTTTGGTAAAGTTAAGCCTTTCAAAAATCTTTTTTGATTGATTATTGCTAATTTTTACATAGGCAATCCATTTGAAATCATTATGCAGTTTTATTACTTTACTTACCAGTATTTTGCCAAGTCCCATACCCCTAAAGTTCTTGTCTATGGTATAATTGATGTAGTCATACTCACCTTTTCTCTCTATTCTTATTTGCCCAAATGGAATATCGTTGACTTGTCCAATGTAAAAAATGGTATTCTTATCATTTAATTTTTCTCTAAACCACTTGCAGTGATTTTCATACAGGATAGGCTCTTGATTGATAGAGTTTTTTCTGACTTCAATATCATTTGCCCATTCAAAATACATATCCATATCTTGCTCATTAGCAAGTTTTATTTCAACAAGTAATTCTGTAAAAACTTCAACAAGTTTTTTTATGCTCAAAAAATAACTTTGTGAGGATTTAAGAATGACTAAATCTTGAATGGAAAATATATCTTTATTAAAAGAAAAACTTTGATAATTGCCTGCAATAATTACACATTCTAAGGAAATTAGTCCCTCATATATCGCCTTTTGATTTTCTGCATAATACCCTACTATCAAATACATGCCCACCGCTAAACATTCGTAAGCGATACTGCTAGCAGGGACAATGCCAAGGTGGCATTTTTGCATTACACAGCACAATTCTTGGGCATTGAGGTTCTGGTATAAAAATACGTTTTTTTCTTGAATAGTCAAATTTTTCAGACTTTCCAAGTGCGTGTATGCGCTACCCACTACCACGTGAATTTCTTTGAAAACTTGTGCTTCTATGCAGGCTTTGAGGGCTTTTTCAGTGAAATTGTGCGGGTCGCTACCGCCAAAACAAATAAACGCATTTTCAATTTTGTCAATAACTCGCTCCTGCTTTGCGGCTTCTAAAAAAGGCTTCCGCAAGAGAGCATATTCTAAACCCAAACACAATTTTGTATAAGGTTCGCAAGAATAATCGCTTTCTTTTACGCCGCCTGCGTGGTTGATTACTACATCTGCCACAAAGTGCCAAGCGTGCAAATCGTCAATGCAAACTAACTTTGCACCTGTTGCTTTAATAATTTTTTGGTATTCGGTTTGAAAGTTATAGCCATCTAAAACTACAATTTCCTTGCCTGTCAGATATTTTTGGGCAATTTCGTGAGCTTCGGAGAGAAAATCTTGGGTTTGGGGTAGTACGATAATATTTTCAGTAACTTCGTGGATTTGGGCAATCACTTCTTGCGAAGGCTCTTGCACCAAAAAATGAATTTCAAAATGCTCTTTGAGCATATCGGCAAGGGCTAAACTGCGAGTGATATGTCCCAAGCCAATTTGCGAGTTGCCATCGGCTCGGAAGTAGATTTTGCTAAACTTTCCCATCAAAAAAATCTAAAATTTTTTCAATTACGTACTCCTGTTCGCTTTGCGTAAGCGTAGGATATATTGGCAAAGACAAACATTTTTCATAATATTTTTCTACTTCGGGCAAGTCGCCTTTTTTCCAACCTAAATCTCTGTAATAGGGTTGCCAATGCACAGGGATATAATGCACTTGGCAAAAAATATTCTGCGTTTTCAGATAGTCGTATAGTTCTTTGCGTTTTTCAGTCTGAATTACGTACAAATGATAAGCATTTCCCTCGTGAAAAGGGGCTTTTTGCACAAAAGCGTGATGAGCAAAGGCTTCATCGTAGCGTTGGGCAATTTGTTTGCGTTTCTGCAAGTTTTCATTAGCTCTTTGGAGTTGCGAAATGCCCAAAGCCGCCTGAAAATCAGTAAGCCTATAATTATAGCCTAAGGTTTGCATTTCGTAATACCAACCTCCGTGATTTTCTTGCAAAAGTTCGGGATTTTTGGTAATGCCGTGCGTCCGCAATAACAATAGTTTTTCATAAATATCCTTGCGATTGGTGGTTATCATACCTCCCTCGCCGCAGGCGATATGCTTGACAGGGTGAAAGGAAAAAATAGCAGCATCAGCAAAATTACCATTTCCGCAAGCCTGTTTCTGCCCTTTGCTATCTACAAAGTACCCGCCTGGGGCGTGGCAGCTATCTTCTAATATCCATAGATTATATTTCTCTGCTAATTTCTTGACTTGCTCCAAGTTGACCGGATACCCTGCAAAATCAATCGGAATGATTCCTTGAAAAAAGTCGTCTGGTTTAGATAAAATAAGTTCTTCTACCTTTTTGAGGTCAATAGTGAAGGTGTTTTCGTCAATATCAGCAAAAAATATATTTCCCCCGCAGTAACGAATACAGTTTGCCGAAGCAACGAAAGTAAGTGGTGAAGCAATCACATTACTTTTTTCATTCACGCCCAAAGCCAACGCCGATAGATGCAATGCAGCTGTGCCGTTTGCCACTGCAACAGCATATTTTGCTCCCACATACTGGGCAAATTTCTCTTCAAACTCAGCAATTTTAGGTCCCTGTGTCAGGAAATCGCTTCGTAATACCTCTACGACTGATGCAATATCCTCAGAGTTAATTTCTTGCTTCCCGTAAAGAATCGGCTTCATACTTTTTCAGGAATTTCTACTTTAAAATTGCTGTCCACGTGCAGACGAATTTGCTCACGAATTTGCTCTACCGAAAGCCATTGCGTATTCTGCCCGGAAGAATATCGGAAGCCTACAGATACTTTCTTACCTTTATGATGCATAATATACTTTTGCATTGTTTCTTCATAAGAAGCAAAAGGATAATTTGGAATAATTACGTAATATTTTTCCAGCTCAATGGTATTGAGAGAATCCGTTTCGGTAATCATTTCTTCGTGTATTTTTTCACCTGGACGTATGCCTACAATTCGCTTTTCGCAATGTGGGCATATGGCCTCAGCAACATCTAAAATTTTGTAAGATGGAATTTTGGGAACAAAAATTTCTCCTCCGAGACCATTTTCCAAAGCAAAAAAAACTAAATCTACACCTTCTTGCAAAGAGATATTGAAGCGTGTCATTTCAGGGTGAGTGATAGGTAAAACACCTGTTTTTCTCTTTTCCAAAAAGAATGGGACGACTGAACCTCTTGAGCCGATTACATTTCCATAACGCACTACTGCAAAACGAATGTCGTGATAGCCAGTCATATTATTGGCGGCGATAAATAGCTTGTCGGAGCATAATTTAGTAGCTCCGTATAAATTGATAGGGGCAGCGGCTTTATCGGTAGAAAGAGCTACCAATTTTTTGACACCGCTATCCAAAGATGCTTCAATGATATTTTGGGCTCCAATCACATTTGTTTTAATCGCTTCAAAAGGATTATACTCAGCAGTAGGAACTTGCTTGAGTGCTGCGGCATGCACGACGACATCTACTCCCTCGAATGCACGCATGAGACGTTCTTTATCTCGGACATCACCAATAAAAAAGCGTATCTGTGGATACTTAGAGCTCGGAAAGTGTTGAGCCATTTCAAATTGCTTCAGCTCATCGCGCGAAAAAACAATAACGCGCTTTACATCAGGAAACCGCTGTAAAATAGTAGCTACAAACTTTCTCCCGAAAGAGCCTGTTCCTCCCGTTACTAATATTGATTTATCTGAAAGCATTTTTATACTGATTCTTTTTCTAACAAAGACCACTTACTCCGCTGAAATACTCCTAAGTGTTTATAGCGTTCAAAGTAAGGATTGAAACCCGTTATGTCCTTGCCTATTACTTGAAAATCGAGTATTCCGCTTACTTCATGGTCTACTGATTGTCCTTGCTCTTTTATCCAAACAATAATACCATAAGTATTTGGTAGCAAATTTATCGATGGAATTTCGCACTCCACATAATGTTCACCTTCATTAAATTTTGTCTCAAAACCTTCCCAAGTTGACACAAATCCGAAGAGAGGACGTTCTAGATTATCCACAATAGCAAAGCCGATTTCAAAATTATCACGACGCTGTTTTACGCGAAACCCTATTCGAACAGACAACTCTTCGCCAATTTCTATCTCACTAATAGGCATGTAATCTCTATCAAAGAGAGCGATACTAATAAGTTCAGCAATGTGACGAGGCCCATTATGGATTTGCTTCACATTGTTCGGATTAATTTGAGCAGAGGCAGATGTAAGATTTTGCCTTTTCAAGTATCGATTTATCGCAACACTGACCTCACCTATAAACTCAATTCTACCCTTTTCAAGAAAAATCGCACTAGAACATAAACTAGATATTGCCGTCATACTATGACTAACAAATAATACTGTTCTTCCTTCCTTTGAAGATACATCCTCCATTTTACCCAAGCATTTCTTCTGAAACTCTGCATCGCCAACCGCTAATACCTCATCTACCACCAAAATCTCTGGCTCTAAATGCGCCGCTACCGCAAACGCAAGCCGCACATACATGCCCGATGAATAATGCTTCACAGGCGTATCAATAAACTTCTCTATCCCTGAAAAATCCACAATCTCATCAAACTTGCGCTTAATCTCCGCCTGCTTCATCCCCAAAATCGCACCATTCATAAAAATGTTTTCCCGACCCGTCAGCTCCGGATGAAAACCCGTCCCTACCTCTAACAAACTTGCCACCCTGCCGTTAATCGTAACTCTACCCGTCGTCGGCTCGGTAATACGCGAAAGAATTTTGAGCAATGTAGACTTGCCCGCACCGTTTCTACCGATAATCCCAACCGCATCACCTTTTTTAATTTCAAAGTTAATGTCTCGCAATGCCCAAAACTCTGTCGGGTCTTGCGCCTTCCCATTCTTTGAAAACAGGGACTTAATGCTATGCGAAATACGTTCGCTCAAAAGCCCGCTGTCTTTTGCGCCTATGTGATAAAGTTTAGATAAATTTTCAACTTTGATCGCAATATCTGACATATAACTTAGTTTGATTGCGTTAAATCAATCGCATGGGCTGCTATCTCTGCCCGAAACAGAGGGTCTTTATGGCGATATAATACAATATCAAAATTCAAATCATATCCTTCGCGTATCAGTGAAGCCAAAAACTGTGCCTTTTTTGTGCGAAATTCTTCATAAGGAACATCAACATCGATTGCAAGGTCAATATCGCCGCCGATTTTGTCATCAAATACGCGACTTCCAAACAGATATACTTTTGCATCGCCAAAACTTTTTTGAGCAGCACGCAAGATGGCTTTGTGAAGCGGCTCAGGTAATCGCATGAGTATATCGCTTTGCGAAGTTTCTGGAATTTTGGTAATACCATTCGAGCGTTGAGAAATGTTCGTAGCAAAATTTTAGGTCGCGCAAGGCTTCCGATAAATCATCGGGATAATCGTGCTCTAAGAAATTTCGCGCATTTCGGAGCGAAAGCCAAGTATCTATATTATCAATCATCTGTTCTTTTTCAATGTGGTATAAAACATCGCTCATTTTGTCAGAAGGAATGCCTGCAAGATTCAGCACCATTGGAAAAATCTTCGCGCCAAGATAGTCTGGCATTGAAGAAAAGCGTTTTAAGTAAGCCTCTAATACAGCGCGATTCTCAGGTTCAATCGCATTAAAGACTGTTGCGTCAAAGATATTCTGCCTTGTTAAAATATCGTCAATTAAAATCTTGTATTGCTTGAGCGCGATGTAATGGCTTTCAACTTTTTGAAACCGCTTAACGACTAAATCAGTAAGTTGCATCGCGTTCGATAAAATTAGACAATGTCCGCAATTTCGCCTTCAATTTTTCGGAAATAAATAAATCCTGAAACGAATAGGAACACGGAAACTCCGAAAGAAATAAAAACGCCATTATTGATTGGCGAGCCAAACATCGCCCATCGCATTCCATCAATCATTCCAGCCATTGGATTGAGATAATAAAACGCAAGATACTCCTGCGGCACAAGCGACGAAGGATACGCAACAGGTGACGCATATGTGCCCAACTGCACCGCAAATGGCAAGACATACTGCAAATCACGGTAGCGAATGGAAAGTGCGCTGAGCCAAATTCCAATGCCGAGACCTGAAAAAATCGTCGCTAAAATGAAAAACGGAATCCAAACAGCATTCACACTTGGGATATATTGATGGTAGAGCATTAAGCCGAGTAAAAAGAGAAGCGTAATGCCGAAATCAACAAAGGCAGAAATGCATTTAGAGAGGGGAATAATCAGGCGCGGAAAATAAATTTTCTTGACAATCCCTTGCGCTCCAATCACTGAGTTTCCTGCTTGCGACATCACCGCCGAAAAATATCCCCAAAGTGACATGCCCGAAAGCGCGAAAAGGGTATAAGGCACGCCATTCGTATCTACCTTCACGACCTTGCCAAATATGAGCGTAAAAATCACGAGCGTCGTAAGCGGCTGAATCAACGCCCAAAGAACGCCCAATGCCGTTTGCGCATAGCGGACTTTGATATCGCGATACGCAAGCATAAATAGCAACTCGCGATACTCAATCAACTCGCGAAGATTGAGCGAGAATTTTTTATTGGCATCGATGACGATTTGGTTCATTGTCTATTATGACGCGACTTTAACAGGTTCTAAGGAAAGTTGAGATTCGTTCCACACTATCAGAGAATTTCCGCTTGTAAATCGTCCTTTGAGGCGTTCAAATTCCTCAACGGTTAAAACCAATACTCGAATTTTGCGATGAATCAACCGCTCCGTTTTCTCTATCAGTTCGTTCAGATAATTTCTATCTATTTTACCAACAATCGTGAGGTCGATAATTCCTGAATCTTTCCCTTCAGCATAATCGCCCGTGATGAGCGCGAGTTGAACTGAGCCTAACTTGGAAAGCACGCGCTCAATAAGCTGGTCAATGCCGAGATACTTTTTCACGAGGCTATGTAGTTCAGGAAAGAGCGGATGTTTGGCATTGGCTTGGTAAAGTTTCATTCGTCCATCGTCGCGCGTCGTAAGAAAACCTGCTTCGGTTAAGCGATTGAGCTCGACGCGCACGGCATTCGTGGATTCGCCGAATTCATCGGCAAGCCCGCGCAAATATGCTTGCGTTTCTTGATTCAGAAAGAATTTCAGAAGCAATTTGACGCGCGTTTTTGATGTAACCAATGAGTCCAACACGAAAGCGACGATTTAGAGTAAATAAAATCTTGCTTTAATGAGTAACAAATTTACTCTAAATAGTTCAGATTGTCAACTCAAAACGTGATTGACGTGATTGGCATCACGATATCGCGAAATTTGAGCAGTTGAGTTAAAATGGATTCAAGGTCGGAGAGGAAAATCATATTCGCGCCGTCGCTTGGGGCGACTTCGGGGTTCTCGTGAACTTCCATAAAGAGTGCGTCGCAACCAACGGCGACGGCGGCGCGAGCGAGAATTGGGGCGTATCGGCGGTCGCCGCCCGACTTTTCGCCCAAACCGCCAGGCATTTGAACGCTATGCGTCGCGTCAAAAACGACAGGGTAGCCCAGCGCGCGCATCTGCGGAAGCGAGCGAAAGTCGACAACAAGGTTGTTGTAGCCGAAGGTCGTGCCGCGCTCCGTGAGCAAAATGTTCTTCGCGCCGCCCGATTCCAACTTCTTCGCCACGTTCTTCATTTCAAGCGGCGAGAGGAATTGTCCTTTCTTCACATTGACCGCTTTCCCCGTTGCCGCCGCCGCTAAAAGCAAATCCGTTTGCCGACATAAGAACGCGGGAATTTGAAGCACATCGACGACTTCCGCAACGGGCTTGGCTTGATAACTTTCGTGAATGTCGGTCAAGACGGGAACTCCAACAAGAGATTTCACTTTCTCCAAAATTCTCAACCCTTCTTCCATGCCGCCGCCGCGAAAGCCATTGACCGATGTTCGATTCGCTTTGTCGAATGAGGATTTGAAGATGAACGGCACGTTCAGGCGCGCGCAAATTTTGGCGATGGATTCCGCCATTTTGAGCGTGAAGGATTCGCTTTCAATCACGCACGGACCCGCAATCAATGCGAGCGGTTGATGGTCGCCAATCGTGAGCGTTTCGGTAATTCGTGCTTGAATCATCATTGAAATCGTGTTAAAGTTTAGAGAGGTGATAGCGAAGTTCGCGCGTTGCAACGCCGTAGCGCAAGCCTTGTGTGCTAACGGTGATTTGCTTTGCGCCAAAGATGCGCATAAAAGACCACAAAATCAGGGTGCCTGCGGTAATCACATCGGCTCTGCCGCTCTCAACGCCCGCGTTGATAATCTCGTCAATAGAATGCGTTTTGAAAAAATCTAACTGCGACTGAACGCTTGAATAAGCAAGCCTGTAGCCGTGAAGTTTGTCGTTGTCAAAGTCAGCGAGACGTTGCGCTTGCTGGGCGAGCGTAACGACCGTTCCCGCCACGCCAATCACGCTCTCGCGTCCTGAAATGAAGCGCGAAAGTTCGTTTGAAAAAACATCAATCAAAAATGTATGAGCCTGTGAGAAACTTTCGTCGGAAGGCGGTTGCGACTTGAAAAATCGCTCCGTCAAACGCACTGAGCCAACATCGAGGCTAACCTTCTCGCGAATCGCGTGGCTATCGCCTAAAATGAGTTCGGTTGAGCCGCCGCCAATGTCAATCACCAAAAACGGCTCGAGAAGATTTTGCCAACCCGCGATTGCGCCTTGAAACGTCAGTTCGGCTTCATCGTCTCCTGAAAGCAGTTCAATGTCAATGCCGCATCGCGATTTGGCGATTTGCAAGACTTCATCGCGGTTTTGCGCGTCTCGCACCGCGCTCGTGGCGACGGCGCAAACGCGCTCAACGCCGTAATCGGCGATGAACTTGCGATACAGCGACAAACAATTCATCAGCCGCTCAATCGCCTCTGGGTTGATTCGACGGTCTTTGTCCACGCCTTTTCCGAGACGAATGATTTCTTGATGATTGTAAATCGCGTGAAGGGTTTGCGAAGCGAAATCTAAATCGGCGATGAGCAGAAGCGCAGTGTTCGTGCCGATGTCAATCGTGGCGATGCGAGTCAAAGTGCGAGTGAGTTAAATTGTTTGTTTTGAGTGAGTGCGCAAATCCATTCGCCTTCTTCGGAAAGGCGGAGCAGTTCAAAGTCAATGTCGCGAAGCGTTTTTTTCAGCCAATCCAAATCGTATTTGAGCAAGCCTGAAAGAAGAATTTTGGAATTGGGCGAAAGACGCGCAATCGTCGGAAGCAATTTTTCATGGACGGGGCGATTGATGTTGGCGAGAATGAGCGAAAACCGATGCGCATTAAGCCACTCGTCAATGCCGCGTTCTGCGTCAAGTTGGAAGACTTCGATGCGCTCGGCGCGATTGACTTCGCAATTTTCTTTGGCGTTCAGAACCGCCCACTCGTCGATATCGCAGGCGAAAATCGGATTACAGTTGCCGAGTTTGCGCGCCACGATTGCCAATACGCCCGTGCCTGTCCCGATGTCGAGAATATGGTCGTTGGGTTGAACGAGGTCGCGCATCTGCCGAATCATCAAGCGCGTGGTTTCGTGGTAGCCCGTTCCGAAAGACATTTTCGGATTGATTTCAATGACAAGTTGATTCGGCTTTGGCTGAACCGATTTTCCCGATTGAACGATGACGAGCCAGTCGTCGATTTCAATCGGCGCGAGCGAGCGCTCCCACTCGGCGTTCCAATTCTGCGGCGCAATCGTTTCGGCGCGAATCGGAACAGACGCTCCAACAAGAGAAGTTACAAGATGACGGAGTTCAGATTCTTTCTCGCTCGTCCAATCGCGCTGGGGAATGTAAGCGTGAAGCGTATCGCTTTCTTCGAGAAAACTCTCGAATCCGATTTCGTGAAGCAACGCGATGGCGACTTCGAAACGCTCTTCGCCGATGGGAAGAGAGACTTGGGCGTAAGGTTCGTTGGTCAAGGTTTTGAAGATTTCAAGCGTTCTAATTCGGAGCGCAAAGCGTCAAGTTCGGCTTGCGCTTCGGAGAGCGTTAGAATTTTTTGATTGTTGCGGTAAAGGCGAATCAATCCGTTCTCGTAAGCGAGTTCGGCGTTGAGCGATTGAATCGGCAAGCGTGCGTTTTCGTTGAGCGGAATGGAAACGTAGATGCCATCGGCGTTGAGGCGATGCGCGAAAAGCGTTTCGGTCGGCAAGTCTAATTGCGCGAACTCTTTTGCGCCCAAGCGTTGATATTGAACGAACTTTTCAAGTTTTTCGGGAAGGGAATTGCTCTCGCTCCACGCTTCGAAAACGAACTCGATGGAGAGGTTCGGGTAATTGGATTTTTCTTCCCACAACTTCCAACTTTTGCGCGGGTGTTTGCCCGCGTTGCGAATGAGGTAGGCATCGGGAACGAGGCGCTCACGGTCGTCTTGGTTGTTCCAATAAAAGCCCGTATCGCCGCCAATCGCAACGTTGGGGTCGCTTGAAAAAAGAGCGCGGAGCGCAGAGATAAACTCTGCGCAAATCCAAGTGTGAATGTCGCTTTGCATGTCTTCAATCTCCGATGGAAACTCTTGGTGGAGGCGCGTTTCGGCTTTCGGCACGTCTTGAACAAGGGTTGTCATTGAAGTTCCTGTTTTGAGTTAGAGAAATTACGACATCGCGTCAAGACAGATGGCTTTTTGCTCGGCTTCGTGTTTTTTGAGGAAGCCCGTTGCGGGACTTGCGGCGGCGACTCTGCCGATGTAGCGCAGAATTTGTCGCGGCTGTTTGAGTTCTTCAAAAAGGCGCGGCGCGATGAAACTCCACGCGCCCATATTCTTCGGCTCTTCTTGAACCCAACAAATTTCATTGGCGGATTGATACTTTTCAAGCAAATGCTGAACGCGGCGTTGCGGATACGGATAAAGTTGCTCAATGCGCAAAATTGCGACGTCTTTGATGCCCATTTCTGAACGCTGTTTGAGCAAGTCGTAAAAAATCTTTCCGCTACAAAAGATAACGCGGCGCGGGTTTTTGATCTCCTCAACATCGTCCAAAACATTGTGAAATTTCCCTTCGACAAGTTCCGACATAGGCGAGAGCACAAGCGGGTGGCGGAGCAGACTTTTCGGCGTGAAAATCACGAGCGGCTTAATGTTGCCTGCCAACACTTGTCGTCGCAAGAGATGAAAATACTGCGCGGGCGTGGTGCAGTTGCAGATTTGCATGTTGGTTTCGGCGCACAGTTGAAGGAATCGCTCGATGCGGGCGGAGGAGTGCTCAGGTCCTTGCCCTTCGTAGCCGTGCGGCAAGAGCAAGACCAAGCCCGATGGTTGCCCCCACTTTGATTCGCTCGCGGCGAGGAATTGGTCGATGATGATTTGCGCGCCGTTGGCGAAATCGCCGAACTGCGCTTCCCACATCACGAGCGCGAGTGGGTCGGCAACGCTGTATCCGAATTCAAATCCCATCACGGCGTATTCGGAAAGGAAACTGTCATAGACATAAAACGGCGCTTGCGTTGGCGCGAATTTCGGCGCGATGTGTTGAAGCATAATGTATTCTTCGCCCGTTTGGACATCGACCACGCCCAAGTGCCGTTGCGAGAACGTGCCGCGCGTGGAATCTTGCCCCGAAAGCCTCACGGGATAGCCTTCAAGCAAGAGCGAACCGAAGGCGAGCGTTTCGGCAAACGCCCAATCCACTTGATAACTCGTCGCGTCAGTGCCTAACGCGCCTTCGCGCTTCTTGAAAAATTGTTGAAGCAATTTCGGGTGGACATTAAACCCGTCGGGGAACGAAAGCGAGGCGCGGGCGACGGCTTGAAGCGTCTGCAAGTCGACGCGCGTATCGGGATTGCGTTGGCGATACTTCTCGGCGATTTGGTCGTCTTCGACGGCGAGCATCAAATCGGGTTTGTTGAGCGATTGCGTTTGCTCTTTGGCGACAACCTGTTTGGCGCGCTCATGCGCATGGTCGAGTTCTTTTTTGAACGCTTCGTTGAGCGCGTCGGATTCCTCTTGCGTGATGACCTCTTCGCGAATGAGTTGATTGGCGTAGACTTCGCGCACGCCGGGGTGGGTTTTGATTTTTTCGTAAAGAAGCGGTTGGGTGTAACTGGGGTCGTCGCCCTCGTTGTGTCCGTATTTTCGGAAGCAGAGCATATCGATGACGACGTCAGTCTTGAAGGTCATTCGGAAATCGAGCGCGAGTTTGGCGACGCGAATGCACGCTTCGGGGTCGTCGCCGTTCACGTGAAAAATCGGAGCTTGAATCATTTTTGCGACATCGCTGGCGTAAAGCGTCGAGCGCGCGTCTTCGGGCGTGGTGGTGAAGCCGATTTGATTGTTGATGATGAGGTGAATCGTGCCGCCCGTGCCGTAGCCGCGCAGTTGCGACATATTCAGCGTTTCGGCGACCACGCCCTGACCCGCAAACGCCGCGTCGCCGTGAATGAGAATCGGAATGATGTCTTTCTTCTCCGCATCGTTGGCGCGGTCTTGCTTGGCGCGCACGATGCCTTCGACGACGGGATTGACGGCTTCGAGGTGGCTTGGGTTCGGCGACATTGAAACGCGCACGGTCTTGCCGTCGTCCGTCTCGCGAATGCCCGTCGCGCCCAAGTGATATTTCACGTCGCCCGAACCTTGCGCGAGGTCTTTTTCCGCCATCGGCAGTTGCTTGCCTTCAAACTCGGCGAAGAGCGCTTCGTAAGGCTTGCCAATCACGTTCGTCAGCACGTTGATTCTGCCGCGATGCGCCATGCCCATCACGACTTCCTTCGTGCCGTATTTGGTCGACTCCAAAACGAGATAATCCATAATGGCAATCGCCGTTTCGCCGCCCTCGACGGAAAAGCGTTTGTGTCCGAGAAATTTCGTCTGCAAGTATCGCTCGAAGCCTTCGGCGCGGGTGATGTCTTTGAGAATTTCAATCTTGTCTTCCTTGCTGAATTGAACCTGACGTTCTTTGTCCTCGATGCGCTGTTGAATCCACTTTTTTTGTTCGAGCGATTGAATGTGCATAAACTCAACGCCGATTTTTTCGCAGTAAGCCGAGCGGAGCAGTCTGACGATTTCGCGAAGGGTCATCGTGTCTTTTTTTCCGAAACTCATCGAGAGAAATTCGCGGTCGTAATCCCACATCGTAAAGCCGTAAAATTCGGGGTCGAGTTCGGGGTGATACTTCGGCTCGTAGCCAAGCGGGTTGATGTTTGCAATAAGATGACCGCGCACGCGATACGAGTTAATCATCTGCATCACGCGGGCTTGCTTTTCGACGAGTTCCTCGATGCGCGGCGCGCCGCCGAGCGAGAGCGGGTTTTTATCGACCTGCCTGCGCCAAGGACGATATGGGGATTTCAAATCCGCGAAAATCGCGTCGTAAAAGGTTTCGTCTTCCGCCGTCAGCATTTTGTGAATCGTGGCGAGCAGTTCGCCCGACTCCGCTCCCTGAATGATGCGATGGTCGTAAGTCGACGTCATCTGCATTACTTTGCTGATGCCGAGTTGCGTCAGTAGCGTAGGCGACATTGCTTGATATTCGGCGGGATAATCAATCGCGCCTGTGGCGATAATCAGCCCTTGCCCCATCATCAAGCGCGGCACGGAAGCGACGGTGCCAATCGTGCCTGGATTCGTCAGCGAAACGGTGGTGCCAAGAAAATCGTCGGGCGCGAGTTTGTTCTCGCGCGCCTTTCTGACGAGCGCGTTGTAGGCATCGAAGAACTGCGAGAAGTTCATTTGCTCCGCCGCCTTGATGTTCGGCACGACGAGCGAGCGCGAGCCGTCTTTCTTCGTCATATCGACGGCAAGCCCAATGTTGATGTGTTTGTGAGCAATCTTGTATGACTTTCCGTCAACATTGGCGTAGGTGCAGTTGAGCGACGGATATTTCTTAACGGCTTGAACAATCGCCCAAGCGATGATGTGCGTGAAGGCGATTTTGCCCTTCGATATGGCGGAAAGATGTTGATTGATGATGACGCGATTTTCTTCCAACACCTTGACGGGAATGGTTCTGAACGAGGTCGCCGTCGGCACGGAAAGGCTTTGCTCCATGTTCTCAACAATGCGAAGCGGCACGCCTGAAAGCGCGATGGCTTGGTCTTCTTTCGTTAATCCTGCCGCTTCAAGCGAGGCAAAACTCGATGTGAGGCGTTGCGCCACTTGCGCCGAAACGGCGTTCCCTTGCTCGCGTTTTGAACCATCAGGCTTTCCATTTTCGGAATGACCGTTGCCTTGTCCATTCCCGAAGAGTGATTTCTGCAAGAAGTTCGCGCTTCGTTGCTTATCGGTCTCGAGCGCAAGAAGGTTGAGTTTGTTCGATTTTAAGTCCTCAAAAAAGGTTCGCCAATTTTCTTTAACAGCGGTTGGATTCGTTTCATATTCGGCGAAAAGTTCTTTGACGAAAGGCGTATTCGCGCCGAAAATTTCAACGAGAAGTTGTTCAAGTTCAGTTGTCATGGTTGGAGCATATTTAATTACGCAGTATGCGTTTAGAAGGCGAATGTAAGCATTCCGCCGTGCTTGTTCAATCAAAAAAACAAAAGCGATTCTGCCTGAATCGCCTTAACGAAAAAATGGGGAATGATGTTCTAATGATGTCTTGATGTTTAAGGCTCTTGATAATACTTCCACTTGCCTTGTTCGATTAACACGGTTTCGAGCACGTCGCGCACGCACCCTTTTCCGCCCTCGTAGGGAGAAAGATACGCGACGCGATTGCGCAGGTAATCAATCGCGTTGATGGGCGCGCAGGAAAAACCGACTTTCTCTAAAACGGGCAGGTCGGAAATGTCGTCGCCGATGTAGAGGCAGTGTTTGTCTTCGACTTGATAGAGCAGTTTGAGTTCTTGATAGGTTTCGAATTTGTTGCGAATGCCGAGGTAAATGTCCGTTACGCCAAGTTCAATCAAGCGGCGCATGGTGGCACGCGATTGCCGCTCTGAAATCACCGTTACCTTCAAGCCTTGTTTCATTGCCTCGCGAATCGCAAAGCCATCGCGTGCGTAAAACGTCTTGATTTCATCGCCCGATTCCGTGTATTGAATGTAGCCATCAGTCAAAACGCCGTCAACATTGATGATAATCACGCGAATCTCTCTGATGGCTTCCTGATACTTTTTTCCTGTATCTTCGTTTGAAGTTGGTATGCCGAAAAACTCCATATTAAGTTCTTTCAGTATAATTGTTGGACTGTGATAAACGTAAGCAATTCATTCGCTTCATAAAAACATGATGCCGAAACACATGCGCCGATTTAGACGAAAAGAGCCAAGCACGGTAATTCGCTTGAATTTGTTTCAAAACAATAAACCTTAAAACAAACGCATTTCAAACCATGAACAGCACCGAACTTCGTTTAGCCGAAATAGAAAAAGAACTTGCCGATTTGCGCGAAGAGCAAGCGCGAATCCAAGCCAAATGGCAAAATGAAAAAGCCGTCATCACGGAAATCCGAAAGTTGAAATCCGACATTGAGCAAGCCAAAGTCGATGCCGAAGAAGCCGAGCGTCAAGGCGATTTGGGCAAGGTCGCCGAAATTCGTTACGGCAGAATCGTTACGCTCCAAAAGCAGTTGGACGCGGCAAAAGCGAAAATGGAGGAGTTGCAAAAAAACGGCGCGATGATGAAAGAAGAAATCACCGCCAATGAAATCGCTGAAGTCATCGCCAAGTGGACGGGCATTCCCGTCTCCAAAATGCTTCAATCGGAGCGGCAGAAATTGTTGGAAATGGAAAAAGAACTCGGCAAGCGCGTCGTTGGACAAACCGAAGCCGTCAAAGCCATCTCGGAAGCCGTGCGCCGAGCGAAGTCAGGGCTTTCCGACGAGCGCAAGCCCATCGGCTCGTTCATCTTTTTGGGCACGACGGGCGTTGGCAAAACCGAACTCGCCCGCAGTTTAGCCGAGTATCTCTTCGACGACGAAAACGCGCTCGTGCGCATTGATATGTCGGAGTATATGGAAGCCCACAGCGTTTCGCGGCTCATTGGCGCGCCGCCCGGCTATGTTGGATACGACGAAGGCGGGCAACTGACCGAAGCCGTGCGTCGCCGTCCGTTCAGCGTCGTCTTGCTCGACGAAATCGAAAAGGCTCACCCCGACGTCTTCAACATTCTCTTGCAAGTCTTGGACGACGGGCGATTGACCGACAACAAAGGGCATACGGTCAATTTCAAAAACACGATTATCATTATGACGTCCAACATCGGTTCGCAACTCATTCAAGACCAAACCGCGCTGATGAACGACGACAATCGCCAAGAGGTGATGTCGCGCTTGCGAATGGAACTCTTCGAACTCTTGCGCCGAAAATTGCGACCCGAATTTCTCAACCGCATCGATGAAGTCATTATGTTCTCGCCGCTGACGCGAGACGAGATTACGGCGATCGTCGACATTCAATTTCAACGCATCGCGCAAACGGCGGCAAAGCAGAACATCACGCTTACCCTTTCGGAAGAAGCGAAAGATTGGCTGGCGCAACTAGGCTACGACCCAACCTTCGGCGCGCGTCCCTTGAAGCGCGTGATGCAACGCTACATCACCAACGCGCTCGCCGAAAAAATCTTGAAAGGCGAAATCGCCGAAGGCGACATCGTTGAGGCGCGGCTGGACTCAAACCGACAAATTGAATTTGTGAAGAAAAACCCTTAACAAAGCGAAACCAATGTCCAAGAAGTATATCGCCGTCGTAAAGAACGGCGCGATTCGCATTGAAACGCCTGAACTTGAAGAGGGCGAAACGGTGGAAGTCATCGTTGAAAAAAGCATAAATTCGGAAAGCGAAAACTGTTTCGAGAAGGCGGCTCAACTGCGCATCAACGAATTTCCCGAAAACTTCTCGGTAACGCATAAAGAGTTACCGAGCGAATGAAAGTCGTCTTTATCGATTCAGGATATTTTATCGCGCTCGCCTCTGAGCGTGATATGCATCACGAAAAGGCGTTGAAAACGCTTGACGAAATGAACGTCGCGCGCAATCGACGCGAAATCTCTTTTGTTACGACGCGCCCAGTGTTAATTGAAGTTGCGAGGCATTTTTCAAAGCCAACCTTGAAGCAAAAGGGTATTCAATTGCTCAATGGCGTTGAGCGAGACAAATTCGTCGAAGTGGTTCCGCTTTCAGAGTCGCTCTACAAAAAGGGGTATCGACTATTTTGCGAGCGATTAGATAAAAAATGGAGTTTGTGCGACTGCATTTCGTTTGAGGTTATGAAAGAGCGAGGGATTCAAGAAGCGTTGGCGGTTGATTCGGATTTCGAGCAGGCAGGGTTCGCGATTTTGATTAAATAAAAACTCGAGTCTCTTCGGTTTCTTTGGTCAGGGAAAGCAGGCGTGGAGTCGCAAATCGTTGAGCGCAAAACAAAAAAGGGCGGAAGTTATCCGCCCTCTTTTGTTTTCAATGACCGTTGCCCCTAATTACTTCACGAGCATCATTTTCTTCGTTTCCACAAACGAGCCTGCTTGCAGACGATAGAAATACACGCCGCTCGCAAGCGTCGAGGCGTTGAAGACCACGTTGTAGCGCCCCGCGTCTTGACGCGCGTTCACGAGCGTGGCGACTTCGCGACCGACCACGTCATAGACTTTGAGCGTAACCATCGCGCTCGTCGGAAGTTGGTAGTTAATCGTCGTGGCGGGGTTGAACGGGTTCGGATAGTTTTGAGCCAGTTCAAACGACGTCGGCTTTTCCTTCACGACTTCAACGATGTTGGAGTAATCGACCGTGCCGTCAAAGTCCACTTGCTTCAAGCGGTAGTAAAGTTTGCCGATGGGCGCGGCGTTATCGATGAAGGAATACGACTGCGCTTCGGTCGTCGTGCCCGCGCCGCGAACCGTTCCAATCGTTACAAACGAACTGCGGTCGAGGCTACGCTCGATTTCAAAGCGGTCGTTGTTCAGTTCGGAAGACGTCGTCCATTCCAATTTCACGCCGTCATTGACGGATTTCGCCGTGAAAGAAGCAAGTTCAACGGGAAGCGAGTTGCTCACGTCGCTACCGATGGCGAATTGCGAGAAGGAGTTGAACGGCGTAACGCTTTCAAGATTTGGACCGACAATCGTGCCGCCGAGGTCTTGCCAAGGCTGAGTCGAATTGTCGCGCTTCAAGACGCGCAAGGCTGATGGATTTTGCACGCCCGAAAGGTTGGCAATCGGGAAACTGACTTTGCCATTCGTGAAGACGATGCCTGGCGCGGAAACTTCCCAATAATATCGGCTTACAACCGTAACCCCTGTTGGAAGCGGCAAGACGGGCGTTGGCACGACTTCTTGCAAGAAATTCACATTGACGGGCGCGGTGGTCGTTACGTTCGCCGTGAAAGTGAAGTTCGTGCCCGTGAAGGTGGTCGTGCTGTTGCCAGTGTTAGGCGTTTGCGAGTTGGACGAAACCACTTGCGCTTGAACGATGCGACCGCTTCCCGCTTCAGGATAACGCGATGCCGTGATGGTGCCGGCTAAGGTATTGACAATATAATTTTGAAGTGCGGCTTGATAGGTGATGCCAAGCGTCGTGAAGGGCAAGCCTCTGAACGGATAGCCGTCGCCGCCTGCGCTGTTCGGGTTGGAGGTTGTCGGGCGCGCAAGGAAGTCAATCGTGGCGACCGCAATGTCAGGTCCAGCCACCACTTGTCCGTTGCGAATAATCACGAGCGAATCCGCGCCGCTTTGCGAGAGAATGACGGCTTCGCGGACGCGCTCGCCGCTTTGACTACCTACGGGCAAACCTGTGGTGTCGACTTGCACGCGCGGCGGATAGAGCGTCGCGTTCATTCCAAGCACGACGCGCATTCCCGCGATTTGCGCGAAACGACCATCGACATTGGCGATGCGCGAATACGCATTTTCAAGAATTTCTTTGAACTGCGCGCGTGGCACGTTTGGCACGATGGTTACGAAGTTGTTGAACGGCGCGATGTCGAACGTGTTTTGCGCGGTGATGTTGCCGGCGGGAATCACATTGTCGTTGCGAATGCCGCCGCCATTTTGAAGCGCGACGAGCGGTCTTGGCAAGCCGAAATTCGGCGCGAGACGACGCGCTTCGAACAAGAGCGCGTCAGCCAGCAAGTTGCCTTGATTCGTTTCGCGGGTGCGAATTGGATTGCGACGACCTTCCAAATTCACTTGGCTCACGCCGACGACGGTCGCCGCGAGTTGCGCTTGGAAATTCGCGACGGGCGTTACGACGTTTTGAAGCAAGCCCGGCTCAGGCTGAACCGCGTCGGGCGCAACGCGCGAAACGCGCACAGGTCCGCTATTTGCCGTGTCAATGCTCGTCAAATTGCCGTTTCCGTCAAACTCGATGCTCAACCGACCGACATAGCGGTAATCGCCTTGCGCCGTAATGACGGGAATCGGCGTGTTGTTGGCGTTGAGGAAGGCGGTCGGATACGGACCGCGAATCACGTCGCCGGGCACGAGGAGCGGATTGCCATTTGCCAACACTTCGCTGCCGCCGCCCGCGATGGCGACGTCAATGCTGTCCGCATTCGTAAGTTGCGAAATCAACAGCGAATCTTCTCGGACGCTTTGAAGGTGGCTAATGAGAATGATTTTATTGATGCCTTGTGAGCGAAGCAACGCCGCTTCGGCTTGAACGGCGGGGCGAACTTGATTGACAATCACGTTGCGCGGGCTTGAAATCGCCGCCAATCGTTCCGTCGTCGCACCAATCACGCCAATGCGTTCACCGCGACGGTTAATCACGACGCTTTTTGCGATGCGGTTTTGATTGACCAAATTTTGAAGCACAGGTTCGTTGGTGAAATCGAGGTTCGCCGAGATGAACGGCACGACGGGATTTTGAACCGTGCTAATAATTTTCGCAAGCGTATCGGGTCCGAAATCAAAGTCGTGATTGCCAAGCACGATGGCGTCGTAGTTGAGCGAATCAAGCGCGATGCCGTCATATGAGATGCCCGAATTCGTGCTTGCGGCGAAGGCAGTTCCCGCGAGAATGTTGTCGCCTGCGGAAAGCATAATGAAGTCGTTGCCCGTGCCGTTGGCGCGTCGCTTCAAACTGTCGGCAACCGTTTTGAAATGCGCCACGCCGCCAAAGTTCGCAAGGTTGCCCGTGCCAGCGGCGACAAGACGCGATTCGCCGTCGTTATTGTGAAGAATCGAGAGGAAGAAGCGATTTTGAAGGTCGCTCGTCTCAAACGGAATGATTTGATAGCCAAATGTGGTGATGTTGGTCGTGTTTGGCGAAGCGAACTGCGACATCACGCCCACGAAGGTTACTTGTCCTGTCGGAATTGGCGTCCCGTTGACGAGCGTCGTGTCTGTGCCGCCCGTGCGGAGCGTGTCAATAAACCCCGTCGGGTCGGTAATCCTGTAACTGACATTCGCCGCAAAGTTCCCTGACGCGCCCACGAAACTCACATTCTTGATGCGAACAAGTTCGCACTCGTAAGCCTCGCCGTTCTGAACCATTTCTTGAACCGTGATGGTAACGGGCGCGGGAAGCGGGTTGTTGCGCGAGACGACCGTGAACGTAAAGCCCGTCGTGGCGGGATTGAGTTGGGTAAGATTGTTGAAATCGCCGCGACGACCGCGCACGCGAAGCAAGTCGCCAGGCGCGATTTTGCGCGCGTTGATGGAATCGCGGAACGCGCCGCTCGCTTGGAAAATCGCGATGCCGCCCGTCGCATCTTGGATATACGCAATGCGATTGCGCGCGCGCGTAACGATGCCTTCGACCGTAACGGTGTCGGTAGAGGTGCGCGGCAAGGCGCGTGCAGAATCAATCGAGATGACTTGCGCAGAGGCATCGGCGAAAAACACCGACAAAAGCGCGACCATCATCACAAAAAAACTGTAGCGAGACTTTTTCATTGGATTAGATGGATTGATGTTAGAGAAAGTTGATGATGCAATCTGACGTGAGAAAGAAAAAAACTGATTTAATGCAACAGCAAAGATATGCGGACGAAATAAAGAGAGTGTAACGCGAGTGTTACAAAACAATTAAGCCTAAGCAAGCACCGAAAAAATGTAGGCAGAAAGGGCTGATTGCCTTAAAGAATAAGGCATAAATACCTTGCAGAAATTCGCCTTGCTTTCTTTTGACTAAAAGGCTATTTTTTGAACACTGTTAGAACATTTGTATTAAACATTTGTCAAGGAAAAGGAGATAAAAATGAACGAATCAAAAGGATTGGAAAATCCGAACGGTTCTTCCACAAGCGCGTTTCAAGCCGTCGTTCATGACAGTGCGGCGCATTTTGATAACCCCGCTGCCGAAACGCTGACGGTTATTCCCTCAAAATCTCCTTATCGCAACGATTTGCTTCCGCCCGATTCTATCCGCCCGCTCAAAATTTTGTTCATCACGCCGAAAGGCAAAAAAGAAGAAGACACAAGCCAAAAAGCCTTGTTCTCAATGGCGATTGGGGTGCTGGTGAGCATTACGCCCAAACAGCACGACATCGAACTCGTCGATGAACTCTTCGGCGACAAAATCAACTTCGATGGCGACTACGATTTGGTTGGAATTACGGCGCGCACGATGAACGTAACTCGCGCCTACGACATCGCCGACGAGTTCCGCCGTCGCGGCAAAAAAGTCATTATGGGCGGCGTTCATGTCTCGTTCAACTACGACGAAGCCAAACAGCACGCCGACTCCGTCGTCTGCGGCGAAGCCGAAAACCTGTGGGCATTCGTCTTGCAAGACCTCGCGCTCGGACAACTCAAACCGCGCTACGACGCAAAGGACTTTCCGCCCGTCAAAGAAGTGCCCGTCATTGACTATGAGCGCATTTTCAAAGCCAGCAAGCGCGATAAAGTCGATGCGCGAAAATCGATTCCGATTTACATGACGCGAGGTTGCCCTTACACCTGCACCTTTTGCGTTACGCCGAACTTCACGGGACGGCTCTACCGCGTGCAATCGCGAGACACCATCAAAGCGCAAGTCGAAGCCGCCAAGCGTGTTTGGTTCAACGAAACCAAATACGGAAAAGAGCCATGGCTGATGTTCACCGATGAAAACTTGGGTGTCAACAAAACCAAGATGTATGAAATTTTGGACGTGCTTGCCGAGTGCAACGTCAAGTTCAGTTCGTTCATTAGCATTAACTTTTTGGAAGAAGAGGAAACCGTAAAACGCCTTGTGAAAGCAGGGTGCGTGATGGCGCTCGTCGGCTTTGAATCCGTCAATCAAAAAACCGTCGACCACTACGACAAGTGGAAAATGAACAACGTCGCCAAATACGCCCAAATCATCGAGCGATGCCGAAAACTCGGTCTGAACATTCAAGGCAACTTCCTCACCAACCCAGCCATTGACACCTACGAGGATATGAAAGCCGTAGAAAAATTCGTCGACGATAACCTCTTGATGATGCCGATATACTCAATCCTTACGCCCTATCCTGGAACCGTGATGTATAAAGATTACAAACAAAAAGGCTTGATTGTGGACGAGGATTGGGACAAATACACGGCGCATAATTTGGTGATTCGATGCGACAACTACGACCCGATGGAATATCAAATCAAATACATGCAACACTTCTTGGGCTTCTACAAATGGCGAACGATTGTTAAGCGTGTGCTTCTCAATCCAAATAAACTCATCAACTTGGTTACAAGTCTGATTTTCAAGCGCAATTTGCGTGACCAACTCAGCAGCGTCTTGACAGGCAAAAAAGCACCCTTGCAACACTTGCAAAAGCAAATGCAAAAAAACACTGAGTTGTCACAAAAAGAATCTCTGGCAAAAGTCGAGGCGTGAAACCGTTAAGTCTGGGTTGCGTCATTCAGAGCGAAGCGAAAAATCCACATTTTTGCAAGTCAGTTCAATCGACCTCTTGGTGTTTCAAGCATCAAGGCAGAAAAAGCATGGCGACCACTGCGCCCGTAACGCCGCAAGCAAAATTCACCACGTCGTTATCTATCCAATGAACGCCTTTGAAGAGTTGGTTTGGAACGCCTGTGCCGTCGTCGTTGAGGTGGTGTGTTTTTTCGGTGATTTTATCACGATACTTGTCGTAATACTGTGCTTGCAAGGTGCCGCCGAAGTAACTATCGACCAAACTTCCAACAAGCCCCGCAACGCTAACTGCAATGAGGACTTTGAACAATCCAATAGACTCAACGAGCGTCATGTTGGAAAGCCAGCCGCTAATGGCAATCACGAGCGCGCCCAAGAATGCGCCTGATGTGCCGATAACCGTAATGCCGCCCGATGTGCCCGCAGGAACAGGTTTGAAATTGACGATGGAAATCGGATTGGGATTGCGAATCATTGTGCCGATTTCGGTTGCCCAAGTGTCGGCTTGAACTGCCGCCATAGTGCCGAGGTAGCCGAAGTAAAAAAGTTCGCGCCACGATTCATTCGGAAGAAAAGGATAAGCGAGCATTAAAATCCAACCGACACCGCCGTTAGCAATCACTTGCCCCATATCGCGCTGTGAGCCTTTCTCAAAAATTAAATCGAATTTTTTCTTGCGCGCTTTACCGACTTTGGAAAGAATCGAGGAAAGAAAAAAGAAGGTCAGAATCGGAATCGTCCAAACAATGCCGCCAATGCTGAAAATCGTTGACGCTAAAAGAAACGTGCAAACCGAGCCACTGCCGTTGAGGAATTTGAGTCCTAGCGAAAGGCGTGCAAACATAAACGAGATGCCAACGCCGAGAACGATATTCTGCAACATCGGCGTGCCGTAACGCTCCAGCACAGCAAGGAAAAACGCGACCGAAAGCGGAACGGTCAAATTATCTGCGCCACCTGAAACCAACGATTCCGCCGCCGTTGCGACCAATGCAAGCGCAAACGCAAAACTCATCAAGGCTGTGCCACTGAACTGCGAAAGCACATCAGATTGAGGCTTGAAGAACATCAAACACCCATAAATCACCAGAAAACTCACCACAAACATTGCGAGCGAGCCTTCAAGCGATTTGACCGTGCTGAACTTATATTGGTGCGGATTTCGAACATGCTCACCCACAAGCGAAGCGGCGGCATCGCCTAAACCCAAAACGAGCATGGAAGTTTGCAGAATCCAAACATTCCAATCCCAACAAAGCACCACAAGCACAAGAAACGCAATCGGAAAATAGACCGTCCCGTAGTTGAGCGACGAGCGCGAGTCTGAATCGGAGTGCTGTTCGTGAAGCGAGGAGAGCCAGCCGAAGCGTGTTGCGAAAATGTTGAAGGGAATGAAGAGCGCAGGAATCAAGGCGGGGTAAAATTTTTCTTTGAAAAAATACGGCGCGAAAAAAACAAAAATGCCTGTGGCGATATGCACAATTTTGCGCGTGTGCGACGGCGAAACGCCCACAAACCTTTTGAGCGATTCACTAACAGCGATGAGAAAAATCAGGGAAGCAAGTGCGATGAGAAAAGCGAGAAAGTCGGTTTCCGACGATGGCGTAAAGTTCATTTTTAAGGACGGATAACTTCAAACGGTTTTTGTGAAATTAAGCAATCGCGCGTCAATTTTACGAGTTGCGATTTTACAGGTGCAATGTATTTTACAGTATCTTTCAAAAACCAACTACAAACTTTAACGATGCCAAAAACAACGAAACCGATAAAACTGCCTGCGTTTCAAAACGAGCCGCCAACCGATTTCAGCAATCCAAAACATGAACGCGAGATGCACCGTGCGATTGAAAAAATTCGCGGCGAACTAGGCAAAGATTATCCTGCCCGAATTGGCTCGGAACTGCGAAATAAGTCGGAGCAGAAACTCATTTCAACGAATCCGTGCAATCATCGCGAAGTCGTTGGAACTTTCCCATTGTGCGATAAAACCGATGTTGAAAACGCGATTGGCGTTGCAACCGAAGCCTTCGAGTTTTGGAAAAAAGTGCCCGTCGAGAAACGCGCAACATATCTCTTGAAAGCCGCAGAGAAAATGCGCAAACGCAAGCACGAGTTTTCAGCGATGATGATATTTGAAGTCGCGAAAAATTGGGCGGAAGCCGATATGGACACCGCCGAAGCGATTGACTTCATGGAATTTTATGCGCGAGAAGCCTTGCGTTTATGTGCGCCGCAAACCGTTGTCAAATCGCCGAAGTGGCTCGGCAAAGAAGAAAACGAACTTATTTACATTCCGCTTGGCGTAGGTGCGATTCTTCCGCCATGGAACTTCGCGCTGGCGATTATGGTCGGCATGACGACCTCCGCGCTTGTAGCAGGAAATACGGTTGTGCTCAAACCTTCGCCTGATGCGCCCTTTGTTGCGGCAAAGTTTGCAGAGTTGATGGAAGAAGTGGGATTGCCGAAAGGCGTGCTCAATGTGATTTATGGCGGCGCGGAAGTTGGCGAAGCGATGGTCGAGCATCAGAAAACGCGATTCATTTCCTTCACAGGCTCGAAAGCTGTCGGACTGAAAATCAATGAGTCGGCGGCGAAATTGCGCGAAGGGCAAAAGTGGATGAAGCGCGTCATCGCCGAAATGGGCGGCAAAGACGCAATCATTATTGAGCCTGACGCTAATCTTGACGAAGCCGTTAAAGCCACAATTCAATCGGCATTTGGATTTTCGGGACAAAAATGCTCGGCGTGTTCGCGAGTCATTATCAACGAAAAAGTTTACGATGAAGTCGTTGAAAAATTGGTCGAGCGAGCGGGCACGCTGACGTTGGGCGAAGCGATTGAAAACCCGTCGATGTCCGCCGTGTCGAGCGAAAAAGCCTTCAAGAAAATTTGCGAATACATCGAGATTGGAAAATCGGAAGCCAAGTTGGCCTTTGGCGGAAAGGGCGATTCGAGCAAAGGGTGGTTTATCGAGCCGACGATTTTCGTCGATGTCGACCCGAAGGCGCGCATCGCGCAAGAAGAAATTTTCGGTCCCGTTTTGGCTTGCGTCAAAGCGTCCGACTTTGACGAAGCGTTGCGCATCGCCAACGATACGGAATACGGCTTGACGGGCGGTGTCTTCACGAAAAACAAGAAAAAGTTAGAACGCGCCAAAGAAGAATTTTTCGTCGGCAATCTTTATCTCAATCGCAAAATCACGGGCGCGTTGGTGGGCGTGCATCCTTTCGGTGGATTCAACTTGTCAGGAACGGATAGCAAAGCAGGCGGACGCGATTACCTCTTGAACTTCTTGCAAGGAAAATCCATCGCTGAACGTATTGGTTGAATCATAAAAAGGCATTTGATATTTGGGAAAAGTGATACGAACATTAAAACTAACGCTTCTCTTACTCTCACTGCCATGGTTGGTGGTTTCACAAGAACGATTGTGGAAATCATATAGCACTTCCGATGGCTTGCCGAGCCGCTACATCAACAGCATTTTTCAAGACCGAGATGGGGCGATGTGGTTTGCTACCGATAAAGGCGTTGCCCGCTACGACGGCGCAATCTTCACAGCCTTTGACCACGAAGACGGATTGCCGGAAGACTTCGTTACAATCATCGCCCAAGATTCAAACGGCGCGATTTTTTTCAAGACCTTCGAGAAAGGCTGGGCGAAACTGGAAGGAACGACGTTCAAGCCCCTCTCTGAAAACGACGCGCAATGGCTCGCCTCGCTTCAAAAGCCATCTCAACAACGCTTCTACGACAAAAAAATCAATCGGCTGATATGGCAAAACGATGAGGACGGCAAAACGGAAATTTTGTGCAACGACGGGGCAGAGACATTCGTGGTGAATTGCACGTTTGAAGATAAAGAAGGCACGCTTTGGGTTGGCACATTCGGGCAAGGCGTGAAAAAAATGCGTTCCGATAAAGTAACCCGCTACACCAAAGCAAGCGGCTTACCGAGCGACGAAACCAACGCCGTCTTCAAAGATTCTCGCGGGCGAATTTGGATTGGAACAACACAAGGCGTTGCTTTTCTTGACAAAGCGGGCGTTTCCAAACTGCCAACCCCCCTCAACGACAATGAGAAAATCAACACGATTGGATTCGCGCAACAAGACGACACGCTTCTTCTTGCAGGACTGCACTACCTTTTTCGGTTGCATATCGATTTGAAAAACGCAAACAACCTTTACAAGCAACTCTCGCAACGCATTACCGACGGCGTTTCTGCGATACGACTTTCAAACAAAGGATTTTCAAACAAGAAGACTAACGTGCTTTGGATTGCGACTTACGGTTCGGGCGCGCATTGCATCGAGGAAAGCGCGCAAAAGAACTTTCGCCTTTCCGACGGTCTGGCAAGCGATATGATTGAAACAATAGATGAAGGCGTTGCCTCAATGTGGTTTTCGTCGCGCAATGCGGGCATCTCAAAATTGCAAGACGGTAAGATTCAAACCTTCACGACGAAAGAGGGGCTACCATCGAATGTGGTGTTTTCCGTTTTTGAAGAAATCGACAAAAGAGGCGATACAACTGCGTGGATATGCACAAGCAAAGGGCTTTTACGCTGGAATCGGAGTGGAAAAAAAGTCTTCACCGTGCAAGACGGGTTAAGTAACGAGACCGTCCGATATGCCTTCCGTCAAAAATCGGGAACGCTGTGGGCGGTAACGAGAAAAGGCTTGTGTCGACTTGAAAACGAAGCAGAAACAAATGCACGGTTTATGGCGGTCGGTTCAATTCCTATTCGTCCGAAGTCAGAATCGGCATTATTGAGCACGTGGTATGACGACGAAGAGGAAAATTTATGGATAACAACCAGCGACGGCGTGCTAAAGATTTCGCTTCAAGGCATCTCTCCAATAGCGCAAGAGCCAACAGCACGCATTTCAAAAGTGATGGTCGATACGCTGAAAATTTCATCACCAAGTGCGTTAGGAGAATTTGAGCATTGGCAGAATACCGTGTCTTTTACGTTTGCAAGTGATAGTTACAAAGAGCCGCAAAATGCGAAGTTTCGTTTTCGCTTAAAGGGGTCTGATAAAACTTGGTCAATGACGAGCGAGCCAACGGTGGTCTATCGCAACTTGTCTGACGGCAAGTATGAAATAGAAGTGTTTGCCATTAGTGCCGACGGCATAGAATCAAAAACGCCCGCAAGGCTTGCGTTTGTGATTGCGCCGCCATTATGGAAATCAAAATGGGCATTTGCGCTCTATCTGCTACTGCTGATAGGTGTAGTTTGGGCAGTGCGATGGATCGTTCAAAATTGGAATATCATCTTGGAAAATCGCAAGAACCGTTGCATCGGACACTACGAACTGAAACATCTCTTGGGCGAGGGCGGAATGGGAAAAGTTTATCAAGCCATAGACCGAAGAACAAAGCAAGTTGTTGCGATGAAGGTGCTTCACGTCGCACTGCTCAATGACAGCGAAAACCGAAGGCGGTTAACCAACGAGGGACAACTCTTGCGCGAGTTGCATCACCCGAACATCATCAAAGTCTATGAAGTCGGCGAAACGCAAGAGCAAGTCTATCTGGTGATGGAATACTTAGCAGGCGGAACGCTCAAAGCCTATTTGAACGCGCATCACCCGCTCGCCCTTGAAAAAATCCAACAACTCGCGTTACAAATTTGCGACGGACTTGCCGAGATTCATCAACGCGGCATTGTGCATCGCGATTTGAAAACCATGAATCTCATGCTCGACGAAAAAGAAAATGTGCGAATTATGGATTTTGGGCTGTCTAGATCGCCGCTGATCTCAATGAAAACCACGCTCGGCACAATTATCGGCACGCTTGGCTACGTTGCGCCTGAACAAATTACAGGCACAATAACCGACGCGCGAACCGACATTTTTTCCTTTGGCGTCGTGCTGTATGAATTATGCACGAATCAACAGCCCTTCACAGGCGAAAACGAAATGGCAGTCATTCACGCCATCTTTAATCGAACCCCAACTCCGATTTGCGACCTGCGCCCCGACTTGCCGAAATCAATAGAGTGCATTGTGAGCAAGTGTTTGCAACATGATTTGACGATGCGTTATCAATCTATCGAGGAAGTGCGGCAAGATTTAGAAAATCTCGTGAGCAAAAAAGACGAATCGCTTGTGTAGCGCACGGTTTAAGATGGAACGCAGATGATACAGGGATTGAATGGACTACGCACACTGATGGATTCTTCGCTTCGCTCACGAATGACCGCGTCGTTAATGAATAGTGAAGAATGAAGCGCGATAAATTGCTCCCTGTTACTGATTACTCGCTACTCATTACCGATTAGACTCTTTTTGTGCCGGTTCTTGTGTTGGCTCATCTTTGATAGCAATGCCTAATTTTTTCATTTGATAGCGGAGCACGTGCCGCTCGATGCCTAAAAGTTTAGCGGCGCGAAGTTGGTTGCCGTCAGTTTTTTGAAGCGCGTCCAAGATGTATTTGCACACGATGTTGTCGAGATGCTCTCGCAAGGAAAACGGCAAGTCGTTTGATGAAGGCGCAGGTTCTTCTTTGATCATTGGCTCTTCAATGGGCTTGGGCGGTTGAGGCGCGGTTGCGACTTTGCGGCGCGCATCGAGCGAAAGATGTTGAGGCGTGATTTGCTCTCCGTTGGGCGCGATGATGACGGCGCGTTCGATCACATTTTTAAGTTCTCTCACATTGCCTTTCCACGAGTAGTTCAGCATGGCTTGCAGCGCTTCTTCCGAGAACTCTAATCGTTTGCGCATCGTTTGGCAGAAATTTTTGAGGAAGAAGTCCGCAAGTTGAAGAATATCTTCGGGACGCTCGCGAAGCGGCGGCAGTTCAATCGGAACAACTTGCAATCGGTAATATAAATCTTCACGGAACTTGCCTTCTTCAATGAGGCGTGCGAGGTCGCGATTGGTTGCGGCAACGATGCGCACGTCGCTTTTCATATCGCGCAAGCCGCCGACACGCCGAAAGGTTTTCGTTTCAATCAACTTCAACACTTTGGCTTGCGTGGCGAGCGGCATATCGCCGATTTCGTCAAGGAACAGCGTGCCGCCGTCGGCGTATTCAAACAGTCCGATTTTTTTACTGCGTGCATCGGTAAATGCGCCCGGCTCGTAGCCGAAGAGTTCGGCTTCAAGCAAGTTTTCAGGAATAGCGGCGCAGTTGATTTCAACGAATGGCTTGGTGTGCCGTGCTGAACTGTGATGAATGAACTTTGCGATATGCTCTTTGCCTGCGCCGCTTTCGCCGAGAATGAGAACGGTGGTGTCGTTGGTTTGTGCCACTTGTGCCGCAAGTTCATAGACCTTCGTCATTTTCGGAGAAGGGCAAAGAATGAACTCGGATTCGGTGTAGCGGCGCAAGGTTTCTTTGCTCAAAATTCGGATTTGATTGCGAAGCGAAATTTTTTCGGCGACTTTGGCAATCGAGAGTTTAAGCGACTCTATGTCAAACGGCTTCAAGATGTAATCCGCCGCGCCGCTTCGCATCGCCTCGAAGGCGGTGCGCACGTCGTTGTAACCCGTCAGCATTAGCACTTGCACGCCTTCATCATTCTCGCGCAATGTTTTGAGAACGTCAATGCCGTTCAGGTCGGGAAGATGGTAGTCGAGCAGAACGATGTCGGGGTGAATTTTGCGGGCGACATCGAGGGCTTGCGCGCCCGTCGTCGCCGTCTCAATGTGGTAGCCATCGTCCGCGAGAGATTCTTTGATGAACTCAACAAGAAGGGGTTCATCATCGACGACTAAAATCGAGTACATTGTAAAGTTCCTTTCAAATATGAAGTTGTTCTCCGTTGGCGAACGCCCAATTTTCCCACAGCGTCTCTTTGAATACAACCATCACATTCTTGGGCGAAATTGAAGTGCGTGCTTGGAGATTGGAGATAATATTCTTCAAAAGTTCTTTTTTCACTTTTACGCTTCTGCCGACCGAAAGCAAAATTTCTACGATGATAAACTCTGTGCTTCGCGCGTCGGCAAGGTTTGGATAAGTCAGGTCGTAAATAAAATCGTCAGCATTAAGTTCGAGGAAGCGTTGAAATCTATCTTTTTCAGGGACACCCGATTGAACGAGTGCATCGTGAATCGCGTCAGCGATAACGCGCTTCTCGGAGGCGGTTCTGCCTTTATGTAGCGTGATTGTAACGAGCGGCATTGAAATTGTTCATTGTTAAGGTTGTGCCCTTGGGCAGAGTCGAACTGCCGACGCAGAGTTTAGGAAACTCTTGCTCTATCCATCTGAGCTACAAGGGCAAATCTGATGAAGGATAAATTCTTCAAACAAAGTTACAAAGCGTTTAAGTCTTTTCCTTGCCTAACGCTTCGAGCATAATCGCAATCGCTTCGTCGATGGTGAGTTCAAAAATGCCCGCTTCGCCCGCAAAGAAGGCTTGCTTCCAAATCGCGTAGGCTTCAAGTTCTTCTTCCAAAACGTCTTGATAGGCGATGAAGGTCGCGCCTGATTGTTTTACGCCCGATTCCATAATTGGCAAGTGGGGAATGAAGACCTTCGCGTCGGGCAAGTAGGCGACGTTGGGCGGGAAGAGGTTGCGCAAAGAATAAATCAAGAAATGATAGACGGGTTGCGGAACGGGCAACTCATCGTGCGTATCAACGCGCAGGACTTTTGCCATTCCAAACGAGCCATCTTTGCAGACGAAAGAAATGACGTCGCCGGGTTTGAACATCATTCGTCGATACGGCTGAGTTCCAAGAAACTGCGGTAGCGGTCGTCGATTTCCAAGAGGCTCAGATTGAGCAAGCCTTCCGTGCCGAATTTCTCGACGCAAAAACTCGCCATTGCGCTTCCGTAAAGAACGGCTTTGCGAAGCGTCGAGTCGTTGATTTGGTTGACTTTGGCGAGGTAGGCGGTGAATCCTCCCGCGAAGGTGTCGCCTGCGCCCGTCGGGTCGACGATGGTTTCAAGCGGGTAGGCGGGCGCGGCAAAGACGGACGTGTCAGTGAAGAGCAACGCGCCGTGTTCGCCTTTTTTGATGACGAGAATTTTCGGACCCATCGCGCGAATGACGCGCGCGGCTTTGACGAGATTCGGGCTTTGCGAAAGCAAGCGCGCTTCGCTATCGTTGATAATCAAAACATCGACGAGTTTCAAGGTCTCTTTCAGTTCGGGCAGTTTGCCTTCAATCCAAAAGTTCATCGTGTCGCAAACCGTGAGTTTCGGCGACCGGATTTGCGAGAGCACGTTGCGCTGAATCACGGGGTCTAAATTGCCAAGACACACATACTTAGCTTCTTTGTAAGATTCAGGGAGGGTTGGGTTGAAGTCGCCAAGCACGTTGAGCTGCGTCTCGAGCGTGTCGCGGTTGTTCATATCGTAGTGGTAGCGTCCGTGCCAACGAAATGTCTTTCCGCCTTTGATGACTTGCAAGCCCGAAAGGTCGACGTTTTTTTCTTTGAGCACTTTAAGATTTTCATCGCCGAAATCTTCGCCGACTGCGCCGACGAGCATCGGCTTATCGACGAAATAACTCGCCGTAATGCTGATGAAGGTTGCCGCGCCGCCCAGAACATTGTCGCGTTTTTCAAATGGCGTCTCGAGGTTATCAATGGCAACTGAGCCAATCGTAAGAAAAGACATGTGTGTTAAGGATAAGTTGATAGAAAAAATCACAGTTCAAACCACGCGCTTTCGCCCGCGCCGAGCCGAACGGTCAGCACATTATCGGCAATGCGATAGCTATCACCTGAAATTAACTCTTTGAGTTCAGGCTTCGCGCTTTGAAGCGGCACGGAAACTTCCGCTGTTTGGTATGGATTCGCATTTGCCAAAAAGAGCAATTTTTTGCCGTAGCCGTTACGCACAATGCCAAGCACAGGGCTGTTTGGAATCTCCAAAAACGTGATGGTATCGGGCGAAGGGTCGACGATGAGTTTTTCATATTTTTTTCTCACTTCGAGCACGCGCTTGATGAAGGGAATAATCGGCGCGATGCCGTTGCTACCCGTCCAGTTGTAACTCTCCTCGCTGAACAAGCCAAGTTTATCTGATGGAAATTTCTGTAAGTCGGAAGGCGAGAAGCCAATGCCCGTATTGACCGGATACCACTCGCACAGTTCCATGCCTGAATGAATGAAGGGAATTGTGGGATAAACGGAAGCGACAGCGAAAATAAATTTTGAATAATTTGCTCCTGCCTCGCCGCCGCCAAAGCGCGACGCTGTGCGGGGCGTATTGTGGTTTTCTGCCGAGCCGAAAAACGGAATCGGCACGCCTTGTTTGGCGAAGTGCGAAAGAAAGTTTTTGAGGTCGTCGAATTGGTGCCCGACGAAAATCAGACTTCCCATTACGGCGTTGTAGCCTTCGGCAACGCTTTTAGGCGTGATGTCGAAGTTTTCGTCCCAAAACGCGAAGTCGGGATTTTTTTTGCGAGCGACGCGCACCATTTCTTTTTTGAGGTCAAAGGGAAGGGCGTGCCCCATATCAATCATCACGCCGTCAATGCCAAATTGTTCTTGATAGTGAGGAATAATCCCGATGATTTTTTCCCACAACGGCTTATTGGCAAACTTCGGTTGCGCAAGTTCTGCCGAATACATACGAATCGTGTTGTAAGCGATGTAGTTGAAGGCAGGGTGGTCATACATTTTGAGGTAAGTGACGTCGCCCCATGGGGGTTGCGTATCGTCGGGCGGCCAGTCGGCGAAAGCGCCCGGAATGCGACATTCGCGTCCGTCTTTGGTTTTGCCGATGTATTGCCCACGATGATTCAGCACAACACTTTCAGGCGTGTCGGTGAAAAACGAGCGATAGAGGTCGCTCGGCGGCGGCAAATCGCTAAAATCACCTGAATTGATTTTGGCGTTGATGACGGCGAGTTCTTCGCGAGAAAAAATCGGGTTGCCATACACAAGTCCGCTACGATGTTGCGCACTTCGGTCTTGCAGGCGATTATCAATCCAATAAAACCATTCGGGGTGTTCCTTTACCCAATCACCGTCTTTTGCCGATGTTCTAAACACAAATTCTAAAACCACGCGCAACCCCAAGTGATGCGCCGCTTCAACAAAGGCGGCAAATTCGGTTTCAACATCAAGATTCAAGGCAGGTTCGGCAAGGCGTTCATCGAGTTTGTAAGGATTTTTAATCGCGTAAGGCGAGCCGAGCGCGCCTTTATTGCCGTCTTTGCCGATAGACGTAATCGGAAGCAAATGCACAACCGTTGCGCCAAGCGATTTGATGTAGGGCAAAAGCGCGATGCACTTCAAGAATGTGCCTGTTTCGCGCAAGGCTTCATCGGGCAAAACATCAATGCGTTTGTTTTGATTGTGGTCAAATGCCGCCGTCAAGCGCGGGAAGAGATTGTAAATCACCGATGAGCGCGACCACTCGCCGTTTTTAGTTGGCACAATCTCAACTTTTGGCGAAGCAAGAATCGAGTCAATGACTTCGGTATAAAACGACTTCGGGGAAACCTCAATCGCCGTTAAGGCTTCCGAAGATGGATTTTTCCAAAGCGACGGAATGAAATAGGGTTGATGGTAGGTCAGCGATTGAAGCGCGGAACGAACTTTTGACAGCGACATTGAGGCGTATCAGAGATTGAATAGTTGAATGACAAGTTAGTTTGAGCGACGAAAAAGTGAGAACCTAACAAGTGAAAAGTGCGGCGTTCAAGAGCGTAGCCATGTTGAAGAGCAAAGATAGAAAGTTCTAATTGGATTTCGTATAGTCTTTACGCGTTCCAGGAACGATGATGCCATTTTTGAAATCGGCTTCCCATTGAAGCGCGCCGCTCTCGTCGTAAAACTTGCAATGCCCATCGAGCATGCTGTCTTTGTAGTATTCTTCGGCTTTGAGCGTTCCGTTCTCGTAATAACTCAACGTGCGCCCTTGCTGTTTGCCGTCTTTGAAGTAGGCAAGGCGACGAAGGTTGCCGTTTTTGTAGTAGAGGCGCACAGTGTCGTTGGGCAAGCCGTCTTTGAAGACGACTTCGGAGCGAAGTGAGCCATCGCGGTAATACTCCTTGACCAAGCCCTTGTGGCGATTGAGTTCCCAAAACGAATACGCACCCAGAATGCCGAGCAAAATCAGAGAGCCAAGAAAGAAAAAAATCGTATTTCGATGCATATCCTTAAAACTGAAAAAATGCAACACGAAGTTGCGCATTGAGCAAGAATTTGAAAAGCAATAATTTTGAACGACGACAAGAAGATGCGTGTTCTTTCAATCACACAATTTAATCAACAAACACCAATGATTTCTGTCGGTTCAAAAGCCCCTGATTTTTCGCTTCCCAATCAACGCGGGGAAATGGTCTCGCTCTCGTCGTTCAAGGGCAAGAAGGTCTTGCTTGTGTTTTATCCCGGCGACAACACGCCCGTTTGCACCGCGCAACTGTGTTCATACCGAGATAACTTTTCAGCCTTTGAAGAGGCGGGCGTTCAGATTCTCGGTATTAGCACGGACGGCGCGGAGTCGAAGAAAAATTTCGCGGAAAAGTATCAATTCCCATTTCCAATTTTAAGCGACAAAGAGAAAACCGTTTCAAAGCAATACGACGCATTGAGTTTTTTCGGTGTTTCGCAGCGCGCCTACGTGCTCATTGATGAAGAAGGAACGGTGATTTACGCGCATAGCGAACTCTTGCCTGTTGTTTATCGCTCGGTGAACGAACTGCTTTCACAAGTCCAAAGTCTTTCAAAATGATACGCGCGCTGTTGTTTTGTTTGCTCGTTCCGTCGGGGCTTGTGGCGCAAGATAGTTTGATGTTGGCGTTGGAATCGCGCTTGAACACAGTGCCCGATTCGCTCAAAAGCGAAACGCGGCGCGAACTTGCGCGGCAGTATTTTTTTTATTCGTTCAAATATCCCGATAGCGCCGAGTTCCGACAAGCAACGCTGGCAAAGGGGCTTGATATGGCGCGTCAAAATCAAGACACACTGCTGATGGCGGCGCATCATCTTGAACTGACGCACTTTTTGCCGAATGACTCCGCCGTAAAGACGCTGAACTTTTACAAGCCAATTTTAGATAGCCTCTTAAAACGAGACCCTTCCAACATCATTGCCTCGCTCATTTACGCCGCGATGAACATCGAGATTTTGAAATTGGGCGGGCTGAAAGCCTTTCTTGCAAAAATCCTTTACGGTGCGCTTCCCGAAAGCGATTGCGACCGCGCTCTGCTGTGCTTGCTTCAAGTGAAATTGGAGGGCGAATTTTTGGCGATGACCTACTACCGATTGTCGGAATGTTACTTCGCCTTGCATAATCACCGCGACGCGCTCGGCTCGCTCAACGCCTGCCTGAAAACCGAAGAACGCTATCCCTACATCGATGCGTATTTCAAGCGCGAAGCCAAAGCGCGCTTAGAGCGATACAATCGAGAGCGTCGTTAGGCGCGAAAACAACCTAATCGGCGTGGCGTATTTTCTTCCACAATCGGCGAAAATTGTGCATGAAAGCCAATGCAATCAAGGCAAGGGCGATAGAAAAAACATTTTTTCAAATTGTTAAGGCTTTGGCACATGGTTTGCCTTTACCAACGATTTGAGTTAGTTTATTGTGGTAGCGGAAAAATCAAGATCTATAAACAAATTCTAACTCAAAGCGGGCAAGCATTGTCGTTGCGCGCTCTAATCACAAACATTTACAGCCATGCTCGATTACAAAAAAATCAAAAAGTCGCTTAAAAAAGCCTTAAAATCTATTGAGCAAATGGAGTTGCTCGAAGAGTTGATGAGAGCACAGCAAACGGGGCAACTGCCGCCGAACCTTTCGCCGCGCATGCTTGCGTCAGAATTTTCGATGGCGACGCAACAATTCATTCAACAACTTCAACTTCCCGCGTCAAGCGCGCCGACCCAGTCTCAACCGACGGCAACAAACGGCGAACCGCCGCCAATGGGCTACGACGAATGGCTTAAAAAATTACAAATGCGACAAGGCGGACAGCCGATTGCGCCCGTTACGCCCTCGCCGTCTCCCGCCGCGATTTCTTCGGGCGCGGGCGTTGACGAAGCCGTCCGACAAAGCGAAGCCCGCTTGCGTGCTATCATCGACGCAACGCCGCTTGGAATCTGCATTACCAATGAGCATTACATTCTTGAATATGTCAACAAAGCCTACGCCGAAATTTACGGCTACCACCCGTCTGAACTAATTGGACAGCCTTTCACGAAAATCGTTCAACCCGAAAAAGAAGCCTTTTGGAAAGATTTGCACGACAAATACCTCGCAGGCTACAAGGAAATTCGCGGGGAGTGGAACACGGTGCATAAGTCGGGCAAATTGCTCACCATTCTCGCCGACGCGGCGCGCATCATCGGAACGGACGGCAAGCCGAAGAAAGTAACCTTCGTTATGGACGTAACCGAACTTTCGCATCTGCGAGAAGAATCGCGTCAAAACGAAGTGATGATGATGCAAACGGAAAAAATGTCGTCGCTCGGTCAAATGGTCGCAGGCTTGGCGCACGAAATGAACACGCCGCTCGGCTTCGTCAAGAACAATATGGAAATGCTCGAGACGAAGAACAAAGAGATGAAAGAACTGCTCGCGCTCTACGAAAAACTCCGCTCGCAAATTATGTATGGCAGTCCAAACGACGTGGCGATGCTTCTCTCGCAAATCGATAATGCCGCGCAAAAGGTCAAGAACCGAGTGTGGCAAGAATCCGACAACCTCTTCCGCAGTTCAGTCGAAGGCATCGACCGCATTCAAGACTTGGTGATCAATCTCAAAAATTTCTCGCGTTTGGACGAAGCGGACTTCAAGCCGACCGACATCAACGAGAACATTGAGTCCACGCTCAAAATCGCGGGGCATTTGTTCAAAGGCGGCATTCAAGTCATCAAAGAGTTCTCGCCCGTGCCGCTCGTGCAAGCCTTCCCCGCTCAAATGAACCAAGTCTTTTTGAACTTGATTACAAACGCCGTCCACGCCGTCGATGAACGCTCGGGAAGAATTACCATCAGAACGATGGCGCAAGGCAATCAAGTGATTGTAAAAGTCATTGACAACGGCAAGGGAATCCCGCCCGAAAACTTGAAGAAAATTTTTGACCCGTTCTTCACGACGAAGCCCGTCGGGCAAGGCACGGGGCTTGGGCTATCCATCGCCTATAAAATCATTGAAAAGCACGGCGGGAAAATTGAAGTGCAAAGTCAGGTCGGGCGCGGAACGGAGTTCACCATCACGCTTCCCGTGTCGGGAGTCGGCGCAACGCCGTCGGTCAAGCAAAGCGCGCATTCGCCTTTCGCGGATTCGCCGTTTGCCGAATAATGCGCATCCGTGCGTTATGAAAGCGGGTTGAATGGCAAGTTCAGCCCGCTCAATCTTCAAAATTGCCAACCGAAATCACCAATCGAACCTACGATGTCAAGCCAGTCCAAACTTCTATTCGTTGATGACGAACCACTGATTCTGCAGTCGCTCAGCGTTCTTTTTGAGGAATACACCGTTTTCACTGCCGAAAGCGGTGCGAGTGCATTAGAAATTCTCAAACAGCACGCGATAGATGTCGTTATTAGCGACCAACGCATGCCGCAAATGTCAGGCATAGATTTTTTGAGATTTGCCAAAGAAATTTCGCCCAATACCATTCGCATTTTAATGACGGGCTACGCCGATTTACAAGCGGTTGTGGATTCGGTCAACGTCGGCGAAATTTTTCGATATGTCAACAAACCTTGGAACGCGGAAAAACTCAAAGAAACCGTCCGATTCGCTTGCACGGTCGCCGAACAGCGCCGCGCTATGACCGCCGCGAAGACGATGTCGCCTGCAGTCCCCTCGCTTCAATTTTCACAAGCCGACGAAAAGTCCGAATACGAACTGCTCTTCGTCGATAGCAATCCCAAACACTTGGAACAGTTCAAATCCTTTTTTGAGCCGAAGTATAAAACGCATATCACGACGAGCCCCGTTGAAGCCTTTGATTTGATTCCAAAGCGCATCAACATTGCGGTCGTCGTCGCCGATTCGACGCTCCCCGAAATTGAAGGGTCAGATTTCTTGATTGCGGTCAAGGATAAATATCCGAGCGTCGTTACGGTGTTGATGACAGGGTCACAAGACGCAAAGCAAGCGATTCGAATGATTAACGAGGGAAGCGTGTATCGCTACCTTGTCAAACCATTCCCGCGCGAATCGCTTCGCCTGACGATTGAATCGGCGATTATCAACTTCAAACTCTCGAAACAAAATCCCGCGACAAATCTAAAAGCGATGGAAAAGTCGTTTTTCCGAAGCGGCGATTCGTCAGCGCGCTCCGTTGAAGAACTGCTCAGGACTTTGCGAGGCGCTGCCAGCGCAAGAACGACGTATTGAACGTGCGCTCCGCATAAACTTAAACGAAAAGGGGCGAGCCAAAGCCCGCCCCAATTTTCACGACGCATACCCCTCGCTCTATTTGACCAGCATCATTTTCTTCGTTTCAACGTAAGAACCCGCTTGCAAGCGATAGAAATACACGCCGCTTGCAAGATTCATCGCGTTGAAGTTCACGGCATAAGAGCCTGCCGCCTGCCGTTCATTGACGAGCGTCGCAACCCGTCTGCCCAACACGTCAAAAATATCCAATCGCACCTCGCTGAACGATGGAATTTGGTAGCCAATCGTCGTGGACGGGTTAAACGGATTCGGATAATTCTGAGCAAGTTTGAACGACGTGGGTTTTTCCAAAGGATTGCCGACGCTTGCGGTGGGAACGGACGACGGTTGATACTTGACAATCATTCCATTCGCGCCGCATGCCCAACCGTTGCGCGCATTGGCGAAGATGAGGAAGTTAAGCCCCGTAATGTTGGAAGGCACGGCTTCGGTCGTCCAAGTCGCGCCGCTGTCGGTCGATTTCAAAATGCTTGTCGAGGTGGTTACGAACAGTTCGTTGGTGTTGGGGCGAGCGGCGATAGCGGTCGGAATCGATTGCAGTCCGGGCGTGGGGTTGAAGAACGTCGCGCCGCCGTCGGTCGAGCGTCGCACCGTTGGCTGTGCGCTTTGCATAATGACGAACACGTGATTGGGGTCAAACGCGGCAAGATTGACGTTGAACCCAGTGGCTTGTGGTATCGTGGTTACGCCCCACGTCGCGCCGCCGTCGGTGGTGCGATAGACGCGGCTGGGCGCGCTTTCAGACACGTAGCCTGTATACCAACCGACATTTTCGTTGAGGAAGAACATTCCTGAGTTTTGTCCAAATTCGCCCGTAAAGATGTTCGGCGAGTTTGTGATAGTCCAGGTCGCGCCCGCGTCAGTGGTTTTGTAGACGGGCCACCTTGGATTTCCTTGCGCAGGGTCGCCTTGCGCGTAGCCGATTTCGCGGCTGACGAACAAGATGCGGTTCATAAAGGTATTGACGGGCGAGGGCCAAGTAACCGCTGTCCAAGTCGTGCCGCCATCGGTTGTGCGGAATCCCGTTCCGTTTTCAAAGCCAACGACGGCGATTTGGTTGGAAGCCGCGCCAATCGTGAAGGCTCTTCCCGAAGTGGTCAAGTTTCCAGTGGCGTTTGTCCAAGTCGCGCCGCCATCGGTCGAGCGCATCACGCGCGTCGGTCCTGCTTGAAGCGATTGCGAGCCGATTGCCCAAAGGTTGAGCGTGTCGGAACCGCCCGCGAGCGCGACTTCGTAAAGTTGGAAGCTTGCCAGTTGCGAAGCGGGTGTTTGGCGAATCCAGTCGCTTTCGCGCAAGAGCAAGTTAAATTCTTGTTGTGCCACGCCTTGTGAGTTCTGTGCTTGCAAGAGAATGCGATAAGTGCCGGGCGTTGCGGTTTGCGTGTTCCACGTGAGCGCGCCCGTTGAGGCGTTCAGCGTCATTCCTTGCGGACCGTTCAGGAGCGAGAGCGTCGGCGTAGGATTGCCTGCGGCGATGACCGTGTAGGAAAACGTCGTGCCGCGAATCGCGAACGTGGGCGGAGTCGAAGCGAAAACAGGAGCGACAAGCGCAGGCGTGGCGTTGATGATTAAACCGACCTGTTGCAGTGCGCCCGTATTCGATGCCGCACGGTCAGAGACCGTAATCGTCCAGTCGCCATTGATCGCTTCGCCAAAAAAGGCGAATGTATCAGGCACGGGACGGAAATAGCCGATGAGGTTCGCGTTGGTTTGGGTCGTGCCGATGCTGGTCGTCGCCGCATTTTCGAGCGCGATGTGTGCGCGTTGCGCCGTCGACGCGCCGGGCGTCGCGCCTGAACGATTGACGAGCGTGCGCGTCGTGCCCGTCGGCGAGCGCAGCGTTACGACAAGGTCGCCCAGTCGCGCATGGGTTGTCGAAAGGCTTAATGCCACGTAATTCACCGTTCCAGAACCACCCGCATTGATGATTACGCTAACGCCGCTCGTATCGTTGTCAGGAATCGTTACAAGGTTCAGATTTCGATAAATGGTTGTGCCTTCAAGCACGGAAGTGACGGCGCTGTAAGCGTCGGCGCGTCCAAATCCAAAAATTGGGTCGTAACCTACGGTGCCTAAATCAACAGCGGTATTGCGAATGATGTTGCGCACTTGTGCTGATGTTAGGTTGCGGTTCGCCGAGCGCATCAAAGCCGCGATGCCTGCCACGTGCGGTGCGGAAGCCGACGTGCCATCAAAGACCGTTGGGAATCCGCCGTTGCCCGTAACGCGCACGCCGTCGAAGCTCGTGATGTCGGGCTTGTTGCGCGTTTCAAGCAGGTTGGGGTAGCCGCCGTTGTAAATCGTAACGGGACCGCGCGCGCTGTAGTTGCGAATCGCAGAAGGCGAGCCTGTGGTGGCAGTAGTGCCGCCGTTGACTGCGGCGCAACCGAGCGCGCCATTCGCCGCCGAATGTCCGCCTGTATTGGCGACTTCGGGAGCGGCAGGCGACGATAGGCTTACCGAAGCCGTTCCAGCAAAAGAGCGATAGAAAATTTTGAACGGAACAGGGTTTCCACTCTTCAAATGGACAACGACGCGGAAAGTGCCACCCGCGTTGAGCGTCGCAAATTCCAGCGGGTCTTGCGTGCCGTTCTGGGTGCTGGTACCGCTGGAAACGATGGTGTTGTTGGTGTTATTGATGATGTAGAGGTCGTAGTCGTTGCTCGACGCACCGAAAGCATCTGCCCATTGCAGTTCAACCGAGACGCCTGCGCTGGTGGGCGCGGTGAAGGTTTGGTTATCGTCGGGCGAGGCTTGCGTGCCGAAGTTATGAACCGTTCCTTGAAGTTGCGTCAAGGTTTGCGGCGACATTCCGACATAAAGGTCGGTCGAGTAAGTTTCAAGGTTGTTGTTGCCGGCGGAGGAAGTATAAACTGCGTCATTGATGGTGGCGACTTGGTTGACCTTTTGCGCAATCGGACCATCTTCATAAACGGGTTCGCCAAAGTAGCGCACATCGTCGGTAATGACTTTGCAACCTGCATCGGCAAGAGCTTGAATGTTGTTGATGAATCCTGCAACGCCGCCGAATGCCGTTGCGAAAGCAAGGTTCGAGAGCGGTGCTAAGTCTTGAATAATCTCGAGCATTGCTGTGCCTTCCGCGCCGCCCGCGCTGTTGTCAATCACTTGCAGACCGAGCAAATCGCCAGAAGCAATCGATTGTTGAAACCCGTCGCATCCATCGGAAAGCACGCCGACTTTCACGCCGCCGCCGCGAACATTGTAGCGCGTGTGAATCGTGTTAGCACGCGATTTATCGCGCCCTTGCGAAACCACGCTACCCGCATTAGTAACAGGGCGCAGCACAGGTTGAATCGATGCAATCGCGGATTGAGCGGCAACATCTTCCATCTTCTCAAATGGAATCCACGCTTGAATAATTTTGAACTCTCTGTTGGTTTCGCCGAGTTTCGCGCCATTTTGAAGCGCGATAGATTCAAGTTGCTCGAAAGTTGAGGTCGGTGTTGGACGCAGATACACGTAAATTCGTCCTTGTTCATCAACCTGAACGCCGTGTTTATCGCTGAATTGAGCGGCGTTGCGCATTTGGGCATTCTGCGATGTCAATCCCGCTTGGCGCATCGCCGAAATTTTTTGCAAGGTGTTGGATTCTATTTTTTGCTGTGCGGGTGTGCGCGCGTTTTTTTCGGCAAGCAGTTGTTCAAGCGTTTTGGCAGAACTTAATTCTTGCGCGTCAACAGAGGCAGAGAAGTGCATGAACAATGCCAGCAGAAGCAGTAGCAATCGAGTGTTCTTCATCGGTTGAAGGTGGTTTAGTTAACTAAAAAAACGAACCTGAATGTAGGTTCACGAGTTACAAAAGAGAAATTTTCTTCAAATAAATTTTGCTAGCCGTTTCAATCGTTTGCGCCATTCGCTCCAAGACGAAGGGCTTGTTGATGAATTGGTAAATCAAACGCGATTTCAAGTGTTCTTCAACGGTCGGAAAATCAATGAAGCCTGACATAAGAATAATCATAATGTTGGGTTCGACGGCGCGAATTTTTTTGGCGAGTTCAATGCCGTTTGCCGTTGGCATTTTGTAATCGGTAACGCAAACTTCAACCAACTTTTTGTTGTCTTCGATGAATCGAAGGGCTTGCCAAGGTTGGTCAAAGGTTTTCACTTCGTAGAGGTCGCTGAAAAAATCTTTGAGAACTTCCAAAATCTGCGTGTCGTCGTCAATAAAAACAATCATGGTAGAAGTTTTTTTTGAAGTTAATCAACAATGCGTTTGCCCAAGGCAGATTGGACGAGCTCGACCGCCGTTTCCGCCGTTCGATTTCGAATGTCTAAAATTGGGTTATGCTCGGCGACTTCCATTGAAGCGAGTTTACCTGTTTCCGCAATTGTTTCCATAATGAGATGCGCTTCGCGATAATCCAGACCGCCTTTTACAGGCGTGGCAACGCCGGGCGCGATGTCAGGGTCTAATCCGTCCAAGTCGAGGCTGATGTGAATGGCATCAACGGACTTGACGAGATGCGCGGCGGCTTTGCTGATGATTTCTTGAATGCCGCGCTTATCAATATCGGTCATCGTGTAAAAATTAACACCCATTTTTTTGAGCAGGGTTTTTTCGCCTTTGTCAACAGAGCGAATTCCGATGAGGTGCACATGTTCAGGTAGAAGTTTCGCGCTTGCTCCGCCGATGTTGACAAGTTCAGTAAGCCCCATGCCAAGAACCGTTGCCAAGGGCATGCCGTGAATGTTGCCGCTGGGCGAGGTTTCAGGCGTGTTGATGTCGGCGTGGGCATCAATCCAAATTAGCCCGATTTTTTGCCCACGCTGTTTGAAAAATTTTGAAACGCCGCCAATCGTGCCAATCGCCATCGCGTGGTCGCCGCCAATGACAACGGGAAAGGCGTTTTCGGAGAGCACATCGACAACGCGCCCACAAAGGTCGGTTGCAACTTTTTCAATCGTGTCAAGGAACTTTGCATTCGGCTTACCTATCGGTAGCGACTTGCGAGGCGGAACGGGCAGGTCGCCATCGTCGCGCACTTCGTGCCCAAGTTCTTCAATTTTTTCTTGTAAGCCAGCAATGCGAATGGCGGCGGGACCTAAGTTCGCGCCTTGATAATCCGAGCCTAAATCCAAAGGAACGCCGATAATGCGAACTTTCATAACCAAACGGTCAAGTTAATCGCAGACGAGGTCAAAGAGTTGAGATAAAGTTTCTTTGAGTTCACGGCGAGGAACAATTTTATCGACGAAGCCATGTTCTTGCAGAAATTCGGCGCGCTGAAATCCGTTGGGCAATTCACGGCGAATGGTTTCCTTAATGACGCGCGGACCCGCAAAGCCAATAAGCGCACCGGGCTCGGCGAGGTTGAAGTCGCCAAGCATGGAAAACGAGGCGGTAACGCCGCCCGTTGTCGGGTCGGTCAGCAAGGAAATGTAAGGAATGCCCGCTTTGTGGAGTCGCGTCAATCGAGCCGAAGTTTTCGCCATTTGCATCAGCGAAAGAGCCGCTTCCATCATGCGTGCGCCGCCCGATTGCGAAATCACAACAAGCGGGGCTTTGAGCGCAAGGCTTTTGTCAATCGCACGTGCCACTTTTTCGCCGACCACCGACCCCATCGAGCCGCCAATAAAACCGAAATCCATCGCCGAAATCACCGTCTCTCGTCCTGAAATTTTCCCGACGGCATTGCGGCAGGCATCGTTCAGTCCTGTTTTTTTTATCGTGCTGTTAATGCGGTCGACATATCGCTTGGTATCTACAAAGTGAAGCGGGTCGGCTGAGCGAAGATTGGCATCAAACTCCTCAAACTTTTCGCCATCGAAAAGAATCTCGAAATACTTTTGAGGTGAAATACGAAAATGGTTGCCGCAACTGGGACAAGTGTAAAGGTGGTCTTCCAACTGTTTGCGGTGAATGGTCGCGCCGCATTCGTCGCACTTCCACCACAATCCTTCGGGCATGTCGCGCTTTTTTTCAGTCAGAACCGAAGGACGCTCTCGCTTATACCAAGACATAAATTGGAGTGATTATAAATGTTTGCGAGAAAGATACGAAACGGACTTTCAGGAAAAAAAGTAGCCGATTGAGCAAGTGAGGAACAACCGTTCAAGAGATGAACTCTTTTTCCGACGCTTTGACGACCAAAACAGGACGCGCCGCATGGCGAATCACATTTTCTGCCGTGCTTCCCATTAACAAGCGGGAAATCCCCGTTCGCCCGTGCGTGCCAAGAATAATCAGGTCGACATTTTCTTTCTGCGCTTGTGCAATCACGCAATCCGACGGCAAGCCAAACGCCATGACTTGCTCAACCACCACGCCCTCTTGAACTTCCTCTTTAACAATCCGCTCCAAATCTTCTTTTGCGTTTTTCTCGATTTCGATTTCGAGCGGAACATATGGCACATTGACATCGGCGGCAATGGGCTGGGGCTGTATGACGTGCATGATGGTAATTTTGGCGTTCATCGCTTTGGCAAATTCATTCGCATAGCGAAGCGCGTTTCGAGACGGCGCGGAAAAATCAATCGGACAGAGAATTTTTTGAATGTGAATCATCGCAAAACTCCTTTGTTCATTTAACAAAAAAGCCCTCCAACGCGAAGCGAAGAGGGCTTGTCAAAAAGTGAGCAATTAGCCTTTGGTGGCAATGTACTTGAGCAAATCAACAACACGGTTGGAGTAGCCCCATTCGTTATCATACCAGCTCACGAGCTTGAAGAATCGGCTGTTGAGTTCAATCCCTGAACCTGCATCAAAGATGCTCGAGTGCGTATCGTGAATGAAATCGCTGGAAACAACTTCATCTTCGGTATAAGCCATGATGCCTTTGAGATAAGTTTCGCTAGCGTTTTTCATGGAGGCGCAAATTTCTTTGTAAGAGGTTTCCTTGACGGTGCGCACCGTGAGGTCGACGACCGAAACCGTTGGCGTTGGAACGCGGAAACTCATGCCGGTGAGTTTGCCTTTGACTTCGGGAATGGCAAGCCCGACCGCCTTTGCCGCACCTGTGGTTGAAGGAATGATGTTGATTGCCGCCGCGCGTCCGCCTTTCCAATCTTTCTTTGACGGACCGTCGACGGTTTTTTGCGTAGCAGTGTAGGAGTGAACGGTCGTCATTAAGCCTTCTTCAACGCCGAAGCCTTCTTTGAGCAACACATGCACCACAGGCGCAAGGCAGTTCGTTGTGCAAGAAGCATTGGAGATAATCACATGCTTGGCAGGGTCATACTTTTCGTGATTAACGCCCATGACGATGGTAATGTCTTCATTTTTTCCTGGTGCTGAAATAATCACGCGCTTTGCGCCCGCCGCAATGTGCCCTTTGGCTTTTTCGGCTTCGGTAAATAAGCCCGTGCATTCGAGCACAATCTCGCAACCCAAGTCCTTCCAAGGCAGAGCGGCAGGACCTTCCTTGACTGCAAGGCACTTAATTTTATGACCGCCAACGACCAATGTGTCGTCTTCGGCGACGCTTGGGCTAGATTTTTCGCTCGCAACGCTGTGCGCAAATCGCCCTTGTATGGAATCGTATTTGAGCAAATAAGCAAGGTTATCGGCGGGAACAAGGTCATTGACGGCGACGACTTCGACATCTTTCTCGAGAAGCCCTTGCTCGGCAATGGCGCGAAACACAAGGCGACCAATCCGACCGAACCCATTGATACCGACTTTGATTTTTGACATAACGAATGGTGTGAAAAAGTTAACGAAGTTACTGCTTGACGATATGGTCTTTTGCAGAGTTGAAAAGAATTATTGTGAGAATCAATAATACGAAACTTCGTCCTGAATTGCGAGAACCTGCCAATTTGAGTATGTTGCGCAGAAGCATGTTCCACAAAAACAATGTTCCATAAAAACATAATCGAAACAGAACCGATGCAAACCACAACGCTTGAAGCCCAACGCACGCGCTCGCAATACGAACTTGAACGCGGAAAACCTTTGCCAAGTAAGAACCATTCAAAGATTGAAGCGCGCTGTCATTCGCATTGATAAATCGCTATGATGAAAAGTATGATATTCTCAGCGAGATTAGTTTGGATTTGACTTCAGGAAAAGCAAATCCCGATTTGGCAATCTATCCAATATCGCAAGATGATTGGGAGCGCGATGAGGTGAAAATGACAACGCCGCCGATTACGACGATTGAAATTCTTTCGCCGACTCAGCCGCTCAACGACCTCGTAGAAAAAATTCGCGGCATCTACTTTCCTGCGGGCGTCAAGTCATCTTGGATTATCATTCCGCCGCTGAAAACGGTTCATATCTTCTATCCCGATTCACCAACAGAGACCTTCACCACAGGCGTTGTTACCGACAAAGCCACAGGCGTTGAACTGCGTTTAGAAGAAATTTTCAAGTAAGAAGTCGTTTAATTTTTCCGCTCGCCCCAAATATCCTCGTCCTCGTCATCATGTCCGTTGTGATTGTGTTCATTGTGGTTGTGTGCACTGTGGTTGTGTGCACTGTGGTCATGTCCGTCGTGGTCGTGCGCGTCGTCATCATCTTCAAAAAGGTCTTCTTCTTCGGTGAAGTGTTGAAAGCCAGAAGCGCTTTGTAGGTCAATATCGGTGCCGAAGAGGTCGCGCATTTTGACCCCGCTCGAGGCATCGAGCACTTTACCGATGATATGAACGTCTTTGAATGAAGAGAGTTTGTCAAAGTCGTTTGGCGAAATGGTGAAGAGCAGTTCGTAGTCTTCGCCGCCGAAGAGCGCGTAGGTGGTGCCGTCGTCCTCGAATTCATCAGAGATTTCGCGCGTTTCGGAAAGAATCGGAAGTTTGGATTCTTCAATCAATGCGCCTACTTGTGAGTTTCGGCAGAGATGTTTGAGCTCTGAGCCAACGCCGTCCGAAACATCAATCATTGAAGTTGGAACAAGCCCGACTTCGTGAAAAAACTTTACGGCATCAATGCGCGCTTTGGGGAGCAGATGTTTTTCAATCGCCTTTTGATACTCCGACAAATCGGCGGTATAAGTGGATTTATCCATATCGGGATTTTCCGCGAAGGTATCGAGCATGGTTTGACGCTCACGCATAAGCACTTTCAAGCCTGCAAACGACCGCCCGACATCGCCCGTTACGCAAATCAGGTCGCCAGCCTTCGCGCCGCTTCGATAAGTAATTTTACTCGCATCAACTTCGCCAACGATTGTAACCGAAATCACCAATCCTGTTATGCTTGCCGATGTATCGCCGCCGACAATCGCAATCCCATATTGCTTGGCAACGCGCGCCGCGCCTTCGTAAATCTGTTCAATCATTTCAACCGAAATGTTGTTGGAAAGTCCGATGCTTACTGTCGCATAAAGCGGCTTAGCGTTCATGGCGCAAATGTCGGACACATTCACGCTAATGGCTTTCGCGCCCAAGTGCTCGAGCGGCGTGGTGAGCAAATCGAAATGAATTTGCTCGATGAGCAGGTCGGTCGAGACAACTTGCAATTTTCCGTTTGGAAGTTCAATCACCGCGCAGTCATCGCCGATACCTTTTTTGAGCGTGGAAAGTTGGGATTCAGTTGGCGCAATGAGGGTTGCAAGTCGGTCAATCAAAGCAAATTCCCCAATTTCAGAAATGCGTGTAAAGGACATTGAACAAGGAAGTTTTATATTCAGGCAAAATAACGAAAAAGATGGCTTTGGTTTTCAAAGGAGCGAAAGATAGTCAAGTTAAAAGCAAAATTACGCTTGATGGATTTGCATCGTCGATTCTTGGAGAAATTCAGCGGGCGTCCTTGCCAATGAAGGTGGTGCTGTTTGGCTCGCGCGCGCGAGGGGATTACGGCGACGAAAGCGATTACGATGTGCTGGTGGTGCTTTCAGACGAGGCTGATGTGAAAGGCGAACAAGCGAAGTTAAAGTTGGCGATGGCGAAGATGCCTGTGAGGGTTCAACTGTTGGTCAAGCGTTGGTCGGAGTATGAAGCGATGAGAAATATAACGGTAGGATTGTGGCAGAATATCAAAGCGGAAGGGATTGTGCTTTATGAGCAATCACAAATGCGTGAGTATGCAAAGGCAAGTGGAAACAAAGTCTGTGAAATGAAAACCAATCAAGATGTCGCCAAAACGCTTTTGGAAAAAGCCAAAAGGGATAAAGAGCGCGCAAAGATACTGTTTTCCGCAAGTCCAAGCGATGTAGAAAGAATTGGGTTTAATGCGCAACAAGCGGTAGAGAAGGCATTAAAGGCAGTGTTGGCGTATCACGATGTTCATTTTCCGCGAACGCACGATTTAGGAGAGTTGCTGAAATTGCTTGTGGCAAACGGGATTGAATACGACGAGCGATTGAACGAATCGGAGAAGTTAAACGACTTTGCAGTAGAGATACGCTACGAGAGCGCAGAGTTTGACCTTGATGCAGAAACAGCGTTAGAACTTGCCGAGCGCGCGATAGCTTTTGCGGAGACTTTCATAACCTTAAAACCTTAACCATATCAATGGGCTTTTTTGATGCCTTCAAACTTTCACGACTCAAAGAAGGTCTTGCGAAAACAAGGGAAAATTTATTCGGAAAAATCTCGCGCCTTGTGAAAGGCAGAACGAAGATTGATGAGGAATTTTTGGAGGAATTAGAGCAGATTTTGATTTCGGCAGATGTGGGTGTGCCGACGACGCTTAAAATTGTGGAGGCAATTTCGGCACGTGCTAAAAAAGAGCGATACACAAGCGAGCAAGAATTAGATGCGATGCTCCGCGACGAAATCCAAAAACTAATGCGTGATGCGCGCGAGGTAACGGTTGTTGACTTCGATGCGCAACTTCCCAAGAAGCCCTACGTGATTATGATTGTCGGCGTCAACGGTGTTGGAAAAACAACGAGCATCGGAAAGATGGCTCACAACTACAAAAGCGCAGGGAAGAAAGTCTTGATTGCCGCCGCCGATACTTTTCGCGCCGCCGCTACCGAGCAGCTGGAAATTTGGGCAGAGCGTGCGGGCGTGCCCATTGTCTCGCAAGGGCAAGGTGTCGACCCCAGTGCCGTCGTGTTTGACGCCGTATCTTCTGCTATCGCCAAAGATGTCGACGTGGTCTTAGTCGATACGGCGGGACGCTTGCACAACAAAACCCACTTGATGGAAGAACTCGCCAAAATCAAGCGCGTGATGAAAAAGAAATTGCCTGATGCGCCAAACGAAGTCTTACTTGTCTTGGACGGCTCAACCGGGCAGAACGCGCTCAACCAAGCTAAAGAATTTACCAAAGCCGTTGATGTAACAGGATTGATTCTCACCAAGCTCGACGGCACAGCGAAGGGCGGCGTGGTAATTGCCATTTCAAACGAACTGAACATTCCCGTCAAGTATATCGGCGTCGGCGAAAAAATTGACGACTTACAACTCTTTAACCGACAAAAATTTGTTGAGGCACTTTTTGAATAATTTTGAAAAAACTACACGACGATGAGTATTCGCATACTTCATTTTGATACTTCTCTTTTAGACGCGCAAGTGGCTTGGCTGACGCTCAGGAGCGACGAACTGCAACCCGAAATTGAGCATGTAGAATCGTTTGAAGAGTTTGAAGAAGCATTAGAAGAGCAATCATTTGACTTAGTAATGTGCGAATATGCCCTTCAAAAGCGGAAAACCGTGAACGATGTTATCGATTATCTAAAATCAAAGTCAATATCTGTTCCCGTCATCGTTCTCTCAAAAATTACAGATGAAACCGTCGTTGCAGATGTTTTGAAAAAAGGCGCGTCGGATTATGTATTCAAGTCGCATTTGCAATTTTTATCAGCGGCAATAAAAGAAGTGTTGAGTCGGAAGCCTGCTAAAACGCTACAGACGCAAGCACCGCCGCCGTCGGAAGACTTCCTAAAAAATCTCGAAGCCGTTCGTGCGCAACTGGCGCGATTGCAGTCGCCGTTTATTGAAGATGAGAACGCTCCCACAACAACGACGCAAAAAGAAACGCACAAACACGCCCTACCCGATGTGCCAAGCCATGCGTCTTCTTCAGTTGTGATAGAAGACCTGCAGAAAAAAATCAATGAACTGACTGATACCGTCGCCACGCTGAGCGAGCGTAACTTTGAACTTCAAAACACGCTTGAACAAACCCGCTCCGAAGTTCAGGCTCTTAAAAACGATTCAAGCAAAGTTGCCCAAGTTGACTTACAACTTGAAAGCGCACGTCAAGCCCTCAATGAACTTTCAGAAGCTTTGAAGTTAGCGCAAGAACAAGCATCTCTTTCGGCAAACGCCTACGAAGAAGAGCGTCAAGCCAATGCGCGGCTAAAAGCGGAACTGTCGGAAAAAATAGAACGCGAAAAGCAGTTAATAGACGAGGTCGAAAAGGCGCAAGAGGCGGAAATGCAACTGCGGATTGAGCTTCAAGACGCGCTCATTACGGGCAATCAACTTCGAGAAGCCGTCGAGAGTGCGGGCAATCAACTCGCTCAATTTGAAGCGATGTTCAAGCAATACGATGCCGCACTCAACCAACAAGTAACCAACGTTGGTGCATTTTCCGAACAAATCGAGACCGCGAAAGCCGAATTGGCAAACGCCGAAGAAGAAAAGCAAAGCCTTGAATCAAAACTGATTGCCGCGCAAGAATCGGCGCAATCTCTGGCGCAACGCTTCACAAAGGAACTAAACGACCTTCGCAAAAAGATCGACGAAGAGACGCGCAAACGACAAAACCTCGAACAAGAACTTTCACAAGCAAACCAAACCATTCAAACGCTTTCAGCACAGCCAAAAGGCAATGCACAAAGAGAAGCAGAACTCGAGGCGCAACTTGCACAAGCCCAAAGCACCATTTCGCAACTGCGCGCCGATTGGGAGCAAGCCGACCGAGAAGTCGAGCGTCTTGAAAACGATGTCAAAATTTTAGAAAGCAGCGTTCAAGATAAATCCGCCAAACTTCACGAGGCGCAAAAAGAGTTGAAAATGAAAGAGCGAATATTGACTGAAAAATCAGCAATACTCGACGCGCTCAATCTTGCCATTGTGATGGTGAGTGCCTCAGGCGACATCCGCTATTGGAACGAAGCGGCGGCTGTCTTTCACGGCGTGCCTGCGGGAGAGGCATTGGGCAAAAAGTCTGACGAGGTGATGAAATACAAATACGCCTCCTCAAAAGAGCGTAAAGCGGCAATAGAGTCGCTTCAAAGCGTTGGACGATGGGACGGAAAAATCAAATACCTTACGCCCGACGGCGAGCAAAAATCGGCGGAGATGTTTATCTCGCGTCTTGACGACGAAGTCGGAAATCCGCTCGGCGTGCTGACGATTCTTACAGACGTAACAAAACGCGAAACAATGGAAAGCGAACATCGTCAGTTCAAACAAATCATTGAGCCGATGCTCAACGCCGCTCCTGTTTCACTTATCACTTTTGACGATGCAGGTATCATCACAGGCATTTTCGGAAAATCAACCGAACAACATCACTTTGTGTCGTCGGCTTCAAAAGGGAAATCTATCTACGAACTTTACGGCAAGCACCCGCAACTTCTTGCCGCGTTCCGAAGTGTTTTATCGGGCGAATCTGTTGCAACATCGCTCATGTTTGCCGAGTTACAGGTTGATTTTCATTTCTCGCCAATTATTTCAAATGGGCTGATTGCGGGAGCAGTCGCCGTGCTTATTGAGGCGAAGTCGCCTGTTGAGCAAGCATAAAAAGCAGGCGTAAAAACTTAGCGTTTCTTTTTACCTTTTGGCTTTGCGGGCGGTTCAGGGTCGTTCAAAATACTTTTGAGAATCGCCGCCGCTTTATCGGCATCGTCGTGGGTTTTGCGCATTTCTAAAAGCGGAGCGTAATATGGCGATGGCTCTTCGACAAATTGAGAAACCAGCCCGTAAATACGCTGTGATTCAGCATTCAGCACATCTTGAATGCGTTCGGTCAGCCCCGGATTTGTTTTCTCCAATTCTTCAAGCAATATCAAAATCAACGCACGATTGAGAGCAACTTCGTAGATGAGGTTCTCAACTTCCATCGCGGAAGGCTGTTTGGCATATTTGTTTTTCATTGAGGTGTTGAAGTTTGAGTTCTACGTTTTTGTTTGGCTTCGGCGCGGCATCGCTCCGAGCAGTATTTGACCTCGTCCCAATTTTTCGCCCACGCTTTGCGCCACGCCATTGGACGCTGGCAGTGCTCACAAGTTTTCTCGGGAAGCGTAGACTTTGTGTATCGCTCTTTTTTCATCGTGATTCGTCGCCAACAGCGATTGTGAAAGCAAAACAGGAAAAGCAAAACAGGAAAGTTTCTTCGGAAACGAATCAGATATTCTTAATCGTTCTTTGAGGCGACTGTAATGCCTTATCCAATCTACTAAATCAATCCATTTCAATGCCATCAATTTTTGAATCCATCAATCCAATCAATGCAAATTTTGTCGCAAACTTTGTTCCCCGACTTGCCGAAGATAAGTTTCAAATCGGAGAAATCGCACCCGATTTTGAACTGCCCGATTCAAATGGTACACTGCGCAAACTCTCGGACTTTCGCGGTAAGCCGCTCTTGCTGGTTTTTACAAGAATTTTCACCGATAAAATTTTCTGCCCGCTTTGCTTTCCGCATCTGAATAATCTCAAAAACGATTATCAAACCTTTCTTGAAAAAGGCGCAAATGTCCTGGTCGTCTCTTCAACAAACATCGAGATGACAAAGCAAATCGTAACCGAACAAGTCTACCCGTTTGTAATGCTTTCCGATTCAGAATGGCGCGTGTTCAAGCAATATGGACTTGGCGCGGCACTCGGCGCACCGCTCCCTGCACAATTCTTGCTCGACAAAAACGGCGCAGTTCAGTTCAAATACATCAGCGGACTTTCGCTCGCAAACCAACTGCCCGCTCACCCCGAAAACGCACAAATGCTGGCACTGCTGGGATAACAAAGCGGAGGCGAAATGCGTGAAGCGCAAAACGATTGCTAAAAATCGCCGCAAGTTGCCTGACCGAAAATTGCCTTTGCCGATACGATTGGCGCAAAAATCTTGTTCGTGCTTCGCTCAAACTTCGTGATATTTGCAGAAGTGATAGTTGCAGAAGTTTTTTGCAGAAAAATGCGGTCAAATGAAAACCATTGTCATTTTCGGAGCGACTTCGGCAATCGCCAAAGCCGTCGCCAAACTTTACGCCAAAGAAGGAAATAAACTCTTTCTCGTTGGGCGAAATCCCGAACAAACTCAAACCCTCGCAAGCGACTTGAAAGTGCGCGGCGCAAAAGAAGTCGCTTACGCTGTCGCCGATTTAGCCAAAATTGAAGAGCACCCAACGCTCATGGCAACGATTAAACAAACCTGCACGCAAATTGATGTCGCACTTCTTGCGCACGGCGTTTTGCCCAATCAAAACGAGTGCAATCAAAATGTGGAAAAAACACTTGATGCCATGACGGTCAATTTTATCAGTCCCGTGTCGCTCCTCACGCTGTTAGCCAATGAAATGCAAGTGCAAGGCACAGGCACAATCGCCGTTATTTCGTCGGTCGCAGGCGATAGGGGACGGCAATCAAATTATGTCTATGGCGCGGCGAAAGGCGGGCTGTCCATTTTCCTTCAAGGCTTGCGCAATCGATTGCACGTCAAAGGCATCGCCGTTCTGACCATCAAGCCCGGCTTCGTCGATACGCCCATGACCGCATCGTTCAAAAAAGGCGCGCTATGGGCAAAGCCCGAACAAGTCGCCAAAGGCATTGTGAAAGCGATTGAGAAACGGCGCGATGAAGTTTATCTTCCTGCCTTTTGGAAGTGGATTATGTTCGTTATTCGGCAAATTCCTGAATCGCTCTTTAAGCGGCTCTCGCTCTGAAAAAACTTTCAAAACGCAATCAAAAGACCGGCACTGAACATGAACGACCTGACCAAACTTGCTTCGTGGAAAGCACTCCAACAACATTACAAAAAAGCAAAAAAACTTCACTTGCGCGACCTCTTCGCCGAAGACCCGAAACGCTTTGAGAAATTTTCCGCAAAGTTCAACGACATCTTGCTCGACTACTCCAAAAACCGCGTTACGAGCGAGACGATGAAATTGCTCCTGCAACTCGCCCGCGAATCGAAGGTCAAGAAGTGGATTGAAAAGATGTTCAACGGGGAGAAAATCAACTTCACCGAAAACCGCGCCGTCTTGCACGTCGCGTTGCGCAATCGTTCAACGCGCGCGATTTACGTCGACGGAAAGGACGTGATGCCCGCTGTTCGTGCCGAGCTTTCCAAAATGAAATCCTTTTGTGAGCAAGTGCGAAGCGGCAAGTGGACAGGCTACACAGGCAAAGCCATGACCGATGTCGTCAATATCGGCATTGGCGGCTCTGATTTAGGTCCGCTGATGGTAACCGAAGCCTTGAAGCCTTATGGCTCAACGCTCAAAGTGCATTTCGTTTCAAATGTCGACGGCACGCACATTGCCGAAACGCTCAAAAAAGTCAGCCCCGAAACCACGCTCTTTTTGATTGCCTCGAAAACATTCACAACCCAAGAAACGATGACGAATGCACAAACGGCAAAGGCATGGCTCTTGAACGCCGCAAACGATGCAACCGCCGTCGCTAAGCATTTTGCCGCGCTTTCAACGAATGGCAAAGCTGTTTCAGAATTTGGGATTGATACAAAAAACATGTTTGGCTTTTGGGATTGGGTCGGCGGACGCTATTCGCTTTGGTCGGCAATTGGACTTTCAATCGCGCTCTTCATTGGCTTTGAAAACTTTGAAGAACTCTTGCAAGGCGCGTTTGAAATGGACGAGCATTTCCGAACAGCACCGCTTGAAAAAAATCTGCCCGTCATTCTGGCGCTGTTAGGTATTTGGTATAACAACTTTTTCGGTGCGGAAACTTATGCGCTCTTGCCTTACGACCAATACTTGCACCGATTCGCCGCCTACTTTCAGCAAGGCGATATGGAATCCAATGGAAAGCGCATTACGCGAAGCGGCGAAGTGGTTTCGTATCAAACAGGGCAAATTGTGTGGGGCGAACCGGGAACAAACGGACAGCATGCCTTTTACCAACTCATTCATCAAGGCACGAAACTGATTGCGTGCGATTTTCTCGCGCCCGCGATTTCGCACAATCCTATCGGCGAGCATCACGCGATTTTGCTCTCAAATTTCTTTGCACAAACCGAAGCCTTGATGAAAGGCAAAACCGAAAAAGAAGTTCGCGCCGAATTAGAAGCGCAAGGCTTGAAGAAAAAAGAAATTGAAAAACTCTTACCGCATAAAGTTTTTGAAGGCAATCGTCCGACAAACTCAATTCTCTTCAAGAAGCTCACGCCGAAGACGCTTGGGAGTTTGGTTGCGATGTATGAACACAAGATTTTCGTTCAGAGCGTCATTTGGCAGATTAACGCTTTTGACCAATGGGGGGTTGAACTTGGCAAACAACTTGCCAAAGCGATTCTGCCCGAACTCAAAGGCGAAACGCCCGTTGAAACGCACGATGCCTCAACAAACGGACTGATTAACTACTACAAAACCTTGCGCGCCTCATGACAGAGACAGAGCAAGAGCAAGCCATAATCGTCAGCGAACTCACGCGCGAACTTGCGCCGAATAAAGTGTTGGGAATTTATCTTTATGGCAGTCGCGCCGACGGAACGGCAAAAGCTGAAAGCGATTGGGACATTGGCGTGCTAACCGAAACGCCCACCGATGCCATTCATCGTTGGGAAGCGGCGCAAAACCTCGCGATGAAATTAAACGCCGATGTCGACTTGGTCGATCTTCGTCAATGCTCAACCGTGATGCGTTTCGAAATCGCAGGAAAAGGAACGCGCATTTACGAAACGAATTGCGTCGCTTGCGAAACCTTTGAGTATCAAACGCTTTCGATGTATCAACGCTTTCAAGAAGAACGCAAGCCGATTTTAGAGGAGATTTTCAGGCGTGGAAAAATCTATCGATGACATTTTGGTCGGAAAAGCGAGCGTCATTGAGCGATGCGTCGCAAGGGTGCGAGAAGAATACGTTGGCTACGAAAGCGAATTCGAGTTCAATTTCACGAAACAAGATTCCGTCATCTTGAATTTGCAACGCGCGTCGGAAGCGGCGATTGACGCGGCAAATCATATTGTCAAAATCAGAAAGATGGGCGTGCCGCAAACCAGTCGAGAAGCGTTCGAGTTGCTCGTCAAGGCGGAACTTATCGACAAAGCGTTAGGCGCGCAACTTCAAAAAATGGTCGGATTTAGAAACATCGCCGTGCATGATTACACGTCGCTTAATCTTGAAGTCGTGAGAAAAATCATAGAAACCCGCCTAAGCGATTTTGAAAAATTCGCCGCCTTTTTGTTGAAGGAAAGCGGCAAAGAAAATCACTAACGACAACTTCTAACCACCGATGCCAATTCAATCCATTCTCTTCGTCGCCTCCATTATGCTCGCAATGATTTTGTTTGCGCGCCTCATCAATCAATTCTTGATGAAAACGCATTTGAGCGACGCGCTCATCAAAGCCGACAATCCTGCGATGGGCGTGGCGATTGCGGGCTACGTGTTCGGCGTGGTCATCATCACGACCGCCGTGATGCGCGGCGAAGGAAGCGGCGACCTCTTGCAAGACGCGCTCATCGCCTTAGCCTACGGCGCAGGCGGCGTGCTCTTTTTGGCGTTCATCTCGCTGTTCGGTTTCAAATTGTTTCACTCCGTTGATTACCTCGAAGAAATCGAGAAGCGCAACGTCGCCGTTGGCATCGTGGCGGCGGGGCGATTCATCGCGACGGGCTTGGTCATCGCAGGCACGGTTTCGGGCGACGCGAAAGGCGGCACGCTCCTGACCGCGCTCATTTTCTTTTTAGTCGGACAACTCGCGCTCATCGTGATTGCGCGGCTCTATCGCTTGCTGACGAACTACAACGACACGCAAGAGTTCATCGGCGGCAATGTCGCGGCGGCGATGAGTTACGCGGGCGTGATGGTCGGCATCGGCATCGCCGTCGGAAATGGCTTGCGCGGCGATTTCATCGATTATCAAACAAGCTTCTTGGGATTCGGAAAATCGCTCCTCGTCATTTTGTCGTTTTATCCGATTCGACAATTTTTGGTGCAAGGCGTTTTGCTCGGCGGCGGCTTTGCGCTTCGCGGCGGCAAGTTGGACGAAGAAATTAGCAAAGACCGCAACGTCGGCGCGAGCGTCATTGAGGCGACTGCCTACATTGCGACGGCGATTTTGGTAACGGAACTCTCTTGAAAAGATGAAATCGGTTGAAACGAATGAAATTCAGAGGGACGCTTCGGAAGAAAGAATCCGCGCCTTGATCGCGCTCGCGGATCAACTGCGAGATCAAACGCCAAAACGCGCCCTCGAACTTGCGAGCGACGCCCTGAACCTCATTGGCGAGCGCGAAGATTCGCTCAAAGAAAAAGCCGACGCTTTGCTCGTCAAAGGAGCGGCGCAGTTGCGTTTGGGGAGCTATTCAGACGCGCTCGCGGCGTTGGACGCTTGCCTTGCGCTCTACGAACCGCTCGGCGACAAGCGCGGCGTCGCAAATGCGCTGAATTGTAGCGGCGCCGCTTGTTTTTGCCTTGCTGACTATGAGCGCGCGATTGAGCGCTATGAACAATCTCTCGCGATGTTTGAGGAACTCGGCGACAAGCTGAAAGTCGCAAGCGCGCTTCACAACATCGGTGGCGTCTATTTTCAACTCGCCGATTATGCTCTGTCGCTTGAACGCTATCAACGCTGTTTGGCGATGTTTGAGGAACTCGGCGACAAGCCCCGCGCCGCAAACGCGCTCCTCTGCATCGGCAATGTCCATCTTGGATTTTCCGACTACGCCAGCGCGCTTGAACGCTATCAACGCTGTTTGGCGATGTTCGAGGAACTCGGCGACAAGAGTGGCGTCGCCAGCGCGCATTTCAACATTGGCAACATTTTCATTGAATCTTCCGATTACGCCAGCGCGCTTGAACGCTATCAACGCTGTTTGGCGATGTTCGAGGAACTCGGTCACAAGCGTGGCGTCGCAGACGCGCATTTCAACATTGGCATTATTCATCAGCAAATGGGCGACTATGGCGGCGCGCTTGAATGGTATCGACAATGCCTTGAAATTCGACAAAAAATCGGCGATAAACACGGCGTTGCGTCGGCAATGAAGAACATCGGCAAGGCGTATCTTCTGACGGGACAATTTGACGAAGCGTTGCGAAACTTGAAGTCTGCGCTTGACCTCAGCCAAGCGATTGGCGCAAAACGCGAACAGACGGAAACATATCTTGCGTTGGGCAAACGCTTCGCTCGACAAGACGCAAAAACGAAACGAACTTGAACGATGCGCGCGCAAAATGATTCGCAATCGGCGCAAACGACGGAAGCGGAAATTCTTTCTCTCAACAAGCGCTCCGAATCGCTGATGGACAGCGACCCCGCGTGCGCCCTCTCGCTCGCCGAAACCGCGTTGAAACTCCTTGCGACGTTCGACCCGTCGCCGTTCAAAGACCAACAAACCGCCCTCGCCATCGCAATGCTTGGATTGGCGGAATTCAAAATGTCAAACTCCGCGACCGCTATCGAGCATCTTGCCAAAGCCAAAAAAATGGCGGAAGGTTTGAACGACCTGCCTTTGACGATGCGCATTCTGGGCGCGCTGGGCAACGCGCATTGGAACTTGGCGAACTATGCCGAAGCCTTGCGCCTGCATCACCAACGGCTCGCGATAGCGGAATCGCTCAACGACGACTTGAACATCGCGACCTCTCAACACAACATCGGCAACGTGTATTTCCAACTCGCCCAATACGACAAAGCCCTCCAAGCGTATCAAACCAGTTTGGCGATAAAAGAAAAACTCTCCAACGAACTTGAAATCGCTTCGACGTTGATGAACATCGGCAATGTGTATTACTTGATAGGCGACATTGAAAACGCGCAGATTTTTTATGAACGAAATCTCGCGTTGAAGCGAAAAAATTTCGCGCCGCCATCAAGCCTTGCGCACTCCCTCGTCAATCTCGGAAACATTTATCACAAGCAAGCCAATTATGAAGACGCGCTTCGCCATTATGAAGAGGCGTATCACGTGCTTGAAAACTTTCCCGACTCGCTCGTGCGCGCTCAAATTCTCGGAAACATCGCTTCGGCGCTTGCAGGAATGGGCAAGTTAGAGGAAGCGCTGAACAAACATCTGGAATGTTTGCAAATCCGAGAAAAAATCGGGCACAAGCAAGGCATCATCATCGCTCACAACGCAATCGGCTTGTCTTGCTCGCAATTAGGACGGTTTGAAGAAGCGGAACGTTACTTGTTCAAAGCCCTCGAACTTGCCAAAGAGCACGATACCAAGCGCGACATCGCCGAAGCGCACGAATCATTGGCGAAGCATTTCAAGGCGAAACAGGATTATCAGAAATCGTTGGAGCATTATGAGCAATACCACTTGATTGATAAGCAAGCCTTCGATGAAGGACAAGCCAAGCGTCTGCGCGAAATGCAAGCGATGCACGAAACTGAACAAGCGCGCAAAGAAACTGAACTAGAAAAAGAACGAAACGCGGAACTTCAAAAAGCCCTCGACGAAGCCGAAAAACAAAAGCAACTCGCGCTGGAAGCGAACGGTGTCAAAACGCAGCTGCTTTCCATCGCCGCGCACGACCTAAAAAGCCCGCTTCAAAGCGTCATTGGATTTTCTGCCCTCATCAAAGAAACGCCCGAAACCGAGATTAAAAGCGTCTATGAATACGCAACGCACATCGAGAGCGCGGCAAATCGCATGCTCAATCTCATCAACGAAATCCTCAAAAGCAACGAGTTTGAAATCGCAGACATTGCGCTCAATTTGAAACCGTATCGCTTGGATAACATTTTGCGCGACGCGGTCTATGAAAATCAGGTCATCGCAAAAAAGAAATCTCAAACCATCTTGCTGAACCATATCGAAGAGATTTCGCTCAATCTTGACGCGAGCAAAATGCGCGAGGTGATTGACAATCTGCTCAGCAACGCGATGAAGTATAGCCCAAGAGAAAAAAACATCGCGGCTTCATTGACGAAACTGCCGCTCGAGAAAAGCAGGCTCCGCAGAGCAAGCGACGTCAATCAACATATGGAAGCGGTAGCGAGGTTATCTATCAAAGACGAAGGGCAGGGGCTTTCCGAAAACGACTTGAAAAAACTGTTCGGAAGATTTCAACGCCTTTCGGCACGTCCAACTGACGAAGAAGGCTCTACGGGATTGGGCTTGTTCATCGTCAAGAAAATCGTAGAACTTCATGGCGGAAGAGTTTGGGCGGAATCCGAAGGCAAAGGCAAAGGTGCGACCTTCTTCGTTGAAATTCCAATTCGAATCGCTCAAGAAGTGTAAATGACCTACAATGAACTCGCCGCCGCGCTTCTCAAAACGGGAATCATTTCCGACGCTTGGCTCAATGGCGAGGAGCGTTTCCGAACCCAACCCATCATCATTTCGCAACAAACTTACGCCCAACTCTGCCGCGCCGCAGAATCCATCGGCAAAGTCTATCACGAACTCGCCCAACTCGTTTGGAATAACCCAACCTACTTGGACGACTTTTTCCATCTCACGCCGTTTCAAAAACTGATGTGGCTTTCATCGGGCGGCGCGTGGCACGCGATTGCGCGGCTCGATACGTTCATCGCAAACGACGGGTGCATTCAAATTTGCGAAATGAACAGCGATACGCCCAGCGGCGAAGCCGAAGCCGTTATTCTGAATCAAATTCTCCAACAAGAAAACTTAATAAACCCAAACGAACAATTTGAGCGGACGTTTTGCGACGCGGTTTTGCGATGCTATCACCAAAGCGTCTCTGAAATCAAGCCTGCGCCGACGCTCGGCGTCGTTTATCCAACCGATTTGCCCGAAGATTTATCGATGATTGAACTCTATCGCCGTTGGTTTGAATCGCGCGGCGTGAAAGTCGTGTTAGGCTCTCCGAGAAATTTGGGAAAAAACTCGCGAGGCGACATTACGCTGTTTGAAACCGAAGTCGACATCGTCTATCGTCATTACAAAACCGATTGGTGGGGCGAGCGGGAATCGGCGTGGCTCGACGGCGAGCCGTTTGAAGATAGCGAGCCTTTGGCGACCGAATTGTTGTGGCTCATCGAAGCCGAGAGGGAAGGCAAAATCGCCATCGTAAACCCCTTTGGCTCGGTCTTGACGCAAAACAAACTCTCGCTTGCGTTCCTTTGGACGCATCTCGAACAATTCAGCCCTGAAAACCAAAACGCGATTCGAGCGTATATCCCCGAAACCCTGCGTGTCTGCGATGCGTTAGAAAAAGCGTCTCTCCAAAAAAACGAGTGGGTTTTAAAATCCGATTACGGTTGTGAAGGCGATGAAGTCATCATTGGAAATCACGTCTCGGAAGAAATTTGGAACGCCTCGCTACAAAAAGCGAATCCACATCGTTGGATTCTGCAACGCTACTTCGATGCCATCAAAGATGACAGAAATACGAACTACGGGATTTATCTTGTCGCGGGTCGCGCTTCGGGGATTTTCACGCGCGTCGCCAAGCAAGCAACCGATTACAGCGCGCAATGCGCGGCAACATTTTTGAAACGATAAGTTCTGCAAAGCAATGAGCGAAAACATTGAGCAAAAATCGTGGTGGGAAGAATCCATCACGCGACGCGAAGCCAATCTGCGACTTGCCAAACTCGGCACGCTTGCCGCGTTGCTGTCCGTTTCAGGCATTGCGCAAGGGTGCGGCGACGATGAAGGCGTTGTCGAAGAAAACGACGCGCTCGAACTTCAAAAAAAGGAAGGGTGGAGCGTCGGCGCGGAATCCAACAACATTTCTTTGCCCGACGTAATGGCGGTGGATAGCAAAGGCTCGCTTTCATGGTCGGCTTATCTCGAACCAAGCGAACTGCTCAAAGCCTACGAGCCGAAGCGAAGCGAGTGGAAACCCTTTGTCGTGGCGACTTTGGCGCAATCGCTCTCGCAACCGTCGCTCAAATCGCAAATCAAGCCGATATGCACGCCTGAAATGAAGGAAGCCTACTCGCGAGGCTTGGGAATGCGCGAACTCATCAAGCGAAGCAACAATCCTGAAACGATTTTTTTGATTGCGGATCTAGACGGAAAGGAATCGGTCGCGTTTGCGGCGGCGATGAGCGAAGTCGCCGACGTGGTGTTGGGGTTCGACAACTATCCGCACCCGAAAGGCGTGGTCAAGTCGCACGAAGTCTTGGGCGCGCTCGTCTATTACGCCGCTGAAGTCGAAGCCAAAAAAGAAAAGCGGAGCGACAAAGCCGCAACGGTGATGCTCTTGGACAATCGACGATTGAACGCGCCGCAAAACGCGGAAGCCGAATTTGACAATCGCTACGTCGCAAAAATCCCGTCAGCCGATAAATTGCAGTCGCTCGGCGTAAAAAGCGTGATGTATCTCTCGCCGTCAGAATCTCAAACGACCGAACTCGACGATTTGAACGACGATTTCGCGACGATAAAAGAAAAGGGAATCCCCGTTACGATGATGGCGGCAACAAACTTCAAGCCTGCCGTGCCAATCAGCGAAGCCGTTGCGAGCGTTCCCAATGCAAAGCCTGAAGAGATTGAGCAAGCCAAAAAAGTGCCGACCACCGAAACCGCGCCGAATGGACAAGTAACGAACATCTATCACTACGGCGGAAGCCCGTTCTTCTTTCCTTGGTTTTTTTGGGCGTTCCCGATGTTCATGCCGTCGCCGTTTTTTTATCCCGCGTTCAACTATGGCTACTACGGAAGTCGCGCGCCCGCAAGAATTTCAAGACCGACCTATCAGCCAGTTCGCCGTCCAACCGCCTTTGCCTCGCGCACGACGGGCGGGCTTGCGGGCGTTGGCAAAACGAAGCCGAGCGGATTCGGGCGCGTCTCGACCAACGTCAGCCGTAGCGGAACGCGCTCGCTTGGCGCAAGAAGCAGTAGCCGCTCTGGCTCGTGGGGGCGAAGCGGCGGATTTTCAGGCGGCTGACAATGAAAATTTATTTAGACACGTGTAGCATTCAACGACCAAACGATGCGCCTGCTTCCGCGAGAGTCAAAATAGAAGCCGAAGCAGTTCTGGTCGCATTGGATTTGGTGGCGGCAGGCAAGATAGAACTCTGCTCATCTGATGTCTTGCTTTATGAAATTTCCCGAAACCCCGATGAGTTTCGCAAAATCTTTGCGCTTGAAACGTTGAAGTTGGCAAAAACGCATATAGAACTGAACGAACCAATCGAGAAGCGCGCCAATGAATTGTCGGGATTGGGATTGTCGTTGTTGGACGCGCTGCATTTAGCAAGCGCCGAGTTCGCTAACGCGACTTGCTTTTGCACAGCCGATGACAAACTTTACAACAGAGCAAAAAAAAATCGCCAAGAGCGGCATTGAAATCGCTAATCCTATCGAACTTATTGAACGTATAGCGAAATGAAACTGAAAGAAAAACAGTCAAAACAAGAAAAAGCAATGCTCACGCAGAGCGAACTGAACGAAGAAATAATAAAAGCGCTCTGCAAAAAATTTGGCGTATCCAACGCGATGCGTTTCGTCAATCAGTTCAGGCAGCGGAAGGGCAACTACGCCGAGGAACGAAAAAAAATGTTTGAGCGCTTGACGCTCGACCAAATCAAAAGAGAGTTGAAACAACTTAAAAAAGGCAGTTTCCTCAAATGAATCGCAGAAACTTTTTCTCAAATCTTTTCGGAAAACGACGAGGCGAAAGCGTCTTCATCGGAATCCAAGTCGCCATCAACGCCTTTGGCGACGAAGGCTTGCGTTCAAAAGCGCATCGCATCATCGACGAAAGCGCCGACGACGAAACCCCCGAAGAAAAACGCCGCTTCTACAAACGCCTCGCCGCGCTCCTCATTGAAAATCAACACTTCTTCGAATACGGCTATTGGGACGTCATCACCGACGCTGAAGCCGCCGAAGCCGAGTTCGAGAATTGGGTCAACGAAATTGAAATGAGCATCGCCACCGAAGAAGAAGAAATGGGCGAGCGCGTCAATGAAATGTATCGATACAGCAATAGCAAGTATTACGTCGTCATCACGCTGTGCTTTCTCTTTGAAAACGACCGAAGCCTCGACCGATTTTTTGAAATCATTGACTCAATCCCCGAACGCGATTATTGGCGACAAGAAACTTTCGGCAGAGTGTTAGCCGCCATCAACTCGCTCGACTTCGAATTCTGCTTGGGCGATGCCGCCTTCATTATGCCCGGCAACGAAGAAGACGGTATTTCAATGGAAGACATTATGGGCGAAGGGTGGAGTTATCTCAAAAGTTTATCCTGATAGAGCAAATCTATGAGTAGCGTTCTGGAAAGATTATGGCGAATCATCGAAGCCAATCGCGCTTCCGCAAACGAATCGTTTAGTCGTGATTTTCTGCGCGAGTTCGAAGCGTGGGAAGAACGCTTACGCCACAAAATGAGATTAGATGATGACTTTGAGCCGTCTTACAAAAACTACCGAACATACGAACCGCCGCCAAAACGCGAACCGACGAGAGACGAAAAAATCGCGGGCTATTACGCGAACTTGGAAATTCCTTACGGCGCGGATTTAGAAACCGTCAAAAAAGCGTATCGCAAATTGATGAAGCAGTATCACCCCGATAAATTTTCAGGCGACCCCGAAAAACAAAAAACCGCCACCGAACTCGCCAAGCGGCTCAACGAAGCCTATCAAGCGTTAGAAAAACATTTGCAATCTCGTTCAACTTAAACCTTTCAAAGAATGACCGAAACCACTTCCGACAAGTTCATTCAAATCAAGAACCTTTTGCTTGAAATGGACTTGAAAATCGTCAAAGAAGACGAGCAAAACGAACTCGTCATCGTCGAAAACGAAGAAGACGGCATCAAGAATCTCATCATCGATTGCGAGCCGCCGCTTCTCATTTTGGAGCAACTCATTATGCATTTGCCGCAAGACAAAGAAAAGCGCAACGAACTCTACAAACGGCTTTTGCAAATGAACCAAACGCTCGTTCACGGCGCGTTTGCGATTGACGACGACGAAAAGCGTCTCTTCTTCCGCGACACGCTTCAAATCGAAAACCTCGACGCCAACGAACTTCAAGCCTCCATCAACGCGCTTTCATTCGCGATGGCGGAGCATAGCGCGGAACTTTTGAACTACGCCAAAAAGTAAATCATCGTCAACGCAAAATTTCAGGGAGAAAAATTTATGGCAGGATTATTCAAGCGCATTTTCCGCGTCGCCCAATCCGAAGCGCACGCCGCCGTCGATAAGCTCGAAGACCCCGTGAAAATGACCGAGCAAGGCATTCGAGAATTGAAGCAAAATTTCGCCGTCTCGATGCAAAGTCTCGCGCAAGTCAAAGCCTCGGCGATTCGCCTCAAAAAAGACGGGGAAGACCAACTGCGCGTCGCGCAAGATTACGAGCGCAAGGCGATGCTTCTCTTGCAACGCGCCTCGAAAGGCGAAATGGACATAGCGGAAGCCGAGCGTCTCGCCACCGAAGCCTTGAACAAAAAAGCCGAGTTCGAAGCGCGCGGAAACGACTTGCTTCAACAGCACGCCACGCAACAACAACTCGCCGACAATTTGCAGATCAAAGTCGACAAACTCCGCCAAAACATCGCCAAGTATGAAAACGAACTCATCACGCTCAAAGCGCGGGCGAGAACGGCAGAATCGATGCGCAAAATCAATCAACAACTTTCAGGCGTGGATTCGGACGGCACGGTCGCGATGCTTGAAAAGATGAAAGAAAAAGTCAATCAAGAAGAATCGCTCGCGGAAGCCTATGGCAAAATCGCCGAGAACGCGACAAGCCTCGATGACCAAATCGAGAAAGCCTTGAAAGCACCGTCGACGTCGGGCGCGCCCAGCGATTCACTGCTCGAACTTAAACGCAAAATGGGAATGTTGCCCGCAGAAACCCCAAAAGCAGGCTAACGCGCAATTTGAAATCACGACCATTGAAAGGGCTTCCGAACAAGAAGCCTTTTCGCTTTTAAGGCTGATTCAAACAGAAAATTGCCGCCGCGTATCGTATTTTTGACGCTCATAAAAAACAAACTTCAAATGAACATCAAATTCGGAACAGATGGCTGGCGCGCTATCATCGCCAAAGATTACACCTTTGAAAATCTCAAACAGGTTTCGCTTGCAACAGGCAGGTATTTTCTCGAACACCAAAACCTCAAAAATGGCGTGTGCATCGGCTACGACACGCGATTTATGTCAAAGCAATTCGCTAACTACGTGGCTGATGTGTTTTCCTCAATGGGCATTCGAACGTTTCTCTCTGACACCTTCGTGCCAACGCCAGCAGTGTCGATGTATGTGAAACGAAACAACCTTGCGGGCGGCGTGATGATAACCGCTTCGCACAACCCGCCGACTTACAACGGCTTCAAGGTCAAAGCCGATTACGGCGGCTCGGCGCACCCCGAACAAATCGCCGACATCGAAAAATTGCTACCGAGCGTCGACCCCAACTACGCGATTCAAAAAAACGCAACGCTCATTGAACGCGTCGATGTCAAAGCCTTCTACGCCAACGCGCTCAAAGCCGAACTCGACCTCGACGCGATTCGAAAGGCGAACTTGAAAATCGGACACAACGCGATGTTCGGCGCAGGGCAGGGCGTCGTCAAAGCGCTCTTGGGCGAATGCGTCAGCGAGTATCACTGCGCCATCAATCCCACTTTCGACGGCATCAACCCCGAACCAATTCCCAACTACTTGCAAGATTATTTCCCCGTCTTCAAATCCGAAAAACTGCAAGTGGCAATCCTCAACGACGGCGACGCGGATAGAATCGGAATGATGGACGAGCGCGGCGAGTATATCGATTCGCACAAAATTTTCGCCATCATTTTGAAATACCTCGTCGAAGAAAAAAAGATGTCGGGCGAAGTGGCGCGAACCTATGCGCTCACGCAAGTCATCGATAAACTCTGCCACAAACACAATCTCAAATGCCACAACTTGCCCATCGGATTTAAGCATGTTGGAAAATTGATGACGACGAACAATGTCTTGATGGGCGGCGAAGAATCGGGCGGCATCGGCGTTACCGCGCACCTGCCTGAACGCGACGGCATTTACATCGGCTTGCTGATGCTGGAAATTATGGCGAAGCGAAAGAAAACGTTAGCCGAACTTGTTGGAGAACTTTACGACGAGTTCGGGTTCTTCGCCTACGACCGCATCGACGCGCATTTGACCGAAGAAGAAAAACAACGCGCCATCGAGCGCGCAAGCAAAGGCGACTTCAAAGAAATCGCGGGCTATAAAGTGATTGGCTTCGAGAATCTCGATGGATACAAATACTTCTTTGAAGGCGGTTGGCTCTTGATTCGTCCAAGCGGCACCGAGCCTGTCTTGCGCCTCTACTGCGAAGCCGATTCGGAAGAGAAAGTGAAAAACGCGCTCGCCTTTGCGGAACGCTTGGCAAAGGCGTAAGCGCAGGAACAAGGGAGCGTTTAACTTATATGAAATTCTGTTCAGACGTCATTCCCGCGCAAGCGGGGCGAGTCAAGACGCTTTGACCGCCGCCGCGATTTGTTCGGCTTTGGCGTTGGGAAGGTAGATGTATCGTCCGCCAAGTTGTTCGGCGAGGCGTTTGGCTTCGCCGCGCGAAAGATAGCCCGTTTGCGTGTCAATCACGACGGAGTTTATTCCTTCGGCGTTGATGGTTTGCGCGAGGGCGGCGATTTCAGCGGCGATTTTCTGCTTGTCGCTCGCGTCCGTTTCGCTATGGGCAAGCGCGACATTGCCGCGCCCATCGGTGATGAACACGAGCATCGTTTGCGTAATGCCTTTGGATTTTATTTGCTTTGCTGTCTCCAAGCCAAGCATCATCGCAGAGGCGAGCGGCGTGCCGCCACCCGTTGGAAGCACGTCCAAGGCGCGTTTGGCTCTATCGACGCTCTGTGACGGCGGAAGAAGCGTTTCGGCTTGCTTGCCGCGAAAAGCAATCAGGGCGACTTGGTCGCGATGCACATAGGCTTCTTGCAAGAGTTTGGTTACCGCGCCTTTGGCTTGTTGCATTCGGTTCAGAGCCATTGAGCCAGAGGCATCGACGATGAAGACGAAAAGCGTTCCCGCTTTGTCGCGAAAGCGTTTGATGCGAATGTCGTCTTTGGTAATGATGAGCGCGGACGATGGTCGGCGATTAGAACGATTGCGGACGCGCTGAAACGGCGCGGCTTGAATCAAGGTCGGAACGAGCGCGAGTTTGCCTTTTTTGAGCGAGCCTTGTTCGGAGCGAATGTATCGCCCGTGCCGATAGTTCAAGGCTTCGCCGCGACTGCCCGATTTGCTTCGGCGTTTGGCTGACGCGGCAAGGTTCATCAAATTTTCAGGCAAGTCCGATTCAACCGCTTCGAGCAAGAGTTCTTCGATTTGGTCGGGCGTTTGTTCGCTCTTGGTTTCATTGCCGTTGTCGGGCGAATCGCTTTGCGAATTGGGTTCGGCGGGCGATTGCGCTTCGGGGGGCGGCGGTTGCTTTTGCTGTTCTTCGCTTTCGGGAATGCGCGTGGCGCGCGGAAGCAAAACCAATCGAGCGGCAAGTTTCAAATCTTCTTCATCAACGTCCAATCGTCCTGCGAGCGCGGCGGAAGCGAGCGCGGCTTTGACGGCGAACACGTCGGCGCGATTGCCTTCAACGCCAAGCGAAATCGCGGTTTGAACGAGACCCGAAATTTCTTCGTCGCGAATGTCCACGCGCGGCAAAATCTCTCGCGCTTGAAGAATCAGCCCTTGAAAAATTTTGTCCTCGTCTGAATCGTCATTATGCGTTTGAGAATGCGCGCGACGCACGACTTCGGCTCTGAACTTTTCGTCGTTGTTGGGCGCGAAAGGAACAATCAATCCGATGCGGTCTAAAAGTCCCATTCGCACCTCGCCTTCGGCGGGATTGTATGTGCCGATGAGAATAAATCGCGCTTCGTGCGCGTCGCTCACGCCATCGCGCTCAATCAAGACCGTTCCGCGAGACATCGCGTCAATCAAATACGCTTCGCTGACGGAATCGAGCAAGTTGAACGAATCGACATACAGCACGCCGCCATTGGCTTTGGCGAGCAATCCTTTTTCAATCACGCGCTTTCCTGTGGCGAGCGCGATTTCCAAGTCCAATCCGCCGAGCAAGCGGTCTTCGGTGATGTTGAGCGGCAGTTCGACAAACGGCGTGCCTTCGGGCAAAATGCGAGCGAAAGCGCGCGCGAGCGTCGACTTGCCCGAACCCACCGTCGCAGGAATCAATACGCCGCCAAGCGACGCATCGACGGCGGCAAGAAGCAAGGCTTTCTTGGCAAGGTCTAATCCTAAAACATCGGCGAAAGAAATCATAGCGATGAACGCTTGCTTGCGTGAAGAATTGTGAAACCCACGATTTCATCGCCCTTGAATCGAAAAATCACATCGTCATCGCTCAACTCTGCGTCATCTGAATCTTGCGGGTTTGAAAAATTGACGTATAAAACGTCGGCGTCTTTGTCGAATGAAATCCAAACATTGCCATTTGGCGATCGACGAAGCAAAGGCAAGAACTTCAAGTAATCTCCTACGAATTTTTCTGCCATAACAACTTTCTTTTGAATAAAGAGTGAATCCGTCTTGTTTGAAATGCTGTGATGATAAAGCCATCATCGGCTAACTCACGATATACGACAACCAAAAACTTTTCACCGACGTATTTTTTTACAGCGAGTAACTCTTCCTCATTTCCCAAAAAAACATAATCGGGATTAGACACCGTATTCATTACATTTTCTTTTAAGCCTTGAATGTCTTGATGTCCAGTTACAATATGACTCCATCGCTCATCGGTTAAGCGAATCAATTTTTGATTGATGGAAATAACGGTTTCCATTTTCAAACGGGAACTTCAACTTTGAGAATGGCTTGAAGTTCGCGCTCGACTTTTTCGCCCGCATCGATGGTTTCGAGCGGGTCGCGTCGCAAGCGGTGGCGCAAGGCGGGCGCGGCAATCGCTTGGACGTCGAAAAGCGTAACTTCCAATCGTCCGTCAAACGCGGCGTAAGCCGAAGCGGCGCGGGTAATCGTCAGTTCTCCGCGATGTCCGTCAATCCCCAAACGCATGCAGAGCGTCGCGACTTTCATCAAAACTTCGTCGGGCATCGTTACGCGCTGAACGAGCGCCTGCGCTTGAACGACTTTCTCGCGCAAAGCGTCTTGTTCGGGTTGCCATTGCTCCAAAAAGGCTTCGGGATTGAGGTCGAACTCGCGACGGCGTTTGACGATTTCAACTCGGTCTTGAACTTTGTTGATGGTCGTGATGCGAGCGTGCAATCCGAATCGGTCTAACAGTTGCGGACGCAATTCGCCCTCTTCAGGATTGCCTGAACCAACCAACACGAAGCGCGCAGGGTGACGAACGCTGATGCCTTCGCGCTCCACGACATTCACGCCCGACGCGGCGACATCCAGAAGCACATCGACCAAATGGTCGTCGAGCAAATTCACCTCATCGATGTAGAGAAATCCGCGATTGGCTTGCGCGAGCAATCCGGGCTCAAAGGCTTTGACGCCGCTCGTGAGGGCTTTCTCGATGTCAATCGTGCCGCAGACGCGGTCTTCGGTTGCGCCGAGCGGCAAATCCACGACGGGCACGGGAATGCGCTCCGTTTTTTTGGAGCGAAGTTCGGATTTCGGAACGTCGGAAAGCGAGCGGTTATAGACGTCGCCTTCTGCACGCTCAATCATCGGAAGCACATCGGCGAGGGCGCGCACGGTGGTGCTTTTGCCTGTTCCGCGATGCCCCATCACCAGCACGCCGCCAATGCGCGGGTCAATCACGTTCAAGAGCAAACAAAGTTTCATCTCGTCTTGTCCAACAATGGCGGTGAAAGGAAAAACGGGCGATTTCTTTTTTTCGGTTGTCTTGGAAGCGTGAGAGCCTGTTGCCGATTTCTTTTTCGGCGGAGATGTTTTTTTCATAGTCATTTTTAGAAATGTAGAACAGATTTTCTGAACGCAATTTACGGCGACGGAAAGGTTTTGCAAGATGCGCGCAGGCGCAAATCCGCTAACGCGCATTTTTTCGCAGACGAATGGAAAACGATTTGTCAAATGAAAAATGTTTGTTTAGATTCAGTCTAAACAAATTACAATGCAATCTGTTCAATCGAATTTGATTTCGCTTCGCGCCGTAAAAAAGGGCGAGCGGTTCATCGTCAGGCAAATTGACGACAAAGACATGCGCACGCAACTGTTGCGATTTGGACTTGCCGAAGGAAGCGAAGCGATGTGTTTCGAACGCTTGCCGTTTGGTCCCGTCGTGGTCAAACATCGTCGGCAAGAGGTTGCCATAGGCGAAGAACTCACAAAAAAAATTTGGGTTGAAGTGATTGCCAATTAGAACGGTGAAGCACATTACAAAATGCAAACGCTCATCATAGAATCAGAGCCGCTCTCGCCATCGGTTGAGAAAACGGGGAAGAAAAAGTTAGTTCTCGTTGGAAATCCGAACGTCGGAAAATCTCTCTTCTTCAATCATTTCAGCGGCTTGTATGTCGATGTCTCCAATTTTCCCGGCACGACGGTTGAAATCACCGAAGGCAATTACAAAAACTTTCGCGTCATCGATACGCCCGGCATTTACGGCGTGAGTTCGTTCAACGACGAAGAGCGCGTTGCGCGCGACGAGGTGCTTTCCGCCGACATCGTCTTGAACGTCATTGATGCCACGAACTTGGAGCGCGATTTATTTCTCACGCTTCAACTTATCGATATGCAATTTCCGATGGTCGTCGCGCTCAATATGATGGACGCTTTGGAGGAAGCGGGAATGGAAATCGATGTCGAGCGGCTCTCGGAAATTCTCGGCGTGCCGATTGTCAAAGTAACCGCTATCAAAAAGCATGGGTTTGACGAATTGGAAAAGGCACTTGAAAATGCGACCGTTGGCAACGCCGATAAAACGCTCTTGCATGAACTCGAGCCGATTGTGGCAAGGCTCAAACAAACGCTAAATCCAATCGCCGACGCGGTGATGATTCTCGAAGGCGATGAAACCGTTGCAGAGCGGCACGGCATTGCGCCCGAAGATAAGCGCGAAGAAATTTATGTGGCTCGCAGAAATCGTGTGAATGAAATTGTCTCGGAAGTCGTGCGCGAAAAATCCGCCATGAAAGTTGGCGCAGTGATTTCAGAAAAACTTGGCAAGTGGACAATTAATCCAATTTCAGGCATTCCGATTTTGATTCTTGCGCTGTGGCTTATTTATGAAGTCGTCGGCGTGATGGTCGCACAGCGCGTCGTCGGACATACCGAAGTCGAACTCGGCAACAAACTCTTTGAACCGTTTGTCAAACATCTATTCGCTACCATTACGCCTGTTGAAATTTCCGTCGATGTCTTGAACGGCGAAGAGGTGATTGAAACGAAGTCGTTTGCCTTTCCCGAAGGCACAAGCCGCGACAAAGCGCAATTCGACGAGTTCAAAGCCTTCATCGAAGGCAAAGATGTAATGCAGAATTTCGCCTTTTCGCAAGAGACGCTGTGGGGAAAAATCGTTACGATATTCGCGGGCGAATTTGGCGCGTTCACGATGACCGTAACTTACCTTGCGTTCTTGCTTCTGCCGCTCGTGATTGGCTTTTATATGTTCCTTGCGATTTTGGAAGACTGCGGATATTTGCCGCGCCTTGCGACGATGGTCGATAGGCTCTTCACGGGAATCGGGCTGAACGGGCGCGCCGTCATTCCCATCATTCTCGGCTTTGGGTGCGTTACAATGGCAACCGTTACCACGCGCTTGCTCCAAACTTCACGCGAAAAAACGATTGCCGCCTCGATTCTCAACTTCGCGATTCCGTGTTCGGCGCAATTAGCCGTCATTACGGCGTTGCTCACCAAAGCGGGCGGCTTTTATACGCTGGTTTTCTTTTTCATCATTCTCTCGTGCTTGGTGGCGATTGGCACGATTGTCGACAAAATTCTTCCCGGAAAATCGTCCGCGCTTTTGATTGACCTGCCGCCGATGCGCTTGCCGCGCGCGTCGAACGTGCTGAAAAAAACTTGGATTAAAACGAAGAGTTTTATGCAAGAAGCGACGCCTTGGTTTTTCATCGGCGCATTGCTCATTTCGGTAATGCAAGTAACGGGCTTGCTCGAGGGGTGGGTGAAACTCTTTGAGCCGATTACGACGCATTGGCTTCAGTTGCCGGCGGAATCGGCGCGCGCTTTCGTGATGGGAATGGTGCGGCGCGATTTCGGCGCAGCAGGCTTATACGAACTGAACCTAACGCCGCAACAAATCGTCGTTTCATTGACCGTCATCACGCTGTTCGTGCCGTGCATCGCAAGTTTGATGGTGTTGATTAAAGAGCGCGGCATCAGGGAAGCGATGACGATTTGGGCGGGAAGTTGGCTGTTTGCGTTTAGCGTGGGCGGCATCGTCGCGCTGATAATCTGAGAAGAGGAGAGACTAAACAATGTCAAACTGTTCTAAACAAGATGTTTTGAAACTCCCGCAAACGGCTTTTGAGCGCAGCTGTCCAACGTGCAAGTTCAAAATCACGAATCAATTCATTACGAAGTGTCCGCGCTGTGCTACGAAGTTAAGCCTTGCCGAACTTTGCGTTGGCTGTTACCAAAGCGGCGCGTGCCATAATGGTGATTCACATAATGGCGATTCAGAAAAGAAATTACCGTTGATTTCAATTACGCTTCCGAAGTAATCTCTCGATATTCTTTCCTTGCGCGTTTTCATAAAGCGCATTACCTTCCTTCCTGTGGCTTTTCACATCGCTCTTTTTTTCAACATCAAAACCAACCATCATGAAAAAAATGAAACTTCTCGTTCTGCTGGCACTTCTTGCACTGTCGTCATCGCTCTTGGCGCAACCTTACGAGCCAATTGGACCTTGGGGTGGCAGGGTGAATGATTTTGCGAGAACTGCGAATGGCGACATCTACGCCGCAACGATTAGCGCGGGCTTTTTCAAATCAACTGATAATGGCAACACTTGGCGCGAAGTCAATGTGCTTGGCACGGTCAGAACGTCATTTACGATTGAAGCGATTGGCGACACGGTTTGGGGCGCGCCATTCGGCGAGGGCGTCTTCAAAACCACCAACGGCGGAAATACTTGGATTCCTGACTCGCTCGGCGGATTGGGCGGACGCTCTATTTACGCGCTCTACGCCGACAATGGCGGCAATCTCTACACAGGCGGATTGAACACAGGCGTTTTCTTCAGACCACCGGGCGCAACCTCGTGGCAAAACATCACGGGCGATTTGCCCACCGTATCGGGCGGAAACGCGAGAACGGTCAGGAGCATCTTCAAAGATAGCAATGGACTGCTCTATATCGGCACGGAAGGCGGAACCGCGCCCAACGACGCAGGGATTTACGTCTCCACGAACAATGGCGTGAATTGGACGCGCAACAGCGTTGGGCTTGGCACAGCCTCGCCAAGCGTAAGAGCCTTCGTTCAGCGCGGCGATACGCTTTTTGTTGGCGTGTTCAGCGGAGGCGCGGGCGTGTATCGCAAAGCCTTGACCGCAACGAGCTGGACGATTGACACGCTCGGACTTGGCGCAAGAGGCATCAACGCGCTCTACATTGACGCAAGCGGAAACATTTACGCTGGCATCAATCCAACGAATCCCGGCGGCGTGTTTCGTCGTGCTGTCGATAGCAGTTCTTGGTCGCAGGTCGCATTGGGCGGACAGTCCATTTGGGCATTCATTGGCATTCCGACCGAGGCGAGAGGCGCATTAAACGCGCTTGTGAACGAAACGCTAATCGGTTCAAACTTGTGGGCGGTTTCGCGCACGATGAGCTTTTCATCGATTTCGATTTCCAACGTGGGAATCAACGCTTTGAGCGTGCTTGCTCTGAAAGTTGGCTCCGACGGAAATCTATACGCTGGAATGAATAGCAACGGCGGCGTTCAACGAAGCACGGACAACGGCGCAACTTGGCAAATGGACACGGTCGGACTTGGCGCGAGAACCGTTTGGGCGTTGGAAGAAGTGAACGGAACTATCTTCGCCGCGGCGGGGAACGCAGGCGTGTTTCGTCGAACGCTATCGGGTTGGGTTCCAGCCAATACGGGCATTGCGACGCGCACGGTCGATTGCTTGCTCGCCAACGGCGACACGCTCATCGCGGGATTGACGACGTCAGGCACAAACCCCGTGATTTATCGCACGACGAATGGCGGCGCGACGTGGGTTGCGGGAACGATTACGTCATTGCCGTCGCTCGGCTCGGTGCGCGCGCTTGGAAAAGATAATTTGGGAAATCTCTATGCGGGAATGTCAAGCTCCACGACCGTCTTGCGTGGCTTGCTCAAGTCCACCAACGGCGGCGCAACGTGGTTTCAATCCAACGGCATTATGAACCCGCTCAACGAAGAATTTTACGCGATTGGATTTAACCCCGTAACCAATACGCTTTATGCCGCGCCCAACGTCAGCGGCGTCTTCAAATCCACCGACGCGGGCGCGACTTGGGTTTCCGACTCAACGGGAATGAGCGCGACGGTCGACGACATCTTGATTCCGACCACGTTGCCGCCGTCAAGCGGATTGCAAGGATCGATGCTTGTCGCATGTCTGGGGCAAAACTCCGAAGGCGGCGTATTCGTCAGGCGCAATACGGAAACGGCTTGGAGCAGAAGCGGATTGGATTTGTTCTCGGTCAATGCGCTGGCGGAAAAAAACGGCGTGCTTTATGCCGCAACCAATCACAGTAGCATTTACAAAGCCAACTACGTCAACATCGGCTTGCCCGTCGAGCTCATCGAGTTTGGCTATCGCAAAGCGAACGTGGGAATCGAACTCTTCTGGAAAACCGCGTCAGAACTTAACAACGAAGGCTTCCAAATCGAGCGCAAGCGCGAAGCCGAAGCGTGGCAAACGATTGGCTTCGTGAGAGGCAAAGGCACGACCACCGAAACGCAATCGTATTCCTTCGTCGATGAACGCGCAAGTGGAAAACTCTTTTATCGATTGAAGCAAATCGATTTTAATGGCGCGTTTCAATACAGCAATGTCATTGAAGCGAATCTTACCGCGCCTGAAAAATTTGAACTCGCGCAGAACTACCCGAATCCGTTTAATCCGACAACAATCATTGCTTATCAACTTCCGATGGCGAGCGACGTGAAGTTGGAAGTCTTTGATGTCTTAGGTCGGAAAGTGGCGACGCTCGTCAATGCAAAGCAAGAAGCAGGGAGTTATGTGGCGAACTTCAATGCTTCCGCCTACAACTTGACAAGCGGTGTTTATTTCTACCGACTGCAAGCAGGAAACTTCACGGAAACGAAAAAAATGATGCTGGTGAAGTAAATCACGCGAGTGTAACAAGGGGCGGGACTAATCCTGCCCCTTTGAACTACGAAACCTAAAGACCGTTGTCCAAAAGCGATGGAACTCGTTAAAAGTCCTGTTGAAACCGCTTTGCAAGCGTTACTGAAAAAAGCGACGAGAGAAATTTTGATAGCAAGTCCTTACATCAACATTGAGGGTGTGAAATCAATTAAAAACGAGGTGCAGAGCAAAGGGGAACTGAAAATTTCAATCTTGACAAATTTGTCAGTGCAGAACATTACTTCAAATGTAACTCAGCCGAAAGCGATATTAAAATTATGTGAAGGCTTCAAGGAGGCTATGGTATCGAGTTTGCATCGTTTGCACGCAAAAATTTACTTGATTGACGGACAGATTTCGCTCATAACATCGGCAAATTTGACACAAGGCGGCTTAAAAGATAACTACGAATATGGCGTTGTAATTGAAGAGGAAGCAATGGTTCAACAAATCAAAACCGATTTAATCGCATATCGTCGATTGGCAAATCAAATCTCGCTGGAACTTCTTGAAGAAATCGCAGACGAAAACGAGACCATTCAAGCCTTAAAAAACAAGCATCTAAAAGCCGTTGAGAAGCAGGCGAGCGCGAAAGCGCTCAAAAGAGTCGAGCAACGGCTCAACGAAAAACTACTTTCAAACAGGGTTCGAAGCGGACAAACCACCAACGAGATTTTCTCGGAAACGATTTTGTATCTCCTTCAAAAGCATAAAAACTTAACGACGCGCGAATTGAATCGCCTTGTTCAAGAAATTCACCCCGACATTTGCGACGATACGATTGACCGCGTCATCAACGGACAGCGTTTTGGCAAACTTTGGAAACATCAAGTCCGCAACGCGCAACGGGTTTTGAAATCAATCGGAAAAATTGACAACGTCGGAAAGGGAAGAAAAACCGTTTGGTTTCTGAAAAATTGAAACGCTACGGCGCATACTCCTTCTTCAACTTGCTCTTATACTCCTTCTGCAACTTCTGCACCTTCGGGCTGATGACGACCGTGCAATACGGGTTGCGATTGCCGACCCGATTGTAGTAGTTCTGATGATAATCTTCGGCGGGGTAGAAAATTTCAAACGGAACGATTTCCGTCACATACTTGCCCTTCCACAAGCCTGATTGTTCGGATTCGGCTTTGGATTTGAGCGCGATGTCTTTTTGCCGCTCGTCGTGATAAAGAATGATGGAGCGATACTGCGTGCCGATGTCGTTGCCTTGTCGGTTGAGCGTCGTCGGGTCGTGAGCGTGCCAAAACACATCGAGGATTTCAGCGAAGGAAATTTTGTTTGCGTCAAAGGTAATTTGCGCGACTTCGGCGTGTCCCGTGTTGCCGTCGCAGACTTGCTCGTAAGTCGGGTTTTTAACTTTTCCGCCGCTGTATCCCGAAACGACTTTTTCAACGCCATCAATGCGCTGAAACACCGCTTCAATGCACCAAAAGCAACCGCCGCCAAGCGTGGCGACTTCCAATTTTTTTTCTTGTTCGTTCATTGAACTTGCCGTAAGATTGATTAAAAGAATCCCAAAAATAATCTTCATCGCAAATTTTGTTTGGCTTGACTTATTTTGCTTGAACGCAAATTCAGGTTCAAAACCATTCAAAAAGTTATCACGTTTTTATCAAATCATCGTTCATTATGAAAATCGTCATTGTCGTTCAAGCGCGAACAGGCTCGACGCGCCTGCCGAACAAAGTAATGATGCCGCTTGCAGGGAAGCCCTTGCTGATTCGTCAGTTGGAAAGAATCCAAGCGGCGAGCGCGTTTGATGAACTCATCGTCGCCACCACGACCGATAAATCCGACGACGTCATTCGCGCCCTCTGCAAAGAAGCAAACGTAAAATGCTTTTCAGGACACCCGACCGACTTGCTCGACCGACACTACCAAGCCGCGCTCCAAGAAAAAGCCGATGTCGTCGTGAAAATCCCGTCCGATTGCCCGCTCATTGATTCTGGCGTGATTGATAAAGTCTTGAACTACTACAAAGCCAATGCTGATAAGTTTGATTACGTCAGTAACCTTCACCCTGCGACGTATCCCGATGGAAACGACGTCGAAGCGATGCCGATGGAGCAGTTCAAAATCGCTTGGCGCGAAGCCACGAAGCCTTACGAGCGCGAACACACCACGCCATTTTTTTGGGAACAACCTGAACGCTTCCGAATCGGGAATGTCGTTTGGGAAACGGGCTTGAATTACTCAATGTCGCACCGATTCACGATTGATTACAAAGAAGATTACGACTTCATCAAGCGCGTTTATGATGAACTTTACACCGAAGCAAATCCGAATTTTTCACTCGACGATATTTTGAACTTGCTCGAGCAACAGCCTGAGATATACAACATCAATGCCAAGTATGCAGGTGTGAATTGGTATCGCAACCACATCGGCGAACTCAAAACGATTTCGGAAAAGGATACGAAATCGCAACCATCAAATTGAAAACAACCATGAGTTTAGAGGATAAAATCAAAAAGGAAGTCGTGCGCGAATACGGCGACGGCTATCACGCTTTCGGGCTTAATCGCGTGATGGGGCATATCGTTGGGCTGTTGCTCTTTGAAAAAGAGCCAATATCGCTTGACGAAATTTGCAAGCAACTTGGGCGAACGAAAGGCGTTGTGAGTCAAATTATGAGACGGCTTGTCGAGCGTAATCTTGTTCGAAAAGTGCTCTCAACTGGCACGCGCAAGGATTACTATGAGATTCACCCGTCCGTATTTGAAAACGCCTTCCGCAACAACCTTGAACTCATTCGCAACAACGCTCGCATCGCCCGTCGTTTGAAAGATTTAGCTGAACAGAGCGACAGTCAATCTCTTGCGCCGCTTCAAATGCGCCTTGCCGAAATGGCGCGCTTTTACGAACTGACCGAAGCGCATTACGAAAAATTTCTTGATGAATGGCACAAAGAGCGCGATAAACTTCACATGACTTCATCGCGGAACGGCAAAAAGAAAAATCAAGCGAAATAATTTTTTTTGTTTCTAACGTTTTATATTTTTCAAACATTCAAAACATTAAGAATCTCTGAAAAGAGAAAAACGACGACGCAATGAGACGCTTGGAAAACAAAGTCGCCATCATCACGGGTGGCGCGCAAGGCATCGGAAAAGCAACCGCCGAAAAGTTTGCAAGCGAAGGTGCTTCGCTGGTAATATGGGATATGAACGAAGAGAAAGGCGTTGCCTTCCTTGAAGAACTGAAAAAGAAAAACGTTCGCGCCATTTTCCAAAGCGTCAATGTCGTTAAACTCGACGCTGTTGAACTTGCCACAAAAGAATCCCTCGCTCAATTCGGAAAAATTGACATTCTCATCAACAATGCGGGCATTACGAAAGATGCTTCGCTCCTTAAAATGACGCCCGAGCAGTGGCAACAAGTCATTGATGTAAATCTTACAGGCGTTTTTAATTGCACGAAGGCAATCGCGCCGTCAATGGTAGAGCGCAAGTATGGACGAATCATCAATGCAAGTTCGGTTGTGGGGCTTTACGGAAACTTCGGGCAAACAAATTACGTGGCAACAAAAGCGGGCGTGATTGGAATGACGCAAGTGTGGGCGCGCGAATTAGGACGAAAAGGAATCACCGTGAACGCGGTTGCGCCCGGCTTCATCGCTACCGAAATGATTCAAACGATTCCCGAAAAAATTTTAGATGCAATCAAAGAAAAAACACCGCTTCAACGCTTCGGCACGCCCGAAGACGTAGCAAATGCTTATTGCTTTTTGGCATCAGATGAGGCGGCATTCATCAACGGCGCAGTGATTAGCGTCGACGGCGGATACATTCCCGCATAAGTTTTGAACATAGCCTCGCGTTTGCAAGCGAGCGCAAAAAATGAACGACAATGAGAAACGCGGTAATCGCATCAAGCAGTTTTTACGCGCCTGAACGGGTGATACCCAATCAATACTTCAATGAACTTTTGAATGAAGACGTCGATACATGGCTCGTTCAAAATTTGACCATTCGCGAACGCCGATGGGCGAAGCCCGATGAATCCACAGCCGACCTTGTCGTTCAAGCCGCCCAAGCCGCGCTACGCTCCGCCGCGATTTCTCCCGAACAATTAGACCTTATCATCGTTGCGACTGACACGCCCGAATACATCTCTCCTTCGACGGCTTCGGTCGTTCAACATCGATTGAAAGCAAAAAACGCAGGCTCGTTTGATTTGAATACGGCTTGTGCAGGATTTGTAACCGCGCTTGATGTTGCCGCAAAATACATTCGCGCTGACGAGCGGTATCATCATATCCTTGTTGTTGGTGCATACGCCATGAGCAAGTATCTCGACCTTCACGACAAAAAAACGGTTACGCTCTTTGCCGATGGCGCAGGTGCGGTTGTGCTATCTGCCGAAGAAAATTCTTCACGAGGGTTTCTCGCAAGCGAAATGCTAACCGAAGGGCAGTATCATGATTGGATGGGCATTTACGCGGGTGGAACACATCAACCTATCACGCAAGAAGCGATTGACAACAAAGACCACTTGCTCAAATTCGTCAAAAAATTTCCGAAAGAATTGAATCCTGAAATTTGGTCAAGAATGATTTTGACGATGTGCGAGCGGCTGAACATCGCGCCAAACGACGTGGCGCAGTATTTCTTTACGCAAATCAACATCAACAGCATTTGGGAAACGCTCAACCGATTGGGGGTATCGCGAGAAAAAACACACACAATTATGGACAGGTTCGGCTACACTGGCTCGGCGTGCATTCCAATGGCGTTTCACGACGCGATTGAAAAAGAAAAAATCAAGCGAGGCGATTTGGTGATGTTCGTTAGTTCGGGCGGAGGACTTGCATTTGCAAGCGCGGCATTCCGTTACTAAAAATCCAACAAGAAATTTAAATGACAGAGCAAGCAATTTCCATACAGCCTGCAAAATCTCGCGTCAGCGGCTACGCTTGGTATGCGTTGGGATTGCTTACGCTCGTCTATCTGCTCAACTTTCTCGACCGAATGCTCATCTACATTCTCTTTACGCCTATCAAAAAAGAGATGCTGTTTTCCGATGTCGAACTCGCGCTGTTGAGCTCAACCTCGTTTGTGATTTTTTACACGGTGCTTGGAATTCCATTCGGTCGACTTGCTGACAAAATCGAGCGCAAGAAAATGATTGGATTCGGCTTGGTGGCGTGGAGCATTTTTTCAGGCATGACGGGGTTCGCAACGGACTTCTGGACGATTTTCGCTTGTCGCGTAATGGTGGGCGTTGGCGAAGCGACGCTCGGACCTGCCGCGCTCTCGCTCCTCTCGGATTTCTTCCCAAAAGAAATTCGCGCAACGGCGCAGGGCATTTATTCATCGGCGATTGCCGTTGGTAGCGGACTTGCGTTTTTGCTTGGCGGTTGGATTGCCGACGCAATGGGGTGGCGATATGCGTTTTTTCTCTTGGGCTTTCCGGGCATCGCGGTCGCGCTCTTCGTTTTTATGCTCAAAGAACCTTTGCGTGGAAGTAGCGAAACAAAGAGCGAAGCGAAGTCTGAATCAACTTTGAAAGACCTCTTCAAAACAAAAACGTTATGGCTACATCACGCGGGCTACGCAGTGTTCAACATTGCGTCGGCGAGCGTTGGTGCGTGGCTGACCGTCTATTTCGTGCGCGTGCATAAACTTTCGCTTATCGAAGTCGGATTGTGGTTTGGAATTGCAATGATGACGGGCGGCGTCGCGGGAATGGCGTTCGGCGGAATCATCGCCGACAAATTCCGTGAAAAACAAATTGGCGGAAGAATGCGCGTCGCAAGCATTTCGGCGTTGTTCAGCGGCATAATTTGGGCGGTGATGCTCTTTGGAAACGATGCAAAATCGCTCCTGATGCTCAACATTGTGATGCAGGCGTTTTCGCTCTCGTGGCTTGGCGCGTCGTTTGCCGACTTGAACGACATCGTCGAGCCAAAACAGCGCGGATTAGCGGTGGGCGTTTATTTCTTCATCGTTAATGTTGCGGGCTATGGAATCGCGCCGCTGGTGATTGGTCGGCTCAATGATGTGATGAACATTACGGTCAATCCTGACGCGATGCGTCTTTCGCTGTTGATTTGTCCGATTGCATGTGCGGTGTCGACACTCTTGCTCTGGCTCGGCAGTCGCGAGATGAATGCAAGATACAACCGAAAGTTAGAGGAGGCATTGCCATGAAAACAGATTGGCTTGAAAAGTTGTGCCTTTACTTCCCCAACAAAATCGCGATGAAAGAAGTAGAGACGGGAAGAACGCTTACCTATTGGGAGTTTCAAAACTGCGCTAATAGACTTGCAACCCTTTTCACAAATAAGCTTGGAATCAAGCACGGTGAGCGCGTTGCCATTCTGGCTGAAAATTCGCTCGAGCATTTCATCTTGATGTTTGTGGCGCAGAAAACAGGCATTACGCTTGTGCCGCTAAACTATCGACTTGCGCCAAGTGAAATCCACGAGTTGCTACACGACTGCACTCCATCGCTCATCATTGTGCAGGAAAAATTTTCTGAAATCATCAACCACTCCATATTTCAGCCAAAACACATTTGGACGCTTTCCGAATTAGAAGAAGAAGGATACAACAAGAAAACTCACTTGTCCGAGTTTACGGCGAAAGAAATCCCCGAAGACGAGCCGCTTTTTATCCTCTACACGGCGGGCACGACGGGCAATCCGAAAGGCGTGCTCTATTCGCACGCCATGCTGTTTTGGAACAGCGTCAACACCTCGCTTCGCATTGATTTAACAAGCGAAGACCGAACGCTCACATTTTTACCGCTCTTTCATACAGGCGGGCTGAATGTGGTCGCAACGCCGTTTTTACATCGCGGCGCGTTTGTCGCTCTCGTCAAAAAGTTCGATGCCGAACTAGTTACGCGGCTTTTGGAAGAGGAAACCATCACGATTTTTATGGGCGTGCCAACAACGCTGAAAATGATGGCGGAGTCAAAAGCCTTTCAGAGCGTTTCGGTCAAAACCACGCGCTTCGCTATGGTTGGCGGAGAGCCAATGCCGCTTCCGCTCATTGAAACTTGGCACGAAAAAGGCGTTTGGATTCGTCAAGGCTTCGGAATGACGGAAGTCGGACCAAATCTCTTCTCGCTTCATCAAGACGACGCTGTTCGGAAGATTGGCTCAATCGGCGTTACGAACTTCTATCTCGATGCGCGAATCGTTGATGACGATGGGAACGACGTGAAGCGCGGAGAAGTCGGCGAACTCATCTTCAAAGGTCCCGTCGTAACGAAAGGCTATTGGAACAATCCCGACGCGACGAAGGCGGCGTTGAAAAACGGCTGGTTTTATACGGGCGATTTGGTGCGGCAAGATGAAGAGGGATTTTTTTATGTCGTGGATAGAAAGAAATCGATGTTCATTTCGGGCGGCGAGAATGTGTATCCCGCCGAGATTGAAAGAGTTTTATACAAACACGCTGCGATTGCGGAAGTCGCCGTCATTGGCGTGCCCGATGAAAAGTGGGGCGAGGTCGGAAAAGCCTGCGTCGTTTTGAAATCGGGCGCAAGCGCGACCGCCGATGAACTCAAAGCCTTTTGCGCGGAGCGATTAGCCAAATACAAAACGCCAAAGCACTACGAATTCTACGACGCGCTTCCGAAAAGCGACGCGGGCAAAATCAACAAAAAAGTTCTCTTGCAACGTCATCGTTCTTTTTCAAACTAACTTTTTTTAACAAACCTTTTTTGGAGGACAAAACAATGAGAAAACTACTTGGCATATTGCTGATTGGAGCAATGACGCTATCAATGACGGCTTGCGGCGAAAGCGATTCAGGAACGAACAACGCGCCGCCACAAGACGCAATTGTCGGAACTTGGCTTGCCGAAGGATTCACGACCATTAACGGCGCGCAAGTGCCGAACGTCTCCCCCTTGCTCTTTGGCGCGCCGTTCAATACGCGACGCATTCGCGCTACGTTTAACGCAAACGGAACATATACGGTCGTAACCACAGATTCGGCGGGCTCAAACGCAACGCTCACGGGCACTTGGACGACGAGCGCGGCAGACACGGCGGGCATCACGATTCGCAACATCACGGTCAACCAAACATCGCCATCGACCGTTACATCGCGAGGCATCTATCAAGTAACGACCGACGGCGGAACGACGCGCATGCTCTATGAAATCGCCCAAGTTGAGCCGCCGCTTCAAGGCGTAACGCCACCAACGCCAAGAGGTGGTTTCGGTAGCACATCGGGCGGCGCGTTTGGCATCGCCAACATTCAACGATACGTAAAGCAGTAATTCGTCAAGGCGGAGAAAAAACTCCGCCTTTCTTTTTTGCAACAAAGGAGGAAAAGATATGAAGCAGTTGCGATGGCTTTTGTTTTATGCGACGTTCTTGACGTCCAATCTTGCCGCGCAAGTCGTCAATTACCCCGTTGATGACGAGCGTCGGAATGGCTCTCCTGAAAAATTGCCGCCCGAACTTCAATTCATCGGATTTTCATTTCATCGTTTTTCGGGAACGAACATCGCGCCGCAAAACGAACTGTTGCGCGGGCAAATCATCGGTCGGCTTTACGGCAACAACAGCACCATCACCGTGCCGCAAACGGCGATGTATGGCGAAAGCCGCTTCGTGCCGCTCTTCGTCTATCGCCCGTCAATCCTTGATGGCAAAGCGATTTTCAGAACGTTGCTCAAAGTGGATTTCACTTGGGGCGACGTGAACTACGGCGTAGGCAACAACTTCGGAGGCGCGATTTCAGGCGGAACGGTCAACATTCAAACGCTACTTGCGAACTTGGAAATCAAACCGTCGCTCGCGTGGAACGTGGTCGTCGGATTGCAACGCATTTTCGACAACCCGCGAGACCCTAATGTCAACACGCTTCAAACCAATCAAACCAGTTCAAACCGATTGATGTTTTGGGGCACGCAGGGCGTTGGCGTAAGCAGTTACTTCAACCTTTCTCCCACAACCTTCGGGCGCGTCGGCGCATATCAACTCTATGAAAATTTGATTGACCGCGACGACGACGTCGTTTTGTGGATGTTTGATATGGAGACCAAACTTTCAGGTTTGTGGGATTTAGGCGGAAGTTTTTGGTATGTGTGGGATAGAGGCGCAGGGCAGGGCGGCGTATCGATTTTAGGACAAGGCTTCAACTCGCCGCTTGTCGACTACAACGGCGGCGCGAGGCTTCAACTCGACAATCCGCTCTATCGAGCCAACGTGTTTTGGTCGGGCGCGAACATCGCCTACAATCGCGATTTCATCAGCGGGCGTTGGTGGGCTTCGGCGATGGGAATGATGAACTTCGGCAACATCGACACGCTCTCGGACGATAAAAAATCAGCCGCGCGGCGCGTCGATATATTCGGATTCACAGGGCATACCTCGCTGCAATACAAATACGGACAAACAGCATTCGATAAACTTCAACTCGAAGCCCTATTCACGACGGGCGACCGAAACGGCGCGCAAGACGGCAAATACAACGGCGTGGTAACGGGAAACACTTGGGGAACGCCCGTCGGCATTTTCAGTTCGCATCGCGCCTTCTTGCTCTTTCCCGACGTGCAAGTCATCAACCGCTACTATTCGGCGGTGCACGACATTTCCAATCTCGGCTACGGCGTAACGGCAGTGTTTTTCAATTATTTCAACTCTCCGATTCCGAACAAACTGCATTACAAAATTGGAAGCGCGGCGGCGTGGTCGAATGCAACCCCGCAGGGTGGCGGCAACTTCGTCGGCGCGGAATTGAACGCCGAAATCAAATACGCCTACGCGCTTTTCTTCGACATTGGATTAAGCGCGGCATATCTCTGGAATGGAAATTTTTACGAAAGCAATTTTACGCGCAACTCGCCGCAAAAACCCGCAAACGCTTGGACGGTATTCACAACGGTGAGTTGGCTGATGTTTTAAGGAGGTTTAAGCAATGAACAAAATTCATTTCGTTATGTTTTTTTTCGCCCTTGCGATGATGGACGGATGCGGACAAGCGAAACTCTATCACGACGCGCCGCCATTGGAGTTCGAGAATTTCAATTACGGGTTCAAGACTGAAAAAGCGACGCTCAACGGAACGGAGGTCGCCTACTACGACGGCAAAACGAATGGAACGCCGATTGTTCTGATTCACGGGCTTGCGAGCAATATGGGATTTTGGCGATATGTGATTCCTGAATTGGAGCGCAAAGGGTTTCGCGTGGTGGCGATTGATTTGCCCGGCTACGGAAAATCCGCCAAACCCTACGGCGCGCCTTACTCGCTCTCGTTTTACGCGCAAACGGTGAACGAGCTCTTGAAACATCTCGGCATTTCAAAAGCGATTTGGGCGGGGCATTCGATGGGCGGACAAATTTCAATGGTCGCCGCGCTCAACATTCCTGAGCGCATCGAGAAACTCGTCTTGATTGCGCCCGCCGGCATTGAAGCCTTCAAACAGGGAGAAGGCGAGTGGCTGCGAAACGCTACGAACCCCGACTTCATCAAGAAAACGCCGCCCGATAGAATCCGCGCCAATTATTCCAACAATTTTTACTCGTGGAAAGACGATTATGAATGGATGATTGAAGAGCGCGTGCGAATGATAAAAGCAAAAGACTTCGACCGATTCGCTTACGTCGTTTGGAAGTGCGTCGGCGCGATGCTCGATGAACCCGTGTGGGACAAATTGGAGCGCATTTCGTTGCCGACGCTCATCGTAGCGGGCGAGAACGACAACCTAATTCCGAACCCGTTTCTTCACGGCGGAAAAACGATTGACGTGATGCAAATCGGGAAGGAAAAAATCAAAAACTCAAAACTCGTGATGTTCTCGGAAACGGGGCATATGCTCATCATTGAGCGCGGAAAAGAACTTGCGCAAGAAATCGAGACATTCGTCAAATAATAATCCTTGAAAAAAATCTCTACAAAGAGATTCAAGAAGCGTTATTGATTGAGCCACGCCTTGAACTCCGGTGAAGTTTCGCGGCTGACGGTTACTTCTTGAAGAGTCGGAGGCGTAAGGTCAAGTTTTAATTTCCCGCCAAAAAACTTATGAATTCCCGTTATTGATTTCAAACTCACAATGAACTGGCGATTGGCGCGAAAAAACTGCGCGGGATTGAGTTCGTTTTGCAACTGCTCCAAAGTCTGTTCAATCACGAATTTTTTTCCGTCGAGCCGAATCAAATTCGTCAACTTATGTTCAGAGAAAAAATACGCGACGTCTTGAATTGAAATCATAATGAGTTCGTCGCGAAAGGCGACAAGAAACCGCGAGCGATAAGTGGTTTTTTTTTCAATTAAGTTTTCCAAGAGGGCTTCAACATCGAGCGATACAGGTTGGAACTGTGCTTTGAGCGAGTTTAATTTTTCAAGACTTCGCTTTAAATCGCCTTTATCTATTGGCTTCAAGAGGTAATCGATGCTATTCACTTTGAAGGCTTGAAGGGCATAATCGTCGTAAGCCGTCGTGAAAATAACAGGGCATTCCAACTTGATTTGTTTGAAAACTTCAAACGAAATGCCATCTGAAAGTTGAATATCGAAAAAAGCCAAATCGGGCTTAGAATGGTTTTTAAACCAACTAACCGTCGATGAAATGCTATCTAACGTGGCGACAACGCGAATAGAGCCGTCATATTCTTCCAACATTTTTTGCAATCGCTTTGCCGCGAGAGTTTCATCTTCTACAATCACGACGTTCATGCGGAAACCTTGATTTTCGATTCAAATCTTTTCGATTCGGATTCGGAGATAGGCGCAAGCAAGGGAAGTCTGACGATAAAGCGCGTTTCGGTTTCTTCAACAATAATGCTTTTATCGCTTAACAGCCGATACCGATTTTGGATATTCTGTAATCCAACTTTTGTCGAGTCTGGGACAAATGATTTTCGCTGTAAGGAATTTTCAACGGTCAGCCATCGTCCATCGCTTGTAATGACAAGGCTTAACGGCTGTTCTCGGGAAACAATGTTGTGCTTGACCGCATTTTCAATCAACATTTGCAAACTCATCGGGGCGAGATTTTTTTCCAAATCGTCATCTGAGATTTCCATGCTCACTTTCAAGTTATCGGCAAAGCGCGCTTGAAGCAAAAAGAGATATGACTTGGCGAATTTTAATTCTTCATTGAGCGGGACAAGAATTTTTTCTTGGCTTTGCAAAACATATCGATACACTTGGGAGAAACGCTGAATAAATTGAATCGCTTCTTTTGGATTTTCTTCCACCAAAGCAACGAGCGTATTCAAACTATTAAATAAAAAGTGCGGGTCTAATTGATGTTTCAAAGCTTGCGCCTCGGCTTCTGCCGCCTCGCGCTTCAACTTTTCGGCTTCAAGCAAATTGGTTTTCCAACTTTGAAAAAAATAAACGCCGCTATACACAGAAGTGATAGTGATGGAAATAATCGCCCCGAACATTGAGCATATCATTAATATCGATAGGTTAATCCACTCGCTACAAATCGCGCCATAATAGATTGCATTGACAAGAACAGAAACAGCGATGCTAAACGCCAAGTGAAGGGAGAGTTGGGTGTAGATGCGTCGCGAAGTGTCTTGCTCCCAAGGAATCGTTTTGTCTAATCGATCTGAGAGCCAAATGCTAAACTCTGAAATGATAATCGCTTGAAAGAGCGAGAGCATCAAATCAAACAAATATGCGACCAACCGCCATTCAAGGTAGTAGCGCGCAACGCCTTCGGAATTGTTGTAGAATCGTGCCATAAGTTCAGGCTCAATGAAGAACTGCGGTATGCTCAAAAAAATTACAATCAGCGGAATGCCGATGAGCCGAAACCACTTGAAAAATTGATTATTCATAGTTTGATGATTCAAAGCGGCAATTCAGTTGCGCGCCATTTTACAATCGCCCTGAATTATTACATAGTTCATCGATTAATTCCGCATCAGATTGAGCATACTTTTGCGTTTCAAGTTGTTCGGCGATTTTGGTCATTTCTTCGGCAATCAACGCAATATCGTTTGGCAAGTGAAGATTTGCGGGATTGTCAAACGCCATGCGTCGGAGCACAAAGGCGGAAAGTTCAAGGGCTTGTTTTCTGGCTTCAAGACGGTTCATTGTGCGCTCAAGGTTGTGTTAATGAATTGAACTAAGAAATTACTTTACAAGGTGTTCCTCTTCAATAGGAGGCGCGGGTGCGTTTGCTTGACGCTTTGAAGGTTGAACGAGGGTTGCGAGTTTCGTTTTGAGGCGGTCAAGGTCGATGTAAATCGTCGGAACAACAACGAGCGTAAGAAACATTGAGCTTGTTAATCCGCCAATCAAAACCCACGCAAGTCCCGATTTCCATTCCGAGCCAGCACCTTGCGAGAAAGCAATCGGCATCATGCCAATCACCATAGCAAGCGTTGTCATAAGAATCGGTCGAAGACGAGTTTCGCCCGCGTCAATCAACGCCGAGAAAATATCTGCGCCCTTAGCGCGTTGCTCGTTGGCTCGATCGACGAGCAGAATGGCGTTTTTGGCGACAAGCCCCGTCATCATAATCATGCCCATAATCGTGAAAATGTTGAGCGAGTTCATCGTCAGCGCAAGGGCTAAGAGCGCGCCAACCAATGCAACGGGAATCGAGAACAAAACGACGAACGGATACACCCAAGAGTTGTATAGTGCGACCATCACGAGATACATGAAAAGAACTGCGGCGATGAAGGCGAGTCCAAGCAAGATCGATGAGTCGTCTTGCAGTTCCAAGTCGCCGCTATAAACCACCTTGATGCCGTCGGGAAGTTTGAGGGATTCAACGGCGGATTTAATATCGTTGCCGATGTCGCCCGACGGTCTGCCAATCGCCTGCGAGTAAATCGTAACGGAGGCTTCGCGCTCTTTTCGCTCCAAAGAAACTTCGCCGCCAACTTCGCGAATCCGTGCGACTTGCTGAAGCTCGACCATCGCGCCGCTTGGCGTGGGGAAGGCAAGCGTTTTGATTACGTCGGTATTGTTTCGGAATTGTTCAGCGAACCTGATTCGAATTGGAAGTTGTGAGTTGCCTTGTTGGAATTTCAACTCATCAAAGCCTGTCAAGGCGTAGCGCACGGCGGTGCCAACTTCGGCGGTCGAGAGACCAAACGAGGAAACTTTATCGGGATCGATGTCGACTTGCAAATCTCTCTTTTGCGTATTGCCTGTTAATCGAATGTCTGCCGTGCCTTTGATCTGCGACATGGCATCGGCAATGCGTTCAGCAGCGAGGCGAATGCTGTCGCGATTCACCCCGTTGACAAAAATTTGTATCGGCGCGTCGTTGCCCATGCCGAAAATGCCGATGCGATTGACTCGAACTTTCACGCCCGGCGTTTGCAACGACGTTTCTTTGATGAGTTCCTCAATTTCGCGGAGCGATTTCGTGCGCTCGTTTTTGGGCGCAAGCACGATGCTCATTTCCGCGTTGTTGGGTTGAATGATACCAATAAAGGCTTCGCCTGATGCGCCGACGGTGGTGAGAACTTTTCGCACTTCTGGAAGTTTGGAAAGGTCGTCCTCGATTTTTTTCGTCACTTCGTTGGTTTGTTCAAGCTTCGTGCCTGCGGGAAGTTCCAAAATCACGGAAAGTTCGCCTTTGTCGGTGGCGGGCATAAATTCGCCGCCGATGAAGCCGAGTGCCGGAAGAAAAAACGAGGCGACGAATAAACTGAATGCGAAAAGTGCCGTCTTGCCCCGATTGGCTAAACTCCACCGCAGAATCTCGCTGTATCGGGTTTGCACGATTTGAAAAAACCGCTCAAAGCCCAGCACAAAGCGTCCTATCAACGTATCGGACGAGGCGTGCTCCAACTTTGCAAAGCGCGACGCAAGCATCGGCGTGAGCGTGAAGGAAACGAGCAAGCTGAACAAAGTCGAGAAGACAACTACCAAAGAAAACTCGCGCAAGATGTTTCCGACGAGACCCGGCACGAGTGCAATCGGCACAAAAACCACCACATCAACAAGCGTAATAGCGAGCGCGGCAAACCCGATTTCATTCCGACCGTCCAACGCTGCAACCGCTTTCTCTTTGCCCATCTCCAAATGCCGATAAATGTTTTCCAGCACCACGATGGAGTCATCGACCAAAATCCCAATTACAAGCGACATTGCCAGAAGCGTCATCAGGTTCAGCGAAAAGCCGAAGAGGTACATCAAAATGAAAGTCGATACGAGCGAAGCGGGAATGGCTATCATCACGATGAGCGCATTTCGAAGGCTGTGCAGAAAAACGAGCATCACCAAAGCGACGAGCACAATTGCAAGCCCCAAATCAACATTGACATCGTGCGCCGCCTTCAAAGTGAATTCCGAGCCGTCTTGCGCGACATCAAACTTCAAATCAATCGAGTGATATTCTTGTTCAAGTTTTGCGAGTTCGGCGCGAACCATCTCGCTGACCTCGACGGAATTGGCATCGGTCTGTTTTTGAACGAAAATCCCAACGGCGGAAACTTGATTTAATCGGCTTAAATCGTCTTGGTCTTCTTCGGCGTTGAGAATTTCTGCGACATCGCGAAGAAAAATTTTGCCGCCGCTCGATGTGGTTGCAATCACGACGTTACCGAGCAAGGCTATGTCTTCAACCTTTCCGATAACACGCACGGAAAATTGTGCGTCGCCGTCTTTGACATTGCCCGTCGGCACGTTAAGGTTGGCGCGATTGAGCGCGTCGGCGACTTGGACGATAGAAACGCCGCGTAGGCGCAATTTTTCCGCATCAAGATTGACGTGAATTTCCTTTGCATTTCCGCCTGTGAGCGTGATTGCCGCAACGCCTTTGACACGCGAAAGTTTTGGCTTGATTTCATTTTTGAGCAACGTAAAAAAATCGCTCTCGTAAAGTCGACTTGTTGCAGCAAGCCGAAGAATCGGAAGTTCTTCAATTGCGAATTTGGAAAGAATGGGCGTTTTGGAATTGGGAGGAAGCGAATAGAGAATTTCATTCACGCGTCGTTGCGCGGTTTGAAGCGAAATGTCGGCATCGGCATCTTGCTGAAATTCTACCCAAACAAGCGAAATGCCTTCGCTGGAAATTGTGAAAATGCGTTTGACTTTTTCAAGAGAGGAGAGCGCGTCTTCTATCGGCTTCGAGACGCCGGCTTCAACTTCGCTTGCCGATGCGCCCGCGTAAATCGTTGTTACCGATACATAAGGCGGCGTCACTTTCGGCAGAAGCTCATAGCGCAAATTGCCGTAGCTGAACAGCCCTAAAATACCCAGCACAATAAAGAACACAATCACTAAAATTGGACGCTTGATGGAAAGTTCGGTGATGGTCATCTAAATAATCTAGTTGAATTTTCGTAATAAATCATTGTGAAAGGTTAGCGTATCGTGGGCGCGTTGATGCTGACTTTTGCACCGGGCTTGAGAAGCGTTTGTCCGTTGGTTATGACCATTTCGCCGCCGTTCAAGCCGAAAACGATTTCAATATCTCCTCCCGCGCTTCTACCTGTTTTGACGGGCGTTTGCACAGCGACCCCGTTCTCAACGGTGTAAACAAACGCGCGTTTCCCGTCGCCTAACACAGCCATACGAGGAAGAATGATGGCTTCACGCTTGGCAGAAGCGCCAAAGGTTAGTCGCGCCGTCATGCCGACTTTGACGGGCATTTCTTTCTGATTTGAAAACACAACTTCAACGCGGTAACTGCCAGCGTCGGTTGCTTTATCGCTGATGGATTTGATTTTCCCGATGAAGCGATGCGTCGGATAAACGTCGAGTTCAATCGGCACTTCATCGCCGATGCGCAGTTTCATCACGTCGGCTTCCGAAATAAAAACAATCACTTTTAAGGATGCGGTATTCACCACTGTTGCAACAAGAGCATCAGGCTGAATCATCTCGCCGATGTTGAACTTGCGCTCGGTTAGAATACCTGAAATCGGGGTGCGAATCGTGGCGTTGGCGTGTTGGCGTTTTGCAACGATAAAATTGGCTTCGGCTTGTTTGAGCGTAAGGCGCATTTGTTCTAAATCATCTTCGGCGATTCCGCCTTCGCGGTAGAGAACTTGATAGCGTTCAAAATCTTTTTTAGCTTTCTCGAATTGCGCTTCTGCTGCAACGAAGGCGGCGTATTTGAGTTCGGAATCAACCTGCACAACGGCATCGCCTGCACTCAGTTTCGTGCCGACATCGGCAAAGACTTTTATTACCTTTCCTTGCGTTTCGGAAACAATTGTAACATCATTTTGTGCTTCAATCGCGCCAACGCCCGAAATCGATTGTGTAAGCAATCGTTTTTCCGCCGTAATCGCAGTAGCGAGAATCGGCTTTTCCGAGACGGGGCTTTCGGCTTGCGCGTCCATCTTCGATTTATTGAACATCAAAAGAAACACAAGAAGCGCGAGTGCCGATAGCGTGATGAGAAGTGGTTTCAAGAAGTTCATGGTTGTAGAAAGTGATTGGTTGAAAAACTGCTTGAAGATTTCGACGATGAAGTTACGATGGTGAAGCGGCGAGGGTCTTATGTTTTAGACTGAAACGGAAAAAAATGAACCCAAACCGATAAGTTTTAACATCTTTCACTAAAGTCTATGCTTAGCGTTTGAAACCGAATCACAACAAAATCGAATTACGATGAAACCAATGATGACAAAATCAATCGAGATGAAATCAACGACGATACGATTTTGAAAACGCTTATCATTCTCCGAACTGTTTGTTTGCGGGCTTTGTTTTTAATGATGGCGATGCAACCGCTATCGGCTTGGCTTTGGGCGCAACCCCGCTACGAACTGCGCGGCGCATGGATAACCACAGCCTTCGGCATCGACTTCCCGAAAACAACAAACCCTGAACAACAAAAAGCAGACCTCGATGCCATCTTCAAAGATTTGAAAGCAAAGAAGTTTAATGCGGTTTTCTTTCAAGTGCGCGTGCGTGCCGATGTGCTCTATCCGTCGCCTTACGAGCCCTATCACGAATACATTGCAGGCAAAGGCAAGTCACCGAATTACGATGTAACGCAACATGCCATTGACCTCGCGCGCAAATACGGCTTGGAGTTTCACGCATGGTTCAACACGATGATTTTGCGCGGCAAGGAAGCCTCCGAGCAAGCCGAACAAAATCCCTCGCTTTGGAAAATGCACCCCGACTGGATTGACCCGCGCGCCCGCAATGTTCCAAAACTCAAAGATGCTTATCTCAACCCTGCAAAGCCCGAAGTGCGTGCCTACCTCGCAACGCTCATCGCCGACTTCGCCCGCCGATACGACATCGACGGCATTCAACTCGACGACTACCTGCGCTATCCCGACAAAACCACCTTCGCCGAAGACTTTCCCGACGACGAACTCTTTCGACAGTTCAATCCGAATCAACGCTCAAAACACGAATGGCGACGCGAAAACATCAACCTGCTTGTGAAAATGATTCACGACAGTTTGCACGCCATTAAACCGTTTGTGAAGTTCGGCGTTACGCCCATCGGCGTTTATCGCAAAGTCGATAAAGAGCCTGCAATGGAAAGCGTGGTGGAGGTGTATCAAGATTCGCGCGAGTGGACAAAGCGCAAGCACTGCGATTACCTTGCGCCGCAGATTTACTTTCACATCGGCGCAACGACCGACGAAGAGCGAAAGGCGCGAAAGTTCAATCCCGATTTTGAAAAACTTGTCGGCGATTGGGCAATGAACAAAAACTTTCGGCATCTTTATGTCGGAATCGGCACATACAAGCCTGCAATCAAACAAGAATGGAAAAAGCAAGTTGAACTATGCCGAAAGTTCGGTGCAGAAGGGTTCATTTTTTACCCATACAGTTCAATCGCCGACCTTGACGAAATGTTCAGCGATTATGCCTTGATTCCGCCAATGAAATGGAAGAGCAGTGCAAATCCACAGCCGCCCGTCGTGCAAGGCGTGGCGTGGCGATATGGCAAGGCTGAACTCACATGGAAAAAGCCAAAAGAAGCGCGTTGGGTAAATATCTATCAGCCGAGTTACTCGATGCTTGTTCCAATTCGTCAAAATGTGTTTGAAGAATCGGCAACGATTGAAGCCAAATCAGGCGACCAATTTTACCTAACGGCGATTGACCGTTACGGCAACGAAAGTGCGTTCAGCGGAGCAGTGATTGTGCCTTGATATTGGGAAAAGTGAATCCGCAATTTGTTAAAAAGCATTGCGTATATTTGCTCTCTTGTCTTAAACAATGTTGAAGCAGTATGAAACTCACCAACATCATCTCGGAAAAGTATATCGCGTTGGGCATGGAAGCCAAGTCCAAAGGTGATTTGATTGATAAAATGTTAGCGTTGGTTGGCTCACATCCGAATGTTGCCGATGCGGGAAAGTTGCGCGACGATGTGTGGAAGCGCGAAAAGGAAATGTCTACGGGAATCGGAAAAAAGGTCGCCTTGCCACACGCGAAAACCAATGCGGTTACAGCCCCTGTGCTTGCCTTTGCCACGCTCAAAAAAGAAGTTGACTTCGACTCGATTGACCAAGATCCTATCAACCTTGTTTTTTTGCTTGCCACGCCTGAAACCATGCTCACGCAACACCTCAAACTGTTGAGCCGCATATCTCGGCTTGTAGCAACCGAAGCCGTCCGCGAAAAATTAGTCAGCACGGCTGAAATTGCCGATGTCATCGAGCTCTTTCAAGAAGAAGAAAAGGCTTATCCTGAAATCTAACGGCTCAAATAGCGTCAATGAAATTTCAAACCATCACGGGCACAAAAGATATTCTCCCATCTGAATCTCCACTTTGGCAACATATCGAGCACACTGCAAGAAGCATTTTCAAACGGTTTGGTTATAGCGAAATTCGCACGCCGATTTTTGAAGACACAAATTTATTTCTGCGCGGCATCGGTGAAACAACCGACATTGTTGGAAAGGAAATGTATACTTTCAAACCGTCATCGGAAAGCGATGAGTCGCTTACGCTTCGCCCCGAAATGACCGCCAGCGTCATGCGTGCTTATTTGCAACACAGCCTTGGCGCGCAGTCGCCCGTTGTGAAGGTCTATTACATCAGCAAATTGTTCCGAAAAGAAAAGCCACAGAAAGGACGATACCGACAGTTTTGGCAGTTCGGCGCAGAGTGCATTGGCAGTGCGAATCCCGAAGCCGATGCCGAAATCATCGCTATGATGATGATGATTTATGACGAACTCGGAATCAAAAGCACGATGCTCAAACTCAACAGTTTGGGCGACATTGAAACGCGCAAACGCTATCGTGCCATACTGCAAGATTACCTTCGCCCGCATTTCGATAAACTTGATGCAGTTTCAAAAGAACGCTTTGAAAAAAATCCGCTTCGCATTTTGGACTCCAAAAATCCCGATTTGCAAGACCTGATTGCCAACGCGCCGCGCATTTTAGATTGTCTTGACGAAGTCTCAAAATCTCACTTTGAGACGGTTAAGACTTATCTCGATGACTTTGGCGTGAAGTATGTTATCGAGCATCGCTTGGTGAGAGGGTTAGATTACTATTCGCGCACGGCTTTTGAATTAGTGAGTTCTGATTTGGGCGCGCAAGATGCGCTCGGCGGCGGCGGACGCTACGACGGACTCGGTGAGCAACTCGGTGCGGAAAAAGAAATTCCCGCAGTCGGTTTTGCCTCTGGCATTGAGCGATTGCTGATTGCGTTGGAGAGTGCAGGAATAAGCGAGAAGATTCAACCGCCGAAGCCTGATGTGATGCTTGTGGCGCAATCGCCATTAGCGCGCGGCTGGATTATGAAAACGGCTCATGCGTGGCGAAAAGAAGGTCTCGCAGTTGAAACTGATTTGCTCGCGCGAAGCCTCAAAGCCCAAATGCGCGAAGCCAATCGGCTCGGCGCAACCTTCGCCATCATCGTCGGTGAAAACGAACTGCAAACAGGCAAATTTCAACTCAAAAACTTGCTCACATCGGAGCAAAAAGAAATCCAACAAGAAAACTTACTAAGCGAAATTAAAAATCGAACCGCTTGACTGTGCCAACAAAAAAATGTCAACTTACAAGTTGACAAAAGCCTGTTTGAGATTTAATTTCAGCATATCACAACTCGAAGACAAAAGGGAGCCGCGGTGTATCCAGAACTCTTTTCCATCGGACCGATTAAATTCCACAGTTTCGGCGCAATGCTTGCGTTGGCGTTTTTAGTCGCCAATTACCTGCTCTCCAAAGAAATCGAGCGTAAAAAAATTTACCCCGACGTCAGTTCAACCGTTACCTTTCTCACGATTGTGCTCGGCATTGCGGGCGCAAAGTTATTTCACCTCTTAGAAAATTTTGACCGATTCTTGCGCGATCCAATTGGCGAAGCATTCAACGCAGGAGGCTTGACGTTTTACGGCGGAATGATTGTCGCTACGATTGGCAATTTGATTTATCTCCGCTCGCAGAAGATTGCGCCATTGCGATTCTTGGACGCGATCGCGCCCGCGCTGATGATTGGATATGGAATCGGAAGAATTGGTTGTTTGCTCGCGGGCGATGGGTGCTACGGCGAGCCGTGCGATTTGCCTTGGGCGATGACCTTTCCAAATGGTTATGTCTCTACGCTCGCCTCTGAAAATCCTGAATTGGCGATGCAGTTTCGTCAACTCTTTCCCGGTGTCAAAGTCCCGAAAGATATTCCCGTTCACCCAACGCCCCTGTATGAACTTTTTTATTCCCTCGTCTTCTTCGCGTTGCTGTGGAAGTGGCGCACTCTGCCGAAGCAAGCGGGCTGGATCTTTTTTGTTTATTTGATTCTGCAATCTGTTGGAAGATTTTCCGTAGAGTTTATTCGTCTCAATCCGCCCATATTGTTTGGGCTTTCAGAGGCGCAAGTCATCGCGCTTGCGATGATTCTTGTTGGAGCGTTTGGACTATGGCGCATTTCCAAAGAGCCCATTGAAATGCCGCCGATGGAGGAAGCGGCGAAACCAGGAGCAAAAGCAGAGCGCAAAAAAAAGCCGATGAGCAAGACGGCGTAAAGCGCAAAACTGACAATGAGTGGCGCATCAAATCTTGCTTTAAGTAAAAAAGAAGTGAAAACACGTTTATCTCTCTTACCCTAATGGTGTTAGTTGAAATTTTCTCGAAAGATGATTGCTGCCTCTGCGACGAGGCAAAAAGCGTTTTGCTCAAAGTGCAAAAAGAGATTCCGTTTGAATTACAGGAAATTAAAATCCAAGATGATGAAAACTTGATTCGTGAATACGGCACGAAAATTCCTGTCGTGTTCATCAACGGACGAATGGCGTTCAAGTATCACGTCTATGAACTTGAACTCAAAGAAAAACTTAGACGTGCGGGCGCGCTCGCCGTGCATTAAATACTTTATCAAAAAACAACAGCGGTTCGCCGAACCAGAGTCATGCAAACAACGCCGAAGTATATCGCGATTGAAGGAGTCATTGGAGCAGGAAAAACGACGCTTGCCATGCTTCTGGGCAAAAAGCTTCAGGCGCGCATCGTGCTTGAAGAATTTGAGGATAATCCCTTCTTGGAACGATTCTACGAAAGCCCAGAACGTTATGCGTTTCAAACACAGATGTCGTTTCTTACCGGACGCTACAAACAACAGCAACAACTTCGAAACTTCGACCTGTTTCACGATTACCTCGTCAGCGATTACATTTTCGATAAGGATAGAATCTTTGCGTATCTCAATCTTCAAGACGACGAACTTCGGCTCTATGAATCCATCGTCAACTTCATGGATAAAACCATCACAGCACCCGACTTGGTCGTCTATTTGCAATCCTCGCCCGAACGATTGATGGAAAATATCAAAAAGCGCAATCGCGGAATCGAGCACAGCATCAAAGAATCTTACATTCGCGACTTGCACGACGCTTACAACTACTACTTTTTCCGCTACAAAAAAACGCCGCTCCTCATCATCAATACAACTGAACTTGATTTCGCAAGCAGTGCCGAAGATTTTGAACTGCTATACGATTTAATCTGCAACAAAACCCACACAGGAACGGAATACTTTACGCCTGAAAAACGAAAAACATTGATTTAAGTGTTGAATACTACCTAACATTACTCAACGCAAACCGAAGACCACGATGATTCGATTTTTGATATTTCTCGGTATGGGATACCTGCTGTATCTCCTCTTTCGCTATGTCTATCGCCTTATCAGCACACCGCCGAAAAATCAATTCGAGACATATCATAGAACCAAGCCCACCACACAAGTCGATGAAATCAAAGAAACCGACTTCACGGAAATAGAAAGCAAACTGCACGAGCGAAAGTAATCTCTGAAAGAGAACGCGGATTTTTTGGAAGAAGAAATCCGTAAAAACCCACCGAACCTGTTTTGTCGTCGTGTTCAAACTTCACTCTAAATCTTTACTTTGAGGCGCGATGAAAATTCAAATCGTAAATGCCGTATCTTTGTTCGGTTTCTGAAACAAAGTCCAACAAGAATACTCAATGACAAACGTCGACCTTTCGCAATTTCTTTCAAGCCGCGTTCAGCGCGTTCAAGAATCGCAGACGCTTCAAATCACAACGCGCGCAAACAAAATGAAAGCCGAAGGCAAAGACATCGTGAGTCTTTCAGCAGGCGAGCCTGATTTCCCAACGCCCGACCTTGCTTGCGACGCCGCCATCAAAGCCATTCAGAGCGGATTTACCAAATACACCAGCGTGGTCGGAATTCCTGAACTGCGCAAAGCCATTGCGGAAAAGTTGAAGCGCGACAATGCATTGAATTTTTCGCCCGAAGAAATTTGCGTCGGCGTTGGCGGCAAACAAGCCATTATGAATACAATTCTTGCACTGGTGGATTCTGACGACGAGGTCATCATTCCCGCGCCGTATTGGGTGAGTTTTCCCGAAATGGTCAAAATTGCAGATGGCACGCCTGTGATTGTGCCAACAACTTTCGAGCAGAATTTCAAACTCACGCCCGAACAATTTGTCAACGCGCTCACGCCGAAAACGAAGATGCTGATTCTCAATTCGCCGTCGAACCCAACCGGCGTAATGTATTCCGAAGCAGAAATTCGCGCCCTAATGCGCGTGATTGAGCAGCGTGATGTGTTTGTGATTTCTGATGAAATGTATGAACAACTCACCTACGGCGAGATTGAGCATTTTTCGCCCGCACGAATTGAGGCGATGAAAGAAAAAGTGATTGTGAGCAACGCGCTTTCAAAGTCGCATTCAATGACGGGCTGGCGCGTGGGCTATGTTGCTGCGCCGAAATGGATTATTGACGCTGTGGCAAAGTTGCAATCGCAAATGAGTTCACACACGAGTTCCATTTCGCAAAAGGCGGCGGCGGCGGCGCTTTTGGGCGATCAAGCGGTCGTTAAGACCATGCGCGAGGAGTTCAAAAAGCGGCGCGATTTTCTCTATCACGAACTTTCATCAATCGAAGGGATTCGGCTCAACCTGCCCGAAGGCGCATTTTACCTCTTCCCATCGGTTGAAGGCTTGCTTGGAAAAACATTTCAAGGCGTAACGCTGAACTCGTCGGTCGAGGTCGCAGAGTATTTGCTCGATAAGCATTGGGTTGCAACTGTGCCCGGCGATGCGTTTGGGGCAGAAGGATTTTTACGCCTTTCGTATGCCTCGTCTATGGCGGAGTTGGAGAAAGCGGCGGCGCGAATAAAAGAAGCCTTCCGTGCTTGAGAGAGCGAGACTCACAAAATCGTGGCAACCGAAAGTTGATGTTGAATGCCAATCACACCAAGCGAGGAGAAGGCATAATCGAACTTGAAGTTTTTCAATTCAACTCCAAGCCCGCCTGAAACGCCTGATAAACCAAGCGCATCGCCGACGCTCAAATCCTGACGCAGTTTGTTGTTGTAGCCTGCCCGCAATCGCACTTGCTCGCTTAAAAGAAACTCGCCTCCGATGGTGAAGAATTTGAGTTTGTCGGTAACTTTATCGGTGTTATCGGCAAGGTTGATAAAGCCAATGCTCAAAATGAGCGGCAAGCCTTCGAGTTGTGTGGTTACGCCGAAGCGAATGTCCATTGGTAGAGGTTCAGAAAAGCCGTCATAAGTAGAAATCTGTGTGCCAACGTTGAGAATGGAAATGCCGACTTGCATTTTTTCGTCGGGAATATCGAGCAAGAGTCCTGCGTCAAAGGCGACACCTGACGATGAAAATTCGGCGATGTTAGAGAAGATATATTTAAGCCCAACGCCGCCACGCAATGTGCCGAAGGAATACTTCTCGAGTTTGCGCCCGTAGCCGAGTTGAAGGCATAAATCCCCTGCGGTGAACTCGCCGCCCGTATTTCCTGAAACATCGGCTCGCGTAAAAGTGCCGTAGTTGATGTAAGAAAGCCCAACGCCGAAATCCCCAATGCCTTTGAACTCGCGACTATATGCGATGAACCCTGCGTTAATGTCCATCAAATTTTTCTGAAAACTAAACGAAGCGGATTTATCGACCTCGCTTGAAATCGAAGCAGGATTTTGAAACAGCGCGACGACATCGCCCTTCATTGAGACGCTGTTCCCGCCGAGTGCCGCAACGCGCGCGCTTCGGTCAAGACGCAAAAAATCATAGACCGCCGTTTGTGCAAATACAGTGCTGGATATGCCAAACAGAATCAAGAAGAAACAGAGAAGCGCAAGGCGAGTGAGCATCATGAATGGTTGCATTTCGGATTTTGAACGACAGAGGCGACGATGAAATCGCACTTTGGCGTTTATATCGACAATTTTTGTATCGACAATTTAGATAACCGTGCGGGCACTATCAAGGGAAGAAGGAAGAACCCCCGAGTTAGCCGCTGTAAGGGTGTTGTAAATAGGCTTTGGCTTTTTTATGAGACTCTTGATGCTCTTTCAAGTTCAGAACGTTTTTGTAGTGTGCAGTGGCTTTGGCTCTATCGCCCTGTGCGTCATAAATCATGCCCAAGCGCAATTCGGAAAGAACGCGGAAAGGGGAAGGCTCTTTGCTATCGACTTTGAGGCTCAAATTAACGGCGTTGGTGAAATGGGCTAAGGCATCCTTCAAATCGCGGCGGTTCATCATAGCAAGACCGATGTAATAATGCGCTTCACGCACATGCCGCTCGTTGTAATGCTTGACGCCGTTTTGATACTTTTTCCAAACGTCGGTGAAAATCTCTTCGGCTTCTTTCCAAAAGCCGCTGGCGGCATAACAGCGTCCGAGATAAGTGTAGAAAAAGGGATTATCGGGGTAGTGTTGATGAAGTTGTCTGCAAAATTCGGCGGCTTTGGTGAAGTCTTTTTCATACACGTAGTAAATTTGAGCGAGGAAGTAAATGGCTTCTGTTTTAGCATAGTGACCGAACTTGATGCACGAGTCGAGTCGTGCAATGCCGCGTTTTTTATCGCCTTTTGGAAACATGAGGGCAAGCGGTTTAACAGCGGGATATTGTTCGGGAATGGCTTCGGCGTAATAGTCGTAAATGCCCAGACCGAAGAGCACATCGATATTGCCTTTTCCAACCTTTTGAATGCGAGAGACGATTGGGAGCGCATCTTTGCCGTCGAGTGCGGCTTTGAGCCACTGCCCGCGATTGGCGCGAAGCCTGCCGCGAAATCCGAGCGCACCACTTTTGAAAAACATCGCTTCTACATCGCGGTCGTTAAGTTCCAACTTTTCATCGCAGAGATCGATGACTTTTTGCATGTAGTTGCTGAAGGTCTCGTCGTATTGGGTATTGTCGAGGTCGAGCATCATTTTCCACCACAGCACCATGCCTTTGAAGAAGTGTCCGACTGGCGACTTCGGGTCTTTCTGAATGATGTCGTTGAAGAGCGCGTCGGCTTCGTTGAAATCGAGATTATAGACATAGTCAATGCCTTTCAAAACTTGCTCGTCGTATTTGGTGAAGGCTTTGGTGTTTGGCTCTTGTGCGAAAAGCCATGCAGGGGCAAGCAGAAGCAAAAAGATTGGAAAAGCGCGAACAATAGGGTCCATGCTGTCATCAGGTTTAATTACGCAGTTAAAACTTTTTTTGAGGCTGTGAAATTCCAAAACAATAAAAAAGTGCGCGAATAGAAAAGGCGAAGAAATGCTCCGCCTTCTGATGAATGTCGCGAAAATGTGGGATTGAAACTTACTTCAAGAAGAGCATCTTTTTGGTTTCAGCAAAATTATTGGTTTGCAAGCGATAAAGATAAACGCCGCTCGACAAGTTGAATTGAGAGGCATTGAGCGTGTAGGAATATGCCCCAGCGGCTTGACGTGCATTGACCAAAGTCGCAACCTTACGCCCGACTGCATCAAAGAGCTCGAGGCGCACGGTGCTAGGTTGTGAGAGTTGATACTGAATGAGCGTCGTCGGATTAAACGGATTCGGATAGTTTTGAGCAAGGCTAAACGCGCTCGGCTTTTCGGAGAGCGTCGGTGCAGAGCTGTTCGGAACAACAGTTACAACGAAACTCGGCGCATAATTCCAATAGTCGCCGTTGGGGTCGTAGCTAGTGTCGACGGCGCAGAAATTGGCGTAAATCGTGTCGTGCCCTGCATTGGCGGGAGCGGTGTAGCGAAATTGCCACATGAGCGTGTCACCTTGTGCTACTTTTGGAAAAGTATGCGTGAGTTCGCCATCTTCGATTCGCATGCCTGCGCTGAGCGTGTCGAGCGTGCCGAGAAAAGCCGCGATGTTGAATCCACCTGCCCTAAGCGAATCTTTCCTGCCGTAAAGCGTGAAGACCGCCGTTTCGCCAATGCGCAGTGTGTCAGGACCTGAAATCCAAGCCTGAACTTGACTGTGCGGTCCTTGCTGAACGCCATCAGGCATGTGGCAAAAACAGCCTTCGTAAAAATGGTCGGGCTTCTGTGTCGCGCCAACTTTTCCTGTGAGCGAATTCCCAAAAACAAACTGTTGGTTGAATTTATCGGCAGTAAATCCAAAGAAGATAATCGCGCCGATAACCAGAACGAAACGATGAAGATGCATACTGCTAAATGATTTTTTGGTTACTTAACGAGCATCATTTTTTTGATGCTGGTAAATTCGCCTGCGGTGAGGCGATAAAAATATGTGCCGCTGGAAAGCGATTGCGCATTGAAGACAATGCTGTATTGTCCCGCCATTTGTGCTTGATTGACAAGCGTGGCTACTTCTCTGCCGAGCATATCATAAACGCTTAGCTTCACATCGCTGGCAGTGGGAATTTGATAGCGAATCAGGGTTGACGGATTGAACGGATTCGGATAATTCTGTTCTAATGCAAATGCTTTGGGTTGATTCGGCAAACGGTCTTTGCCCGAAGAAAGAAGCACTTGAACGCTTACAGGAATCAATTCAGGAGAGTTTGGCGCATTGCTGATAATTCGGAGCGTATCGCGATAAACGCCTGCAACAGAGGGCAGTGCTGTAACCGTAATCGTATCGCTCGATTGCGGCGGAACCGAGAATGTGCGCCGCGAAACTGAAAGATTGCTTTGCAGTGAATTTTGAATATCCGAAATCACGAGTGTGCCGTTGCCGTTGTTGAAGATGCGAAGCGTGTCGGAAACGGGTGCGGAAGAAACGACAAACGAAAGTGAATCACGCACAACATTGAGCAAGGCAACACGAATCGTGAAGATGCCGCTGGTAGAAACGGGATTGCCGTCGCTATTGTCGCTCACACGAACTCGCGCACTGGAAGTTGGAATCGGTGGCACGCTCCAATTGAATGAACCGAGCGAGCCTTGAACATTATCGGCAATCAGTTGCCACGCGCTATCAGCTTCAGGTTGAAACTCGATTTTGGCGTTAAGGATATTGCTTGACGTCCAAGCGATAGTTTGAGTCGAGCCAAAGTTCAAAATCGCATTCGCAGAAGGGGAGGTGAGGTTTAGCGTTTGCGCGTTGTTGGTCGGGACGGCGTAAGTAACCGAAAGTTTGGCGATGCGCGAGGTTTGTTTCGCAAGCAAGGTGGCGCGGTCGATGAAGAGGAATCCGGAGTTCGAGCCTGAAAGCGCCGATTGTCGGAAATTGTCGCCGCGATTAAACGAAAGGTAACTTTGTCCGCCGCCATACACGCCGAACACCATCACGTTGGGGTCGTCTTTGGCAATATCGACGCCCCAAGCCGAGCCGACGGTGGAAATCGTCGTCCAAGTTTTGCCGTAATCCGTTGAGCGTTGAACGCCGCCACTTGACCATTGCGTAACAAAGCCGAGTTTGGGATTGTGAATGCTGTTGGCAAGCATCGGCATTTCGCTGCCTACGCCTGTGTAGACGTTCGTCCAAGTAACGCCTTCATTGGAGGAACGCCAAAGTCGGGATTGACCGCTTCCCGTGATGCCATCGGCAACCCAAAAAATGTTGGAACTGTCGCCACGCACGATTTGCACGTCGCACGGGCTTCGGAATTGCGTGATGGAAACCGTGTCCCAAGTTGAGCCGAAATTGCGCGAGCGATAGAATCGCGCATTTGCGTTTTGTGAACTGCCTTGTGCTTCGGGCGCGTAATAAACAACATCAGGATTATCGGGACTCATTTCAAGCGGCATTCCGTAGTTCGTGTAAGTTGCGGTGATGGTGGTCGTCCAAGTTTGTCCTGCGTCGGTGGTTTTCACGACGCGGTTGCGCGCGACGGCGGCAATCCACGTGTTGCTATCGGAGTGCGAGACGTAGAACGAGTGAATGCTCGATGCGTTGGGAATCGTCGCGATTTGCGTCCAAGTTTCGCCTAAATCATTGCTACGAATCACCGTGCCGCCGCCTGCGGCATAAACGACGCGCTTGTTGAACGGCGAATGAACAAGCGTGTTGCCAATGAAAGAGCCAGTGCGCGTTTGAACCCACGCGGCGTTGAGGGTCGTGCCTGTGGGCAGTTGCCAAGTTGCGCCGCCGTCGCTCGTGCGAAGCACGACGTTGTTTTTGTCGCTCACCGCCCAACCTTTTTGATGATTGTAAATGTAGATGTGTGATAGCGGCGCGTAAAGTTCATGTTCGCCCCAAATGTAAGACGCATCGCGGTTCGTGGTTCGGCGAATGAACCCGCCGCCGCCAATGAAGAAGACGGTATCGGGACTTTGAATAAAAACGCCCGTAACATCGGAGCGCGAATCGGTCTTGAAGTTGAGTTTTGTCCAAGAATTTCCATTGTCGAGGCTTTTGAACGCCAAGCCATCTTTGCCCGTCAGATAAACCAAATTTCCTTTGGCGCTGACGGAGAGAATGTCTTTGCCTTCCCAGTCGCGATTGTTCAGTTCCGTCCAAGTTTCGCCGCCGTCGGTGGTGCGTTGGACTTTGCCGTTGTTTCCGACCACGAATCCGACTTGACCGTCGCGGAAACTCAGCGCGTTGAAGTTTTCAATCGAAGCGGGCGTTTTGGAATCCCAAGTCAAGCCGCCGTTGGTCGTTTTGAGAATCACGCCGTTTGAGCCGACGAGGAATCCGATTTGGTCGTTAATGAATTGAAGTGCCGTAAAACGAGTGGTTGCGCTTGAAAGCGAGAGCGTTTCCCAAGTTTCGCCGAAATTGGTTGAGCGATACGCCTTGCCGCTATCGCCAGCGACCCAGACCGTTGCGCCAAGCGCGCGCACTGCCCGAAGCGCGTTTGAGCCGAGAATGAATTGCGCCCAAGTCGCGCCGCCATCAACAGAACGAAAGACCCTTCCGCTGTTGCCTGTCGCCCAAACCGTGTTTCCATCAGGAGAATGAACATCGTAAAAACCTTGTGATTGTGCGAAAAGGGCTTGCGAGGTGAAGAAGAACAGCGTCAGAACAGAAAGGCGTAAGAAGGTGGTCATCGTTTTTTGTTGGTTTGTGATTAGCATTAAAAAATTTAATACAGCAGGCGGGCAATGACTTCAATTTCGCCAAGTCCGAAATGCGAAATCGAATCGGATTCCAGCCTCACCGTCATTTCGTTAATTGGAATATCGCCAACTTCAAGTCGAAGAAGTCGCTCACCGTCAAAAGCAATTTCTTTGACTTTTTTGGAATCGGAAAATAATGCAATTCGTCCGTTCTTCACAGTGCGATGTGCTTCGATTACACTTTTTTTCGAAATCGGATAAAGGACAACTTCGCGCGCAACAATCGGAATATCCCATTTAAGGTTCAGCCATGCGTCTTTGCTTGGTGCGGAAACCCACATTGAAGTATCGCGACCGAGTTCAACCTGCCTATCAATCGCGCGCGCCGCATGGTAGCGAATGCCGCTTTCTTCCCAAACTGAACTTGCTGAAGCGTGCGCCGAAGTCGCCGCATTAAACCATTGCGAAAGCGCATTGTTCATCGGCACTTCAATCAACGAGTGCCCCGTGTGGCAACCGACGCATTTTGTGCCTGCGCCTTTGCGCTCCGAGTTCAGCCCTGCGACGTGGGCGAACTTTCCGCTGGACGTCGCAAGCAAGTTTCCGCGAGAGTCAACGAGTTGCTCAAAAAGCGGCACTTCGGCGGGCGCAGACGGAACGCGGATTCCGCCGTCTTCATCAACAGGCAGTTCATTGAAGAGCAGTGCGACATCTTTGCCGTCAGCGTTTTTGCGCTGAATGTTCATGTAGAATCGAACCTTCGCGCCTTGAACAATTTTCGGCGCGTCAGGTATGGGTTCATCGACTTTGCCGTTCATAAAAATGTTAAAGCAATCAAATCGGAAGGCGTGCAAGTCGGCGTAATCGGTTGGTTCGTCTAATGGCGGCTGGTCGTTGGCAAGGTCTAACTGGTCTTTGAAGAGTGTCGGCACAGGGCGCGGCACGAGTGCAACGGCACATAGTTCGTCCGTTTTCGGCAAGTCTAAAATTTTGCGGTGAAACGAGCCAAGCGAATCGGTGAGGTAAAGTCCAAATGTGCCGCCTTTGCGTTGCGAGTAAAGAATCTTGTTAGGCGAAACTTCGACCGCATCAACCGAAACGGCATCAATAGGCGAGAGAAGCATCGGAATGCTTGCGCCTTTTTTGAAGCGACGAATCACAACCGAATCGGAGCGATGAAGCATCGAGAGCGATGAAGTAAAAATCGCGAGCATATCGCCGTTGTGCATGAGGCGTGGCTTGTAGGCTTGTAAGCCAGCGCGAGTGCGTGCAAAGCCCGCGTAGAGTTTGAGTTCATCGCCGTCAGGCTTTGCGGTAATGGCGTGCCAAATGTTACCGATGTCGTCGGTCAGGGCTTGTGCGGATGTGCGCGTCAGTCCGTCTTGGGTTTGATTGCTGGGCAAATCAAGGTTAAGCCACCAACGCGAAAAGACGACACGACCTTCGCTCAAATCCATTGTGGGTTCTTCGGCACTATTGCGCTCGGTTGTGATTCGGTGAAGGTTTGTGCCGTCGGTATTGACGACGAAAAGATTGCTCGTTCTAACGCCGCCAAGTTGCGCCAGTGAGGGGTAGCGTGTGGAAGCAAAGACGATTTTTTCACTGTCCATGTAGCACGGGTCGAAGTCGTCGTAGCGTTCGAAGGTTTTGGCAAGGTCGCCGAAGCGAGAAAGGTCGATGGTGCGGTCGGTTTTCGTGATGGCGCGAAGGCTTCTGCCATCAATGCCGATTTCGTAAATGCGCCAACTGCTATCGGGGTGCGTCAGACCTGAAAAGACGAGACGCTTGGCGTCGTAGGAGACGCTAAGGTCGGCGATGTCGTAAAAGGTTGGCGCAAGTTGGCGAAGTCGTCCGCTTCGCTCGCGCACGAAAAGTTTTCCGCCAACCTTCGCCGTTCTGCCGCTGGGCGCGATGCCCGAAATCACCCCGTCAGGCGCGGGATTGCGGGCGACGAAGGCAATCGGCGGCAACTCTTCCAACGGCGTAAAACTCGTGAGTAGAATGAGCGAAAGCACAATCAAAACGAACTTCATGAACGGCAGTGTGGTCAGTGGTTGAGTTGTTGGCAGAGCGCGAGTTTGGCTTCAATGTTCGATTTGTGTTTGCCAATCTGCTTGCCGATGAAAATCAAAGTGTTGTGGGAAATCGTTTCATCTTTCAATGTATCAAACTCAAACGTGTAGCGACCAGAAGCGAAGTTGAAGATCCCGGGCGCGGGCATGGTGTCGAACTTGACAATCCCTTTGGCGCGATAGCATTGGCGCGGCAGGTCGGAAAGAAATTCCTCGAACTTCGGTTGAGAAAACTCATGCGGCAGTTCAAGCGCGAAGGTCTCGATTTGGTCGATGTCCAAGTGATAACTTTCCGAGCCGTGCTCGTGATGGTGTTCGTGCGCGTGCGCGTGATGATGTTCTATTTCGTGCAATCGTTTGTGAATTTCCTTGTCGTACTTTTGTTTCAGTTCCGCCATAAATGCTTCGTGCTCCTGACGCAAATTTTTCGGCGACGAAATAAAGAGCACTTCGGGCGGAATTTTCCCTTGAACGACTTTGAAAATCGGCGCACGCTCGTTCATTTTCCGAACTAAATTTTCGGCGGCTTTTAGTTGCGCTTCGGAACAAACATCAACTTTATTCAAAACCACCATATCGCAAATCGTCAGTTGAATTTCTGCCACAAGATTTTCTTGAAGATGTAGCCAAAGATTTTCCGCGTCAGCAACCGTGATAATGGCTTCTAAAATCAAGCGTCTATCATTGGCAAGCATCATGAAAATCGAGAGCGGATTGGCAATACCTGTGGTTTCAATCAACAGCACATCGGGCGAAACGCCTTTGAGAATATCGGAAACCGCGTTTTGAAAATCGCCTGAAATCGTGCAGCACATACAGCCTGCGGTCAATTCTGAAATTTCAACGCTCTGCGTTTTCAAAATCACCGAGTCAACGGAAACTTCGCCAATCTCGTTTTCAATCAACGCGACCTTCTTGCCGCTCAAACTCGTTTCAAGCAAATGCTTGATGAGCGTGGTTTTCCCGCTTCCAAGAAAACCCGTGATAATGATGGCTGGAATGCGTATTGTTGCAATGCGTGCCGATAAATCCATATTTTTAATTCGCTTGAAAAGTGATTAAACTTTGTTCCGTCAATCTAACCGAAAAGAACTTACCGCAAAAATGAACAACGCCGAAACGAGCGTCGCGACCGCCGAAGACCGATTGCTCACCGAAGATGACCTTTCGGAATTGATTGCGCAAGGACGAAACGTAACCCTCATCAAGGGAAAGGTCGTAGAAATGTCGCCCGCCAGCCGAAACCACGGAAAAGTCGCCATGAAAATTGGCGCAAAAATCACTTTGTTCGTTGAACAGCATCATCTCGGCTCATGCTTTGCGGCGGAGACGGGCTTTGTGGTGGAGCAAACGCCGACGACGGTGCTTGCGCCTGACTTTGCCTTCACTGCCAAAGAGCGTGATAAAGAGCAAGAAAAAGGCTTCGGCAAAGTCGTGCCTGACTTTGTGTTGGAAGTGCAATCGCCGTCGGAGACTTTGAGCGATACAAACGAAAAGATGCTCATGTGGCTAAACGCGGGCGTAAGGTTGGTTTGGATAGCGGATATGAAATCAAAGTCTATCACGGCGTATCAAAAGCGCGATGGAGAAATCAAGGCGGTTGTTTATACGAGCGACAAGATGATTGATGGCGGGGAAGTCTTCAAAGGCTTTCAGTGCAGTGTCCAAGAATTTTTTGAGTAATCAAGTTTATGACCGAAGAAAAACTTTGGGACGTTGTTTCGCTTCTGAAAACGAGCGCAGATTTTCTCAAACAAAAAGGCATTGACGAAGCGCGACTCAATGCGGAGTGGATGCTGGCGCATGTTTTGGGCATGAAGCGGTTCGATTTGTATTTGAACTTCGACCGTCCTGTTTCGCCCAAAGAGCGCGAGCGGTATCGCGAGTTAGTGCGTCGTCGCCTCAGCGGTGAGCCGCTTCAATACTTGTTAGGCGAAACGGAGTTTTTCGGGATTCCGCTGAAAATCGACAAACGCGCGCTGATTCCGCGCCCTGAAACGGAACTCTTGGTCGAGGAAGTCATTAACGAACTTTCTAAAAACGATTCACCGAAGCGAATTTTGGACGTCGGAACGGGAAGCGGGTGCGTCGCGATTGCGCTCGCCAAGTCGCTCAAAGACTCGCGCTTGACGGCGGTCGATATTTCGACCGAAGCGTTGGCGTTGGCGAAAGAAAACGCCGAAAAAACAGGCACGTCGGAACAAATCACGTTCCTTGAAGCCGACGCGCTCGCGCCCGACTTTGCGCAACGCTTCGCCGAACCCTTCGACGCGCTCGTCTCCAACCCGCCTTACATTCCATTGGCGGAAAAAGCGAGCGTGCAAAAAGAACTCTTGCGCGAACCCGAACGCGCACTCTTTACGCAAACAGGGTTTGAATTTTATGAAAAACTCTGCGCCGACGCGCAAACGCTCCTGAAACCAAACGGACTAATCGCCTTTGAACTGCACGCCGACGGTAGCGAAAAAGTCAAAAGCATTGCCACGCAACGCGGGTTCAAAAACATCGCGCTCAAAAAAGACTATTCGGGGCACGTGAGAATTCTTTTAGCGAGGAAAGGATAATCCAACGATGATAGCGAATGAATGCCTTCAAGGTTAAACGATGCAAAATCATCTCAAAGACATTTTGCAAGAACTAACGGAGCGAGAGGTTCAGTTATGAGCGAGGAAAAATTTGACCGAGACGAGTTTAACCGCGTTTTAGCCACGCTGAAACCCGAAGATTTCGACGGGCACACGGAGTTTCATCGATTCACGCCCGAAGAAAAATTGATGTGGCTATCGCAAATCGCGCAATTTGTTGTCGAAGCCCGAACATGGCGCAAAGTGCCAAAAGAACAATCACCATCAAACGACCAAAACGCCTCGTGAAATACGGATTTTCGCGCCGCATCGTATAACGCCGTTTGATTCAAATCTATGCAATGAAATCACAAGCCTTCTCAACCCTTTCGCTCAAAACGGAACGCTCCTTTGCAGAGCAGTTGCTCCAAAAAGCCTTTCCCGATAAAGCATTTCAGACCCTGCCGATTGAAGCCTTTGCCGAGCTTGAATACAACGACGAACTTCGGTTCAAAAACGAAACGCTCCAAGCATTTTGGAAAGCAAACCGAATTGACGGCGCGCCCGAACCCATCGCGCCGTCGCCACTGCCGCGATTTTATCGAACCACGACCAAGCGGCGCGTGCTCGTGAGCCGCAAAGGGGTAGCCCTTTCTTTCGTAGGTGGAAACGCGCAGCAAAAATCCGATGCCAAGTATCACGAATCGGTATTAGAACCTGAATCTCACAAAAAAATTTATGGCTTCGTTTCTGATAAACTCAATCTGCCTGCGTATTCAACCCTTGCGCGACACTTGAATTTTGTGATTGTGCGCGGCAGTTACAACGAGCCATCGGTGATTTTCAACGTCGATATGATGAACGGCGAAATTGTGCGCAAATTGAAATTGCTCTCTGAATCGCTCAAAAGTCTTGAAGTGGTATCGGCATACATTTTTCAAGATGCGACGCGCTCGAGTTATACCTTCGAGCAAAAGCGTCCTGATGTGCAAGTGCCGTTCAAGCGGCTTTACGGTGCGGAGCGATTGTTCTTGAAAGTGTTAGGCAAGAAGTTCAGTTATCACCCGACGGCATTTTCGCAAGTCAATGAATCGCTCTTGCCTGTGATGATTCAAACAGCGGGAGAAATGCTCAAGCCGCACGGCAAGCGGCTGTTGGATTTGTATTGCGGCTACGGAATGTTTGGACTTTCGCTGGCGGAGCATTACGCCGAAGTGATTGGCATCGACGCCGAAGGCGTTTCGATTCAATCTGCACGTGAGAACGCGCCATATTTCAAAAAATCAAACTGCACCTTTCTTTCAAGGCGAATCACGGCGGAAACGCTCAAACGCAGTTTGCCGCCGCCGATTGCGGACGAAGTCGTGATTTTAGACCCGCCTCGACAAGGCACAGAAAAAGGCGTCATTGAACTTTTAGCCGAGCGAAAGCCGATGCGTGTGCTTCACATTTTTTGCGGCGTTGATGAAATTGCGCGCGAACTCAAAGCATGGAATCGCTGTGGCTATCGTGTTGAACAAGTAATTCCGCTCGATATGTTCGCCGGAACGCCGAACCTTGAAACGATGATATTGCTCAAACCAAAATCGTAACTTGTTAAAAAACACAAAGCGATGTTCATCAAATTTTTTACAACGGGCGGCACGATTGATAAAATCTACTTCGATGCCAAAAGCGAATATCAAGTCGGCTCGCCGCAAGTGATTGAAATGCTCGAGCAGGCGCATGTGTCGTTTGACTACGAAGTTGTGCCGATTCTCAAAAAAGATAGTTTGGAACTGACGGACGACGACCGCGAACTCATTCGCAAAGCCATTGAAGTCGACACGCACGAGCGCATCGTCATCACGCACGGCACCGACACCATGACCGAAACCGCCAAACGCTTGCAAGGCATTATCGGAAAAACGATTGTGCTCACCGGCGCGTTAGAACCAGCGATTTCAAAATACACGGACGCCACGTTCAACATCGGTGCCGCCGTTGCCGCCGTGCAGTGCTTGCCGAATGGCATTTACATCACGATGAACGGGCGCGTGTTTCCTGCCATGCAAGTTCGAAAAAATCGTGCGTTGCGCCGCTTCGAAGAAATTCAACCGTCAAACGAATGAGTTTTGCTGACTATCCATCGCCTTATACCAAAATCTTCAAAAGCAAAGAGCCGCTCACGCTTGAGCGCGGTGGCGCGTTACCTGAACTGCAAATTGCTTATCGCACTTGGGGACGGCTCAATGAAGCAGGCGATAACGCCATTTTGATTTGCCATGGACTAACCGGCTCAGCGGACGCAGATATGTGGTGGAAAGAAATGTTCGGACGCGGCAGCGCCTTCGACGAAGAAACCGATTTCATTATTTCAACCAACGCGCTTGGCAGTTGCTACGGCTCAACAGGTCCCGTCTCGCTCAATCCTGAAACGAACCGACACTACGGTGCATCATTTCCGCTCATCACGATTCGCGATATGATTCATGCGCAAAAACGCTTGATGGAGTTTCTCGAGGTTCGAAAAATTAAGATGGTAATTGGTGGTTCGCTTGGTGGCATGCAAGCCTTAGAGTGGGCGGTGATGTTTCCCGATATGGTGGAGTCAGTGGTAACGATTTCGGCGTCAGGTCGGCATTCGGCGTGGTGCATTGGGATTAGCGAAGCCCAACGGCACGCAATTTATGCCGATGCAGATTTCCAAAACGGAAACTATGACCTCGATAAACAGCCAAAAAAAGGACTTACCGCCGCACGCATGATGGCAATGATAACCTACAGAAGCAAACAAATCTTTGATGAACGCTTCGCACGACGACTGCAAGCCAACGACCTCTACGAAGTGGAAAGCTATCTTCGCTATCAAGGGCAGAAACTCGTCGACCGCTTCGACGCCAATACCTACATCGCGCTCACCAAAGCGATGGACGCGCACGATGTTGCGCGCAATCGTGGCGACTACGAAACCGTGCTCGCTCAACTTGACGCGCCAACGCTCGTCATTTCAGCCGATTCCGACTGTCTTTACTTGCCCGAAGAGCAAGAAGAACTCGCACGATTGATTCCAAATGCGGAACTTGCCACGATGCACACGCCAAACGGACACGATGCGTTTTTGATTGATATTCCCGAAGTAGCACAACTTGTTACAGATTTTCGTTATCGCGTTTTTTCTTCACAGCGCGCATAAACGAATTTGCAGTTCGAATCGCGCGTGTTATCTTTGCGACCCTGTTTTCAAACCATTGCAGAAATGGCGGAACTGGTAGACGCACAGGACTTAAAATCCTGTGTCCAGCAATGGACGTGCGGGTTCGATTCCCGCTTTCTGCACATTGCCTTTCTCAATCGCTATCGACAAAAAGTCATGAACAATCGCCATTATTTTATTTGGATTTCGGCACTTTTGATGCTCATTGCTGAAGGCTGTTCGGTCTTAAAGCAAATTCAAGAGACGAAAAATTTTGCGCGATGTGAGTTTCGGCTCTCAACTGTTGAAAACACGCGATTAGCAGGCATCAATGTTCAGCGCATTAAGTCGACGCGCGATTTAAACTTGACCGACGGCGCGCGCTTTGCGCTCGCGCTCGCGCAACCGCAACTGCCCTTGAACTTGACGCTCAATGTCGATGTAAAAAACCCAAACGCCGAAACCGCGTCGCTCAATCGGTTAGAGTGGCGGTTATTTATTGACGACGTGGAATTGCTTAATAGCGTCGTTGAAGAGAAGGTTAGCGTGGCGGGCAATGGCGGCGTTTCAACCTTGCCGTTGCAAATTTCAGTGGATTTGAAAAAAGTCTTGTCAGGACGAAGTGCGGAATCTCTCGGAAACTTCGCGCTCAACTTGGTAGGCGAAGGCAATAAACCCACACGCTTTATGCTTCGCGTTAAACCAACGATTGACGTGCTGGGTTTTCAAGTGGAATATCCCGATTACTTTGACGTGAAAACCGAATTCACCGCAGGCATGGGCAAGGCAATGCGCGATGGACTCGTGCGCTAACATCGCACTATCTCACCGTGCGCAGATAAATTCCTCACCGCAGGCGCGGCATCAATCTCAAACAAGGTCGTTGCTGAATAACAGCCTTTTCTTAACTTTCCCGGAGCACATTCAAAACAACAAACTTTTTCACGATTTTCAACTTTTTGCAAATGTCAAAGACGAAAAAAACAACCGAGCCGCTCCGCATCGGCATCTTACGCGGACAAGAAAATTCCTTTCCCGAAGGACTTATCGCCAATATCAATCGCGTGGCAAAAGAAAAAGGCAAGAACATTGTTGCCGAGTTCATCAAAATTGGTGGGCTGAAAATGGCGGAAGAAACGCCTTACGCGGTGATTCTCGACCGAATCTCGCACGAAATTCCGCACTATCGCGCGTATCTGAAACTCGCGGCGTTAGGTGGCACTTACATCGTCAATAACCCTTTTTGGTGGAGCGCCGACGATAAGTTCTTCAATTACTCGCTCGCCACGAAAATGGGAATCCCTGTTCCGAAAACGATTATCCTGCCGTCGAATCAACATCCGCCAAACACCACATCGGAATCCATGCGCAATTTGATTTACCCGATGGATTGGAAAGGATATTTCGATTATGTCGGCTTTCCGCTTTGGATGAAGCCCTTTGACGGAGGCGGATGGAAGCACGTCTATAAAATTCACAACCCGAACGAATTTTTTGAAAAGTATAATCAGACAGGCACAATTTGTATGGTGATGCAAGAAGGGATTGAATTTAGTGAGTATTATCGTTGTTACTGTGTTGGAAAAAAGAAGGTTCATATTATGCCATATGAACCGCGCAATCCGCATCACTTGCGCTATCAAGCGTCATTTGCGCCGTCCGAGAAAATGAAAGCCATGCTTGAAGACTATTGTATCAGACTTTGCGAAGCGTTAGGCTACGACCTCAACACGCTCGAGTTTGCGGTGCGCGATGGTGTGCCTTACGCGATTGACTATATGAATCCTGCACCCGATGCCGATTATCACTCCGTCGGTCATGAAAATTACACTTGGATTATCACCACAATGACCGAGTTTTTAATGGATAAAGCCGAAGAAGTTGCCGAGAAGGGAAGTCTGATGTCCAAAGAAATGCGCTGGTCGTCGTGGCTAACGGCAAAAGCATAACTGTTTAACCTTAACCAATTCACTATGCCGCTCATCAACACATCGTTCAAAACGCTGACGGAGATGTTCAATGCCGTCTTTGCGCACTATCACGGGCGCACCGATAAGTTCGCACTTTCACGCAAGGTCAATGGGAAGTATCAAGGCATTACGCATGACGAACTGCATCGTGAAGTCTTGGCGTTTGCAGGCTTTTTGAAGTCTATCGGCATTGAGAAAGGCGACCGCGTCGCAATTCTTTCCGAGAATCGTCCGCAGTGGGTTGTTGTGGATATGGCAACAATGATGATTGGCGCGGTGAATGTGCCGCTTTATCCATCGCTTCCGCCGAATCAAATCGCGTATATCATTCAAAATTCGGAATGCAAAGCGGCGATAACATCGACGATGTTGCAACTGAACAAAATCCGAAAAATCCGCGCCGAAGTGCCAACAGTGAAAGCCGTCGTCTCTATCAACGAGTTAGACGCGCCCGACGACAGCGTAACCGAATTTGAAGCGGCAAAGAAAATCGGCGAGAAGTTCAATCACGAACACCCCAACGCCTTCGCCAATCTTGAACTTTCAGAACACGACCTTGCGACGCTCGTCTACACGAGCGGCACAACCGGCAACCCAAAAGGCGTGATGCTCACGCACCGCAACTTGTGCGAGAACATCAAATCGTGCGACGAATCAATGTGCAAAGTTTTGCCGATCGACGAGCGCGACGCGACGCTCTCGTTTCTTCCGCTTTGCCACACCTACGAGCGCACCGCTGGCTACTACTTGATGTTTGGGTGCGGCGCAACCATCAACTACGCCGAAAGCATCGAGACGATTACGATGAACCTTGCCGAAGTGCGCCCGACTGTCGTCGTAACCGTGCCGAGACTCTTCGAGCGCATCAAGAGCGGATTGTTTAAGAGCGTGGATTCAGGTCCTGCGGCGAAAAAGAAACTGTTCTATTGGGCGTTGAACGTGGGCTACGCGCATGCAAAAGCCAAGCGAGAGGGCAGTTTCGCGCCGATTGTCGCCGCGCAATACGCGCTGGCGGATTCTTTGGTGCTTTCCAAAGTCAAAGAACGCTTCGGCGGACGCTTGCGCTACTTCATTTCGGGCGGCGCGGCGCTTCCGAAAGAAACGGGCGAACTCTTCGAGGCAATGGGCATCACGATTTTAGAAGGATTTGGATTGACGGAAACCTCGCCGGTTACGCACGTCAATCGCGCTCATAAAGTCAAGTATGGAACGGTCGGACCGCCAATTCACAAAGTTGAGCATAAAATCGCGCCCGACGGCGAAATCCTCCTGCGTGGTCCAAACATTATGAAAGGCTATTGGCGCGACGAACAAGCCACGAAAGAAGTCATTGACGAAGACGGTTGGTTTCACACGGGCGACATTGGCGAAATCGACGAAGACAATTACCTCAAAATCACCGACCGCAAAAAGCACATCATCGTCAATTCAGGCGGAAAAAACATCGCGCCCCTGCCGATTGAAAACCTCATCGCCGCAAGTCCGCTCGTCGAGCAAGTGGTCGTCATTGGCGAAAAGCGTCCGTTCCTTTCGGCAATTATTGTTCCAAACTTCGATACGCTCAAAACCTTCGCCGACCAAAACGGCATTAAGTATGAAAGCAATCTTGACTTGATGCAAAAGGAAGAGGTGAAGAAACTCTATGACGATTTGCTCCGCAAAATTTCGCGCGACCTTGCCAGCCACGAAAAAGTGCGTCGGTTCTTACTTGTTGCAGAGCAATTCTCGATTGATAAAGGCGAAATGACACCAACGCTCAAAATCAAGCGCAAAGTCGTCGAGCAAAAGTTCAAAGATGAAATCGAAGCCCTCTACAAAGGGCTTGTCTACGAAGCCGACTAATTAGGAACGAGAAATTAGGAACGCGAGAAATTTCCCCCACTCACTCCCAAGTTCAATCAATCCGCCGAAGCCGAAGTGTTCGTAATGCTGATAAGTTCTTGCTTTGCGTTTGGCGTTGTGAACGAAAAGAAAGGCGGCAAGCCAATCGTTGCCGATGTGGTTTCAAACTTGACAATGCCGATGTTATCGGCGCACCAAACTTGTTGCAAAATTTCGGCTTCGGGCAATGCCAATCCTGAAAGGCGCGCTTGGAGCGTGAAGGTCAGAACGAGACGAGTCGCATTGTAACTTCTGCCTTGAACGGTGATGGTTTCTTTGCCGCGCACGTTGCCGACGGCGCGAATCGTAGCGTTAATCGTCAGCGTATCGATTTGAAGCGTCAGTTGCGTGGGCGGAAGAATGGTGTAATTGCGTCCCGTAGTTTCGGTCGTTTTCAGATATGGATACCAGCCCGAAGGAAATCCTTGCAAGTTGAACCCGCCTAAATTGCCGACGAAATCTTCAATGCTTGAAAGGAAAATCCATTGGTCTTGGTTGTTGTTGTCGTAGGCGTGAATTGTGGTGTCGACGGTTGTCGTGTCGGCGGTGATAAGTCGATTTTGATGAAGGAATGCGGTTCTGCCTGAAAGGGTGCGCGTGCCGACGATGCGCTCTTCAACGATGCCGATAGAATCGTAGTTGCGACCTGTGCCTGTGGTGTCAATGAAATCGGCATATCGGAGCGTGAAAGTTGTTGAAGTGGGAAAAGTAACGGAAGCCTTTTCCGAAGGTCCTGTTTCAGAGCCGCAAGAAGAGCAGAGAAGCCCGATAAATAATCCAACAAGAAGTTTAACGCGCATAGCAAAAAAAGTTAGGTTAGCGATTAAGAATGCGAATCCCTAACGCTATTCTTGCATTTTTGATTTCAACGGATTGCGCAATCCTTCCATTGATTCAATGTCGGCGGAAAGCGAGCCAACGACGACTTTGATTTTGATTCGTATCGGGATTTTGTTCTCGTCGTCCGTCATCCATATTAAAATTTGCCCGTCGCTTTTGAACAAACCCACGCCCTGCACGATAGGCTCAACGACGATGGTGCGGAACACGCCAAGTTCGGTTTCGAGCAAATCGCGATTGCGGATTTTGATTTTCAGCGGAATGACCTCTTTATCGCTCACATTGTTCAGTTCAATAATCGAGCCGTCTTTCATACTGCGCAAATCCATCGTGCGCGCGTAGAAGTAAGCGGAAAGAATGTCTTGCGCGTAAGCAGGCATCGAAAACTCTTTGTTGTGAATGAGCGATTTGGCGACACCTTTGTCGTGAAAAAACTCCATCCACTCGTCGCGCTCGTATTTGCCTTCGCGGATTTGCTGTTTGAAACTGTGCGGGAATTGTCCTTGCTTGTCGATGAAGGTTTCGTATTTGTCGTCGACGCGATAGAAGTTATCGAACATTGGGACGGTTCGAGCGGTGTATTCGATTTTGTAACACTCGCGTCCGCGCACCGTGGTGTCTTTGACGACGGCGATTTTAGTATTGACCGCCTTCACCACGCCATACTTGATGCTGTATTTGAGCCGCTCGCCGACTTTGTAGGCGTTGTTGGGAATCACGCGATACTCAAACGCGCTGGATTCAGAAGAAGATTGAGCGAGGATCGATGTCAAAGGAAACAGCAAGAAAAAAAGCAGACGTGCGCGCATAGCGTTTTTGTTTGGTTGAGAGCAAAATACAAGAAAATCGAGAACTACAAAGCGGCGCAAGCGTGCGCAATGTCAGAGCGAATAAAGCGGATAAAGGCTTAAATTTGCTCAACTCAACAAAGCAACTTCGCCGCACGGCGCAGAACGCGGCGTAGATTCAAATTACGTGCTAAGGCATGCTTCCAAACGAAATTCAAGAGCGCAAAAAGATAGATTCTCTGTTAGCGTCGGCATCTGAACATCGCATGACCAACACGGCAAAACTGCTTGAACTTGCAGGCGAAGCCAAGCGTCTATCAGAGAAGATTGGATATGAATTAGGCGTAGCGCATAGCCTTTCAATCACAAGTTGGGGCGATGTGATGCAAGGCAATTACGACAAAGCCATTCGCGACGCAACCCAAGCGTTGCAACGATTGGAAAAAATTTCCCAACGGCTTCACAAACGCTCGGCAAGTCTGACTCTGATTCAAAAGTGCAAAGCCGACGCTTTGCATAACATCGGCACGGCGCATTGGGGGCGCGGGTCGTTTCAAGAAGGGATTCCGTTTCTTGAAGACGCAATTAAACTTCATCAAAGTTGCAAGCGATACGGCGCGCAAGCCGCGTCCATCAACAATCTCGCGTTGCTTTACTTCAATTTGCGCGATTACAAAAAGTCGCTCGAACTTCATCAAGAAGCCCTCGCGCTTCGGCGCGCTCACGGAACGGAACTGGAAGTAACAAGCAGTTTGAGCAACATCGGCACGATATACGACCGCTTGGGCGACTTCGCCTCCGCGTTAGAAAATTATCAACGCGCTTTGAAGACTTGCGAGAAAAGCAACTTCCCGCATCTCATTTGCACGTCGCTGATGAACATCGGGACGATTCACGCAGAGATGCATGATTACGACGATGCGATTCGCTACTACCAACGCGCCTTGTCGGTTGCGCGCGAAAGTCAAGACAAGCACAGCGAAGGAAACATTTTGGGCAACATCGCGCTCTCGATGATTTATAGTCGGCGCGCCAATGAAGCGATGCCGTTCATCGAGGAAAGTCTTGCGCTTGCCAAACAAATCGGGGATAAGTCGGGGCAAGTGCACGCGATTTACAATCGCATTCAAGCCTTATCCGCGCTCAACAACAAACGAGACGCGCTTGGCTATATCGACGAAGCACTCAATCTGCTTGAACAAACCGGCGACAAGTATTACAAGACCGTTATGCTGTATAAGCGCGGCGAACTCCTCAATGAGATTGGCGCTCCCGCCAAAGAAGCAAAGCGCGCGCTCAACGAAGCCCTCGAACTTGCGACAGCGCACGGATTTTCGGACTCAATCTATAAAATTCATCTTGCCCTTGCCGTCGCTGCTGAGCGCGACGGAAAATGGAGCGACGCTGTTTTTCATCTCAAAGAAGGGCATCGCATTGAGCGCGACCTCTTCAACGAAAAAAAGACCAACCAAATCCGAAATCTTCAAATCGCTTACGAAGTTGAAAAAGCCCAGCGCGAAGCCGAGCTGGCAAGGCTGAAAGCCGAACAACTGCAATCCGAAGTTGATCGAAAAACGCGAGAACTCACGACGCTCTCGCTCTATCTCACCCAAAAAAACGAGCTGTTCAATGAACTGAAAGCGCGCTTGCTTCAAACCCAAGAGGAATTGCGAAAAGACAAAACAGAGCGGCTCAACGAATTGATTGAAATTGTGGAATCGGGCGCGAAGTCTGAAAAAGATTGGAAGCAATTTGAAAAGCAGTTCGTTGAAATCAATCCCGAATTTCTCTCAAAACTTTCATCGGCGTATCCCTCGCTCACGCCGCAAGAGTTGAAAACGTGCATGCTCCTCAAACTCGGCTTTTCCTCAAAGCAAATCAGCGCGTTCTTTTACTGCACCATTCGCAACGCCGAAACGCTTCGCTATCGCGTCCGAAAAAAATTGGGATTGAACGCTGAAATGAATCTCGCCACGTTTTTAGCGCAGTTTTAAGCCCGCCTTTCAAAGAGATTCCCGCTCTCAACGATTGTAGAAGTTTTGTAGTAGCCCCAGTGCGTAGCCCCAGCGCGACCTTTGCGTAAAGGGTTAGCGTTTCAAACAAATTTTTTAACAAACGAAGAATCAAATGAAAACAGCATTATTAACCATCATCATCGCGGCATGGGCGCAGTTTAACTTAAATGCGCAGTGGAGAAAGACCACAGGACCAGAAGGCGCGGAAGTCAAAGCCTTCGCAAGAAATAGCGCATACCTCTTCGTCGCGACAAACGGCGGCGGCGTGTATCGCACGACGAACAACGGTACGACTTGGGAAGAAACCAATCCATGCATGACCAACAAACGCGTGCTTGCGCTCGCCGTCTCAAACGATACGCTTTATGTAGGCACATATGGGTCGGGCGTTTATCGCTCCGTCGATAACGGCGCGAATTGGGTTGAAATCAACAACGGATTTCAGGGCTTGGACGTCAATGCGCTTGTCGTAAAAGATGGAATGCTTTACGCGGGCGTTTATGAGGGCGGAATCACATCGATTGGCGGCGTGCATCGTTACAACAGCGCGACGAACGAGTGGGAAAACGTGAGCGGCAATCTTCCCGACAATTTCTCGGTTGAGACGATGGCGGTTCATAACAACGCGATTTATGTCGGAAGCCTGTTCGGCGGTTCAGACACAGACGGAGAAAATCGAGGAAATAAAGTCAGCAGAAACGCAATCAGCGTGAAGCGCAACCGCCCAAGCGGCGAAATTCACACGCTCTACCGCTCGACGAACAACGGCGCAACTTGGGAAGATTTAACCGCGACGCTCGAGCATCCATTTGTCCGAACACTGTATTCAGACGGCGTCGCGCTCTTTCTCGGCACAGACGCTCACGGATTGTTTCGCTCGACGAACAACGGCGACACGTGGCAATCGCTCAACACGCTTCCGCTGCTGGAATTATTGACCGTCACGTCTATTGAGCGCGTCGGCGCAAGGCTTTATGCCACGACTTTCGGCACGTTTCTCAAGACGGGAATTTTTTCTGGCGGGCTATTCTACACCGACGACGACGGTGCGTCGTGGCAACTCTCGCTGGAAACCGAAGTCGCCTCTCCGCCGACGGTCGTCATAGCAAATGACAACGCGCTCTTGCTTGGCACGCTGGGCGGCGTGATGCGCTCAACCGACCAAAGCGCGACATGGGAGAACGCCAATCGCGGACTCGCCGCTCTGCCGATTTCATCACTCGTTTGGCACAACGGCGCGCTCTTCGCGGGCACAGACCTCTCGGGCGTTTATCGCACGACCAATGGCGGCGCAACTTGGACGCAAGTCAATTCGGGGCTTGTCAGTTTGGGAGTTAAATCGCTTGCGTCTATCGGCGGAAAACTCTTTGCGGGAACATCGGGATACGGAATTTACGTCTCGACAAACAACGGCGAGAGTTGGAGCGTCTCGCTTCCTGCCGACAAAGCGTTTATCAGCGTGAATGATTTTGCGGTCAATGGAAGCGACATCTTTGTGGCGACGGGCGATTTGTTCTCGTTCCCCGCGATTTATCGCTCAACCGACGGCGGAAACACGTGGAGCGACGTAACCAACAATCTTGCGCAACTCGAAGTCTTTTTTAACACGATTGCCTGCCTTAATGGCGAAATCTTCGTCGGCACGGAGGGCGTAGGGATTTATCGTTCGGCAGACAACGGCGCGTCGTGGCAAGAGGCAAATCAAGGGCTGTATGATGAAACTGTCCCTGCGTTTGTCAACAAACTCTTCGCGCTCAACGGCGCGCTCTATGCGGGTATGGGTTCATTCGCGGAACAAATGATTCAAACGTCGGGCGTATTCGTTTCGCAAAACGGCGGCGCAAGTTGGAATCGCTCCATCAACGGATTGAATCAAGAACGATTGCGCGTTACGGCATTCACCAACAGCGGCAACACGGTCATCGCCGCTACCGAAGCAGGCGCGTATTTCACGACAAACTTCGGAGCGCAGTGGCAACAAGCGGGAACGACGCTCCCGACGGTTCACCCTTACTTTCCGCCGCATATTCGCGCGCTTGCGACTGACGGCGCGCAACTTTATGCAGGCTTGAACGGCGAGAGCGTTTGGCGCGCGCCAATCGCGGCTCTCGACGCGCCGCGCTTGCCTGAAAAGCCAAAGGGGTTCAGGCTGTTGCAGAACTATCCGAACCCGTTCAATCCAACGACGGTGATTGGATATGAGTTGAGCGTCGCAAGCGAAGTGAAGCTGGAGATTTTTGATGCGTTGGGAAGACGGGTAGCGACATTGGCGAACGGACGACAAAGCGCGGGTTCATATTCCTACAATTTGAACGCGGCGCAATACGGACTGACGACGGGGGCATACTTTTATCGCTTGCAAGCGGGCGGCGCGAGCGAAACCAAAAAAATGTTGTTGGTAAAATAGTTCAATTCAAAAGAGAAGAATCTGCAAGAGCAATGTTGCGGATTCTTCTCGCAAAATCAATTCAAAAATCAATTCAAAAAATGAGACAAGTTCTAATCACAATCGCGCTGTTAATGGCATTTAACTTATCGGCGCAACCATCCTTTTTGGATAATTCTTTTGGTGATGGCGGCAAAGTCGCTACGGCAATCGGCGATAACGACAGAGGCTATGCCGTTGCCGTTCAACCTGACGGAAAAATCGTCGTTGCGGGAACCAGCGTTTTGGGGTCGTTTCGCAACAACATCATTTTAGCGCGCTATCACGCCAACGGCGCGTTGGACGAGTCATTTGGAAATGGCGGGAAGGTCGTTTCGCAGTTTGGCAATGTGAGCGTTGCGCGGGCAATCAAGTTGCAAAGCGACGGAAAAATTTTGGTTGCGGGACAAGTGGACGATTTCTTCGGAATGGTGCGCTACAATCAAAACGGTTCCATAGACACGACATTCGGAACTCGCGGCGTCGCATCGGCTCCGTTTGGAAGCACGATACATCAAGCCAACGCGATTGCCATTCAACCTGACGGAAAAATTGTTTTGGCGGGCATTGCGCCAGCGAGCATCAGCGGGGCGTTTGCAGTAGCGCGGTTTCTGCCAAATGGAACGCTCGACAATTCATTCGGCGTGGACGGGAGGCGCACAATTTCATTCGGAGGAGGACAAGACATCTGCAACGCGCTGTTGCTTCAACCCGACGGCAAAATAATTTTGAGCGGACACAGCACGATTCAAGCCAATGCCGACTTCGCATTGGTTCGCTTGGATACCAACGGCAATCTCGACCTCTCGTTTAATGGAACGGGCGGAATGAGAACGGCGGTCGGACCGGGCATGGACTATGCCACTTCCGCCGCGCTACTCGACGACGGCAAAATTCTACAAATCGGATACAGCTTCATTGAAGTTGGCGGAGCGTTTCGTTCAGGATTGTCGGCGATTAGATTGAATGGCGATGGCACGATGGATTCAACTTTTGGAGATAACGGAAAGAAATTCCTCTCCGGATTCTTGACGACGCAAGATGCCTACGCCTATTGCGCGCTACAAGAGCCTAACGGAAAGATTTTGCTGGGCGGCAGTTTCAACGGGGTCGTCGGATTAGATTTCTTTGTGATGCGCATTGACGCAAACGGCGAAAAAGATAACGCTTTCGGAAACAACGGAATCATTACCGCCGATTTCAGCGCAAGCGAATATGGACACGCGCTGGCGCGTCAACCTGACGGAAAAATTCTGCAGGTCGGGAACAACAGCGCGAGAGTCATCACGGTTCGCTACAATCCAGAAATCCTCGACGCGCCGCGCATGCCTGAAAAGCCAAAGGGGTTCAGGCTGTTGCAGAACTATCCGAACCCGTTCAATCCGACGACGGTGATTGGATATGAGTTGAGCGTCGCAAGCGAAGTGAAGTTGGAGATTTTTGATGCGTTGGGAAGACGGGTAGCGACATTGGCGAATGGGCGACAAAGCGCGGGGTCATATTCTTACAATCTGAACGCGGCGCAATACGGACTAACGACGGGGGCATACTTTTATCGCTTGCAAGCGGGCGGCGCGAGCGAAACCAAAAAAATGATGTTGGTGAAGTAACAAAATCTTGAAATTTGAGTTCACGGGGTTGTGTCGGCGACGCTTGACAATCCCGTGAAGCGAAAAGGCGCAACGCGATTTTTAACCCATAAATGAACACAATTATGACGCGATTACAAGCAAGAAAAGAAGCCATTGAGATTTCAGCCTTCGTAATTAGGCGAATGGCGTTTGACAATCCCGCGAATGCGATGCTTCCCGAAGAAATCGAATTGATTGCGGAAGAAATGGCTCGCATCGCCGACGCTCTTGAACGAGAGATGCAAGAAAAAACAGAGGAACAACTGTTTCTTGAACTCTGCGAAAACGTCGCGCAACTTTAATCAAAAAAATCAATGCTTGACCTTGCTCCGCCATATTACGCCGTTATTTTTTCCTCTCGCCGAACCGAAGGAGACGACGGCTATGCCGAAGTTGCAGAACAAATGGACGAGAAAGCCCGTCAATACGAAGGTTATCTCGGCATTGAATCCGTGCGGGACGAGAGCGGTTTCGGCATTACCGTCTCCTATTGGCGAAGCGAAGAAGATTTCAAAAAATGGAAGCAAGACCAAGAACACTTAGCCGCCCAAGAAAAAGGAAAAACGACTTGGTATCAAGACTATCGCGTGAGAATCGCCAAAGTGGAGCGAGAATATGCCCACCCGAAATCGTCAGCATAATCGATGCTTGATTTTTTTTGAGAGTTCGTTTTAGGACGTCGCTGTTCGGAATCGGACGTTCGCCAACAACGGCAAGCAAGAACGCTTGCCGTTTTTCTTGAAATCTCCACGCTTTTATCTCGGCACGCCTTTTGCGAAAGTTCTATCTGAAAGCATTCAAACAACCGATGCAAAAAAATATCGTGATAGAGCCGTCAGACAAAAGCGCACCCTCAATGGATAGACCGCTTTCAAAAACAGTCCTTCTTGAACGAGCACGCAAAAGATGGATTCGATTATTTCTTGCGGGCGTTGGGCTTGTCGCCGTCGTTGCGTTCATAACGAGAAGCCTTTCGCCATCGATGGAGCGAGTGAAAGTGAGAACGGCTCTCGTTGAAGTCGGGGAAGTAGAAGCGACATTGACGGCGTCGGGGACGGTCGTGCCTGAATTTGAGCAGGTCATTACGTCGCCGATTGAAACCCGCGTGCTCAAACTGCTCAAACGCGCAGGCGATACGATTCTCGCGCAAGAGCCAATTTTGATTTTAGACAACGGCGCGGCGCTCGCGACCTTTGAAAAGCATCAAGACCAAGTGTCGTTGAAAGTCAACGCCATCGAGCAGTCCAAAGCCGAGCTTTCGGGAAGCGTAACCAAACTCAAAGCGCAAGTGAAAGTCAAAGAATTGGAAGTCGAAGCCAATCGCGTAAAATTTGAGCAAGCCAAGCAACTTTTCGCCAAAGACATCGTTTCCAAAAACGACCTCGCCCAAGCCGAACTCGCCTACGAGCAAAGCAAAGCCGAACTTGAAGCCCTCGTTGTCGACAAACAAAACGCCGAACTTTCTACGCGCTTGAAAATAGACGGATTGAACTTGGAATTGCGAATGCTTCTGAAAGACAAGTTAGAGGCGCAAAAGGAACTCGAACGCGCAACCCCAAAGCCCGATAGAAACGGCGTCTTGACTTGGACGCTCGCCACCGAAGGGGCAACGGTTCATAAGGGCGATATGGTCGCCAAAGTCGCCGACCTTTCCACTTACCGCGTCGATGCGACCATTTCCGATGTGCATGCGGGTCGCTTGGCGATTGGTCAAACGGTTCAAATCAAAATCGGCGAGAGCATTTTAGACGGCGCGCTTTCAAACATTTTGCCAACGATTGAAAACGGCGTTGTCAAACTCGTAGTCCAACTTTCAGATAAAACCAATAAAGCCTTGCGTTCAAACTTGCGCGTTGATGCGTTCATCGTTACGGGTCGGGAATCAAATACGCTCCGAATCAAAAAGCCGCAGATGGTTGATGTTGAAGGCAAGCCGCATCTCTTCGTCATTCGCGGCGACGTGGCAATCAGAGCGCCCGTAAGCGTCGGCTTAATCGGATTTGACTTTGTGGAAATTAAAAGCGGATTGAAAGAAGGCGACGAGGTGATTTTATCGGATATGAGCGAGTATAAGCACTTGAAAGAAGTTCGACTCAAAAATTGAATCCAAAGGTGACGAGAGTGGCGAGGCTCGCCCAAGCGGTTCCCAAGCAGTTCCTTTTTACAACCTTAAACTTGAAGAGACTATGAAAAGCATCATCTCAATTTGTGTTGCGACGCTCGTCGCCATTTGCGCAACGGCGCAAGAAAAGAAGCCTTGTAAAGCAGAGCGAGGCGCGGTTTGCGCAGTTTGCGAAGATGACTATCCCGCGCTGGCAAAAGCGCAACGGCTTGAAGGCAAAGTCGTTTGCAGAGCGATAATTGACGAAAAAGGGCAAGTTCAATATGCCGAAGTCGTCAAACCCTACAACCCGATTCTTGATGAAAAAGCATTGGAAATTGTGAGCACAAACAAAATGCCCATTCGCTCGAGAAGCAAATCGCCCGAAGTCATCGTTTCTGTATCGTTCAAACTCAGCCATTAAACTGAACTTGGCATTTAACCATTAGCCTACAATCCAATGCTACGATTAGAAAATGTTCAAAAGGTATATCGCACCGACACGATTGAGACCGTCGCGCTCTCGCGCATCAATCTTAATGTAAAGGAGGGCGAGTTTGTCTCGATTATGGGTCCGAGCGGCAGCGGAAAATCAACGCTTCTCAACTTGATGGGATTGCTGGACGAGCCGACGAGCGGTGCAATCGTGCTGAACGGAAAAGCGATTCTGTCGTTCAAAGACGGCGACCTTGCCCGACTGCGCAACGAAGAAATCGGATTCATTTTTCAAACCTTTCATCTCATTTCCGATTTGAATGCGATAGACAATGTCGAGATTCCGCTCCTCTATCGCAAAATGAACGCCGCCGAGCGCAAGAAGCACTGTCAAGCCGCGTTAGAGCGCGTTGGATTGGCTTCGAGAATGAAGCACTTTCCGTCGCAAATGTCGGGCGGGCAACAACAGCGCGTCGCCATTGCCAGAGCGATTGTCGGAAAACCCGCCTTGCTCCTTGCCGACGAGCCAACGGGAAACTTGGACTCTCAAATGAGCCAAGAAATTCTCGCCATTCTCAAAGAACTCAACCAAGAAGGAACGACGATTGTAATGGTTACGCACGACCCAAGAATGGCGCAACAAACGCAACGCACCATCAGAATTTTTGACGGACGAGTGGTAACCGAAACGCAGCACAGCGGCGCAGTCGCTTAATTGATTTGAAAAATCGAAATAGTCAAGCAAATGTTGAAAAATTATCTGTTAATCGCTTACAAAGTCTTGATGCGTCGGAAGTTTTTTACGTTCATCAGCCTATTCGGAATCAGTTTTACGCTGATGATTTTGGTTGTGGCGACCGCGTTTCTCGACAACAGTTTTACCCCTCAAAAGCCTGAAAGCAAATTCGACCGCGCCTTGTGGATGCCGCGTTGGCGAATGCGAAGCCCCGATGGAAATTCAAACTGGAACAGTTCGGGCGGATTTTACACGATGGATAAATATGTGCGCCGAATTGTAAAGCGAACAAACGGAGCCGTAGAAGAATTTGCGATTTTCTCAAACACAAGTCAGGTGGCAACATTTCTTAGCGGCGAAAAAATCGAGTTTCAGCTGCGGCGAACCGAAGGCGCATATTGGAATATCGTTGATATGGAATTTGTGGAAGGCGCGCCTTTTACGACGAAGGACGATTTGGATAGAAATTTCGTCGCCGTCATCAACGAGGCGATGCGCAACAAGTTTTTCAAAGGCGAACCCGCACTTGGAAAACAAATCACTTTTGACGGACAAAATTATCGCATCGTCGGCGTGGTGAAGAACGTGCCAGAAACCCGAAGAGTGGCGTTTGCCGATGTATGGACGCCAATCAGCACGGATAAGCAAAAAGTTCGAAAAACAACGATTGTCAATAACTCCGATTTGATGGGCGAGTATGAGTGCATTGTGCTCGCGCGAAGCAAAGAAGATTTTGAAGTGATTCGAGACGCTGTTAAGCAAGCCGTTTCAGAAGTGGAGTTTCCCGACCCGAAATCCTTCAACAAAATGGAAACGATGGCGCACAACTATTTCAGCCTCGCCGCAAATCAGTTTTTCTTTGATTGGGAAAATCATTACAGTCAAGACCAGTCGCCGAAATTGTTTTCAATGATTCTCTTTTGCGCGCTGTTCTTTATGTTTTTGCCGACCATCAATTTGGTCAACTTAAATGTGAGTCGAATGATGGAACGGGCTTCTGAAATCGGCGTGCGAAAATCTTTCGGCGCGTCCGGGCAAACGCTTATCGCGCAATTCTTGGTTGAAAATTTGGTCTTGACGTTCATTGGCGGAATCATCGGATTGCTTTTATCGGTCATCGTTTTGAAGTATCTCAACGAAAGCGGGCTTTGGGCGTATTCAAATTTCTCGCTCAATTGGCGCGTATTCATTTACGGATTTTTATTGATGATTGTCTTTGGTGTCCTGTCGGGCGTTTATCCCGCTTGGCGAATGTCAAAACTGAATCCCATTTTCGCGCTCAAAGGCGCGACGAAATGATTGGACGAAATGATTGCAAATCAACATTCAATTTGTTTGAAAAAGCATTAACCATCACATCAATGATTCAACATCTTTTCAAACTCGTCTGGAATCGTCGCAAAGAAAATCTGCTGACGGCGATACAAATTTTCGCGGCGTTTCTCGTTCTATCGCTTTTGCTAACGCAAGCAGTTCATTACTGGAACAACTATCGCCAACCGCTCGGATTTGAATACAAAAACATTTGGGGCGTCGTGATTGACACGAAAACGAGCCAATTCGTTTGGAATAAAGAAAATCGAGAAAAAATTGAAGGACTTTTTCGAGAAATAAAAACTTTTCCCGAAGTCAAAGAAGTGGCAGGCTCAATGATGCTTCCGTTTCTGAATTGGAATTGGCAATCGGGCGACAGTTCAATCATTGGAAAATTTCTGAACATTGAGCGCGATTTTGTTACCGACGATTACGCCAGAACAATGGGCTTAATTGTTACGCAAGGGGAGTGGTTTAATGAGACGCATAATGCAGTAAATTATACGCCCGCCGTTATCAACGAGCGTTTGGCAAAAGCGTATTTCGGAGACGAAAATCCAATTGGCAAACGAATCTTTCCGCGATTTCCAAAAGGCGATGAAAAAAGTTACACGAGAAACAACGAAGTCATGCCATTACGCGAAGAGCGCGTGGTAGGCGTCGTTTCCGATTATCGAAAGTTTGGAGAACTTTCAAACCCGCCCTACTTCGCATTTCGGCGAAGCGCGCCGTCGGATACGCTGATGAGCGAGCCGCCGCGCGCCATCGTCATCAAAGTCAGCGAGACGGGAATGAGCGGCGCGTTTGAAGAGAAACTCGTCAAACGATTGGAGCAACTTGCGCCCGATTGGTCGTTCAAAGTTGGAAGGCTTGAAAAGATGCGCGATAAACAGTTGAGAGATACCATTTTGCCTTTGATTGCGTTTGGAATTGTCGGCGGATTTTTAATTCTGATGGTCGCGCTTGGGCTTGTCGGCGTGGTTTGGCAAAATGTAACTCGTAGAACCCGTGAAATTGGGCTAAGGCGCGCCATCGGCTCAACGGCGGCGGTCATTTATGCGCAAGTGTTGGGCGAATTGCTGATTATCACGACCCTATCGATTGTGTTGGGCGCGATTATCTTTCTTCAAATTCCGCTCTTGAAACTCACCGAAGCCATTGATTGGAGTTGGAAAATGCAATTTGAAACATACTTGTACGGTCTCGGTTTAGCCGTCGGGTTTATTTATTTGATTGCCATTCTTTGCGCGCTGTATCCGAGCAAAATGGCGACGACGGTTGCGCCTGTTGAAGCATTGCGCTACGAATAACTTCGCTCGAGAGCAATACAAACTCTAACCACATGATTCTCATCGTTGATGACGATGCGTCGGTGCTTGCCTCGCTCTCGCTTCTCTTAAAGCAAGGCGGCTATATTTCACGCACCGCCAGCACGCCAAAAGAAGCCCTCGATAAAATTGAGCGCGACACGTTTCAAATCGTGCTTCAAGACATGAACTTTTCGCGAAGAACCGACGGAGAAGAAGGGCTGAAACTGCTTGCGGAAATCAAAGCACGACAGCCCAAATTGCCCGTCGTGCTGATGACGGCGTGGGGATCAATCGCCCTCGCCGTCAAAGGCGTTCAAGCGGGCGCAAGCGACTTCATTACCAAACCTTGGACGAATGAACAAATTTTGCAAACCGTCCAAACCATTCTCGGCTTATCTAAAACCAATCTTTCCGATAAAACCCCGTCAAGAGAAGAGCTCGATGCCCAATACGACTTTTCGAACATCATCGGCGAAGATGCTAAACTGCTCAAAGTTCTCGATGTCGTTGCGCGTGTCAGCCGAACCGACGCGCCGATTTTAATCACCGGCGAAAGCGGAACGGGAAAAGAACTTATCGCCGATGCCGTGCATCGAAATTCGCCCCGAAAAGAAAATGCGTTTGTCAAAGTTAACTTAGGCTCGATTCCGCCCAGCCTTTTTGAATCTGAACTTTTTGGGCACATCAAAGGCGCCTTCACTGATGCGAAGCAAGACCGCAAAGGACGGTTTGAACTGGCAGAACAAGGCACGATTTTTCTCGATGAAGTTGGAGACTTGGATTTTAGTTGTCAAGTTAAATTGCTTCGGGTTTTGCAAGACCGAACCTTTGAGCCTGTTGGGGCGAGCAAAACGAAAACGGCAAGCGTGCGCGTCGTTTCCGCTACGAATCAAAACTTATCGGAATTGATTGCCAGAGGCGCGTTTAGAGAAGATTTGCTGTATCGGTTGAATTTGATTTCCGTGCATTTGCCGCCGCTCCGCGAGCGCAAAGGCGACATTCCGCTTCTCGCCGAGCATTTTCTTAACCTTGCGAAAAAAGCCTATCGACGCGAAACAATGTCTATCGCTTCAAACGCGATGCGGTGGCTTCAAAATCGAACTTGGCAAGGCAACATTCGCGAACTTCGGCACCTCATTGAACGTACGGTTTTAATCGCAACGGAAAGCATTTTGACCGAGAGCGATTTCGCGGTCGCAACGGCAATGGAGCAAGAGAGAACGGAAAAAGACGCGCTACCCGCCGTGGGCGCAATGACGCTCGACGAAATCGAGAAAGCCATGATTGAAAAGGCGATTGCGCATTACGAAGGAAACATTTCTAAAATCGCTGATGCGTTGGGGCTTTCGCGAGCCGCTCTTTATCGGCGACTTGAAAAGTTCGGAATTCGGTTATGATTGAAAATCGCCTGACATTCTGCGTTCAAATTCATCGCTAACGCCCGTGACGAATCGCTCGCTGTTTATCGCCTACCTCACCCTGATTCACCTTGTATTTGCGGGCGTTTGCGGCTACTTGCTTCGAGACGAGCGGCTATGGCTTTTAGCGATTGAAGCGTTTTTCTTCCTCTCGCTTTTCGCATCGTTGCATCTTCTCAAAAAAATCTACGAGCCGATTGAACTCGTCAGAAACGGCGCGGAGTTTATCCGCGAAAGCGATTTTAACGTGCAGTTAAGACCGACGGGGAAAAAAGAATTAGACGCGATTATCGAAGTCTATAACCAAATGATGAACGCGCTTCGCGAAGAACGCCTCTCGCTCACGGAAAAAAACTTCCTGCTTGAAAAAATCATGACCGTCTCACCCTCAGCCATCGTCATTTTGGATTTCGAGGGGCGCATTTCGCTCCTTAATCCAAGCGCGGAGCGGCTGTTTGGAAGTCAAGCGAAAAACATCGTCGGAAAGAAAATGGAAGAGATGGGTTTGCCAATCGCCGATGAACTCTCGCGCATCGCAACGGGCGAGTCTCGCGTGTTCAACGCTTCGGCAAATCGGCGGTTCAAGGGCGCGAAGTCGTCATTTATTGACAGAGGATTTTCGCGCTCGTTTTTCATCATCGAGGAACTAACGGAGGAACTGCGCCGCTCTGAAAAAGAAGCCTACGAAAAAGTCATTCGATTGCTCTCGCACGAGGTCAATAATTCGGGCGGAGCGGTGCGCTCGCTTTTGCAGTCGTGCCTTAACTACGCAAGTCAACTCAATGAGCGAGACCGAGTCGATTACGAGCATGCGCTCGCCGTCGCCATATCGCGAACCGAATCGCTTACAAGGTTTATGCAGAGCTACGCGCAACTCATCAAACTCCCTAAACCCCAAAAGCAACTGACGGATGTTGAACAACTTCTGCGAAATGCGACAACGCTGTTTCAAGCCGAAGCGGAGCAGAGGCGAATCAAAATCGAGTGGAATCGGGAAGCAGAAATCGAGCCGATTCCGCTTGACAAGGCGCAAATCGAGCAGGTCTTCATCAACATCATCAAAAACGCCATTGAAGCCATCGGAGAAAATGGAAAAATCATCATTCACTTCAAGCGAGACGGACTGAAACCCGTTGTCGTGATTGAAGATACAGGCGGAGGCATTTCTGAAGAGGCAAAACGAAATTTATTCATGCCGTTTTTCAGCACGAAAGAAAACGGACAAGGGTTGGGGCTGACGCTCGTTCAGGAAATTTTAACGAATCATGGGTTAGAGTTTTCGCTTGCCACGTCGGAGCGTCGGACAACTGAGTTCAAAATTACGTTCAAGCAAGACGCAAAAGCATAAACGACGGCGTGAAGAAAAACAAGCGCGTTTCGCTTCACGCCGCATTTAAATTAAGCCGCTTTTTGATAGGCTTGTTCTTCGAACTTGAATCCCCAGCGCGAAGCGATGAGGTCAAGAAACTGCCGTTCTCGTTCGCTGATAACGCCATCTAACTTCGCTAAGGCGAGCAAATCAAACAAAACGATTTTGAGTTTCGTGGCGTGCAATCGGTCTTGAAGGCTGTCGAGCGCATCGAGCAGGCGGCGATGAGCAAGATTGTGCTTGTGGGCTTCGGCGACTTTGCGCTGCGTGTAAGGAATCAAATCTTTCATTTCTTCCGACATAAATCCATCGGTCCAAACATTCAGGATTTTCTCCATTGCCTCTGCGTCAGCGTCGGATAGATTGCCTTCGACATAGCCCGTGAAAGTGAGATAAACGAGAGCGAGGTCTTCGACGAGTTCTTGTGAGTATTGCATAATTCAGCCGTAATGTTTTGTGTTGAGTGATGATGATTGTAATCAGCCAAACGCTTCAAGCGTTGGCGAATAGTTAAACGCTTAAAGCGTTTCCATAGAAATTTAGTTTCGGATTTTTTTGGGGGTGTGATTCCTAACACAAGGATTGACAAGGGTCTACGGGTTGCGAGGGCTAATCGCGAATCGGAATGGTCTCAAAAACTTCGCCGCGATAATTTTTCAGGCGCAGTTCAACAACGGAAATCGCGTTGGGGAGCGCAATCGCGAAAACTTCATCGGGAGTCCAATCTTCCAAAATCGCGCCGCTATCGAAAACGACTTCGACGGAAACGACGTCAGGCGAAAGCGTGCGACCGTAAATGAATGCGTTGCTCACGCCGTCCGCGCCGCGCAAATTGCCGTGAGAAAACTGAACGCGCTCGCTGGAATTGACGGGCAAATCCATTCCAATCGCGCAACCCCCGATGTGAAGCCAAGCGTTTGACTTTTGCTCGAAAAAATCGCACCAAAACGTATCGAACTTTGTTTCTCGCTCGTTCAAGTAACAACTGACTTGATAGACGAACATCATTCCATTCGACCACTGCCGCGTCGCAAGAAGATTGAAGCTATTAGGAACGACGCGCTTCGACTGCCCTAACTGCCACTGAATGATTTGAATCGGATTGAGCATTCCGCGATGAAAGCATTGAAGAGTCAAGTTTTGGGGAATTTATCACTTCTTGCGAAATGTTGTGTGAGTTGTTGAAAATCCTTTATCAAGGCTTAATTTCAAACTTTGCAACCTTCAACCAATTAACGCCAACACTGATGCCTCAACGCCGCAAATCTTTTCTGCTGTTGTTCATTTTCTCGCTGCTCGCGATTCGCGTCTCGCAAGCGCAAGACGCCCCACCCGTAATGCTTCAAGGATTTTATTGGGACGTAACGCCGGGCGGCATATGGTATGACACGCTCCGCGCCAAAGCCGACCTGCTTAAACGCGCGGGCATTTCGGCGATATGGCTTCCGCCCGTCTACAAGAGCGACAACCAAAACGGCGTGGGCTATTCGCCTTACGATTTCTACGACTTGGGCGAGTACGACAACACGGGCGGAGATGTAACATCAGGCATCGGGCAATTCACCGCCACGCGCTACGGCACATATCCGCAACTGGCGGCGATGATTGCCGAGTATAAGCGATTGAATATGGAGGTTTATGCCGACATCGTCTTCAATCATCGTGGTGGCGGAATCTTGGAGCGCAATCCGTTCCTGCCCGTCCCGTGTCCGCCCGGCGGCGCAAGAGGCGATTCGACCTTCACGAATTTTCCCTTGACCAATGGAAGCGGACGCTTAACGGCGAACTTCAACCACTTTTACCCAAACGCCGCCGTCAATCCCGGCAACACGAGCGACTATTGCAGCTCGACGCAGTTCGGGTTCTACCAATTCTACACCAACAGTTTTGCGCAAGACGTGGCGTTGCACGACAATCAAGGCAACAACTTGCCAATGGGCGATAGCATCATCGTTTGGGGGAATTGGCTCAAAAACCGCTTGCAATTAGATGGTTTCCGCATCGATTTCATCAAGGGCTTCCACCCCGAATACTACAAACGATGGGTTGACGGCGTGGCGGAACGCACCGCGCCCAACGTGCCGCCGAATAAGTTTGTCGTCGCTGAGCTCTACGATGGCGACATCAATCGCTTGCGCAGTTGGCTGAATTGGGTGAATGACAACGGAACAAACCCGCGCACGAGCCTCTTCGACTTCAACCTCTACTTTGGAATGAAAGATATTTTTCAAAATCCGAATGCCGACATTCGCGCGCTGCAAGGCAGAGGGTTATTCAACAATGGCGTTTCGCCAACGCAAATCGTAACTTTCGTTGAGAATCACGACTTCGACCGAAATAACTATCTCGGCGTGCCGTCGCTTCCCGACCACAATCCGTTTGTCATCAACAAACATCTGGCTTACGCCTACATTCTCTCGACCGAAGGCTATCCGTGTATTTGGTGGCGCGATTACTTCATTTATGGCTTGCGCGACGACATCAACAAACTGCTCGCGGTTCGCAAGTGGGTTCGTGGCACGCAAGAAATTCCAACGAACACGGGAGCATCGAATTATCAAGGCCAGAACGCGCCGTTTTGGCCCGGCAACCAAGCCACCGACGAGCGCAACGTGATGGTGATTCGCCGCTATGGCAATCCCGCGCCGCTCGATAGTTCAGGCGTGCTCGTCGGCATTAACAAAAGCAACTTCAACATCGATGTGTGGGTGACGTGCTACGGCTGGGGCAACAAGTGGCTTCGCGACATCACGGGCAACGCGGGAAATTGGAACGGCGCAAATGGCGACTCGACCTTCGTCTTTCCTGCAAATGTGGGCACAGGTCCAAGAGTGCGCATTCGCGTTCCTGCCAATAGTTACGCCGTCTATGTTCCGACCTATTTTCAATCGCCATATCAAATCGACTTTCGCGTCGATTCTATCTTCGTCGCCGATACGCTGACCACAACCGAATGGACGCCAACCGCGCAGTTCAGAAATTTGAGTTCGCTCAGCCAAACGGGAATGCAATGCTTCCTTTCGATTGCGCCCGAATCGAACCCGCAGAACGTCATTTACGCCGATACGCTTACCAGCGGAACTGTTCAAGCGGGCGAAACTTTCACGCGAACCTTTGATGTGTTTCAAGGTGATAACAATACGCGCTATGTTGCAACGGCTATCATCACGGGCGCGGGCGATGGCAATCGAAGCAACGACACCTTGCGACGAACGTTCTTGATGCGCATTCCGCCCGTCGTGCCGCAATTCGTCCTCGACGGCAACTTGAGCGAAACAGGCTACATTTTAATGGCGACGAACCCCGACAGCAGTTTGGGTTTCGGACCGAACATCGACATTCGCCGCTTGTGGTTCGGACGCGACGATACGCTCCTTTACGTCGGCGTTGAAGGCAAACTCAATCCGCTCACAAGCGACGGCTTCGGGCTATGGCTCGACTTCGGCAACATCGACGGCAGAGACGAAAATCGAAACTTGGGCAACGTGCCAAACGCGGCGCATTTCATCAGCACAGTCGACACGACGCAAGGACGCTACCGCTCGCGCTTCGAGACCGATTACGCCTTCTCGCTTTCGCCCGTGAGCAATCGAGGCTTTATGTCGCTGGCGCGTTATGAAGAAAATATCTCGACGCGCGGCTCGGTGATGGCGACCGCTCCGAACTCGGCGCAACTGAACGGCGCAAACATCGTTGTTGGTCCCTCCGCCAACGGTGCCGTGCCTGAAAACACGGTTGCCTATTCGGTGAATAACTCCGGCGCGGAGCGCAACGGCTGGGAGTTCTCGATTCCGCTCTCGCTTGTGGGCGGCAGAACGGGCAACACGATTCGCGGGTTCGCCTTTGTCGTCAGTAGCACGGCGTATTTCTCCAACGTGCTCGTGCCCGCGACGCGCGTGGGACAAGCCGACCCCTTCGGCAACTTGGGCTTCAATCCGAACTTTGCCGCCGATTCAATGGCAGTTGATGGTCCATATGTTTCGCCCACATTCAGCCTTGAAACAGGACAAATGCTTTCAGCGAGAGAAACCGCTCGAAATCAAAAGCCAAGTTCGTATCAACTTTTTCAGAACTATCCGAATCCGTTTAATCCAACAACGGTTATCACGTATCAGGCACCAAGCGCGAGCGACGTGAAGTTGGAAGTCTTTGACGTGCTCGGCAGAAAGGTCGCAACGCTTGTGAACGCAAGGCAAGAAGCGGGGACGTATTCAGCGACGTTCAACGCATCGTCGCTTTCGACGGGCGTATATTTTTATCGCTTGCAAGCGGGCGGATTTTCCGCAACCAAGAAAATGATGTTGGTGAAGTGAAGGGGAAGCCTAAAACTCACGCAATGCTGAAAATTTGATGATGGCGAGCGGCGGCTCTTATTTGAATCGGCGCCGCAAGCAAATTGAGGGAAGATAAATTTTCTCGCAGACGCATCTCGTCCAAAACGGTTGCAAGCAAGGCGGTTCGCTATGAACCGCCTTTTCTATTTCATCTCTAAAAAATGTTTTAAAATTGAATCGGGCATATCTAAATTCAGCCCATCAATTAAAGCATGTTACTCTCAACTCAAAACATATCTATTCATGATGCGTCAATTATCAATCGTTCAGTCGTTCAGTCGTTAGTATTAGTCTCATCATTTCTCTTTTTGCATGTAGAGATGAAAATCGTCCCATCGACCTGACCGAAGAATCCACCAATCCAGCAAGGACAGTCTCTAAAAAACTCACAAAATCCAACTGCGGACAAGAATATCGCAATCAGATTATTCGATATCGTGAAGAAGTAAAAAAATTGAATCAGAAAATTGCTCAGTCGCCGAATCTGATGTCTGTGATGCACAATGAAGTAAACGCGTTTTATAGCGACAAAAGATACTTGGGTTACAAGCAAGGCTATGCTGTTTCAACGAAAAACGCGTCATCAGAATTTGATATGAACTTAATGCTCGAGGGAAAACGCTACAATTTGGTGATGAAAATATGGAATGCGGAAAGAATGCGAAACAGAGGTGGTGGCATTGAGTCGGAGCAAGAATATGGCATTGCGCTTGACCCCGGCGAATTTTATCCTGAATTGGAAGGTCAGCCGATGTATCTCGAGGTTGAAAAAAGCGATGGAACGCAAGATGTGCTTTCGTTGCCAGCAGACCCGTCGCAAGCCGATTCAATTATGGCAAATGTCGATTATCCGCTGATTCTGATTAAGCCTGAATTGACCGAAGAAGAATGGCTACAAATGGAACAAGAGCGCATTGATGCGTTGCTCGATTGGTATGATTCAAACTCCGTGATGAGAACTTGGGTATGCGCGGGCATTGAAGACGAAAATCGCGGATTGAGAGGAGGGTGCGGCGGTTGGGGCGGACCGGCTATCCCCGAATTGCCTCCGGGAGGTAAGTGGCTCAGATTAGTCAGGTTTACTTTCACAAATAATGAACTGGGAGAAGATGAACTTGAATTATTTGCCGCAAGTTCAGGAGATGTTTATCCACCGAATGCGGGACAGCGGTATTTGATTCCCGGTGCGGGAACTTACACGATTAATAGAACTTTGATAGGATTAAATCCCATCTCAAACATTCGCATTATTGCGGTTGAAGATGATTGTGAACCGATGCGTCTAAAAATCGGGAGTAGTTGGATTGAAAAATCTTGGAGTCAAGTCAAAGAGTTCATCACATTTGCACCAAATCCTGAAGCTCTTACCGATAACTTTTTTGGAGCAAGGTTAAATATTCAAAGTGTTGGGTTTCAAGTTGCGAAGCAGTTCGCCGAAGCGTTGTGGAACGAAGTGCGCAGAAAACGTGGAGAAATTTCCACTGCCGCAGGAAGGGATTTTCACACATTCGACTTTGCTGACCGAAACGTCAAAACCGTTTTTGAAGCCATGGCGCACTATGGCGGATGTCTGAATTCTGACGACGGGTTGAGGAGCAATACCATCAATATCACGATTTCTCATATTCAAAGAGATATGTTGCAAGGGAACGGGCTTGCGTCAACAACAGGAAATTCTCGAGATGTCAATTTTGTCTTCACGCTTCAAGATAACTATTGGTAAAAATGAGACGATTATTTTTTGTATTTGTGTGCTGCATAGTTGCCTCGTGCGGCATTTTTGAGCCCGACATGGCGCTGGATGGCGAATACGATGTAATTATTGGACTAATTACGCCCGACACGTTGCGCGAAAGCCCGCACGAAGTATTTGTCGGACGGCTTTCGCCCAGCAGTAGGTCGCCGCGCCCGCCGATTGGAACGGATAGAGTGGTCAATCGTTGTCTGTTCGGAATTCGCATTCGTTACAATCCGAGAATTACGCCAAGAACCAACGCGCAAGTCGTGATTCGTAGCGACGCAGGCGAAGCCGTAACGCTCCGCCATGTTGGAAACGGCTACTACCGCGACGAGCAAAATGCCTTGCGCGTCGAGCATCAACGCACCTACTTTTTGGACGTGCGCTATGACGGAAAAACCTACACTGCAAGAACGACGGTTCCGGGACGCTTCGGATTTACGAACATTCGCAACGGAGATACGCTCCGCGTTCTGCCAAATGAAAGAGGTGAGTATTTTACTACGCTTAATTATAGTAATCCAATTGGCAGGCTCTTTTATTGGCGAACAGGAGTGGACAGCAACCTAGATGGAGAAGGAAAAGGGGGTTCAGTTGAACAATCATTGGTAGTTCCATTCTATTTCTACATGCCGATTGGTAACCCCGCTTCATTGATAAGAAGCGACCGTCAAAATATGGCCGTGGATACGGCTTTTGGCAACATCTTTGAGCCGGCATTGGACGACCCCGATGCACAATTTACATTCGGTTCAGGCGGAGCGTGGGGCGAGTGGTATGACCGTCAGACGCAGAAGCCGATACAAGAGCGCTCAAACATTCAAGGACCGGGAAGAATCGCGGGCGTATTTGGGTCGTATTCGTTGGCAAAGGTGTTTTTCTTTGCGCGTCGCGGCGACGTTGGAAATATCTCTTCTAACCTTCAAAATCTTGAACAGCAATGAAACGACTTATCGGAATGTGTATGATGGCGTTGATGCTGGGGTGTTCAAGCGAAACGCCCTCAGAGCCGAATCCAAACCCAGAGCCAACGCCAACCATTGACCTCTCAAAACTGATTGGACGATGGCGATACGAGGAAGTGCAGATTTCGCCGAACACGCCCATTATGCGAGAGGTTCAGCAGATACAAGGGCTGGTGATTGAGTTCAAGTCCGATAGCGCCTACACGCTTCGTGTGCCCGGATTTGGTTCTGATGAAGGGATTTTCAGAATGATTGGAGGGCGAATCAAGTTTGATTCAGGACCGCTCGACGAGCAGTTTAAGGAGATTACCGAACTGACAGAAAGCCGATTTCGCGGAAATATTTTGGTTATGAGCGATGATAGTGGCTCGTGGCAACAGGTTGGCACGGCGCGCTTCAGGCTCGCTCGCGTTACGCAATAAGTCAGCGACGGCATCTCGTCCAAAACGGTTGCGAGCAAGGCGGTTCAATATGAATCGCCTTTTCTGTTTCACCAACCGCGTCGTAATTTCAAACGAGGAGAAGTTTGAACGACATCAACTTTTAACATTTCAAGCAATGCCAATCACAAAATCTGGAAATGCCGTTCATAAGTTAGACAAGTATTTCATCACGCAGGCGCGCCGCGACGACTTGGGTCGACTCAAACTCACCATCGCCTCGGCGGCAGGATACGGACGGCTTTCAAACACCGAAGAAATGAAGCGCAAGTTGCAAGAAGGACAACTCCAAATCGTTATCCTTTCAAGCAACGAAGATATTGCAATTCCCGTCGACGATACCGTCAAGCTCAACGAAGAACGCTACAACATGAACTACGACGGGCGCGGCGTGCAATGGACGGTGCGCGAAATTCAAGTCTTCGTCAATCCGAACAACAACGAACTCTCGGTGGAAGTCAACGGCAAAGTCTACACGCTCGACCAATTCTTCAAATAAGGGCGGAGCGGTTTGACAGTGAAAAGAGCAACTCATCGGAGTTGCTCTTTTGTTTTTGAGAAAGCGTCTGCCGAAAACGAGTGCCTTGCTTCATGCCTTGAAATCAAGACGGAATCGCTCTAACTTGCGCCCTCTGCTCCAAACAAACTTGAACCAAATGCGCATCATCTCGCTTCTGTTTATCTCGCTCATCGCTTTTGGCGAAACGCTTATGGCGCAACCCGAAGCCGAGCGATTCAAATCCAATCCATCGCTCTACGCGCCCCGCAACCCGAACCCGTTCTACGCCGAGCGAACCATTCAACGCGAACTCAACGTCAAGTTCAAAGAACGTTCAACCCTTGACGCAGAGCTTCGTTCAAGCGCGCAGACGCAAGGCGCGCTTAAAACGCTCCGCATTGGCTCAATCCAAGTGCGCTATGAATCGTCAAAATTCTTGTTCGAGAAAGCGAAGCAGAAAACGCGCGTCGGCAAAGTCTATGCGATTCGGCTCGATTCAACCTATTCCGAATCGGAAATCGCAACGATTCTCGCCGCGCTCCGAAACAACCCCGACATTGACTACGCCGAACCCGTCAGGCTCTACGACTTGGACGATTGGACAACGCCCAACGACTCGGCGTTTTCGGAACAATGGAACTTGGAGAAAGTCAAAGCCATTCAAGCGTGGAGCATCACGAAGGGCAGTCCCCAAGTGCGCGTTGGCATCATCGACACGGGCATCGACTACACGCACCCCGACTTAATCCCAAACCTTTGGATTAACCCCGCCGAAGACCGCAACCAAAACGGCACGTTCGAGCCGTGGGATTTTCGCGAGCGACGCAATCCCATCACCTTCCAACTCGACCCCAATGGCATTACGGGCGACTTCGACGGCATCGACCAAGACGGCAACGGTTACGCCGACGATGTCATCGGCTACGATTTCACCGACCAACCGTTCAACATTGATCATCTCAACGGCGCGTCGGATTATCAATTTCCCGACCCCGATCCGTTTGACGACAACTCGCACGGCACGGCTTGCGCAGGCATCGTGGCGGCGGCGACGAACAACGGCATCGGCATTGCGGGCGTTGCGCCAAATTGCAAACTCGCCGCCCTTCGCGTCTTTACGGCGTGGGGCGGATTCGGTGGCGACTTTGCGGCGGATAGAGACATTGCAACCGCTATCATTTACGCCGCCGATAACAACATTCGCATTTTGAATATGAGCTTCGGCGATGTCGTGCTTTCGCCCGTCGTGCGCGACGCGGTGCAATATGCCTATGCGCAAGGCGTGGTGATGTGCGCTTCATCGGGCAACGCGGGCGGCGACCAACAACGCTATCCCGCAGGCTACGACGAAGTCATCGCCGTTGGCGCAACGACGCAATTCGACACGCGCACGCCGTTTACGACCTTTGGCATTCGCTTGGATTTATGCGCGCCCGGCGTGGGCATTAACACAACCTTTCCGTTTTATCGCGGATTTTACACGCCGAGTTTTGGAGGCACCTCCGCCGCCGCGCCGCACGTGGCGGGCGCAGTCGCTTTGCTCCTTTCGCTCCGACCGAATCTTACTGCCGAGCAAGTTCGCGGCGTTATCGTTTCAACGACCGACGACATCGAAGAAGAAGGCTGGGACCACTTCACGGGGAGCGGACGCTTGAACATCTTGAACGCGCTTCAAAGCGACGGCGCGCCGATTGCGAAAATTCTTTCGCCGCAAACCGACGAAGGCAGAACCGCGCAAACGCCCATCGCCATTATCGGCACGGCGATTTCCCCGCGCTTTCAATCCTTTACGGTCGACTATCGCAGAGGCATCGGCAATCAAAATCAATGGATAACGCTCGCCACATCGAACCGTCCGCTCATTCGCGACACGCTCGCGGTTTGGAACGTCGTTCAGCCCGATTCGCTCTTGCCCGATGACGATTACACGCTTCGGCTCTCGGTGCGCGAAACCACAGGACGCGCGATTGAGAATCGAATTCGCGTCGTCATTGACCGCACGCCGCCCGTCATCTCTAATCTCTCCGCAATCGATGTTATCGTCAATGATAGGCGGGGCGTTTTGATTGAATGTCGAACCGACGACCAATGCGACGCCATCGCGTTTTATCGCCGACGCAATTCGTCTCAACCCTTTTCGGCGTTTCGCTTCGACGGCATACGATTGCGGCACGCCGCGCTCTTGCGCGAAAGCGAACTCCAACCTGAAACCGATTACGAATTTTTCATCGAGGCGAAAAACCTTGCGGGACTTATTTCGCGAAGCGACACGCTCACGGTTCGGCTCAACGGCTCCGTAAGCCAAATTCCGACATTCGGGCAAACCTACTTGCGCGAGCGACGCGATTTGCGCTTGCCCAAAGGCTACTTCCTCAAAACGACGCAAGATTTCAATCGCAACGGTCGCAAGGAAGTCTTGATGAACGAAAGCAAACCGCTCGAAGGCAGAAAGTTCGGCGACCTGCGACGCTACGAATACAACGCCGATAGCGCGAAGTTCATCTTGCTCGACACCGTTCCGCAGATTCAAATTCCGCGAAGCGTGGCGGATATCGACGGCGACGGCAACTTGGAATTGCTCGCGAGCGCGGGCGGCAAAACCATCGTCTTTTCGCAAGCCACGCCACAAGGTTCGCCGTTTAGTTCCATCAAATTTTTAGACACCGCCCGCGGCGATTTTTGGGGCGCAACTTTCGCCGACACCAAGCGCAACGGCGAAATTCAGATGCTCGCTCGGCGCGATACGAATTACCTCATCTACAACAATGCGTTTCAACTCATCGCCTCGCTTCCGAATCCGTTTCGCAGTCGCGAAAATCCAAGAACCGCGCCGCTCTTCGAACAGCCTCGCGCCATCGTCGATGACTTCGACGGCGACGGCAGAAACGAAATCGTCGTCGGCGATTACGACGCAAACTTTTTCGCCTACGAATATTCAGGAAGCGGGAACAGTTACGCATTGAGTTGGCAATACCAAGCGGGCGCGGGCTTCATTGGCGGCAGTCAAGGCATTACGAGCGGCAACTATCTCAACAACGGCAAACGCCAACTCATCATCGGCTATCACAGCGAAGAACTCTTCGACTCGCTTCGCAACTACGCCACGCCGATTTGGGTCTATGAATGTTGGCAAGCCAATGGCGATAGCCTGCAAAGAATTTGGAAGCAAGCCTTCTTCAACTATCGCTACAAACGCTTCTTCGAAAGCGCGGTCGCCACGAGCGATTTGGACAGAGATGGCATCGACGAACTCATCATCGTTGCGTATCCAAACCTCTACATTTTCAAGTGGGACGGGGCTTCGCAGTCGTTTGCGCCCGTTTGGAATTATCCTTTTGCGCAAGCGCAAGAAGTAATGGTCGGCGATGCCGATGGCAACGGCTTAAATGAGATTTACTTCTGCGACGACCTGTTCAGTTATGCGTGGGAGTATCAAAATTTTCAGGGAATCCTTGCGCCCGTCGGCGTGATGGGCGAACCGCTTGGAACAAACCAAATTCGCCTTGCGTGGCGAAGCGTTCAAGGCGCGACGCAGTATAAAATTTATCGCCAAGCCACGACCGCATTTCCGACGTATCCGTTCAACGTTTCGCTTTACGCCACGACAAGCAATATGGAGTTCGTGGATAACAGCGTCAATCCGAATTTGTTTTATGTCTATGCCGTAACGGCGAGCGACGGGATTCGGGAAAGCGACACGAGCGCGTATTTGATTGGTCGCTCCGTTTCGCTTCCGCGCGTCGTTTCGGCGAGTTGGACGAATCAAAGTTTGAGAGTGCGATTCAACCGACCGATGCAGTCGCCAATTCAAGCGGGAATGTTCGCGATTGAAAAGAACGGCGAGACGCGATTCGCGCAATCGGTTGCGTTTGCAAAGGGCGGGGAAGAGGCTGTGCTGTCGTTCCGTTACGCGCCGCTCGATACGGGGCGATACGTGGTTCGCGTTTCAGGCTTGCGCGACATCTTCAACGCGAGGCTCGATACAAACTTCAACGCGGCAACTTTTGATGTTGCGCCTGAATCGCAAGCCTCGTTTTACATCGTGGAAAGAGAAGTGATTTCGCCCTATCGTGTCTCGCTAACGATGAACCGTCCGATTGACCCCAATTCCGTTTCCCCGCAAAATTTCGTCGTGAAGCCCGACGGGCGCGTGAGGAGCGCGAGCGTTCAAAACGACAAAATGACGCTTGACCTTGAAGGCAGACCGATTGGCGCGCTGGGGTTTACCGTGAGTTTAGTTGTTCGAAACATTCGCAGTCTCGACGGTTTGACGATTGACACGGCAAACAGCGGCAACGTGGTTTCGTTCAGTTCCGTAAAGGAAACGCTCGCCGATGTTTTCACGTATCCGAATCCATACAGCAAATCGAGCGGCGTGGATTATGTGATGTTCGCGAACCTGACGCGCAAGGCGACGATTCACATCTACACGCTCACGGGCAAGGCGATTAAGACGATTGAGCACGAAGGCGAGACGGGCGGCGCGCGTTGGCAACTTGATACCGACAAGGGCGAGAAAATTTCGAGCGGCATCTACATTTATCGCATCACGGCGGAAAGCGTAGCGGAAAAAATCGGCAAACTCGCCATTGTGCGTTAAGGAATAGAGAGTTGAGAGTGAAAAGATTTGATAGAGCAGATAATCACATACAAGTTTTCAAAACTAACACGAGAGGAGGTCAGAGCGATGTTAGGAATACAAAGGGAACTCTTGAAAGAGATACAATTTTACAAATAGGTCTTTGAGGAAGGCAAGCGCAAAGGGTTGTTAGAAGGCAAACTTGAAGCCGTTACGCTCTTGCGCCGCTTGGGCTTATCTGATGAAGCGATTGCCAAAGAATTGAACTTTCCGCTTGACGCTGTGCATCACGTCCCTCGGTGATTCCGAACGCAAGTGAGTAATCCATCATTAAGAATAATGAATAGTGAAGAATTGTTTTGTTGTTCCGCTGTTTCGTGCTTCGTTACTCATTGCTCATTAGAATTGATTCTTTGCTTCGCTCTGTTCAGAATAATGACAGGAGAAACGCTCGGAACGATGAGTGAAGCGCGCTTGCCTGCATTGAACTTTTCACTCTTAACTGATAACTTTTTCGGCAATGTCTTTGCGCAAGAAAAATCTCGCCGTGTTTTGTTCGGGCGGCGGCTCAAACTTCAAGGCGCTTCACCGACAAATTCAAGAGCGGAATCTTCCCTGCCGAATCGTGATGTGCCTGTCGAACAACTCGCAGTGCGGCGCGATGCAATTCGCGCGTGAAAACGGTATTGATGCCGTGCATTTATCGAGCAAAACGGTTCCGAATGAAGATGCCTTTGTTCAAACGATGCTTTCAGAATTGGAAAAGCGACAGGTGGATTTGATTTTGCTCGCGGGTTATATGAAGCGCGTGCCGAAAGAAGTGGTGCGACGCTATCCGAAACGGATTCTTAACATTCACCCCGCGCTCTTGCCGAAGTTCGGCGGCGAAGGCATGTATGGCATGAATGTCCATCGCGCCGTGATTGAAGCAAGAGAAAAAGAAAGTGGCGCAACGGTTCACTTCGTTGATGAACACTATGACGAGGGCGAAATTATTATTCAAGGCAAAGTTTCAATCGCTCCTGACGAAACGCCTGAATCGCTGGCTCCAAAGGTGCTTGAAGTCGAGCATCGCATTTACGCCGAAGCGTTAGTTAAAGTGTTGGAGAAAATGAATTAAGTGCTCTTTGCCAAAGCCGAATCGGCGAGCGGCGATTGAGCCGAAAGGTTCGTCTGCTGAGCAAATGTCGGAAGTTTGACGGTAACGATTGCGCCGCCTTCCGCCGCATTTGAAATGTCAATCCTGCCTTGATGCTCTCCGACAATTTTGAAACATATTGCCAGACCAAGCCCTGTGCCGTTAGGCTTTGTGGTGAAAAAGGGGTCAAAGATTTTCGCAAGAATTGCATCAGGAATGCCTGTGCCATTGTCTTGAAATGTCAGCTCGACGAATGGTTGCGGTTCGCCATCGATGAAGTAAATGATTTGTTTGGCGGAAACATCGAGCCGCTTATGTTTTTCTTTCGCGTTCGGTTGCTGGGTGAGGGCTTCAATAGCATTGAGCATGATGTTCAGAACGACTTGTCGGATTTGGTCGGCATCGGCTCTGATGGGCGAAAGTTCGGACGGAAGATTGATGTTTAATTCAATGTTATTGGCTTTGAAGTTTTGCGCCAAAAGTTGTGCAACAGATTGAACGATTTCGGCGATGCTCACGCGCACGATTTTCGGCTTGCGATGTCGCGCAAACGCGAAAGTTTCTTCGATGAACTTATTGATGCGGTCGACCTCGGCGCCGATGCGGCGAATGTATTGATAGGTTTCTGACTCTGGCGAAATGTCGAACAGCACGGCTTGAACCATTGACTTAATACCCGCAAGCGGATTTTTAACTTCGTGAGAAATTGCCGCCGCGATTTCGCCGAGCGTTTGCATTTTCTCCGCTTTTTCTTCGGCTTGTCGGCGCTGTTTTTCGCGGGTGATGTCTTTGAAGAGCAAAATCGCGCCGCTGGGTTTTCCCGTCTCGTCAATTCGCGCCGAAAGCGAATAGCCAAGCGTAACGGGGTGTGGGTCGTTGCGAAAGAAAATTTCGCCTCTGTAACTATGCCCTTCCAACACATAGTGCAGTTGCACTTCGGGAATGTTCAGGAACAGCGAAATGCGTTTGCCGCGCAAGTAGCCCTCGTCTTCCCCGATGATTTTTTCCGCCGACGAATTGAGCGAGACGATTTGAAGCGACTTGTCCAACACCACCACCGCTTGCTCCATCTGTTGAATAAAGCGATTGGCGGAAACTTCGGGCGAGGCGTTCGCTTCTTCCAGTTGAGCGAGCGCGTAAATGTTTTGCGAAATTTGATGCATCGCCAAAAGCGACTGTCGCTTTCGCACCGCACGATAAATTGAATTGACAACCTCAATGAAATCTTGCCCGACTTCTCCCGACAAATTTACCACATCGCTTGCGCCCGCGCGAAAGGCTTTCACGACAAGCGTCGTTTTGGCTTCTTTGAGAAAGGCGATAATCGGTGTGAGATAAAATCGATGCTCGAGCAGTTCAATCTCGTCGATGTCGCTCGGGCGCACGACTTCAAAGTATATCGCGTCTGTATCGCTTGAAATTTGCTCCAACGCGCCGCGCGAAAATCGTGCAGATTTGAAGGTCTGCGTGGAAATGGCATGTTGAATGAGTGCGGCAGATTGGGAAGTCTCTGAAATAATCGCAAAGTTCGGCATCGTCTCGATATCTCATTTAATCTTTTGGGTTTTCTTGCTCGCGTTTCCGTTATAGGTTCATTCCGCAAATTCGGCGGCTTTCATCGCGCATCCTACGAGCGGCAGAATCAATGGCAGTTCTTTTACCCACTCATTTTGAATGCTGAACCCAGCAGGAAGCGACGCCGCTTGCACTGTAAGCCCCGTTGCCTCTTGAATAAATCCAAGAATGCTTTCGTTCGTCAGACTCCCAAAAACGCAGACGGGGCTTTTTCCGCCCAACGCTTTGAGTTCATTCGTGGCAAAGTATGCGATGTCCGTTTCAGCTTCAAGCGTCCAATGGTGAAACATTGTCGGCACACCGTTGGTGAGTTTTGAAATCGCAAGGTAATCCTTGGCGAGTTCCAAGATGACGAGTTGCGGCTTTGCTTCATACAGCGATTGCACCGCAATATGAGAGAGTTCAACTATTGAAATGTTTTTTCCCGACGGCAATAGAAGCATTTGCAGGCGCGTTAAAAATCGCTTCGGCACAAAAAAAAGTTGATACCTTTCAAATGGTGCATTCGGCTTGACGGCAAGTTTAACCACTTCAATTTCATATTCATCGGATTCCAGCAAGAAGGCTTCGGCTTCGCGTTGGCATTCTTCCTCGAACTCTTCCTCACTCAAATGACGATTCAAACTCGCCATCACGCTTTTGACACCCGTCATGTTCAAACACACCGACATCTCGGTCTCGGAATACGCACTTAATTTTTCCGCCATAATTTTTGAACAGTCTGTTAATTGCTTGGGGTCGCCTTTATCCAAAATGTCTTGGTAGATGTTGGAATTTGAGCCGATGGTTTCAACTTTTGAAACCGTAAAACCGCTTGCCGACGATGTGAGTTGAACGAGAATCACTCGGTCCGATTCAATCAAGACTGAAAGATGCGTCATGTCCGTTTGGTTGTTGGCTTTTTGTAAAGTTTCCGCGTGAAAGTTTCTGCGTGCATTGCAATGTTTGCTATCGCGCTTCCAAATATTCTTTGAGTTTCTCAAGCCGTTCAGGCGTGATGCCTTTCACTTCTAAGAGTTGCTCAATGCGGTTCAATTTTCCGCCTTTGAATTTACGAAACCGCACGAGCCTATCGGCAAGCGTTGGTCCGATTTCGGGCAATGCGAGCAGTTCGGCTTCGGTGGCAGTGTTGAAGTTCAGTTTCGCTTTCGGCACCAGTTGTTTTTCCGCCGCTTGAAAGTTTGACAGTTCGCGCTCAATAAGGCTATCGGGCTCAATGCCAGTGAGGGCTTCTTCTTCAAGGCGCAGGAGCCGTGCTTCCTTTTCAGCCACGCCGTTCAGCGTAGAAAGAGCCACGCCAACCAGCATCAACCCAACGAGCATTGTGATAGCCATCAGTTCGCTTCTGAGCAGCTCGGCTCTTGTTACAATGCGATTCCACCACCCCATGAATTTGCTTAGGAACGTTGATGAAGGGTTTTACTGAATTGAATATCGCCAAACACGCGCATTGCCACAAATTCCTTCCCGATTTCTCCTTATCTTTTCGCTTCACGATTGCTCTAAAAAATCACCATGCCAAATCAATCGCACTCAGACTTTGGGCTGTTTGACCTGGTCATTACCGTCCTCTCGATTTATGTCTTGGGCGCGCTCGCGCTCGACACTTTCACCACGCTCGATGAAGAGGTCTCGAAACTCATCAACTATTTCGATTATCTCATTTGCGCGGTGTTTTTCGTCGAGTTTTGGTATCGGCTTTTCACGGCGGAAAACAAGTGGGAGTATTTGAAGTGGGGTTGGATTGATTTGCTCTCATCGATTCCGATGATTGATGCGTTTCGGACGGCGCGCGTCGTGCGCATCGTGCGGGTCATTCGCATCATCAAAGCCTATCGCTCGATTCAACAGTTGCTTTCGTATTTGTTCCGCAATCGCGTCAAGGGCACGTTCGCATCGGCGATTCTGACGGCGGTTTTGATGCTCATTTTTTCCGCCATCGCGATTTTGAAAGTGGAAACCTCGCCCGAAAGCAACATCACGACGGCGGAAGACGCGATTTGGTGGGCGTTTGTTACGATTACGACCGTTGGCTACGGCGATAAGTATCCCATCACAACCGAAGGCAGAGTGGTGGCGGCGATTTTAATGACCGTTGGCGTTGGGCTGTTTGGCACATTTACGGCGTATATTTCTTCGTGGTTTGTCGAAGGCACCCAGCCGCCCCCCAACGACCCCAAAGAACCATAATCGCCCATAAATCCCCTTTCCGACCCAAAAAAAATCTCGAAGCATTCGAATTTTTGCGTTATATTTCGCTAACTATGCGCCAAATCACAACTTCTGAGGGCGCAACTTCTTTAATTTGCCGACAAAGCGAAAAGTAGCCTTAAAGTAGCCTTTCTGTTTCGCTTGCAATTCCGCAAGAGCCTCTGAAGGCTTGATAGTCCAAAATGCCAAACGTTCGCGCCACATCGCGAACTGTCATAGCCAACGAACCCGAACTCGTAACGAAGAAGCCGATTGAAAACGACTTAACGACTTAACGCATTAACGCAAATGTTTCAAACCGCTAACTAAACTTAAAACTTAAGCAAATGCCAATGACCCATCGCTATCTGCATCGCGCAACCCTGCTGATTTTTGTTGCGACGCTTCTCTCGCTCGCGTTGAGCCAACGCGCCAACGCCCAATGGACAACGCCCACCATTAATGGCACGATAGCCGCAGGCGAATATGGAGTTCACGTTGACGGCCAAAACCAGCAAACGAGCGGCGGACAAACTTGGTATGTAACTTGGGACAATAGCAATCTCTATGTAGGCATTTCTAACGCAACGCTTTCAGAAGGCGCTGTCATCTATCTTGCTAAAAACCCGTCTGTTCCCATTAACGGCGGCACGAATGCCGATGGAACAAATATCGGCTTCAATTACGATGGGACTAGTTTTGCGGAACTGCCGTTCCGCGCAGATGTAGTGATGTATGTCAAAGACACCTACCGCGAATACCGCACGGCAAACGGAAGCAACGGTTGGTCAGCCCCTACGACAAGTTTTGGCTCTTATCAACAAGGCGCGGGTGCAACTCGCGAGTTTTCGTTTCCGTGGTCTGCCATTGGGGGGCGTCCCGACTCAATGGCTTGGTTTGGATATGTAACGAGTGCAAGTGGATTCGTGTTCGGACAAGTGCCGGTAGAAAATCCTGGCGACATAATTGGCACAAGCGCACGCTACTCGCGTTACTACATCATCAACAACACGGACGATGTCACGAGCATCAAACCGTTTGCGCGAAACAGTTACGTGTTTAATTCCACGACGGATATTACAGGCTTCGGCGCGATTACCGTTTTTGATTTCACGATGAACACGGCAAGCCGGAGCATCACGCGCGCCGCGTCGGGGACTTGGACGATTAACGGCACGCTCCGCGTCGCCAATGGCACGGTGGATTTTGGCGCATGCAGTGACCCATGTAATGCCAACAATGTCGTCGTCTCATCAGGCGCGACCCTGACGCTCTCGACCAACGCGGGCGGCGTGCTGAACGTCGCGCGCAATTACACCTGCGACGGCACGCTGACCCCGAACAACCGACCCGTTACGCTCAATGGGGCAGGAGCGCAAACCCTTTCAGGCTCAAACCTGACCTTTTACGACCTCGTCGTGAACAACGCGGGCAATAGCAACACTACTCCAACAGCCTACACTGTCACTGCTCCCACGACGATTAACGATAATTTAACCGTTACTAACGAAATGAGGATTCAGCGGGGCGCTGTGTCGTTCTGCTCAGGGTCGGGCGTAACGCGAAACCATACGGTCGGCAATCTTGCGTTAGGGAGCGCCACCAGTGAGGTCACAATTGCTTTTCCTACCATTGACTCCAACACCGAGTTCGTCGTCAACAATGGCAACAACTGCAACGTAACCTTAACCGTTAGCAACAACATAACGCTTGCGTCAGGCAATGGCGGCGCGACAGGCGCGATTACCTCGCCGCTTGCGATTGGCGGTTCAGCCGTCTTAAACGTCAATGGGAACATCAACGCGGTGGATACGCTCATTTTCTCTTTGAACGGTCGCGTGAATGCCATCACGCCCCCGTCAAACCCCGTTCCCAATCCTATCACGCTAAATGTCGGCACGTTGAATACGGCAAGCACGGGCGACTTGATTATGTCCAACGGGGGCAATCTGTTTCTTGCCAACTCGTCGGGCACGCTATCGCCCACAGTCAATTTGCGTGGTGGCACATTGGCTTCCCCCGCAACTTACAACATTAATTTTAACGCATTTGATGGCACTTTCGGTGGCTTCGGAAACGCAAATATGGTAATGAACATCGATGGCGTTTATCAAGTGGCAAGCGGAGCCAGTTTGTGCATCGGCGATAAATCGGGGGCAAGGTTGCGCATCAACAATCGCCTCATCGTCCCCGATGGCGCGGAAATTTCAGGCACGAACGATGGCATTGGCGTTGCTTCGCCAACATTAGAAATGGGTGCAAATGGCGTGCTCGTCGTGCAAGATTTGAACGGTCTCGGAGATGGCACATCGTTGACCGGTTTTCAATTCTGCATTAACCGACGGACTGGGCAAGCCAACTGGGATTTGACCTCGATAAACTCAAACGGGACGGTGCAATACAGCGCGACGACCGCAGGCAATCAAACCGTTACGCCGCGCACCTACAACGTTTTGCGCATTGATCGTTCATCGAGCGATTACGTCACGACCCCCAGTCCTGCTTTTAACAACCCGTGCGTCGCAGGCGGCAATTTGACGGTTGATACGCTTCAAGTTCCGCTCGGCGTTCTCGCTCTCACGAACGCTTCAGGCACATTCACGCACAGCGTTGGCACATTGGAGATGGGATCATCATCCAGTACGACCAATATAACGATAACGAACACGGGCGTATTCGTCAACAAGGACAACGGCGCAACCTCAACGCTCACGGTTTCAGGCGCGACGACGGTCTCCGCTGGTCAAGTGTCCTTGACCCTTTCCGCGTTCGGCACTTCTATCACAAGCACAACCCTCAATTTAAACGGAGATTTGAGCGCGGGTTCAAATACAATTTGGTTGTCGGGACATACGTCAACAGGTTCGCCCACGACCAACATCACGTTTGGAGGCAATGTAACGCTCTCCAACACGAGCCGTTTCAACGCGAACCCGACGGGGACGGTAACGCCGACCATTACGCTTGGCACTGCGAGCGCAACAAGAACTTGGAATGTGCCACCCGTTGCGCTTCTTGGCACGCCGCCCCTTCAGCCCAGCAATGTGCGTTGCAATTGGACAATTCCCGCAACGGCGACGGTTCAACTGCCAAGCGGCTCAGCGATTGCCGTGATGGGTGGGTTCGGTCTCACCGTCAATGGCACGCTTGATTGCGCTGATGGCGCGGAGTTGATTTCCACTTTTACGGGTTTAGGTTCAGGCAACCCAACGCTAACGATGGGCACAAACGGCACGATTCGCGTCGCTGATGTCGATGGCTTGGGAGATGGAACGATTTTAGACCCGTCATCTAACTTTCCATTGTTCATTCGCCGCACTTCTACTAGCTCGCCAACGCCATCAAATTGGACGTTGACTTCCATCAACAGTGACGGCACGATTGAATACAACGGCACGGGACAAACGGTTACGCCACGCAATACTTCTCTGACGAACAATTATTTCAATCTCACGTTTTCAGGAACAGGCGGCAAAACGCTCGGCGGCGATGTTGATGTAAATGGCACGCTTACGCTCAACGGCGGCATCATCACGACAGGCTCTAATGAAATCCGCTCCAACAACGGCGCGCTCGCGGCGGTTACGCGTACGGCGGGACACATCAACGGACGCTTGTCGCGCCTTGTCAATACCACGTCGGGCGACCGCCTCTATCCGATTGGCGACGCGACAACCTACCGTCAGATTACGCTTCCGACCGCGACATCGTCAGGCGCGTCGCTCTTGCGCGGCGAAGTGATCACGGGCAACGCCAATGCGCTTGCGTCGGTCAACTCGCCGCTCGTAGCGGTTTCCTTTTCGCGCTACTACCAATTCACGAATGCGGGGGCAAACAACATCGATGTTTCAGGGCTGAACAGCGTCCAAGTGAGCGGCGACGATGGCGTTACGGCACTCAACCCGAACAACACCTTGCGCCTCTCGTCGCGCACGACGGGCAACTGGGCAGAGCGAGCCTTGACCGCCGCGCCGAACACGACCTCGCTTCCGATTCAGATTTCCGCAAGTTCGTTCACGGAAACGGTTGCCAATTCGGGCGGCAACTTTTTCGTCAGTTTAGGCACGACGAGCTTGGGCGACAACCCGCTCCCCGTTGAATTGCTTTCGTTCACGGCAGCCTCGACGATTCAAGGCGTGAAACTCGCGTGGGAAACGGCTTCGGAAACGGAATCCAACGGCTTCACGATTCTGCGACGCAAGCAAGGCGAAACGAATTGGACGGAAGTCGCCTCCTATCAAACCACGAATGAACTGCGCGCTCAAAACGCGCTCAACGGCGCGTCGTATTCCTACACCGACAACGCGCTTTTGGAAGTCGACAAATCTTACGAATATCAACTGCGCGAAACGGGCTTTGACGGACAAGTGGCAACATTGGAAACTCTCACTTTGACCGTGCGTTTCAATGTAGCGCGCGCGTTTGAACTGACGCAAAACTATCCGAACCCGTTTAACCCGACAACGACCATTCGCTATCAAATT
>JAJUFC010000005.1 GCA_029263855.1 Candidatus Thermochlorobacteriaceae bacterium | reverse complement strand
AGAAGCGGGGTCATACAGCGTGTCGCTGAACGGGGCGAACTTATCAAGCGGCATTTATTTCTACCGCTTGCAAGCGAGCGCGACGAATGGAGCGTCAAGTTCAAACTTCGTGGCGACGAAAAAGATGATGCTGGTGAAGTAAGGGTGCAGGGCGAAGCGAATGTTGGGGCGAGCGTTGTGGCTCGCCCCTTTTGTTTGAGAAATATCTGTTTGAGAAACATCGGAGCGTCAGAAAAACGCTTGCACGCCGCCAATGACGCGAATCGGATTTTGCGGCGCGCCTTCGGGAAACTCCACTGCCGCCGACCCCGCTAACCCTTCGGGTCCTGCGCCCAAATTGATGGCGCGATAATTTTGATTCAGCGCGTTGTAGGTCTTGACGAAAAGCGCCACGCCATCAAAGACTTCATAGCGCGCCGTCAAGTTTAAGAGCGCGTAGCCCGGCACGGTTTGACGCAAACGGCTAATCGAAGTCGACACTTGCGATGGATTGTTTGGGTCGGGTTCGGGTCTGAACGACGAGCCTTGTTGCGGGTGCGTTCGCTGACGGCTCACGGCAATCAGACGCGGCGAGAACGAAAACTTCTTCCAAACGATGTCGCCTCCAAGCCGCAAAATGAACGGCGATATGCCGCCAATCTGCCGCTTCGTCAAGCGATTGAGCGCGACGTTCAAGACTTCCACTTCGCCATCGACGACGGAGAGCGACGCATACAGCGCAAGGCGCGACGCGCGAAAGTTCTTCACATAATCCAACTGCGCCGTGCCGCCATAGTTCGTCTGCTTGCCTTGATTGATGATGCTTTCGATGTAATTGACGGGAAAAGCAAAGCCCGCGACGGGATAGAAGCCATCGACGGGGCTTGGCGTGTTCGGATTGCCCTGATAAACGCCCGCAGGCACGGCGGCGACTTGGCTGAACAAGCCTTCGAGCAAGTTGTAGTAGCTCGAAAGCGAAAGGCTCAATTCCTTCGTGAAAGCGTAGCGCGCGCTCAACTCAAAGGTTTGGATTTTTTGCGGTCCCAAGTTCGGATTCGCCAAGCGAAAGAACGCCGAAATCGTTTGCCCGCCCGCGTTGAAGAACGTGCCAAACTCATCGTAAGCCGAAAGCGGCGACGGCGCAAGAAACGCGCGCCCATACAAGCCTTTGAGCGTCAAACGTTCCGACGGGCGATACACGATGCCCAAGCGCGGATTGACGAGCGTGCCGAAGCGGGAGTCTCGGTCAATGCGCGAGCCAAGCGTGAAAATCAGCGGCTCAATCGGGCTGTATTGCGCTTGCAAAAACGCGCCAACGTTGTTGAAACTCAATCGGAAAATCCGAGCGGGAACGCCATCGGGCGCGCCCGGAAGCCCGACGCTATTGACGATGACGGGTTGAACCCCAAGCCTGCCATCGTAAGGCGCGCTCAAATCGTGTCCGCGCGGAATCGAGAAAAAGTCCTCGTAAGTAACGCCGCCCGACAGCGTCAGCGCGCTCGATGCCGTCCACGAAACGAGTTGCTCGACCTTAAACAATCGTCCGTGCGAGAAGAGATACGCCTTGTTCATTCCCGTGTAGGCGTTGCGAAAGTTCGTTTCGCGCGCGAGATCGTATTGGCTGTAAACGATGAAAGAGGTCGTGTTGAAATTGCGCGTCCAAAACTTCGAGTAAGTCGCGTTGCCCATCGTAACGGCGTGTCCGAAGAACGAATCTTCGTTATAGACGGCGTTGTTTGGGCGGTTGGCGGTCGTCGAGGGATTGCGCGAGTAGTTGCGGAAAAAGTTGAGCCGCAAATCTTCAAATTGAAACGAGGCGTTCAAGGCAAAGGCGCTCAACGGGTTGCGAATCTCTTGCGAGAGCGGTTGCGTCGAACTTTGCGGAAAGCCCAAGTCGGTCGGAAATGAGTTCTCGCGCAAAAAGTCGTTGATGCCGCGCCCATCGACGCGAAAGTTTTTGACCGCGTCCAAGAGCGGTTGTTGGTCGTAGAAGTATTGCCCCGATACCGTGAAACTAAACTTGTCCGTAATCTTCTTGCCTGCGGCGAAGTTGGCAAGGTAGGTATTGAACATTCCGCCCTGAACCAATCCCGTCGAGAAATCGCCTTCGGCTTTGCGGGTTACGATGTTAATCACGCCCGACAGCGCGTCCGCGCCATAGACCGCCGACGCAGGACCATAGACGATTTCAATTTGTTGGGCTTGATGAACGGGATAGTTTTCCATTACGGGCAGAATGTCGTTGGTCGGCGACGAAATGCGCACGCCATCGAGCAGAATGATGAACTTGTCCATTCCGAACACGCCGCGAACTTGGACGTCGTGTTGCCAACGCGGGTCGTTGTTGGTCTCAATTTTGAAATCGGGTTGGTCTAACAGCACGTCCAAGAGCGATTGATAGGCGCGGAGGCGAATTTGTTCTGCCGTAACGATGCGCACGGTGGCGGGCGCGTCGCTCGATTTCTGCGCTGAGCGCGTTACCGAAACGACCTGCAAGTTTTGCAAATCTTCAAGGCTCAACCCTTGAAAGAGCGACGAGTCGACCTGCGCGAACATATCGCGCGCAAGAACAAGGCAAAGCGAGAGAAGTAGAAGATGTTTCATCGGCGAAATGTTGAAGGTGATTTGAGATGAATGCTCGAGGCAGAATGTAAAAAAAGAATCGATTTTGTTCGCGATATGAAAAGTTAAACTTGCGTTAACTTGCGTTAACGCTCGCGGCGGCGAGCAAGCGAGAGTTTGAGCGCGAGTTTTGCCGCTTCGATGAAACTCGATTCATTAGCAACGCATTTTCCCGCGATGTCAAACGCGGTTCCGTGGTCGGGCGAGGTTCGAACAAACGGCAAGCCGAGCGTAAGATTAACTCCTGTCTCAAACGCGAGCATTTTGAACGGAATCAAGGCTTGGTCGTGATACATCGCCAAGACCGCGTCGTAATCGCGATAGCGTTTTGCTCCGAAAAATCCGTCAGCCGCAAACGCGCCGTCGATGTTGAACTTGCGTTTCAAGCGTTTGAGCGTCGGCTTCAAAAAGTCTTCTTCTTCTCTGCCAATCACGCCGCCGTCGGAAGCGTGCGGATTGAGTCCCAACAAGGCGATGCGCGGATTTGATATGCCGAAATCGCGACGTAGCGCCGCGTCGAGCATCGCGACCTTGTCGGAAATCCCTTGCGAAATCAAGCGTTCCGAGACTTTCGCGATGGGAACGTGGACGGTGGCGAGCGCGACGCGCAAGTTTGAACGCTCGTCGGCGAGAAGCATTTGAACGGGTTTGTTCGAGAGATGGGCGAGAAAATCGGTATGTCCTTCAAACTTCCAACCTGCTTTTGAAATCGCCTCTTTGTGAATGGGCGCGGTAACCATTGCGTCGACTTGTTGGTCGAGGCAGAGCGTCGCGGCAAGTTCGATGGTTTTCATCGCAAGGTCGCCCGCGTCGGCGCGAATTTGTCCGAAGCGCGTGCGCGCTTTGTGGTCGAGATTCAAAACGGGAAGCGTTGCGCGAGGGGTCGAGGAAAGTTTGTCAAGAGAATCAATCTCTTGAAGCGTGGCGGACAAGCCGAGATGTTGGCGATGAAATTCGAATTCGCGAAACGAGCCAACGGCGCAAAAGCGCGCGTTGAGTCGGCGAACTTTCGGAAAAGATTTCAAGATGATTTCCGTCCCAATGCCGTTGATGTCGCCTTGGGTGAGCAAAATGGTTGGAAGGGTCATAGGCGTTGGTAGGCGGTGGCGATTTCTTCGTCTTTGGCGATTGCGCGCGCCGCGACGAAAAAGAGAATCGGAATGAGCGTCATTGCGTAAAAGCCGAGTTCGGGCGCGCTCTCGATCGCGTCGTTGCCAAGTTTTGACTTCAACGCAAACGACGCGAGGAGCGCCGTCGCCACCGCGATGAACGAGACGAGCGCGCCCGCATAACAAAGCGTCGCTTGGCGTTTGCGATTCTTGAAAAGAAATATCGAGACGAGCGCGAGCGCCGCGCTCAAACACAAAGCGAAATTGAACGCATAAAACACCACGCTCACCTCGCCGCTCCGACCAAAAATCGACAGCCCGTAAAGCCACATCGGCTCTGAAAGTCGAGAGCCGTCGGGCGCGATGAAATCGTATCGCCAAAACGGGTAGAAGTTCATATTGAACGCGGCGCAGAAAAGCGCGATTAAAAGGTAGAGCGTTTGAAGACGAAATAGCATAGTCAAGAAGAGGCTTTCAAGATTGATTTTTCGCGAAACTGAGCCGCCCAAATCACGAGTTGCGAAAAAAAGAAACCGACCGCCGCCCCCGCAAGAACGTCAAACGGAAAATGCGCGCCAACATAAACGCGCGAGACGGAAGTCAGCGTCGCCAAAGCATAAAAGCAAATTTGTAAAACGCGCACGCGAGGTTGAGGCAGAGAAGTGCGCGCAAGAAGAAACGAGAATATATGCGCAAATGTGAACGCCGTCTGCGCGTGTCCCGACGGAAACGAGCGCGCGCGAAGCGGCTCGAACATCACATTGACGACGACCTCGCCGCGCTGAATCGCCTCGTCAAAGAACGCAAGCGGACGCGGCGCGTTGAAATAAAACTTCATCGCTTGCATCGCCGCGCCGCCCAAAATCGCCGCCAAAACCACGACGCCGAAGTTCGACCAAAATCGCTTTCGGTCAAGCAAAAGCAGTCCGACAATCGCAAGCGGATACATCACGATTCCATCGCCGATGTAGGTCGAGTAGCCAAGCATAATGTCGCCAAGCGGACTTTTCAGTCCGTTGTTAATCGCGAAGAATAAATCAATGTTGAAGGCGTGCAGGTCGTTCATAATCAAAACGCATTGCGATGATGGCACGCAAATGTAAGAAAGAAGGGCGAGAAACGCTTATGAGTGTCAATCATCTAAAAATAAAAAGGCGGAAAATCTTCTTCCGCCTCAAATGCTTCAACCTACTTTTTCAAGCTCCACGCATTGAAGAGTTCTTCCTTTGTTTTCAAGCTTTTTTGCGGAATGCAGTGATTGCCGACATAGTTGCCCGCCTTGTGCTTATTCTCCCACATATCTTGATGCGCCTGCGGAATCTCATCGAAGCTCACGACGTAGGGTTCGGAAATTTCAATCACGCCCGCGTCGACCATATCGTTCATCACGGAAACTTCATTGGCGTTGCACAGGTGCGTGCCGAAGATGTTGGCGGACGGCATATAAATTCGGCGCTGACGCATCCAAACTTGCGGCGCGTAGAAACTATATCGCTTGCCGTTCATTTCCTCGCAATAAAGAACCTTTCCCGTAAAGGGCTTGACGACCGCCGTTGAGACGGCGAGCGCGTCGTGTCCTGCGCGTTCAAAAACGATGTCGGGATTGCCGCGCGGATTATCAGGCGAGCGCAAGGCTTTTCCAACTTCGCCACCGAAAGGCTTGAACACTTTGTCGTTGAACTCTTGCACGGCTTCTTTGAATTTCGCCGTTTCTTTGCGCGCGTCGGGCAAGGCTTTCATCGTATCGTTCCATTCAAAATCGTCTTGATAACGCAGTTTCATCGCTTCAATGGAAATCACGCCTTTGATGGAATCGCCGAAGCCAAGCGATTCGATGAACTCCTTTTGAGCGTTGGAGTAACAGGCGACGACGATGCGCGCTTTTCGCTCGCGCAAGGTCTCGATGATTTCCAAACCGACTTCGTCAACAATGCCCGACTTATCAACGCTCGTGCCGTAATAACACAGCGCAGATTCATTGGCGCGGAAGCGAATTTTGGAGAGCATCGCGTCAGGCGTTGATGTGCCTTTTTTGCCGAGAAAAGTAAAATGATAGCCGCTCGATGCGCCGTAGAAAGTGAGCGTGCCGCCTTGCGCTAAGGCTTGAAAAGTTCGCGGAAAGGATTGCTCGCCCGCGTGCGAGACTGCATAATCGACAAGTTTGCCACTGTTGTGCGATTTAATTTTTTTTAGGAAAGCGTCGCCATCTTTCGCCCACTTCTTGATGTCGCTTGGCTTTTCAGGAATCTTGGTGAAAATCTTCTCAAGCGATTTGTCTTTGCGGTTGATATACTTCGCGCCTTGTGCCTCGATGCTTTTGCCACGCTCCTCGCTGGAAACAAGTCCAATCACATTCAAGCCCGATTTGACGGCGATTTTGAGGGCTTCATTGCCCGTGCCCGTCGCCGCGCCTTCAATGAAGATGGATTTGCCGCTCTCGATTTGAAGCGTGGTGAAGAGCGCGCGAAACACCGTTCCGACATTCAGCACATAACTGCCAGCGGCTTCAAGCGTGAGGTCTTGCGGCTTTTTATGGCACTGCGGGGCTTGCGAGACCATAAATTGTTGGTGCGAACCATCGCCCGTTTCATAACCTTGAATTTTGAAATCGCAGAACATCGGGTCTAATGCCGCTTGCGGCGAAAGCAAATCGGATTGACCTGAATAGACCGTTACCATATCGCCGACCTTCAAACGCCCTTCGCGCAAGACTTCCGAACCGACCGCAACAATCAAGCCCAAACCACCGCTACCCGTGATATAGACATCTTGGTCGTTTGTTTCCATTTGCGAGACGGGAATGCCTTGAATGCCCCAAATGTCGTTGAAGTTGATTTCGCTCGTCAGCATATAAAGCAGAACTTCATTCGGCGATGGTTCAGGCACGGTTGTAATCGTTTTGACTTCGGCTTTGATGGGGTCGCCGTGCGGGATTGCGCCCGTCTTCTCGTCGCGCACAACCGCAAGCGCGTATTGATACTTCGGGATTTTTGTTACGCCCGGAAAGAATGGCGCATCAACGGGAAGCAAATCGCCGCTGGCGAGCAACGCTTTTTCTTCTTCGGGCGAAATTTTTTTGCGAAGCGGTCGCGGCGGCAGTGGCTTGGATTGTTTGTTGAGAAAGGCTTCGATGCCTGCTTTGCCTTCATCGTGAGCGACAATCGCCGAAGCAAAGAGTTTGGCTTCGGTTTCAATGCCTTTTGAGAAGCCTTGTGCGAAGCCGATGCGCAAGGCGCGCAAGATTTTCTCGACGGCTTTTTCTCGCCCGGAGTGTTTGAGCGCGCCAATCAGTGTTTGAATTTCAGGGTCTTGCAAGAGTTCTTCGGGAAAGGGCATGGGTGACTCCCACGATTGAGTCGCGGCGCGCCGCGCTTCAAAGGCGGATTTCAACGATTGACCGTTTGTGCCTACAATCAGTTCGCGAGCAAGGTCGGTGGCGCGAATGACGGCGTCGCCGTCGGCGAGTTCGTCAATCAGTCCGATGTCTTTGGCGGTTTCGGCATTGAGCGAGCGACCGGAGAGCAAAATTTGAAGGGCGGTTTTGAAGGCTTCGCGTTGCGTCATAGTAGAAGTGAGATGTGATGAATTTGAGACGATTTGCTCGTAGATTTTGAACGAGTTGAAATTAACCTGAAAAATCAAAATGCGAAATGTATTTCTAATTGTCGCGAGCATTGTTTGCGTAGCGTGTTCCGAAAGCGATTCCGAGACGGAAAACCGCCCCAAAACATATGTAGATTCAGAGTTGTTTAGCCTCGCGCGCGCGGGCGACTTTGCGTTCTACAAAAACAACCCCGATACGCTTCCGTTCACAATCGGCGGCGGCGGACATAGCGGGTTTATTCGCGTCAAGTTCAACCCGATTGCCGCGAATGCTTTGGTCGATAGCGGCAAACTGCCACTCGGCTCAAAATTTCCAAATGGCTCGTTGGTCGTCAAAGAAATTTACAATGGCAGAGGAGATTCGCTCATCTTTCTTGCTGTAATGCTGAAAAACTCTGTCGCAACCAACGCCGCACAAAATTGGGTTTGGGGCGAATACTACGCCGATGGGCGCGTGCTTTGGCCGGTCAATCGCGGAGCCGATTGCGTGCCGTGCCATAGTTTAACTAGCGCAACTTCAAATGTGCCAGGCGATTTAGGTCATCGCGACTTCGTGCGAACTTTCGGTCTGAGACCGTAAGCATGCTCAACACTAAAAAATGAGTGCTTATGTTATTTCGCCTTCTGTCTTAAAATTCTCGGCAAGCGTTGTGTGCCGCCATAGCCCGGAATAAGACGCAAATTGATTTCAGGCTGACCGAAGGTTGCCGTCGCATCGGCAATCCGATAATGACACGCCAGCGCAAATTCATTGCCGCCGCCAAGCGCCACGCCGTTGATTGCCGCAATCACGGGCTTTTGCATCTGCTCGATTTTGCGGAAAGCAAGGTGCGCGTTGTTCGGAAGCGTGAGAGCGTCTTCTTCGGTCTGAATTTCCTCGTAGAACTGCTTGATGTCTGCGCCCGCCACAAACGACTTCGTGCCATTGCCTGTAAACACAACCGCTTTGACGGCATTGTTGCGCGAAAGTCTATCCACCACCGTATTGAGTTCGTCCAAGCATCGCTCGTTAAGCGCGTTCACGGGCGGATTGGAAATCGTTACAATCGCCATCATCGCGCCATCTTTGACGGGGGCATACTGAATGCGGAAATAGCGGAAGTTTTCAAACATCACTTGCGATTCTTCCGTCGCTTGCTTTTGCTTCCACTCCTCGATTTTCTTTCGGATTTCGACAAGCGATTCAGGGTTGCGAAGCGTGGTGGTATCGCCGAGCGGTTCGTCGTTAATCATATTTTTGAGGAATCGGCGCATATACTTGCCGCTGCGCGTTTCGGGAAATGCCGAGACCACAATGTAATCGCTTGGCACGCTCACCGCACCTTTTTCTTTGCGCACCAGTTCCGAGAGTCGACGCGTATCGTCTTGCGTGATGTGCCGTCCGAGTGCAGGCAAGAGAAATGCCACGGGCGTTAGACCTTTTTCGCGATGCGGCGCGCCGACCACAATCACATTGCCCACAGGCGAATCAGGATTCAGCGATTTATCTTTCAAAATCGCGCCCTCGATTTCTTCCGTCCCCATTCGATGCCCCGACACATTGATGACATCATCGCTCCGACCGTGCAAGGTGAATGACCCATCAGGATACTTCATCGCAAAGTCGCCTTGCGTATAAGCCCAGACTTGCTTTTTGCCATCGCTCCATCTATCCCAATAGGTTTTCTTGTAGCGCTCAAAATCGCCCATCCATTTGCCTTGCTCGAACTTTTTGAGAAAATCTTTTGCGTCGCCCCAAATCGTGCGCGCCAGATACGGATACGGCTTCGTGATGACGATTTCGCCTTTCTCCTCAAAATCAGCGGGGCGATAAATCTGCCGACCCTGCTTGTCCACTCCTTGCGAAACCCAAACATCGCCGAAAATCCAAGGGAGCGGATAAGTGTGCGTATCGGGACGGAGCGGAAAATCGCCATTGCCATAGAAGTGCGTCCAAACGATGCCGCCGTGCTCCGTCGCCCAATATGAGTTGATGTATTGACGCGTCATAATGTTCATTCCAAATTCTTGCACGGCGGGACTGCACGGCTCGGCGCAGAAGGTCGCCACGCGCAGACGATTCATCTGATACTGTTTCACTTCGGCGACATTGAGCGGATTCGTCATCACGGATTTGAGGAAGGTTACGCCCGCTTTGAAAATCGTAACGCCGTAACGCTCAATCGTTGAGGCATATCGACCTGCACTCGGAAAGAGCGGCGAGCCTTCGCAGACTACGCCGGTTACGCGCCCCAAAAGTGAGGCGGCAATCATGTAAGATTGTCCTGTAATCCAGCCCGGGTCGGCAATCACATACATCGTGTCTTTGCCTGGACGAGCGTCAAAAGAAACTTTCATTGTGTAAGCCACGCCCGACGCATAGCCGCCATGAACATGCACCACGCCTTTGGGTTTGCCTGTTGAGCCTGATGTGTAAATGAAAAAGAGCGGATATTCTGCATCGACGATTTCGCACGTGCTTGAAGCGTAAATCGCTTTGATGAACGACTCCGTATCGAGCGCAAGCAATTCTTTTTCCGACGAGACCGCAACGCCCGCTTTCTTGGCGTTGGCAAGAATCGTTTTAGTGGCTTGCGCAAGCAGTTCGTGCGACCACTTATCGCGCTCTTTGCGCCAAGCGATGTCTTGCCCCGTGTGCCGGACAACGATGACGGCTTTCACGCGCGGCGGCGAATCGACGAGCGCTTTGGCGAGTTCGACGCGGATTTTGGATTTCTCTTGAATCGACAGTCCGCGCAAGTGCGAGAGCGCTTGTCCGACGGCGCGCATAATGTCGGCACGTTCCGTCGTGATTTCTTCTTTGAGGTTGGATTGAATTTTCTCGATGATGGCGCTTGAGACTTTCGGCGAGACCCTCATCGCTTTGAGTTTTGCTTCTGCAATCTCTAACGCGACTTCGAGCGGAATGTAGTTATCGAGCGCTTTGTCGGCATAGTCTTCTTTGAATGCGGCGACCTGCGCGTTTCGGTAAGAGCCATCGCTCGTGATGACGACGCTTGCGCCCGCGTTGTGAATGCGGTCGGAGAGCGTTTTGTCGGAAAAGCCGCCGAAGACCGCCGTATAGACAATGCCCAAACGCTTGCAGGCTTCGGTGTAATAAATCTGCTCCATAATGTTGGGCATATTGAGACAGACGCGGTCGCCTTTTTTCAAGCCAAGCGATTGCAAGGCAAGGGCGCACTTGGCGACTTCGAGGAGCAGTTGTTTGCGCGTTACGCTAAACGCCGTAACGGGTCCGCCTTTGCCGTTGTTTTTGGTTGCGTCCCAGCGGTCGCCTTCGAAGTGAAAAGCGATTTCGTCGCCGTGTCCGGCGAGCACGTGTCGGTCGACTTCGTTGAAGCAGGCGTTGGTGAGTCCGCCTTTGAACCACTGGTAGAACGGCGCGCGCGAGTCGTCAAACGCAACTTTCCAAGGGCTATGCGATTCGGGATAATTGGCTTCAATAGGTTTGCCGGTTTTGGCATCGAAGCCAATCCATTTTTTTTGTTCGTCGGAGTAAGCAATCCAAGCGTTGAGTTTAGGGTCGAACCAATGGATTTCGCGTTTGGCGATGTCGCCGTGAAATTTACCCAAATCTTTGTCGCAGGCTTTGCGCATCTCGTCAAAATCGCGTTTGGTGCGTAGCGGGTTGGTTTGCGCCGTTCCGTTTTGAATTGATGTGCCGTTTAAGGCGGGCGAAGCAAGCTTTTCGGTCGTCATAGTTTGGTTGTTGGATAAAGTTCTTGCGGATTGTGTTGTGCAACTTAGCCGAAAAATGAAATGAATATATCTCAAAAAAATATACCACGAAATTTCCGAACTACGCGTTGAAGTGCGTGGGGAATACTTGTTGATGATTGCTCAATAAACATGAGAGAAGTGGAGTGTCGGCAAGTCCGCGAAATTAAATTTCGGTCTTAAATCTCAAGCAGATATTTGCAGATTTTATCTTCAATGGCTTTGGCTCGACGCTTGCCTGCGTTGTTGCCGATGATAGAGAAATAAATTTGCTGTCCGCTACGGCTGGTCAAATATCCTGAAAGCGAAATCACGCCGGTGATAGATCCGGTTTTGGCACGAATGTTTTTGGCAAGTTCGTGATGGATTCTGCCACCTAATGTGCCGTCGACGGTCGGAATAGAAAGTGATTCGTAATACGCATCGAAGTTTTCACCGCGCGAGCGCATATAGCGCATGACCTTTACGAGAAGTTCAGGCGTAACGAGGTTGGCGTGCGAAAGCCCCGACCCATCAACGAGTTGAAATTCGTCAGGACGCGCATAAACATTGTAGATGAGAAACTCTCGGACGACCTCAATCCCCTTTTCAATTGTTCCTTCACCACGAAACTCGCCGCCAAGCGTACGCAGAAGTTGGTCGGCATAAAAGTTATCAGAATTTTTGTTGATGATTTTAAGCAGTTCCGACAAGGGCGAAGAGAAATGCGTGTAAAGATGTCGCCACTTGGTTCGGTCAAGCGACGTGGAGTAGGCGATTTTCTTCACTTCGTCGCTTACAATCATTTGGCGTTTTTGGAGTTCCTTCATCATCACTTCCATCATGTAAGCGTTTGGCTCAACGGTAACTTTGCGAAGGCGTGTTTTTTTGCGATAGCGATAAGCGACTTTTTTCGTCTTGCCGTTTTTGAGTCTAACCGTTCGGTAGCGACGAATTTTAGCCTTTGAAAGTTGTGTGGCGTCAGCATTTCTGAAGCTGGCAACGGTGAAAAACTCGAGCGGTTTGTAGGCGTCTTGGTCGGCAAGGGCGACGTTATTTCCGAAGTAGTAGCTGTTGTCCAAAATCAAGTCGCCGAGTATGCTGTAAATGCCGTGTGCATTGAGCGAATCAATCCAAGAGTGAACAATCTCGTTGATGCGTTGGTCGAAGAAGCCTGAAAGAATCGGGTCGGGTGAGCCGCTAACGATGAGGTTTCCGTGCAGAATGCCGTCGGGCGTAACCTCGCCATCGATGTAAAATTCGGTGCGGTAGCGAAAATCGGGTTTGAGTTTTTCAATCGCGGCGGCGGAAGTAATGAGTTTGAGATTGGAGGCGGGTTTGAACAAGCGATTGGAATTGAGCGCGTAAAGATTCTCTCCCGAAGCCGTCTGAATCAACACGCCAAACACATTTTGTTTGGAGCGTAATTCGCGTGCAATTTTTTCGGCACATTCGTTCGAGCGTTCTGCTTCTGTTGCGCCAGAAAGCGTAGTGGATTCAGATTTGCGTTTCTTCTCTGCAAAAGCAAAGAGCGATGAATCGAAGAGTAAAGAATAAGCGAGAAGTGAAATGAGAAATGAAAGTAAGAAAAGTTTATTGGTGTTCAGGCGAAGCAAGCAGTGCATGTGGTTCAAAATTCAAAAGTTGTTTTGTTGAAACTCCTTTTTGAGTAAGTCAAGAGTAAGTCAAGATGATGTCATTCGGGCAAGTGTCGTGCGTCGTGTGGCTTTTGTGTCATAACATCAATTCTGTCGGAAAATAAAACAATTTGTATCAAAAAAGCAACGATAAATTCTTAAAACGTCGGAAGTTAAAAGACATCAGTCCGAAGCCATAGGGCGAAAAATGTTTAAGGCAAGTGTTTCAAACGTGTTCACACCGCGCAATTTCAGTATCTTTGACAGTCTAAACACATTTCCGTTCAAACGAACCTTAACCTTTCCATTCCAGTTATTTTATGAAAACCATCAAAAAAGTTTTGGTCGCGAATCGTGGCGAGATAGCGATTCGAGTCTTTCGCACGTTGCGCGAAATGAGTATTCAATCGGTTGCCGTTTATTCTGAATCCGATAAAGATGCGCGCTTTCATCGCCTTGCTGATGAAGCTTATTGCTTGGGAGGAATCACATCGCGCGAAAGTTATTTGCGTCAAGACTTGCTCATCGACATCATCAAAAAATGCGGTGCGGACGCGGTGCATCCGGGTTACGGTTTCGTGTCGGAAAATGCAGAGTTCGCTAAGCGTTGCGAAGAGAATGGCATTATTTTCATCGGACCGAAGTCGCAGGTGATTCACGCATTGGGCGATAAAATCGAAGCGAAGAAACTTGCCATAAAAGCCGGCGTGCCTGTTGCACCCAGCACCCCCGATTCGATTGATGATGTCAAAGAAGCCAAAGCATTTGCCGATAAAATTGGATACCCTGTGCTTGTGAAAGCCTCAGCAGGTGGCGGCGGAAAAGGCATGAAGAAAGTCGAGCGCGCCGAAGACTTCGAGTCGCTCTTCCAACTTGCCCAAGCCGAAGCGATTTCCGCGTTTGGCGACGGACGAGTGTTCATTGAAAAGTATCTCGAAAATCCGCGACACATTGAAATTCAAATGCTCTTGGACGAACACGGCAACGGCGTTTGGCTCAACGAGCGCGAATGCTCGATTCAGCGACGCAATCAAAAAGTGATTGAAGAAGCCCCGTCGGCGATTCTCTCTCCTGAAATGCGTCGCGAAATGGGCGAGTGTGCGATTCGGCTCGCGAAAGAAGTCGGATACACCAACGCGGGCACGTGCGAATTTTTGGTCGACAAGCATTTGAAGTTTTACTTCCTTGAAGTTAACACGCGCTTGCAAGTCGAGCACCCCGTAACTGAAATGACGACGGGACTCGACCTTGTTCGCGAGCAAATTCGCATCGCCGAAGGCAAGCCGCTGTCGTTCTCTCAAAGCGACGTGAAAATCAACGGACACGCCATCGAGTGCCGCATTTACGCGGAAGATTCGGAAAACAACTTCTTGCCGTCCATCGGAAAATTGCAACACTATGTCGAGCCGCAAGGCTTGGGCGTGCGCGTCGATTCAGGTGTTGCACAAGGCGGGGAGATTTCGATGTATTTCGACCCGATGATTGCCAAACTCGTTACGCACGATAGCGACCGCGAAAAAGCGATGAACAAAATGCTTCGCGCTTTGCGAGAGTATGAAATCGTCGGCGTTGAAACCACGATTCCGTTCTGCATTTTCACGCTCGAGCACGAAGCCTTTCGAAGCGGACAGTTCGATACGCACTTTGTTCAAAACTATTACAACAACAGAGCGAAAAAAGAACCTTCGGCGGAAACGAAAGAAGTCGCGGCGGCTTTGGCGGCGATTCTTGCCGAAAGGCAAAAGTCCGCTCCCGTCGCGAATGGCGCGCCAACGCAGACCGCGCCGCAACCCGCGCTCAATTACCCAACGACGAATTGGGAGCGCAGAAAAACTTATCGATGATGCGTGAAGACCGATAATCTTTTCTATCACATCTTCAACGATTTGCCCGAAGCGTTTTTCGCGTTGTTAGGGTTGCCGCCCGACGAAGCCAAACGCTACGTGTTTAAGTCAGTGGAGTTGAAGCAAAGCGCGTTTCGCATCGATGCGACGTTTCAACCAAAAGATAAAACCCGTCCGTTTTACTTTGTTGAAGCGCAGTTTCAGCGCGACAAAGCATTTTACCGTCGCTTCTTTGCCGAAACCTTCTTGTATTTGCGTCAATATGAAGTTCGCGATTGGCGTGGGGCAGTGATTTTTCCAAATAAAAAAATTGAACCCTCGTTCAAAAACTACGAAGAACTCATTGAGAGTGGCAGGGTGAAGCGGATTTATTTGGATGAACTGCCGAAAACGGAACGGCTTCTTCCTCATTTGGAAATGTTTAGATTGATGGTAGCCGACGAGCAAGAAACGCTCAAAACGGCAAGGGCGATTTTGTCTGAAACGGGAACGAAATTCTGGGATATTTTAGAGAAAATTCTCGTATCAAAATTTTCCACTTTGACCAGAGAGGAGATAGAAAAAATGCTGAAACTCGAAACCAACTTGATGAAGACGCGCTACTACCGCCAAGCGCGCGAAGAAGCCATCAAAGAAGGCTTGCAACAGGGCTTGCAACAGGGCTTGCAAGAAGGGAAAACGCAAACTGCTCAAGAAATCGCGATGCGAATGCTTGAAGAAAAACTGCCGATTGAACTTATCGTGAAGACGACTGGATTGTCAAAACGACAAGTCCAAAAACTCAACGTGAAGAAATCCTTAAACGGCGATGACCGAGCAAGAAAGAAGCAAAATCCGTCCGCTCTCAAAACACGAAGAAGAAATTCTTGAAGCCTTGCACTTTATGCTCTCGTTTGATGACCTTGTGCAAGAGACGAACATCAATGAGCAGGTTCTGGACAAATTGTTACGCGCTTTGATGCGCGATGAACTCGTGCAAGCCCTCAAATGGCACGCCGAAAAAAACGACTTCATCGCGCTCGATACAATCCCCGACGAATTGCGCTGCTTGCACTTTTTAGCCACAAAGCACGGACTTTTTTCCTATCACACTTCTTGATAAAAAGCGAAAAAAGTTTGCTTTTCACGAAAATCTTTCCTGCCTAAAAGCACCTTCCAACATTTTTTAACATTTAAGAAATTGCGCAGTATGGAAGTAGCGGTTTCGGAAAGAAGAAATTGGTTCGTGCTCGAGGAAAGAGAAGTGTTAGAAAAAATAGGCGCGAACCTTCAAACAGGATTGACAGCGGAAGAAGCGCAAAAGCGAAAAGCCAAATACGGCGCGAACCTTATTCCAAAACGAAAGCGCAAAACCCCACTCGAGCTCTTTCTCCAACAATTCAACCAACCGTTGGTCTATATTCTTCTTGTTGCTTCGGTCATTACGGCGTTGTTGAACGAGTGGGTCGATTCCTCCGTCATTTTCGGCGTAGTGTTTATCAATGCGATTGTCGGATACTTGCAAGAATCCAAAGCCTTGAAGGCCATTGACGTGCTCGCCTTCGCTTGCAAACTGTTTCCAACAACAAAACTAACAATTGAGCATCAAGACGTGTCGTAAGGGCTGGTGTTTTTGGGATTGCAAGCGATGATTGACCCGCCGCGTCCCGAAGTGATTGAGGCGATTGCTCAGTGTCACGGCGCATGCATTGACGTCAAAATGATTACGGGCGACCACGAACTCACCGCGAAAGCTATCGCCGAGCGCATTGGCATCATCAAAAATCCGAAAGCAGAAAGCGTGATAAATGGCAAAACGCTTGCGACGCTTTCGGAAGAAGAACTCCGCCAAGCCGTTAAAAGCGCGTCGGTGTTTGCGCGCGTCGCGCCCGAAGATAAACTCCGCCTTGTGAAAGCCGTTCAACAAAACGGGGAAATCGTCGCGATGACGGGCGACGGTGTCAATGATGCGCCTTCGCTCCGACAAGCCAACATCGGAATTGCAATGGGCATTACAGGCACTGACGTCGCCAAAGAAACCGCCGACATGATTTTAACGGACGATAACTTTGCCACGATTGAAGCCGCCGTCGAAGAGGGACGCGGCGTTTATGATAACCTCGTCAAGTTCATCGCTTGGACGTTGCCAACAAACTTCGGCGAAGGTTTGATTATCATGGTCTCCGTGTTTTCAGGCTTAACGCTTCCAATTCTTCCTGTTCAAGTTTTGTGGATAAACATGACGACGGCAATTCTACTTGGCTTAATGCTTGCCTTCGAGCCCAAAGAGCCTGACATTATGAGCCGCCCGCCGCGCGCGGCTGATGAACCAATTCTAACGGCGGAAGTCATCATTCGCATCATCATCGTCGGGTTAATTCTGTGCGTAGGTGCGCTTTGGGTTTTTGAATGGCGCTTAGGAGAAGGGCGTTCAAACGAAGAAGCACGAACGTTGGCGGTCAATGTGTTCGTCTTTGGCGAAATGATGTATCTCCTTAACTGCCGCTCGATGCGCTACTCGATGTTCCGGCTGGGGCTTTTCAGCAATCCGCTTCTTTGGCTCGGCGTATTCTTGATGATTGTGCTTCAAGTGCTATACACCTACTTGCCTGCGTTCAACGTGGCATTTCAAAGCGCGCCGCTTTCACTGACCGACTGGGGACTTTCACTTTTGCCCGGACTTACCATTTACATCATCATCGGTTTGAAAAAGTATTGGCAATACGGCAGACATATAAAACAAGCACATTAATGAACAGATTTGAAAACATTCTCGTCGCGCTCGACCTCAATAGCGGCGAAACGGAGCATCTCGATGTTGCGGCAGAATTGGCGCAACGCACACAAGCCGCACTCTCATTGGCGTATATCTTGCCAAATAAAGACCTTCAAGGCGGCTTAGATATTGCCCTGAAAGCGCAAGCCACAGAACTGCTCGAAAAACATCGTGAGGAACTCTCAAAGCGCGGCATTGAAAAGGTCTCGGTTCATCTACAACGCGGCGAGATTGTCCAATCGCTTCTCCAAATCGCAAAGAGCACCGATGCAGATGTTATCGTGTTATTTGAAAAGCATGCGGAAACAAAGCATCTGGTAAGTTTACTTGTCAAAAAAATTATTCGTGTGGCACCGATTCCGGTTTGGGCGGTGCTCAAAGGTTCTAAAAAAGCGATAAAAAAAATTCTTTGTCCCGTAGACTGTTCGCCCGCCTCAAAAGAAGCGTTGAAGGTTGCCTTGGATATTGCGCGACTCTATGAAGCACAGGTTCATACGTTGCTTGTCTATGAGCCGATTACGCATGTGCCGACGCTAGTAAAAGCCAATCTGCAAGAAGTCAATCGTGAAGGCTATGCGCAAGCCGAGCAACAGTTTGCGGCATTCTTACAAGTCTTTGATTCAAAGGCACTTTCAAATGAACTGTTTCAAGGCGAAGCAAGAGCAAAAATTCTCGAGTCTCTTGCGGGCTATGATTTGTTGGTGATGGGAACAACAGGCAGAACAGGAATCAGTCGGTTTGTGATGGGAAGCGTAACCGAAGCCGTGATTAGCAATGCGACATGTTCGTTTGTTACAACGCATGCACAAACGCTTCTTCCCGAAAGGCTTGAAGAAGAAATATCTCAAATCGAGTTTCACATGAAGGTAACTGCAACGTTGCTTAATGCGCAGAAGCCAAAAGAAGCAATCAAGGAACTGGTGGAGTGTTTGCGAATTGACCCGTTCTATGTGCCTGCTATGCTCAAACTTGTCGGAGCCTACGAGCAACAGGGCGATGTGCATCGAGCCAAGCAGTGTCGCAGGCAGGCTGAAAACATTTTAGAGCGATTGTGGGGGAAGACCTTGACCGATGAGATTATTAAAGACTTTGCATCGCGTTGATGTGCATATTGGTCAATGTGCAGATGCTCAATCTTTCGGAATCGGCAAGCCCATTTGCGTGTAGATGTCTTCAATTGTCTTCTTGTTTTTCGCCGCTTCGGGGTTATCGGGTTGCAGTGCTAAGACGGCATTGTAGGCTTTGAGCGCTGGGCGATACTTCTGACGAGGTGGCACTGATGATTCAAACATCATGTAATTTCCAAAATTCAAATATGCCGCAATGAGGCTCACCTTTTCGCCCGACGAAGCGGCTTGCTCGACTTTCTCGTAAAGTTCTTTCGCTTTTGAATCTTGTGCAATCGCACTCTTGGTAACTTCATCTAATGGCGGAAGCGCAGATTTTTTTTCTTGCGCATTGCACGCTGAAAGTGAAAAAGCAACAAAGAGCAAAAACAGAATGCGTGTCATAAACAGTGGTATTGATTTGATGTTGAGAAAACAACGTGAAAATAAAAACTTTGTGCGAGCATTGAATTGGCGATAAGTCAGAACCGTGCGTATTTTCAATGCACGCATCAACAATATAGGTTTCCATTAACCATTAGACAATCTAAAAATGATTTACAGCAATGTGCTCACCGAATTAGACCTGCCAAACATTCTCACGGCAGAAGAGTTCAAAAATCTTCCGCCCGATGCCAATACATGCATTGTCATTGAAGGCATGACTTACGCAGGTCGACACACCCAAGCCAAAGCCATGGGTGAGGAGTTAAACCTTCCGCGATTTTCTTTTTCGGAATGGGTTTCCAAATACAAGCCTGAAAATGAAATTGAAGCGGCGACGATTCAATACTGCTTGAAGAACGGTGTCTATTTGCCCGACGATTTGAGAGTCAAAATTGCAGATTGGGCATTAGAGGAATTCTACCAACATTATTCAACGCATGACGATTACTACACGCGCCCGTTCGTCGTTGTTGGTTATCCGCGCACGGTTGAGCACGTAAAGCATTTTCAAAAATTTTTGAAACGCAACAACATCTACGCCATTGTGGTCGTCATTGAAATCAACGCTGCCGAAGCGCGAAAGCGAATGAGCGAAGCCGCTGTTAGTCGTGTTGGACACGAGCGCGACACGTCGCCCGACGTCCAAAAAGTGCGCATCAGCGAGTATTACCTCAAAACTCACGGTTACCTCAAATGGCTCATCTTCACGGGCAAAGCCACCGTTTTCAAAACCTGTATTAGTAAAGCCGAATACGAACAGCGAAAACATGAGGGCTTGTCGGTCGTTGATAGGGGAGACTATGTGGTGATGTATCGCGAAGATGTTACGAAAATGATTTTCAAGTTTCTCAACATGGTGCACTTCGTGCAATCTTCTGGCGCATAAGCCGCAAGCAGTGTTCAGAGAGGGCTTCACGAAAAGAAAAGAGAGAAAGCGGAAATTAAGTGCTATATTTGCAGGCTTAACTAATTTTCAAGTAAAATATGCCAACTGTCTCTGTTGCTTCTCAAATCGAAGTTCTCTCTGAATTAGAACCCATTGTTGAATCGTTAATTGCCTCTCACGAAGAAAAACGTGTGCTTTGGTTTTCCTCTGACCTCTTGCCATATAGCAACAGCGGAGATACAACTGAACTGCAAGCCTTGCGCGAAAGAGCAAAATCAATTCCTGACAACGCCCGCGTCTCGCTCGCGCTGAACTTAATGACCGAAGAAGGATTGCCGCACTTCCATCGCCTTTTAGCGCAAGCATTCGGAACAGATAGTTTTTGGACGAAGTGGAATTTCCTTTGGACGGCGGAAGAAGACCGACACGGAAATGTCATTCGCGATTACTGTCGCGACGCAAACATCTTGGATTTCAGAGCGTTGGAACAAGCGCAATTCGACTACATCCAAAAAGGCTTTACGCCAAGTTGGACGGGCAATCCATATAAAACTTTCGTCTATACTTCCGCGCAAGAGCGCGCCACGCAAATTTCGCACGAAGCCACCGCAAAACTCATCGGCGAAAACGAACCGACCATATCAACTATTCTCAAACGCATTGCCACCGAAGAAGCGCGGCACTTCGTCTTCTACATGACCGTTTTCAAAGAAATCTTGAAGCGCGACGCCAACGCCGCTCTTGAAGCGGCAAGCGAGGTGCTTCCGTCGATTGATATGCCCGGCGTGTCGATTAAAAATTTCGCCGAATATGCCGAAGTCATTACGCGCTCGGGCGGATACTCGATGAACGATTACAAAATCATCGTTGAGCAACTCATCGCACATTGGAAAGTGGAAGCCCTGACGGGATTGAACGAAATCGGAAGCAAGGCGCAAGAAAAAATCATGGCGATTCCATCGCGATTGGAAAAAGTGATTCAACATTTTGAACGCCGCTTGAAAGCAAAGTCGTTTAGTTTCGACGTGATTTTCAATCGCGAGTTAGCGATGTGATGCAGATATGAACGAGCATAGCGGATATGCCGAAGATTACCATTCTCTTCTCTGTCTCTGACGCATCGTCATCAACGCGCATTATCGAAAAAGAAAGCGTTTTAGATGGCGAAAGCCTGCAAAGCATCGCGCTTGACGAAGGAATAAGAATCGGCGGCGCATGCGGCGGAATGGGGCTTTGCACGACTTGCCGCGTTGTGATATTGGAAGGCGCAGAATCGCTCTCCCGCTTGACCCGCGAAGAAAAAAACTTCCGCGCCCAAAACCTCCTCAAAGAAAATGAACGATTAGCCTGCCAATGTTCTCCAACAAGCGACGTAACGATTCTTGTAGAGGCTTGATTACATCAGCATCTTCGGGGTGAGCCGTCGCGTGAAGTAGTGCATCGCCACATTCACCATCCAAATCCAGTTGAACGGTTTGCCATGCAAGCGATGCCAAATGTTCTTCCACGAGTAAATCTCGCGCTGAATTTTGATGAAGTTCTCTAAAAACTCGTCGCGCTCCATTTTCATTGGCTTATACATGTAGTGGAAGGTGTCGTATTTATCCCAATTAAAATGCTCGATGCGCGGTTTCATTTCTTCGAACCAAGGCGTGCCTGGAAACGGCGTGGCAATCGTGAAAACGGGGAACTCGATGCGGTTGCGCATAATGAAATCGTAAGTGCCTTGAAAACTATTGCGCGTGTCGGTATCGAATCCAAAAATGAAATATCCTTGTATGCCAATGCCCGCGTTATGCACGTTGGCGACGACTTCGTCGTAGCGCCCGATTCGGTTTGAGCCTTTATGCACATACTTAATCGTTTCGGGCGTAACGGATTCAAATCCAACGTTCAAGAGTTCGCACCCCGCTTCTTTGGCGAGTTTCGGCACTTCGGGCTTTTCAAGAAAGTTCATTGAGATATTCGCGTTCCACTTTGCGCCAAGACCAACCATCGCATGCATCAACTCTTCCATAAAAGCGGGACGAAAACTAATGTTATCGTCCATAAACGAAATGTGAATGTCTTTCTTGCCTAATCGATTTTGATGAAACTTGATTTCTTCCACCACAAAATCGCTGGTGCGTGTGCGGAACGACTTGCCGTAAATCGTGGGTGTGGTGCAGAAATTGCAACCGACAGGGCAACCCTTTGTGGCAAGAAGCGGAATTCGAAAACTATACTTGTTTGAGTTTGGAGAGTTCAAGACGATGTTAAAATCAGGCATGCCCATTTGCGTCATCGATTTGAACGCGCCCGCTTTGTATTGCGGCTTCATCGCATCGTTCTCGACATCGTCGGCAAGCGAATCCCAAACGGATTCAATCTCGCCAAAAACGACGCTCGTCGAATGCTCTTTGGCTTCTTCAAAAAGCATCGTGGGGTGCGTGCCGCCCAAAATCACCTTCGCCCCTTGCGTGCGCGCGCGGTCGGCGATTTCGTAGGCTTTCGAAACGTTCAGCGTTCTCGCCGTAATCGCAACGACGTCATACTTCGATAAATCTTCGGGAACTTTATCGCCGATGCGTTCATCGATGAAGTCAACATCGAATCGCGTTTTGGCGAGCGTGCCAACCATCATCAAGTTCAGCGGAATGCTGACCTTTCCCGAATCAACCATCAAGTTGGTTTTACTTTTCGGTTGAACGAGAAGCCATCGCTTTTTCCTTGAAGGATTTTTTCTTGAAGGTGTTGAAATTGTGAGTGTATCGGAAGCGACAAAGTTGTTTGATTGAGGTGCAATCATAGTATTACTCCTGAAAATGTTAAAGTGTTCATTTGATTGAAAGTTACGATGCAATTCGCCCAAAACAAAAAGCCGCCTCTTTTGGAGACGGCTTAGCATGACGATAAAAGAATCTTGCGAGAAAAGAACAAAAGAACGAATCAGAGTTTGTAATCGATGCCGACTTGCAAGTAGCCCAGTCCATATCCCGCGCTTGCCGCAACGGCGAGATTGGGCGTGAAGTAATAGCGAAGGTTCGCCGTAACGCCCCACACGAACCCGCCCGCGCTCACGGAAGGAACTGGGGAATTCCCTTGCTTTACTTTTGCTTCCGCGCTTGCCACATTGTAGCCCAGACTGACCGCCGCCCAAGTGTCAAGATTTTGAATCTTCAAAAAATCTTGGTGATAATTCACTGAACCTAAAATCAGAATGTTGGTATAAGACGCTTCAAAAGAACCAAGATCTTCTTTATAACCAGAATAACCAAAGAAGCCGCCGATGCCGATGTTGTCTTGAAAGCCATATTCGGCGTTTGCGGCAAATCCAAACGACGCGCCTGCCACGCCGCCCAGCGCGACACGACCTCCAAAGACCAAATCGCCTGACTTTAAGAAAACAAGATTACTACTCGAGGCGGATGATTGTTCTGACGAGGCTTCTTGTGCGACGGCTGAAAGCGAGAGAAGCAAAACAAGCGCAAGTGAGGTGAAGATGTTTTTCATAGATGTTATCAAATTAAATTGTTTGTAGAAACGAGCGAGCATAAGTGCTACAACTCTACTGAGATTGAATTCCAAAAGCGTGCCAAATGCATTCTTTGCGGAATTGCTCAAAAAAATGAAATGCGTTGGGGAGGTGTCGGAGAAAGCAAACACTTATGAGGAATGCTGTCGCAAGAAAGCGACATGGAAAAGAGGGATTAGAACTCCATTTTGCGAATGAGCAGCACAGGCACTTCGCTCTTGCTGGAAACTTCGACGGCGGTCGCACCGAGAAAAAATTGTTTGTAGCCCGATGCGCCGTGAGCGGAAAGAATCGTCAGGTCGATCGCGTTTTCTTTGGCGTATTTGAGAATCGCCGCGCCGGGTGTGATGCCTTTGATGTCGTCATTGATAGAAATACGATTCGCGGGAATGCGGTTCGAGATAGCACTACGCTTAATGAGCTCAAGGTGGCGCGTCGGGTCTTTGGAGATGGCGTTGTGCATCTGGCGATAATGAACAATGTGAATATCAGCACCATAATCGTTGGCTAATTTGAAAAGGTAGGGAAGCGAGAGTTGAGAAATTTCGGAAAAGTCGGTTGGGAACAAAATGCGAAGTGCGCGAAACTTCATTTCGGGTTTTGAAAAAACCATCAGCGGGCAAGGCGCGGTTCGAAGAATTTTATAGGTGGTGCTTCCCAAAATGAACTGACCTGTTAAGCCGAGCGAGCGGGTTGCCATCATAATCAAATTGGCGCGCTGTTCTTTGGCAACTTTGACAATCATATCGGATGGTTTGCCAAATAGTGTAATCATTTTGGAATCAGGAAAACTGCGCAAGCGCGGCTCGATATGCAACTTCATCCGATTCTGTGAATCTTGTTCAAGCGTGCGACGAAGCATCTGCATATCCTTTTCACTGCGACGATACGAGGCATATTCAGGCGAAGAATCATCGACGACGTTCAACACTGAAATTCTCGCGCCGAAGACATCAGAAAGACGCAAGGCATGATCGATAACTTGAAGCGATTTTTCTGAAAAATCAATGGGGCAAAGAATGTGTTTGACAAGGCTAATGAGCGACATTTGCGATTTTGATTTGATGAAAACGCAAAGAGAAACAGCGAAGCAAAATAACATTCACGACAAAATTTCGCGAATCAATTTGAGCATTAGGAGCGGACGCTCAATTGGCGGCTTTATGCCTTTAAGCGTTTGGTCAGCATCGCTTAACGCCGTCAAGGCTCGTTCAATTTGAGACGGCGTAAATTGCATCGCGTATTGTTTATAGTCGCGCAAAAAGTAGGCTTGTCCGCCGAACATACCAAGTTCCTTCGCCGCATCTTGCTCCGACATCCGCTGTAGAACCTGCGAGTGCAACTTCCAAAGCCGCGTAAAAAACACCGTCAAAGTATTGACGATGGAAACAGGCTCTTCCTTCTCTAAAATTTTAAGTGCAATGCCTGAAGACTGCCGAAGGTCGCGGCTACATATTGCTTTTTGAAGTTCAAAGACATTATACTCGCGCGAAATGCCGACCACTTCCGAGATGTCTTTTTCCGTTAATGTTTTGTCTTCGCGATTGCCTGCATAAAGCGTGAGCTTTTGAAGTTCGTTACCAATATCGCGAGCGGAACTACCCGCATACATTACCAAGAGCCGCAAGGCTTCGGGCGTCAGTCGCCAGCCTAAGCGTTTGGCGTAATCGTCGGCGAAGCCTGAAATGTCGCGCATTGCGGGAAATTCGTATCCGACAGAATCCAACAGTGAGAGCGGCTCTTTGGCAAGGTCTTTTTTATCGAGTTCGCCTGCGCAAAGCACCAGCACGGTGGTTTCAAGCGGATTTTTGAGATACTCGGCGAGGGCGTTGTAAGTGGATTTCTGAAAATCTTTTTTCGGCTTTTGAACTTTGTCGAACTCACGCACGACAATCATTTTTTGTTCAGCGAACATTCCGTAGGCGGAAGCGGCGGAAAGAATGTCGCCAAGTGAGATAGATTTCTCCGCGCCCGTGCCGCCAAAAAGCACCGTGAAATTCTCCCGTGCTTCTTCTTTTGTGCGAAAGACTTTGGCGCGGAGCAGTTCAATCAATTCTTCAATCAGGAAATCTTCTTTGCCGTAAAAAAAATACACAGGCTCAATTTTGCCCTTGCTGATTGAAGTAACCAAATCGTTGAACGAGGCTTTTCTTGGCATTGAAAAGGCTACTTCTTTTTCTTGTCGGATTTTGTCGAGAGCGCGGCGTGGTCGGCTTCCATTTGCGCGTGGTCTTTGCGCATTTGCTCGTGGTCAGCCTTCATCTTGTCATAATCTCTTGAGAGGTTGTCCAATTCGCTCATTGCTGAAGCATAGGTTTGCCTCAAAACTTCTACCGAAGGCATCTGTTTGGCGAACGATTGCGCTTTGGCTTGGTAATCGGCAATCGTTTTCTTGTGGTCTTCGTGCATCGCCTCGTGCTCTTTAACGAGTTTTCGATGAACGGCGATGATGGAGTCGTGAGCAGGTATCTCAACGCCTTTGGCTTTAAGGTCGTTGTGTTTTTGCTCCATATCGGCATGCGTTTTTTCCATTAAAAATTCCGTTTCGTGAAAAGCCTTGTCTTGTGAAGCAAGTTGATCGACCGTTGCTTTGAGGTCGTTCAAAAGTTTGGTTTGTTCGGCGCTCGGTCCGCAGGAGCCAAGCAAAAGAGCGAGCGTAAGCGCGCAAAAGGGCGTTTTCATTGTCGTTGTGGTTTGTGATTTTGAAATGAGAGCGAGCGAAAATAGAAATAAATCCGATAAACCCGATATTTTTCCGTGAAGGGTTAAGCCTTTTGATGATGTAAATTGTCATAATCGGGCATTTAATCCAAACCAAAAAACTATTCGCATTCAGATATGCGCGTTATGCTCTTAGGCTTATTGCTTGTCGTTTCAGGGGTTCAGGCGTTCTCGCAATCAGAGCGCGGCGAAGGAGACGATGGAATCGCCGTCGTGCTTCGCGTCGTTGGCATGGTGGAAATTGGCGGCGTGAACGCCAACTGGGAAAAGGCGGAAAGGGGATTCAGTCTCGCGTCCAAAACCCGACTGCGCACGGGCAGAGTCTCCTCATGTTTGCTTCGTTTCGATGACGGAAGCGTGATTCGAATCGAAGCGAATTCAGAAGTCGAAATTCGAGGTCAGTGGCGCGACGCGACACTCGACAAACGCGAACTGCAAGTGGATTTCGGCAAAATCGCCTTCGCCGTCAAAAAGAGCGGCAACGAGCCGTTTCGCTTCAAATCAACGACGGCGGTCGCTTCAATCAAAGGCACGGAAGGAACGTTCGACGTGAGCGATGAAGAAACCGCGCTCGCCATCGTCGCAAGCAGTCGACAAACCGACGTCGCCGATTTCATCAACCAAAAAACAAATCAAATCGAATCCGTCGGCATCAACGAAAGCGTGTCAATCAACAGAGCGGGCAAGTTCGCAAGACGAACTCTGTCCGCCGCCGAACGTCGCATTTCGGGAAACCGCATCGAGACGCTTCAATCGGAAACCAAAAAAGGATTGAAAGATTTGCCCGCGAGAATCAATCCGAGAAGAAAACCCTCTTTGAAGCAAGGGAAAAGAAACATTATGATGCGAAACTTGAAAAAACTCTCGCTCATTCGAAAGTATTTGAGGCAAAACCCATAGCGCGCTCAAAGCGAGAGGTATAAACTCGTCGAGAAATAAAAAAACGCCGACGCTTGTTGATTAAACACGTTCGTCACTGAACCAGAAGGAGTCAAATTCATTCTCGTGATGGAGAGGCTTGGGACGTTGATGGGGATGGCGTAAATGAGTTCGGGGATAAAAGAGAGCGCGCCAAAAGCGTAAATCGCCGACAGCGAAACGTTGTAGTTCGTCAAAACAAAAGGCGACGATTCCGAGACATTTCGGACGATTCGCCCGTTTCGCAAGCGTCGCGCGACCGCTCTCACCGACGAGACCGTGCCGTATTCCGCGCTCACACTTGGAACAAGAAGCAGGTCGCCGCCCAAAAAGTTTTGAAACGCAAAAGGTTGAGACAACTCCCAAGAGCAAATGAAATCGTTTTGCGCGTCGCCGATTGCCCAGATGAACGTTGTCGACGACGTCATCCAAGGCAATGAATATGAGAACCTTAACCCCACGTCGCTATTGATGCTCGACCGAACTTGAATGCTAGAATCGCTGTAAAAATAGCGAGTGTAGGAAAGCGAAGCGATGAAATCATCGAAAAGCTCGCGCTCGAAGCCAACGCCTAATGAAAATTGGTCAATGAATGGCGAGCGACCTTGCATTCCCAACGCTTGAGCCAAAACGAACGCGCCAATTTGATGGCGATAGGTCGCCACGAGCGAATAAGCGCCTTTCCCGTCGTTTTGGTCAATGCCGCGCCAAACGGATTGGCTTTGATAGGAAAACCCCGCGTCAAAAGAATGAGGAGAACGTTGAACGTTCGAGAACTGCTCCAAGAGACTTTTGTAGTCGGGCGTTGCAGAAGACGTTCGTCGGTCAGAAGCGCTGAGGAAGAACGTTTCAATGGCTCTTGAAAGAGAGTCTTGGCTCCAAAGTATCGTGTCGGCGAGGGCGCGCTGTCTTTTGAAAAAAACGGAGCGCGCCTGCGATAACGCTGAATCTTGCGCGGCGGGAGAGCGTTGCTTCATCGCGTCGTTGAACGTTTGCGCTTCTTGTTGGACGCGCTCGCGTTCGCGCTTTAAGCAAGCGTTGAGCGCGGCGTCAAGAGAGGAAGAAACGCGCAAAATCGTCTCAATTTCAGCGCGCGAAAGAAGGCTTGTGTCAAGCAAAATGTCGTTGCGAAGGTCTTTCCAAATTACGCCCGCCGAGTCAATGAGGGCGAAGGATTGAACAGAAAATTCAGAGAGGTTCTTTATCGGAAATTGGTCATGAAAAACTTGAGCCCGTGAAAAAACCGCATAGAGCAGGCTGAAAAGAAAGCAGATGATTTTCTTCAGGTGGCGAAAACTTCGCGCGCGATTCCGAAGGGTTAAAAAGCGTAAGAACGCTGATGCGAAAGCCATAAGCATTATGCAACAAAAAATTAAAAGCCACGCTGTTTTGCAAATTTACCTCAATGCGATATATTTTCGCAAGCAATCTGAAGCGTCATTTCTGCGACCAACTCTAGGCTTCAATTTAATAAATCAACCTTTTATGCCCGAAATATCGGATTTGCTCGGCAATCTTGTGAAAGTAGATGGTGTAAAAGCCGTTGCACTTATTGGACGAGACGGATTTGTTATTGAACAAAAAACGCGCAATGGCAAGGTCGATATGGAAACCGTCGGCGCAATCGTCATCGGTGGATTGCATAGCTCTGAAAGCATCGGCAACGAACTTAATGTGGGAAAAGTTGAGCAAAGCATGGTTGAATATGAAAACGGAATTATCTTGTCGAAAATTTTCCCTGATGGAAACATCATCTTGACGGTTATCGCCGACCAAAGCGTCATGCTCGGAAACATCCGATACCAAGTCTCGAAATTTGTTCCCGAAATACAAAAACAACTTTAAGTCCTAAAACCTAATTCAACATGAGCGTTACGGGAAAAGATGAATTTAGAAAAGTCGTTCTGACCGAAACCCAAATCGGCACGGCTGAAAAAGTTTTGAAAGAATTTGCGGCGAAAACAGGCTCTTCGGCAGTCATTCTCGGCGATATGACAGGGCAAATTTTGGCGAAGTATGGTGGCTTGTTAGACCGAGACCTCGAAATTTTCAGCGTGCTTGCCGCGTCAAACTTTGTTGCCACTGCCGAAATGGCAAAGCAAATCGGTGAGAAGGCATCGTTTGAAGTGCTGTTTCACGAAGGCGAATCGCGAAGCATTTACCTCATTAGCCTCAACGAAAAGTATCTGCTTGAAATTATTTTCAAAGCCTCGATTCCGCCCGGAACTATTCGCATTTACTCCAAGCAAGCCAAAGCCAAACTCTTGGAAGTTATCGCCTCCGAAGAAGTCGAAGTGGATTTGTCAAACATCTTCGACGATAATTTCAGCGCGCTTCTTGACGAGCAATTGACCAAAACGCTCAGCGACAAGAAGTAAAGAGTTGTTTTCATTGTTTGTTTCTGTTTAAGGCAGGCGTTCCGAAAAACCGTTCGGGATGCCTTGTTTTTTTTGGCGAAATCCATGTAGATTCTTTCACACGGTTTAACTCCAATTCAATCACGCATGAGAGTCGTTGTAGGAATTTTACTGATTGGCGGCGCAATCGTTTTCGGGCTTATCGTCGGAAGTAAATTGCAGTTCGGCGGCATGGATTCGGCGGCGAAAGTCGGGCAAGCGGTATCGATTGTGAAGAAAAATTACGTCGATAACGTCGACGACGCACAACTTTCGGAAAATGCGATTAAAGGAATGTTAGAGCAATTAGACCCACATTCCGTTTATATGACACCCGCACAAGTGCGTAAATCCAAAGAGGAATTTCAAGGTAACTTTGAAGGCATTGGCGTAGAGTTCGACATCATCGCCGATACGCTCGTCGTCGTAACACCAATTGCGGGCGGACCGAGCGAAAAAATCGGCGTTCAATCGGGCGACCGAATCATCACGATTGACGACTCCACCGCCGTCGGAATTACGCGAGAAGACGTGTTCCGAAAATTGCGGGGAACAAAAGGCACAAAAGTTACTATTAAAATTCTTCGTCAAGGCGAGCCTCAGCCCCTCGTATTCACCATCACGCGCGACAAAATTCCCACATACAGCGTGGGCGCAGTCATGATGCTCGACGAGAAAACGGGTTACATCAAACTAGAACGCTTTGTGCAAACCACCTACGACGAGTTCATGGACGCCATGAAGTCGCTCAAAGCGCAAGGCATGACGCAACTTGTCCTTGATTTACGCGGAAATCCGGGCGGCTATTTAGACCAAGCGATTAAAATCGCGGACGAATTTATCGGCGGAATGAAGAAACTCGTCTACACGCGCGGCGCGCATGTCAAAGACGAAGATTTCTTCTCGAAGCCGAATGATATGTTTGAAAATGAATCGGTCGTTGTTCTCATCAATCGCGGGAGTGCGTCGGCTTCGGAAATTGTAGCAGGGGCGTTGCAAGATTATGACCGCGCGCTTATCGTTGGCGAGACCTCGTTTGGAAAAGGACTCGTGCAACGGCAGTTCGAGTTAGCCGATTCATCGGCGATTCGTGTAACGATTTCAAAGTATTACACGCCGTCGGGGCGGCTCATTCAGCGCAAGTATGCAAGCGGAAAACGCGGCAGAGAAGAATACTACAACGAACTTTCCGAGCGCGATAAAGACGAACATTTCTTCGAGAGCGAAGCCAAAAAAGTGTGGAGCCTAACCCGAAAGCCGGTTGAAGCCGCCTCGTTTGTCGAGCGTGATTCAACTCACGAAGTCTTTCGAACCCCGCTTGGGCGCGTGGTGCTGGGCGGCGGCGGCATTATTCCCGATTACTTCTGCTGGAACGATACGCTCACGCGCTACTACCGCCAAATGCTCTCCAAGCAACTCTTCGATGAATTTGCATTAGCCTATCTCGACCAAAACAAATCGCTCAAACAGACTTACGAAAAAGTGGAAGACTTCCGAAAAAACTTCGTCGTCTCGGAATCCATGATGCAGTCCCTTATCGCACTCGCGGCAAAAAAGGACGTGCCCTACAACGAGCGCGACTACAAGCAAGACGAACGCTATTTCAAAAACATGGTCAAAGCCACATTGGCTCGGCAAATCTGGGGCTATAAGGCGCAAACCTCAATTTTAATCTTGGAAGACCCTGTTCTCAAAGAAGCCTTAAATCTGTTTCCAAAAGCAAAAACACTTGCAAATCTGACAAGCGAAAGATAATTTCTCACAAATTTCAGTGAAGCACATTCTAAATCGCGATTGAGATTCACTGCAACATTTAAGTTTGTCGGACAATGAGAAATTTATATCCATCAACACGGCTGTTGTGCATGGCACTAACAGCGATTGCGCTTTGTGTGGTATTCAAAGCGGAAGCACTCGGGCAACAAGGTCGTTTAATGGGGCGCGTGTTGGATAGTTCGGGAAAACCCGTAGCAGGTGCAACCATTTACATTACTTGTTCGAGCGTTACACAAGCGGCAGTGTCGAATGCACAAGGTTATTATACCTTCCTGAATGTTCCATCTGAAAATTACAAAATTAGAACATACAAGCGTGGCTACAGCGCGTGGAGTTCTGACTTGGTGGTGGCTGCCAATTCAATCACTCGAATTGATGTGAAGTTGGGCACGGGAGAAACAGAAGAGAATGTCGTGGTTGCCGAAACGAAGAAATCTACCTCTACTGCTGTGAAGAAGACGGTACCTGTCGTCAAGAAAAAAGAGTCTGTTGAAGTGGTTGCCGTCGAGAAAACGCCAGAACTGCGAAAAGAAATCGTCGCTCAACTCAAAAGCGAAGATGATGAGGACGATAAAGGAACGGAAGAACTCATTAACCTCACCGAAGAAAATCTCAATGCAGACGACATTGAGCAAGTGGCAACGCTCGAGAGCAATGTGGATATTGTAGGCGGCGTTGAGCAGATTTACAAAAACATTAAGTATCCCGACCTCGCCCTGAAAGCCGGCGTGGAAGGAAAAGCCGTTGCTCAGGTTTTCGTCGACAAGCAAGGCAATATCGTGAAGGTTAACTTCCTCAAAAGCATCAATCCGATTCTCGATGCCGAAGTCATGCGCGTTCTGACCGAAGATACAGAATTCAAACCTGCGAAAATTTCGGGCGGAAAAACTGTGGCGGGTGCTATCGTCATTCCCTTCAATTTCAAAATCAAGAAGTAGGTGCGGAATTGAAATAGCGTGTGCAGGCGGAAAGAAGTTTTTGCTTATCAACCGCTACCGCGCCGACTTCAGCACAGACGATGCCTGCGGCAAGGTTTGCGACTTTTGATGCCGTCGTTACATCTAATCCCGATGCAATCGCAAGGGTCAGCGTTGCAATTACCGTATCGCCTGCTCCTGAAACATCAGCCACTTCCAACGCCATTGAGGGAATATGCTCTGCTGTTCCATTGAAAACCGTCATACCTTTTTCGCTTCGTGTTAGGACGATATTTTGGGCTTTGACTTTCTTTTGAAGCATCTGGCAGGCGAGCGTGGCATCGCTGTCGCTATTGGTGAATTTGCGCCCAAACGCATCGGAAATTTCTTTGAGGTTAGGCTTAAAAACGGTTGCGTGTTTGTATTCAAAGAAGTTGTCTTTCTTAGGGTCGACCGTAACGGGCACGTCGCGCTTTTTCGCAAGAGCGATAATTTTTTTGATGAGCGACGCGGTCAGCACGCCTTTATTGTAATCTTCAAAAATAATCGCGTCAAGTGTGTGAAGATGTTCGGAAAGAAGTGTCAGAATGGTGCGTTCCGTCGTGCTTGAAATGGGCTTGCGGGTTTCGGAGTCAATGCGAACGATGTGATGGTTTTGGGCGATGACGCGGGTTTTGGCAGTCGTTGGTCGCGTGTGTTCGGTAACGAGAAAATCAGCAGAAAGAAATTCTTTGTTTAATTGCGAGGCAAGAATTGCGCCGTCGTCGTCGTCGCCAATCACGCCGAAGAGCAATGCGGTGGCACCGAGCGAACGAAGGTTTGTTGCGACATTTGCCGCGCCTCCCAGCCGATAGCTTTGAGACGAGACATCAATCACGGGAACAGGGGCTTCGGGCGAAACGCGCTCGACTTTGCCGAAGATGTATTTGTCTAACATCACATCGCCGATAACGGCAATGCGCTTTTGTTCAAAACTCCGAAAAAGTAGCTCGAGGTTTTTTTTGGTCATTGATGCTGTCAAAAAATGTGGTCTTGTTTTTTTCAAAAAGAGTTGCAAATATAAATCAGCTGTTCTATATTCACCTCATTAAAATCATAGAAATCCAACCAAAATCGGAGAACATCGCATCAAATAAGTGATAATGCTTTGAACATTAGTGGCGAACAGTCATACTTGCGCCAATTCTTTAACAATCATTATCAACTGAAACCTAACCAGAGAAAAAGATGCGAAACCCAATCCGTGAATTCGTTCCTGACGAAATTCTCTCAAAACTGCGTGCCCACCGGTTGCTCGACGAAAAGCAACTTCGCGATTATCACATTCGACAAATCTTCAAAGGCGCGCGCGAGCAACGGCTTTCTGCCGCCGATGCCATTGAATACGTGCAACGTGAGTATCCTTACTTGCAGTTCGACACGATTCGCAAAATCGTCTACAAAAAGTAAGTCAAGCCAGTGTGAAAGGTCTGCAATGCATGTGGGCATGCAGACCTTGAAACACTCAGAGATTAGAACATGCGCACGTTGATGTATCGATTTGGATTTGCTTTTAAGTCGCGCAAGAGCGAATCAAGCGCAATCGAAGAGCGATTCAAGTTGTGATAGAGCAGAGAATCCGTCGTTAATTTGCCAAGTGTGCCTGATGGATTTTGCAAGCCCAAGATGAGCGAATCAAGGCGTTTTGTCGTCGCGTTCAAGTTGTTGTAGAACGATTCATCAACCAAAAGTTTGCCCATTGAGCCTTTGCCGTCGCGAAGCGATGCCGTAATCGACTCCAAATCTTTTACAATTCCCGTAAAACGATTCGCAAGTTCAGAATCGTTCATCAAACGCCCCGCTAAGCCGCGATTGGAAGAAAGCGATTCAGAAACGCGCTCTAAATTTTCAGCCGTGCGCGTGAGTTTATCGACGAGTTCCGACGACGTGATGAGTTTGCCGAGCGTGCCTTCCCCGCGATTGATTTTTTCCATCACTTCATTCAAACTGCGAATGAGTTTAACGCCCTCTGTGGTAATGTCGGCAAGTCCTAAATCTTTCTCAACGAGTAAGAAGTCGCCGTCAGAAACATATTCGCCGCTGCCAAGCGTGATGTCGACGTATTTATCGCCCAAAACGCCAAGCGGTTTAATTTTGGCTTTTGAATCTTTGGTGATGACCTTCTGAAACTCGGCACGTACGCTCATGACCACCTCCACGCCAATCGTATCGTTGCGCTCTTTAATCGTCATGGCTTGAACCGTTCCGACCTTCTTGCCTGAAATTGCCACGAAGTTGTTTTCGGCAAGTCCCTCGATGTCTTGAACGAAAATTTTAAGGTCAATGAACTTGTTGATGACGGGGCTGTTTTTGCCAACAATAAGAAGCAGAACGCCCGCCACAATCAGCCCGATAATGAAGATAAGCCCTGTGCGAAGGTCGCTCCATCGAAGATTTCCGCGTGAAGATGACATTGATGCGTGTGAGTTAATCCTCTGGGTTAGATAAAAATGAAGTGATAAATGAATGTGTTGAGTCGTAAAGTTTTTGAGGCACATCGTTAAAGATAATTCCGCCTTGATAAAGAACGGCGACGGAATCGGCGACGGCGAAAACGTCGCTTAAAATATGCGTAACAATCACTGCGCCCAGCCCGATTTCGCTTTGCAGGCGTTTGATTAAATCCAAAATTTTTTTTGAACTGACAGGGTCAAGCCCTGCAGTCGGCTCGTCGAAGAGAATCATAGAAGGATGGAAAATTAAAGCACGACCAATCGCCACGCGTTTTCTCATGCCGCCTGATAAACTATCGGGAAGATTGTTTTCAAACCCCTCTAATCCTGCAAACTTCATCTGTTCCTGAACGCGCGCAACGATTTCGTTTTCGGGCAGGTTCAAGTTCTCGCGCAAAAAGAAGCTCATATTTTCCGTAATCGTCATAGAGTCGAAGAGTGCATTGCCTTGAAAAACGATACCCATCTTCTGACGAATCGGAAATAATTCGACCTCGCTGAAATGTGTAATATCGACATCATCGACCAAGACTTGTCCCGACGTCGGTTTAATCAATCCCAGCATGAGTTTGATAATCGTGCTTTTACCCACGCCTGACGGTCCTAAAATCGCTTTGACTTTTTTATCCTCAATCGTGAGCGAGACATTTTTCAGAATCTCGCGTGCGCCGTAGCGAAGGGAGACATTGCGAAGTTCAATCATATTGAAAGCGTTCGATTCAAAGCGTTCGATTAACCACGCATTAAATCCAAAATGACCTTAGAGAGATAAAAATTCATCACTAAAACAAAGGCGGAAGAATAGACGATGCCTTTAATGGTGCTTTTACCAACGCCTGCTGTTCCGCCCGTCGTGCTGAACCCTGTGTAACAGCTAATCAACGATATGCCAATCGCGAAAACTGGCGGCTTTGAAAAACCAACCAACCAATCCATCGGTCGGAGAATATCAATAACAGAGTTCCAGTAAATTCCTCTGTCCAAATGCAAATCCCACTCGGCAAGGTATGCGCCGCTAATCAGCCCGACAAGGTCGCAAAGAGCAATGAGCGGAATGAACATTAGAAACGAGGCGACAAGGCGCGGCACAACGAGCTTGGCAATCGGGTCGGTGCCGAAGGCACGAAGCGCGTCAATTTGTTCGGAAATTTGCATTGCGCCGAGTTCAGAACTATTGCGTGCGCCAATTCGTGCGGCAAGCATTAAGCCAGCAACTAATGGGCTAATTTCGCGCACCACCGAAAGCGCAACGCTCCGACCGGTCATGGTTTTCGCGCCAAACTCCGCAAGTTGATGACCGACTTCAATCACAATCAAAGAGCCAATCGAGAGCGCGCTCACCAGCAAAATCGGAAGCGACTCCGTGCCGCAAATGTAGGCTTGGTCGAGCACATCGCGCCAATAGCGTTTGCTTGCACCAATCGCACGAAACGCGCGTAACGAAAAGAAGAGAAAATCTTGCATCGAAAACGTAATCCCTTTGAGTTTCTCTTCAAACGACGCTGAATAAGCTTGAGCGAGTTTCCACATGTGGTGTTCTTAATAAATTGAAAGCACAAAGTTACAACAAAGCGGGAAGATTTGAATAATGAGAAGCGAGGAGTGAGGTGTGAGAAACGAAGAATCCACAGCGAGCAGTATCTGTGTGTATTCCGCACAATCCGTCTTATCGGTGTTCTATTTCAATTTTGTTTTGCGCACAACGCATCTTTTCTTATCTTTGCCGCCCTTGTTTAAGATTTTGAGCCAAAATCAAGAAATTTTCAAGAAATTCAAGAAATTTTTATGATGGTTCAAAGTAGCGTTCAGGCTCAAATGCCTCTGCGATTAAACCTTGATGAATGTCGATTTTCGTGAATTATTATGTTTGAATCACTCAGCGATAAACTCGATTCCGCCTTAAAGAAACTTTCGGGACAAGCGCGAATCAATGAAGTCAATGTCGGCAATGCGTTGCGCGATATTAAGCGCGCACTCTTGGATGCCGACGTGAATTACGCCGTTACCAAAAACTTCATTGAGCAAGTTCGCAAAAAAGCGCTCGGCGCAGAGGTCATCAAGAGCGTTTCGCCCTCGCAGATGATTGTGAAAATCGTCTTCGATGAACTCAAAGAAATGATGGGCGGCGAGCAAGTCGACTTGAACCTCAAAACCAATCGCATTCCGGCGGTCATTATGGTGGCGGGCTTGCAAGGCGCGGGGAAAACAACCTTTGTGGCAAAACTTGCACTCCATCTCAAAAAGCGCGGACGCAATCCCTTGCTGATTGCGGCAGACGTCTATCGCCCCGCTGCTATCGACCAACTCAAAACGCTTGGCGCACAAATCGAAGTCCCTGTTTTCGCGATTGAAGAGAAAGACGCGATTAAAACCGCCAAGCAAGGCATTGAATACGCAAAGCAAAACGCACGCGATATTGCCATCATCGACACCGCCGGACGCTTGCAGATTGACGAAGAAATGATGCAGGAGGCGGAAACGCTCAAAAAGATGTTCAACCCCGAAGAAATTTTGTTCGTGGTTGATGCAATGATCGGGCAAGAAGCCGTCAATACTGCCAAGACCTTCAACGAGCGATTGGACTTCGACGGCGTGGTGCTTACGAAAATGGACGGCGACACTCGCGGCGGCGCGGCACTCTCGATTAAAACCGTTGTCAATAAGCCCATTAAGTTCGTCAGTAGCGGCGAAAAAGTCGACGACCTCGATATTTTTTACCCCGACCGCATGGCGCAACGCATTCTCGGAATGGGCGACATCGTCAGTTTCGTCGAGCGTGCACAGGAACGCTTAGACCTCAAAAAGTCCGAAGAACTTCAAAAGAAACTTCTTCAGAACGAATTTGACCTCAACGACTTCTACGCCCAAATTCAAGAGATAAAAAAAATGGGCTCGCTTCAAAGCCTCGTCTCCATGATACCGGGAATGAGCAAAATGATTCCTGCGGACCAAATCAACGAGAAAGAAATGAAGCGCGTCGAGGCAATCATTTCCTCCATGACGAAAGAAGAGCGGCGCAATCCCGATGTCATCAACGGAAGCCGTCGCGCAAGAATCGCCAAAGGAAGCGGCACGAGCGTTCAAGAAGTCAATAGCCTGCTGAAGCAATTTGCCGAAATGAAAAAAATGATGAAGTCGCTCACGAAACTTGATAAAGCAGGGCGGCGCATCACCGCCGATAACATTCCGATTGAACGACTGGCGGCGCGGCGATAGGCGACTTCGCGAAGTGATGAGTTTTCAAACAACACAACTTACTTTCAACATAAACCAGATACCGAATTGGTTAAGATTAGATTGAGACGCACAGGCAGAAAGAAACTGCCGATTTATCAAATTGTGGCGACGGACGCACGCGCACGACGCGACGGCGCGTTTTTAGAAGTGCTTGGACAATATGCTCCGAAAGCACGTCCGCACAAGGTCGAACTCAAAGAAGACCGGGTTGCGTATTGGCTCGGCGTCGGCGCACAACCGACCGACACCGCACGTAGCGTCATTCGCGGCACGGGATTGCTTCACCGCCTTTACCTCAAAAAGAAAGGCAAAAGCGAGGACGAAATCAACGCGGAAATGCAAAAGTGGCAAGAAAACCGCAACGCCCGCGTAACGCGCAACTTGGCGCGCAAAGCCCGCCGCCGCAAAGCCAAGAAAGAAGCTGAAGCCAAGAAAGCGGAATCCGCTTCTTGATGTGCTTCCTAACTTGGTTCAATGCGACGCTTTGAAATCGGGCGAATCGTGAAAATCAAAGGCTTGAAAGGGGAAGTCAAGGTCTCGCTCGAAACCGACTTCCCTGAACGCCTTAAAACACGCAAAACGCTCTGGATTGGAAACGCACCTGATACAGCAGTTGAAATCAAGGTCAAATCCGTTTCAGTCGCGCCCGATAGCGCAACTTATCGCTTTGCTGGAATCGAGACGCCTGAACAAGCAAAAACGCTCGTCGGCAAGAGCCTCTTTGTTGCGGAATCGGACTTGCCAAAACTCAAAGGCGATGTGGCTTATATCCACGAGATTATTGGGCTTCGTGTGATGTCAAACGACTACGAAATTGGCAAACTCACGAATGTGTTAAAAGTGCCGTCAAATGATGTGTATGAAATTTCGCTAAATGATGGAAAAAAGATTTTGATGCCTGCCATTGCCGAGTTCATTGAAGAAGTCAACCTGACCAACGGCTATGTGAAGGTCAAACGATACGAAGAGTTTCTCTGATGCGCATTGATATTTTGACCGTTATGCCGCAATACCTCAAAAGCCCGCTCGAGCACGGAATCGTGAGGATTGCGAAAGAAAAAAGCTTGGTGGAAATCGAAGTCCACAACCTGCACGATTACGGATTGGGGCGATACAAGCAAGTCGACGATGCACCCTTCGGCGGCGGCGCGGGAATGATTATGAAACCTGAGCCAATTTTCGCGTGCGTAGAAAAGTTGAAGCGAGAGCGCGAGTATGACGACGTGATTTTTCTAACGCCTGACGGCGAAACATTAACGCAACGCCTTGCCAACGAATGTTCTTTGAAAAAAAATTTGATACTCTTGTGTGGTCATTACAAGGGTGTTGATGAGCGCGTGCGAGAAACGTTGGTAACAAAAGAAATTTCAATCGGAGACTATGTGCTTTCGGGTGGCGAATTGCCCGCATTGGTGCTGATTGATAGCCTCGTGCGACTCATTCCAAACGCGATGAACGATTCCGAATCCGCCTTGCTCGATTCGTTCCAAACGGGAATGCTCGACTGCGCTCACTACACGCGCCCCGCCGACTTTCGCGGAATGAAAGTGCCTGAGATTCTTCTTTCAGGACATCACGAAAAAATCCGCGACTGGCAAGTGCAAAACGCTGTAGCACGCACGAAACAACGGCGACCCGATTTGCTGAAAGGCGAAGACGACGCAAAGTGATAATTCAAAAATTTTTAGAACAACAAGTTTAACTTTTAACTGAAACAGAGTCATGGACAAAATTCAATTAGTGGAAGCGGGATTCAAGAGAACGGATATTCCCGCGTTTCGAGCGTCGGATACGGTGAATATCCACGTGCGCGTGGTGGAAGGCGATAAAGAGCGTATCCAGCAATATCAAGGCATTGTCATTAACCGCAGAGGATCGGGAATGTCGGAGACGATTACGGTTCGTAAAATCTCCAACGGTGTCGGTGTTGAGCGTGTGTTTCCGATTCACTCGCCGAGCATCGCAAAAATTGAAGTAGTCAAAGAAGGCAAAGTGCGCCGTGCAAAACTCTTCTATCTGCGCGAACGCACGGGCAAAGCGGCAGCAAAGGTCAAAGAACGCGCACCGAAGCCCGTCGACGCCTAAGAGAGAAGTTTCATGTAACTACGCTCCGCTGTGCCTACCAACAGCGGAGCCTCTCCCTTTACTTTAATTCCAACCGATGATAGATTCCTCACTCAACTAATGAGTAATGAATAACGAGTAATGAGTAGCGGGAAGCAAGCAATTCTTCATTCTTAATTCTCAACTCGCTTGGATTTCTCGCGGTGTTCGGAACGACAAACGACCGCACGCGCTACTCTCAGCGAAATGTTACGCTCCGACTTTGCTCACCTTAATGGTGTCGGTGGTGCCGTGCTTCAAAATGGGAATGCCCATCGTATAGACGAGCACATCGTCGCGTTGAACAAGACCATGTTCAATCAGGCGTTGTTCAATGGCTTTGAAACTTTCGTCGGTAGAGGTCAGGGTTTCAGTGTAGATGGTTTGCACGCCCCAGACAAGATTCATACGTCGTTGAACGGATTCGTTGTCGGTGATAACAACGATTTGCGTGTTCGGCTTTTGCTTAGAGACCTTAATCGCCGTCGAGCCGGTGTGGCTTAAAACGACAATGGCTTTGGCGCGAACCGTGCTGGCAACATCGACGGCGGAAACAGCAATTGCTTCGCTTAAATCGACCGTCGAGCTACCTACGATATTATGCGCAAGCGCGTAACGCTCTTTGGCAAGCAGGCTATAATTCTCGCTCGATTCAACATTCGTGATGATTTCCGACATGGTGCGCACCGTCTCAATCGGATATTTGCCGGAGGCAGTTTCGCCTGAAAGCATCACGGCATCAGTGCCATCGTAAACGGCGTTGGCGACGTCGCTGGCTTCGGCTCTTGTCGGGCGGGGGTTTTCCGTCATGGATTCAAGCATCTGTGTGGCAATAATGACGGGTTTATACTTGATGTTGCAGGTTTGAACGATTCGTTTTTGCAGAATCGGAACGGAGGACGTTTTCATTTCCACGCCTAAATCGCCACGCGCCACCATGACGGCGTTGGTGGCATCAACGATTTGTTCAAGATTGGTAATCGCTTCGGGACGCTCGATTTTAGCCACAATCCATGTGTCTTTGCGGCGTAGGTTGATAATTTGGCGAAGGTCGTGAATATCCTGCGCAGAACGCACAAACGAGAGCGCGATTAAATCTACATTGTTATCCAATCCGAAATAGACGTCTTGAATATCCTTCTCTGAAAGAGATGGGACGGACATATTCACGCCCGGAAGGTTCAACCCTTTTTTTGATTTGAGCAAACCGCCGATAACAACTTCAGTAACGACATCAGTATCCGATTTTTCAAGCACGCGCACCTCGAGAAGCCCATCGTCCATCAAGATTCTATCGCCGGGGCGGACATCCTTAACGATTTCTTTGTAGGAGGTGGAAACGCGGTCGAAGGTGCCGAGAATCTCTTTGGTGGTGATGGTGAATCGGTCGCCTTGTTTGAGCAACACGGTTTTTTCTAAATCGCCGATGCGAATTTTCGGACCTTGAAGGTCTTGCAGGATAGCGATTTGTTTGCCTGTGATTTTGGAGGCTTCGCGCACCATGTCAATGCGCGCTTTGTGGTCGGCGTGTATGCCATGCGAAAAGTTCATGCGAGCAATGTCCATGCCCGCATGAACGAGCTCGACGATTTTTTCAACGGAGTTGGTTGAAGGTCCGAGCGTGCAGATGATTTTGGTGTGTTTCATTTTTTACAACTTGGTTGGTTTTTGAGAAGGTCGTTACAACGCGGCTTTTTAAGATGGGCAAAAATAAGAAAGGCTCTCCGTTTTTGCGAAGAGCCTTTATTTAAGAAAGACTATGCAAGAACGAAGTCGTAGAGCGGAAACTTAGACATCAAGTCTTTGACCTCTTGTTTTGTTGTGGCACAAAGTGAGGCGATATTGGAAGCATGCGCGTTTTGAATAATGCGGTCAATCCATTCGGCGACGAACTCTGCTTCGGCTTCTTTCATGCCGCGTGTGGTCATTGCCGCTGTGCCAAGACGAATGCCGCTGGTAACGAAAGCACTTTTATCATCGAACGGCACCATGTTTTTGTTCGTCGTAAAGCCGGCTTCGTGAAGCAAGTGTTCGGCTTCTTTGCCGCTCACGTTTTTGTTGCGAAGGTCGATGAGCATGAGGTGATTATCTGTCCCGCCCGAAATGATGTTATAGCCAAGCGAGAGGAATTTTTGCGCCATCGCCGCCGCATTTTTCTTGACTTGAAGCGTATAGTCTTTGTATTCGGGTTTAAGATTTTCGCCGAAGCCGACGGCTTTGCCTGCAATGACGTGCATCAGCGGTCCGCCTTGAACGCCGGGCATCACTTCGGTGTCGAGCACTTCCGACATAAGTTTCAGCCGCTCGCCATTTTTGGCTTTGATTTTAATGCCCATCGGGTTTTCAAAATCTTCGCCCATCAAAATGATGCCGCCTCTCGGACCGCGAAGCGTTTTATGCGTCGTAGAGGTAACGAAGTGGCAATGAGGAATTGGGTTGTTCAAAAGCCCTGTGGCGATAAGCCCTGCGGGGTGGGCAATGTCGGCAAGGAGAAAAGCCCCGACGCGGTCGGCGATTTCGCGAAAGGCTTTGAAATCCCAATCGCGTGAATAGGCACTTGCGCCGCAGATGAGTAATTTCGGCTTAACCTTTTGGGCAATGTCGGCGACGCGATTCATATCAATGCGTCCTGTTTCTTTTTCGACGCCGTAAAAATGGGCGTTGTAAAGTTTGCCCGAGAAATTGACGGGTGAGCCGTGCGTAAGGTGTCCGCCGTGCGAGAGGTCAAAGCCGAGAATGGAATCGCCGGGTTTAAGGACGGCGAAGAAGACCGCCATGTTGGCATTTGAGCCTGAATGCGGCTGCACGTTAGCGTAGGTGGCACCGAAGAGTTTTTTGACGCGCTCACGTGCGAGGTTTTCAGCGATATCGACAAACTCACATCCGCCGTAGTAGCGTTTGCCCGGATAGCCTTCAGCGTATTTATTGGTCATGACGGAGCCGCAGGCTTCCATCACGGCGCGGCTGGTGAAGTTTTCCGAAGCGATGAGTTCAACGGTGTCGGTTTGGCGTTCCAGTTCAGACTGAATCGCGGCATAAATTTCTGGGTCGGCAAAGCGGAGTGCGTCCATTGTGGCTAAATGAGTTTAAGTTAAACAGAAGGTTTATTTGAGAATCGGTCGACGATCGAATCCAAGAAAGTTTTCTTCAGCGGCTGTGGATTTTTGGATTCGTAGTAGTAGTTGTAATAGCGATAATACTTGTAGTATGAGCCGTAGGTATTGTAGATGTCGAAGTTGTTTAAGACCAGCCCAACGATTTTGCCGCCGACTTTCAAAATGAGGTCTTTAGAACGCTTGGCAAGTTCGGTTTGCGTAACGCCAGAAGAAACAACAAGAATCATGCCGTCGACGAGCGTCGAGACAATTTGTGCGTCTGTTACGGCAATGACGGGCGGTGTATCAATCAAAATGAGGTCGTAGCGAGTTTGCATATCGGCAAGAAATTCCTTCATGCGTTGCGAACCGATAAGTTCCGACGGATTGGGCGGAATCGTGCCTGATGTGATGATGTCGAGGTTGCGAATCGGCGAGGTGCGAATGATGTCATCAACGATGGCGCGTCCGACAAGGTAGTTCGTAATGCCCGGCTCTTTATTGTATCCGAAAACGGCATGAAGCACAGGACGGCGGAGGTCGCAATCAATCAAAAGCACTTTTTGACCGCCTTGCGCAACGGTAATGGCAAGGTTGGAAATCGTCGTTGATTTGCCCTCTTTTGGTGCGGAACTTGTTACAGCGAAAAGACTACCGAGTTTTGTTCCATCAGGTTGAACGGTGCTGACGCGCGAAAAAAGCAAACTCGTGCGCAGCGCGCGATAAGCTTCTGAAACCGAACTTTTTGGGTCGAAGTGTGTAACCAAGTGCGAGGCAATTTTGCGAGATTCCGATTCAGGTCCTTCAATCACCTTCACACTGGTTGAGGCTTTGGCGCGGATATTTTCATCAAAAGTTTCAATCACAGGAATGGTGGAGAGAAGCGTGCCAAGTTTTTCAGTTTGTTCGGGCGTGTGAATGCTTCGGTCGAGCGCGTGAATCAGAAGCACGATACCAAGCCCTAAAATCAAGCCAATCACAACGCCAAATATGATGGTTACAGGACGCTTAGGCGCAACGGGCACATATTGGGGAACGGCTAAATCGACAACCTCAATGCCGCTTGGCGTTTGCTCTTCTGAAATGAGGGCTTCTTGATAACGCTTCTCGAGCAAGTTGTAAAGCTCTTGGTAGGTTTGCGCATTGCGTTGAAGGCGAGCAAATTCAATGTTCTTGGCAGGTGTGCGCAGAAAGGCTTTGTCGTATTCTTCGGCAAGTTTGCGATATGCTGTCAGGCGCGATTGAATCCCGATGATTTCAAGTTCGGTAGCGAGTTTTTTCTTGGCGACTTCTTGATAGTATTCGGGGTATTGAATGTTGGCGTAGCCGTCCTTGACTTGTTGCTCAAATTCCTTTTGAAGTTTTTGTTTATAGACTTCAATTTCGGCGTCGAATTGGCGAAGTTGATTTTGAACGTTTTGGTTGTCTTGGTTTGGGTCGGAAAGAATTTTATCGCGATCGACTTGCTTTTGCGCAATGACTTGTTGAAAGAGCTTGGTGTAATTTTCTGTGCTGGCTTGCACGGCGGAGTTTGCGAGTTTTGGTTCGAGGGCGGTCATTTCTTGCTTGTAGGCATTGAGCGAGGCGGTCAGGGCGTTAAGCATCACTTCGGCTTCATCAACTTTGGCAAGCGCGTCGGAATAGCGAGCAATCATGCGGTTGGATTCTTCCCCAATCGCCACAACGCGCTGGTCTTCCATATAACGTTGAAGGCGTTCTTCGCTATCCAAAAGTTTTCCGCGTTTTTGTTCTAATTGCTCTTGCAAGAAAAGGCGAAGTGCGGTTGCGGCTTTGCTGGCAGACTTTTTCTTGCGGTCTTCATAGACCTTAACTGCGGTGCGCGAAACCAACGCCGCCTCATATGGATTGAGGGCGCGGAAACTTACCTCCATAAAAGTGCTTCCTTTGGCGAGTTTGACGTCGAGCCCGTTGCGGACGCGAGCGGCGATCAGGTCAATTGGCGCAATGTTGCCGTTTTCATCTTTGATAATGGCAAGCGTATCGACGCGCGTATTCGGGTTCTGATAAACGGCTTGAACAAGCTCGTAAGCGACTTCTTCACCAAGCGTACGGCTTTTGAGAATTTGAATTTCATTGCCTCTGTCTTCGGCATCTTTGTCGGAGGTAAAACTCACAATGACAGAAGCGGACGACGAAGGATTGCGCAGAATAAGCGTTGTTGTGCTTTCATACACATCGGGCTGAGAATAGGCGATAAACGTTGCAATCAAAAGCGAGGCGACAAAGACCGTCAGAATAATCCATTTGCCCTTGAAGAAAGCACGAAGGTAGCCTGAAATATCGACATCTTGCGATTGGCTTTCTTGCAAAGCCTGTTGAAGTTGCCGATAGGTTGCGCCGTCTTGCAGTCCGTTTCCGTTGCGTGTATAGCCGTTGGTGTTCTCCATTGATGGTTTCAGATGAGGTTAATGTTCGTCGTTGCCTGTGCTTTATCGTCCGAAGCCTTTGCTTCGGAAAGTTCCACGAGTTTGTCTTTGCGTTGCCAAAGGAAACTGAATAATCCGAGAATAAAAGAGGTTAAGTTGTTAATAGCGAAAGTTAGAAGCGCGTAACTGGACGCGACAATCAAACTAAAATCGAAAATTTTTTCAAGCGTTTTAGAGCAGGCATATTGATATGTGCCCGCGCCTGCGGGCGTAATGAGCGAGCCAAAAGCAGAAATGCTCATTGTGGTTAAGCCTTCTGCCCAGCCGAAAATTTCAGTCGTCGACCACTCAATCGCATACATCGGCACTAAGCCTGCGAGCAAATAACAACTCCAAATAACGATTGAAGAAATAACGATTTCAGCATATTTCGCCCGATTGTTCAATGCCGCCGTGCCTTCAATAAATGACTCAAGCGCGTTGGAAAGCCGAACCGACCACTTCGGCGAAAGATGATGAAATAGCCCTTTGAAGCGTGCCGCAATTTGAGCAGGATAAAGCGAGACAATCGCAAAAAAAACTAAAACGCAAATCGACAAGAGCAAAATTAAGTATGACGCAAGTTCAAACGATAAGTTCAATCCGCCCAGAGGCACTTCGCCAAAGGCATCATTGATTTTTCGGCGGAAAATAAAAACGGAAAGCGCGAGAAGTAAGGCAAACATTAAGGTATCTAAAATCCGCTCAATAACGACTGACGCGAGCACTTTTTTGCCGTCAATTTTTTCTTGTTGCGCCAAATTCACGGCTTTGGTGATTTCGCCAACACGCGGCAAGGCTAAATTCACCGCATAGCCAATCATCGTGGCATTAAAGAGATTTTTCAAACTCATTTTTTCTTTGACCGTCGAGAGCAAAATGCCCCACCGCCACGCCCGAAGCACATGGCTGAAGGTCAGAGAAATAAAGGCAATCGAGACGAGCCGATAATCAATTCGAGAAAAAACCTCACCCAATTTTTCAAAATCTTCACGTGAAAAATCTTTGAAAGCAAGCCAGAAAAACAAGCCCGCAAGTGAGATGGAAAAGATGTATTTAATCGCGTTTTTCATAAAGTTTATCTTCCAAGTATGGCTTGAAGCACAGCAGCGGTTTCAGAGTTGCATATCTTGAAAATTTCAGCGTCACGGCGTCGGCGAAGTTTCGCGACTCGATGTCGTTTTTTCAAATGATTAAAAAAGTGCTTGCCGTTCCACAGCAGTGCCTCAAAAGTTGCGCGGCTTGCATCAGCACGTTTAGACTTCAAATAAAAAAGCATCGATAAGAGTTCAAGTATTAAACGCAACGGTACAACCAAATATAAGCGCATTGCATCAGCGTTTTTTGTTAGCATCATCACATTATTTCGGTGGTTGAGATAAACCTTTCGCGGATTGGTTTGCGAAAGCGTTGCACCACCGTAGTGATAAACAACCGAAGTCGGTGCAGAATAAAGCCAAAAACCCGCCTTCCAGAGCCGCCAGCACAAGTCAATTTCTTCCATGTGCGCGAAAAAATCTTCGTCAAACAATCCAACCGTCTCAAGCGCGCTTCGTCGGACAAACATCGCCGCACCTGACACCCAAAAAATCGGCACGGGGTTGTCATACTGTCCGTCATCTTTTTCCACGCGGTCTAAAATGCGTCCCAAACAGTAAGGGTAGCCGAGTTTATCCATCATTCCGCCTGCCGCGCCTGCATAGTCAAAAACGCGCTCGCCGCGATTGCGCCCTTGAATGGAAAGCAGTTTCGGCTGCAGGCATGCAATGCGTTCATCTTGTTCAGCGGTTGAAACAAGTTCCGAAAGCCAGTTCGGCTCTTGCTCGGTGTCGTTGTTGAGAAAAACGACATACTTGCCGCTTGTGCGTTCAAAACCGAAATTGCAGCCGCCCGCATAGCCTAAATTTTTCCCCGTTTGAAGCACTTGAATGGTTGGGTATTGGGCTTGAGCAAGTGCAAGGCTATCGTCAGTTGAGCCGTTATCCACAATCGTAATGAGAAAGTTCGGATAAGTTGTTTGGGTAAGTGTTGAGAGACAGCCGAGCAGAACTTCTGTTCCGTTGTAATGAGGAATGATAATATCGACTTGCGGATAAGTGTTGACTGCCTGTTGAGTATTTGCAAAGGGCGAAGCCTCGTTCATTCGGTTAAATTTAACGGCGCAAAGATACGGGTTTGAAGGCGTTTTTCCGCACCTGAAAATTTGAGCATGAGCGATAGGAAAAAAGTGTAGAAATGAGGTCAAAGCGGGTCGGCGATAAGTTCGGCGGCGGAGAGGTGCAAGCGATAGCGGCGCGATTTTCCAAACTGTTGGTCGCGTCGTTTTTTGATGGTTGAAATTAAGGCATCGGCGTGGGCGCGGAGTTCTTCAAACGAGAGTTCGCCTCGCGCAAATTGCATACGAGCAGTCAAGAGTCGATATTTTTTCTCGGCAATCTCTTCGCGAAAAATGCGCGGCATTAGAATCACAGTTTGGTTGAACGGAAAATACAAAACGCCGACATAAGTGCGTCGGCGTTTCTCGTGTGTGTGCTGTGCTTGTTGGATTCAGTTCATCGGCACTTCAATCGCCAAGAGGTTTGCAGGCTCAAGAAGTTTGATGTGAACGGTTTCGGTTTCCCATAGCCCAAGTGCATCGCGCTGTTGCAAGGCTTCACCGCCGATTTCCGCCGTGCCTTCAATCACAAAGAAATAAACGCCGTGCGCATTGCTTTTGAGCGTGTAGGTGGTGGCTTCGCCCGCGTCAAAGTTGCCAAGCGAGAAATATGCGTCTTGGTTTATCCAAACGCCGCCGTCGGCTTTATCAGGCGAAACGATAGTTTGAAAGCGGTTTTTGCGCTCAGATTCCGGAAAGAACTTCTGCTCATAGCGCGGCTCAATGCGTTTTTCTTTTGGAAAAACCCAAATTTGAAGAAAATTCGCGTCGTCTGTTTGTGAGTGATTAAACTCGGAGTGCGCAATGCCGCGCCCTGCCGACATAATCTGCACTTCGCCTGAACGAATCACTTCGCTTCGCCCTGTGCTGTCTTTGTGCGCGAGCGCGCCGAAGAGCGGAATCGAGACGATTTCCATGTCTTGATGCGAGTGAGTTCCGAACCCTGTGCCCCCTGCGACCACATCGTCGTTGAGGACGCGAAGCAATCCGAAATTCATTTTGTTCGGATTGTAGTAACTTGAAAAACTAAAACTGTGGTAACTTTTCAGCCAGCCGTGATTGGCAAAGCCGCGTTCCGATGCCCGATGTAAAACTTTTTTCATGAGTTCATGCCTCCGCGAGTGAATGTGTTAAATTGATGTTACAACACGGATTTACTACAAAGCGTATCAAAAAGTTTCCCTGAAAGCGGTAGAAAGTCGTTCGGGGTGACGGTTTAGGAAAGTTCAAAATCAAACAGCAATCAAAATGAAAGTGTTAGTTACAGGCGGCGCGGGCTATATCGGCGCGCATGCCGTCCGCGAACTGAAAAAAGCGGGCGACGAGGTCGTTATTTTTGACAATCTGATTTATGGACATCGCGAATTGGCGCAAGGCGAGCGACTTATCGTCGGTGAGTTGGAAAACGCCTCGCTGTTGAGAGACGTATTTACTGAGCACAAGTTTGATGCTGTGATGCACTTTGCGGCCTTCGCATATGTGGGTGAGTCGGTTGAAAATCCGGCGAAGTATTATCGCAACAATGTTGCCGCCACGCTCAATTTGCTTGACGCTATGCGCGAAGCAAAGGTCAATCGTTTTATTTTTTCATCGACTTGCGCGACTTACGGTGAGCCGAAAGAAATTCCGATTCCTGAAACGCACCCGCAAAATCCCATCAACCCATATGGCGCATCGAAGGTGATGGTCGAGCGCATCTTGCAAGATTATGCGGTTGCTTACGGATTAAAGTTCGTCGCGCTTCGTTATTTCAACGCGGCAGGGGCTGATGAATCGGGCGAAATTGGCGAAGACCACAACCCTGAAACGCACCTCATTCCACTCGTGCTCGACGCCGCGCTCGGCAGACGCAAACACATCATCATCTACGGCACGGATTACGACACGCCCGACGGCACTTGCATTCGCGACTACATTCACGTTACCGACCTTGCCAATGCGCATGTCTTGGGCTTAAAATATCTCGAAGAAGGCGGCGCAAGCGATGTGTTTAATCTCGGCAACGGCAATGGCTTTTCGGTGCGCGAAGTGATTGATACAGCAAGAAAAGTAACTCACAGAGAAATTCCTGTTGTTGAAGGTGCGCGACGAGCAGGCGACCCCGCCAAACTTATCGGCAGTGCCGAAAAAGCAAAGCGCGTGCTTGGTTGGAAGCCGAAGTTCAATCACTTAGAAACAATTATTTCAACAGCGTGGAAGTGGCATCAAAAGCGATTTGCGCCTGAAGCTGAAACCGCATAAAAATCATGCTGATTTCTTTGTCGAACCTCAATCAAATTAAAACGCATGCGAAGGCGACCTTTCCCGAAGAGTGCTGCGGCTTGCTCATTGGCAACTTCGAAGAAGAAAACGCCATTCGCCGAAACATCGTCCGATATGTTGCACCGTGTATGAACAGGCTACGCGGCGACCGAACACAAGGCTTTGAAATCGCCGCCTACCAACGCTACGACATTGAAATGGCGGCAAAGGAATACGGCATGAACATTGTCGGAACATACCACTCCCACACGCTCTTCGGTGCGTTCCCATCGGCAAGCGATTGCGACGCGATGCCCGCTCTTCAAACAATGTTAATTGTAGCGGTCAAGATGGGCGTGATTGAAGAAGTGAGAGCCTTTTGCAAAAACATCGACCGCGACATTGCTGAGGAACAAATTCAATTCCTCTTTTGAAAAAATGCGGTGAATTTTTTTACAAGCGAAACGGTTCGAACAAAATCAATAACGGCTGAACGCAAAAGCCAAAAGAAGAAGCTGAAAGAAAACACGAAAACATTTAACCACTGAACATTTATGTCCGACACGATTGCTCCAACATCAATCATAGATAAACAAACGCTTTCGCTGATTGGAAACACGCCGCTGATTCGACTGAAAAAAATTGCGGAACAGTGGGGCATTAGCGACCAAGTGGAAATTTACGGCAAGTGCGAGTTCATGAATCCGGGTGGAAGCGTCAAAGACCGTCCCGCACTCAACATTATTGAAACTGCCGAAGCACAAGGCTTATTGACAAAAGAGAAAATCCTGCTCGATGCCACAAGCGGAAACACAGGCATTGCTTACGCGATGATTTGCGCGATTAAAGGATACCGTTGCCGTCTCTGCTTGCCTGAATCGGCGAGCCAAGAGCGAAAGAATATCCTCAAAGCCTACGGTGCTGAACTCATTTTCACGCCTGCGTCGGAATCGAGCGATGGCGCAATTCGCAAAGCCCGTGAACTTTATGCGCAAAATCCCGACATTTATTTTTACGCCGACCAATACAGCAACGACGCCAACTGGCAAGCCCATTTCAACACCACCGGCGTTGAACTTTGGGAGCAAACCGACGGACACCTTACGCACTTCATCGCCGCCATTGGCACAAGTGGCAGTTTCATCGGCACTTCACGCCGATTGAAATCCTACAACGAAAAAATTCAGTGCATTGCCGTTCAGCCTGATGTCGCCATTCACGGCATTGAGGGCATTAAGCACTTGGAGTCGGCAATGGTGCCGCGCATTTACGACCCGCACATTCCAGACGGATTTATTGAAGTGTCAACTGAAACGGCATTTGATTACACCGTCAAACTGCCAAAAGTAGAAGGCTTGCTCTTGGGCATTTCGGCATCTGCAAATGTTTATGCCGCGCTCAAAGTTGCCAAAAGACTGACCGAACAAAATGCACAAGGTGTGATTGTCTGCATACTTTGTGACGGGGGTATGAAGTATCTTTCAGAGCATTTTTGGAACGCTTGAACATAGAAAGCCAATGATTATCAATATCAAAATTTCAAACCCGCGCTCGTTCCGCTTCCCAAGCGGATATTCGGATATTGACGCTTCGATTATCAAGCCGATTGAAGTTCAAAAGCGATTGATTGGCTCAATCGAGAGCGCGCTCGTTGCTCGAATCGCCTCGCCAATTCTTATAAATGGAGTCTATGGAAATCGTTTCGTGTTGCTCATGGACGAGCGCACGAAAATTAGCCGCGTGATGATGGGCTATTCGGTTTGGGCGGACGTCTATCTCGTTCCGCAACACGTCTCGCTCATGAGTAGCATGTTGATGGATACTGAACTAGTGCGATTAGGAACAGGAATGATTGTAATGATAGATAAAGACCGAGAACTGCCCGGCGACCTGAAAATCAGCAAAAGCCACCTGATCGTTATGAACACGCAAGCGCAAGGTGCGTATCCCGAAGAGTGCGGCGGCTTGCTCGTCGGAATGGTGATTGATGGCGACTTTGAAGTGCGAAAAGTAGTTCCCGTAGCCAATATCAAACTTGAATCGCGGCACAACCGCATTGAAATCGACCCGCTCGAATATGCAAAGGTCGAGCGACAAGCCCTCAAAGAAGGGTTTGGCATCTGGGGATTTTATCACTCGCACCCGAACGCTGACGCAATTCCCTCTGAATTTGACTGCGCAAACTTTCCCTTCACAAACTGGTGGTATCCGATTATTTCTGTGGGCGAAGACAAAACCATTCGCCAAATCCGATGCTGGAAACTCAACGACGACCGCGCTTCCTTCACTGAACTGCATATCGAAATTGGCGACACCACCTACATCTCTCAATCGGCTTGAAAGTTTGAATGTATCCACACGGAGCGAGTATCTTTTGCGCTTTTCAATTTTTCACCTAACACATGAAAAACCTGCCGAAACTCACGCCTTACGGCTACAGCACGATTGCCAAAATGTATGTGCTGTTCATTGCGATTTTAGCGGTGGCGTATATCCCCGATTTGCCCGGCGTTGTCATCTTGCTTCTGACGGCGTTGGCGGTCGCGCTACTCATCTTTACCGTGCAGTTCTTTCGCGACCCTGAACGCACGCCGCCAAACCAACCAAACATTGTGGTCTCGCCTGCTGACGGAAAAGTCGTTCTGGTCAAAGATGTCGAGCACGAATTTTTCAACGGCAAGACGAAAATGGTGAGCGTGTTTATGTCGCCAATCAATGTTCACGTCAATCGCAACCCAATTTCAGGAAAGGTAACGCACGTCAAATACATTGAGGGGCAATACATCGCCGCCTTCGACCACAACGCAGGCGAGCGCAACGAGCGCACTGAAATCGGAATTGAGAACGGGCGCGTCAAAGTTTTCTTCAAGCAAATTTCAGGCTTCGTGGCGCGGCGCATCATCTGCGACCTCAAAGAAGGTGATGAAGTCAAAATCGGCGAGCGATTCGGAATGATTAAGTTCGGAAGCCGCGTCGATATCTTTCTGCCCACAAATGTTGAACTGAACGTCAAAGTCGGAGACACAGCAACCGCAGGCGAAACTATCATCGCAACCTACCCTTGACTACCAATGAGCATCGATGAACATTACGACGACTTCCTGCGCGGCATTGAAGAATTTAACCGCCGAGAATTTTTTGAGTGCCACGACACTTGGGAACATATTTGGCAAGAAACCACCGGTGCCGATAAACTCTTCCTGCAAGGCATCATTCACGCCGCCGTAGGACTTTATCACTTCACCAACGGACGATGGAAAGGTGCGCGAAGCCAATTAGAAAAATGCACAACGAAACTTGCTGGCTATCACCCAACCTATCGCGGTGTCGATGTGGCGCAACTCGTCAAAATCTTCAACACCGATTTTCTTCCCGCGATTGAAAGAGCCGCAAACGGCGAAAAAATTACTCCGCCAAATTTTCCAACCATTGAGCTAACCAACCAAACAAGAAGAACTCACGCAGAGTTACAGGCGCAATTAGACCAACAGCGCGTTTTGCTCCAAAACGAAATTGACGCCCTCAAACGCGAGCGCGACGAATTCAAAGAAAAGTTGAAATCGGAACAAGAAAAATTCGCTCTCACCTTAAAGCGACATCTCAAAAGCACAGAGAAAAAAACGCGAATGTTATTTGCGCTTATCGCGCTGCTTCTGCTTGCGTTGATTTTGCTTTTTGTGAAAGGCGTGTAAGGAAGAACAAAGGGGGAGTTTGTTCTGTGTGTGTTTAGTAAGTCGGCATTGAGGGGTCGATTTGTGTTGCCCACGCTGTAATGCCTCCAACAACATTTTTCACGTTCTTGAATCCATTTTGGCGAAGAATTTCGCAGGCTTGCGCGGAGCGTCCGCCCATTTTGCAATGCACGAGAATCTCGGTGTTTTCTTTGCCTTTGAGTTCCGAGAGGCGGTTCGGAAGTTCGGGAAGCGGAATGAGCACTGTCCCCTTCAAGCGGACGATGTCCCATTCGTTTGGATTGCGCACATCGAGAATGAAAGGCTGTTCGCCCGCGTCTAAACGCGCTTTCAATTCTTGAACGGTGACTTCGTTTGGATTGCTGTTCACGATTGTTTTTTCGGCTTGAGATTGAAGTTCGGAATTTTGGCTATGGTCGTTGGCAGGCATTCCGCAGAAGGCTTCGTAGTCGATGAGTTCCTTAATCGTGGCGTGGTCGGAGCAGACAACGCAGTCGGGATTCTTCTTCAATTTCAGTTCGCGAAATTTCATTTTGAGCGCGTCGAAGAGAAGCAGGCGGTTAATCATCGGTTCGCCAATGCCTGTGATAAGTTTGATGGTTTCAATGGCTTGCATCGTGCCGACAACGCCCGGAAGCACGCCGAGCACTCCACCTTCGGCGCAACTTGGCACAAGTCCCGGCGGCGGCGGTTCGGGATAAAGGCAACGATAGCACGCCCCTTCGGGAAGTTTGCCGTTCGTTGCTTCATGGCTATTCGCCCAAAAGACCGACACTTGTCCCTCAAATCGGAAGATGCTTCCATAGACATTCGGCTTTCCGAGCAAGACGCAAGCATCATTGACGAGGTATCGCGTCGGAAAATTATCCGTGCCGTCGACAATCACGTCGTAATCTTTCAAAATCTCTAACGCATTTTGCGAGGTGAGCGGCGTGTCGTAAGTAACGACTTCAACGAACGCATTGATGGCGTTGATGGTCGCTTTTGCGGATTCGGCTTTGGGCTTGCCGACAGAATCGGTTCGATGCAAAATTTGGCGTTGCAGATTGGAGTAATCGACGACATCGAAATCGACAATGCCGATTTTGCCAATGCCCGCCGCCGCCAGATACATCGCAAAGGGTGAGCCAAGCCCGCCTGCGCCAATCATCAAGACGCTGGCGTTCTTCATTTTCTTTTGTCCTTCCAATCCAAATTCGGGAAGAATCAGGTGGCGGCTGTATCGCTTGACTTCTTCGTTGGAAAGCGTAACCGTGCTCTCGACTTGCATCTCGCCGAAGGTCGCAACTGCGCCGCCTGCAATCGAGGGCACAATGATGAGTTCATCGCCGAGGCGAACATCAGTTTCAAGCCCTTTCAAATCCTTGATGTTGGAATCGCCTTTATAGACATTGACGAAAGAACGGAGTTTTCCGTCGTCGGTATAAAGATTTTTTTTGAGGTCGGGATATTGAGAGACGAGTTTCGTCAAGGCTTCGCCGACGTTACGAGCCGGAACTTCAACGATCTCGTTTCCGCCCGTGTATTGACGAAGCGCGGTCGGAATAATGATGCGTGTTGCCATTTCTTGTTTTGATTAAACGTTGATGAGATTCATTTCAGATTGCTTAACGCAAATTCACGATTCAGACGTTTTCCGAAAAGAAGTTTCACGATGCAGAGGCTTCTTGGTGATGATGCAGTTCAAATTTGAAAAGCGTTGTCGATAAAAGCAGGCAAAGAAACAACGCAATTCCGCCGACAAGATACGGTGCGTGATAATCAAGCCCGTAAAGCAAACTGCCTGAAACAGGACCAAACATTCGTGCCAGCGAGCCGATGGATTGCAACACTCCGAGCGTTTCTCCTTGTTCGGCAGGGTTGGCATAAAGCGAAACAAGTGCCGTGTTCGTCGGCGTGCAAAAGCCGTTGCCAATCGCCACAAATGCAAGCACAATCAAGCCGAATGACAAGAGCCAAAGTTCAGGCACAAACGGCAGAAGCCCGATTCCAAGCATCATCACCGCCGAGCCGCCCGCCAAAACTTCCCGCTCGCCAAAACGTTTGGTGAATTTGCCAATCAATCCGCCTTGAACAATCACGGACACAATGCCAATGAATGCGAAAAGAAATCCGATGTTTTGTTCCGTCTGCGCATAATGCTCTTTCCATAAGAGCGGCACCGAAATCTGCATATTCACAAAAGCAAATGTGAAACAAAAATTCACGACAAGCAGGCGTGCAATCGCGGGCTCTTGAAAGGCTTTTGAAAAACTTTTGACCGAAAAAAATCGGAACTCGGCGTGTGCCTTTTTTTCTTTGAGTGATTCAGGCAAAAAGAAATAGGCGAGAATCAAATCGAGGAAAGTTAACCCTGCCGCCACATAGCCTACGGCTTCAATCCCGAGATTGGTTTTAATCGCGCCGCCAATCGGCGGACCGAGCACGAACCCAAGCCCAAACGCCGCTCCCAAAATGCCAAGCGATTTCGAGCGATTTTTTCTATCCGTGATGTCCGTAATGTAGGCTTGTGTAACGGTTACATTCGCCGAGCCAATGCCTGCCAGCACCCTCGAGATAAAGACAAACCAAAGCGAATGTGATTGCGAAAAGAGAAAGTAGGAAACGACCGACGTCGCAATGCTAATCAAGATGACAGGACGGCGACCGATTTTATCGCTAATCCCGCCCCAAATCGGCGAGAAAAAAAATTGCATCACGGAATAACTGCCCGCAATGATTCCGATTTCAAGCGGCGTTGCGCCAAGTTCGCGCGCATAGTTCGGAAGCAACGGAAGCACAATCCCGAATCCAACAAGGTCAAGAAAAACCGTGAAAAATAAAATGACAAAAGGCGAGCGTTGCATGATGAAACTCCAAGTTTCCCAAAAATACTGAAAGGCTACGGATTCCTCACTCCGTTCGGAATGACAAACTAATGAGTAATGAATAACGAGTAATGAGTAACGAAGAACGAAATGGCGAAACGATAAGGCAATTCTTCATAACTGCAATTCTTCACGATTCATCAACGACGCGACCGTTGTGAGCAAAGCGTCAAGGAGTGAAAAGTTGATAGTGAAGCGTGAAGCGTGAGCAGTGCATTCAACTTTAATTCTTCACTCTTAATTCTCAACTCACTGCGATTCCTCACGCTTCATTATCAAACGCGCTTTTTTGTAACTTCGTCAAACATTTGTTAATCCTTTTTTCGAGGCATCTATGTCAAAAATTGTTTTGGATTTTGAAAAGCCACTCGTGCAGCTGGAAGAAAAGTTAGCCGAAATGCGTGCCTTTGCGCAAAACGGCAACGGGCGGGTGAATACCGAACTCGCAAATGAAATCAGCACTATGGAGCGCAAAGTGGAAGACTTGCGCGCTTCAATTTACCGCAACCTGACGCGCTGGCAACGAGTTCAACTCGCGCGCCACCCTGAACGCCCCTACACCCAAGATTACATCTACATGATTTTTCAAGATTTTATGGAACTGCACGGCGACCGCGCTTTCGGCGACGACAAAGCCATTATCGGCGGATTCGCTAAACTCAAAGATGCAAACGGCTTCTCGCAAAGCGTCGCCGTGATTGGGCATCAAAAAGGACGCGATACGAAATCAAACCTCTATCGCAATTTCGGCATGGCGAACCCCGAAGGCTATCGCAAAGCCTTGCGGATTATGAAACTGGCTGAAAAATTCAAAAAGCCTGTTGTCACCTTCATCGACACGCCTGGCGCGTTTCCAGGTATTGAAGCCGAAGAGCGCGGACAAGCCGAAGCCATCGCGCGAAATCTGTTTGAAATGTCCAAACTTGAAACGCCGATTATCTGCGTCATCATTGGCGAGGGGGCATCGGGCGGCGCGATTGGCATCGGCGTCGGCGATAGAATTTTAATGCTTGAAAATGCGTGGTATTCCGTCATCTCGCCTGAAAGTTGTTCATCGATTTTGTGGCGCAGTTGGTCGTTCAAAGAGCAAGCCGCCGAAGCCTTGAAACTTACCGCGCCTGACCTTATCGAGTTTGGCATCATTGATAGAATCATTCCTGAGCCGATTGGCGGCGCGCACCGCAACCCCGAGCAAACAGCAAAAACGCTCAAAGAAGCCTTGATTGAAGAACTGAAACCGCTCCTGCAAAAAGACCGACAAACGCTTGTCGAAGAGCGCATCGAGAAATTCGGCAAGATGGGCGTTGTGAGTAGTGAATGATGGGATTCCTCACTTGTGTTCGGAATGACAAACGACCGCACGCCGTCCTTCTGAGCGAAGCAAAGAATCCAAAGCCATGCCATTCTCTACTCAATCAGTGACCTTTCCAAGCGGGTTTTCGTTTCTCGATAAAGGCGTTCATGCCTTCACGCATATCTTCCGTTGCAAAAAGCAAGGCGAACAAGCGGCGTTCAAACTCGACATCGTCATGAAGGTTTGTGGAGGCGGCACGAAGTATGGCTTCTTTAGCAAGGCGCACGGCAATCGGCGGCTTTGAGGCAATTTCGGTCGCGAGTTTCTTCGCTTCGTCAAGGTAAGAGGCAACGGGCACGATTTTGTTAATCAGTCCCATCGATAAGGCTTCTTCGGCGGTGAATTGGCGTCCTGTTAAGATGAGTTCCATTGCCTTGACTTTGCCGACCGCTCGCGTGAGGCGTTGCGTGCCGCCCGCGCCAGGAATCACGCCGATGTTGATTTCAGGCTGACCAAACTTCGCGGTTTCGGAAGCGATGATGATGTCGCAAACCATCACGAGTTCCGCGCCACCGCCGAGACAGTAGCCTGAAACCGCCGCGACAATCGGTTTTTTGAACGCTTGCAATTCGTCCCACATTTCTAAATAGCCTTTGGTGAGCATTTCCGCACTCGTTGCCGTCGCCATTTCTTTGATGTCGGCACCGGCGGCAAAGGCTTTATCGTTGCCCGTGAGCACAACGGCACTGACGGAATCATCTTTGGCGAAGGCTCTGAACGCGGCAGTCAGTTCCGTCATCAGTTCAAAGTTCAAAGCGTTGAGGGCTTGGGGACGATTGAGCGCGACAACCGCAATTTTGGTGTCCGGCTCTTGATTGATGAGAATGTGTTGGTAAGACATCTTGTTGGAAAGTTTCGTTTTTTGAAAAGATTACCAGAAACGCTTGCTTAAATCCACGTTTCCGCCTGAAAAGATAATGCCAATGCGTTTGCCCGAAAAAAATTCTGCATGTTCAAGCACGACGGCAAGCGGCACGGCGGCGGAAGGCTCAATAACGAGTTTCATGCGTTCCCAAACAAGACGCATGGCGCGAATGATGGTTTCTTCTTTGGCGGTAAAGATGTTTGAGACATAACGCTGAATGATGGAAAAGGTAATGTTGCCGAGCGAGGTGAGCAGACCGTCGGCAATCGTGTTTGGCGCGGTTTGCGGAATAAGGGTATGTGCGTGAAACGAGCGAAAGGCGTCGTCGGCGTTGGCGGGTTCTGCGCCCATGACTTTTATTGTTGGACTTTTGCCGAGCGTTGCAATCGCCGTGCCTGAAAGCAAGCCGCCGCCGCCAACGGGCGCAAGGAGCAAATCGAGTGCGGGTGCGTCGTCGAGCAGTTCAAGTGCCGCCGTGCCTTGTCCCGCAATAACGGGGCAGAAGTTGTAAGGCGGAATGAAAGTCGCGCCTGTTTTTGAAATCACGTCGTTCAAAGTGGTTTCGCGGGCTTGCAAAGTGGGTTCGCAAAACACGATGTCGCCGCCGTAGCCTCTGACCGCGTCTATCTTGACCGATGCCGCGTTGTTTGGCATCACGATGGTCGCCGATATGCCGCGCAGTTTTGCCGCAAGCGCGAGCGCCGCCGCGTGGTTGCCCGAAGAGTGCGTCGCCACGCCGCATTTCGCCTCGTTCTCCGAGAGCGAGAAAACGGCGTTGCACGCGCCGCGAAATTTGAACGCGCCAACCTTTTGCAAGTTTTCGCACTTGAAATAAAACTCCGCGCCCGCGATGCGATTCAGGCTCTCGCAAGTCATCACGGGCGTGCGCTTGATGAACGGCTTGATGCGCTGATGCGCGACAAGAACGTCGGCGTAGGTTGGACCGATTTGAATCGGCAAAGTAAATTTCATTTGTGCCAAACAGTGTGAATTGAAAGTCAAAGCAAGTTACAGAAAAGCGGGGAACTGTATTGAAAGTTTGACAAATTGCCGTATATTCGCTCTGCTTTTCGCACCATTATCTATGGACACGGCGCAAAGCGGTTTCCGAAAGGAAATTCAAACGGGAAAGCCGTAAGTGTCCATAGAGCCGCATAAAATCAAGTGTTTCAGCAAGTGTTTCAGCAAGTGTTTGAGCGGCGAAATAAAGTTTGACACAAGCCTTTCCGTTGGGAAGGCTTTTTGTTTTCGAGAAAGTCCATTTTGAAATCCATTTAATTCCGAAGCATTTAATTCCGAAGTCAATTCAATCATTTGAACGAAATGAGCAAGAGCATTCAAGAGTTACTCGAGGAGCGCATTCTCGTCATCGACGGCGCAATGGGAACCATGATTCAACGCTACAAACTCACCGAAGAAGATTACAGAGGCGAGCGATTCAAGCATTTTGATGCGAAACTGCCACACGACCCGATTGCCGAAACAAATGAACGCAAACTCGATGAAATGCTACACGAAGCCCACGCGCAAAGTGGAACAGGTATCGACCACGACCACCATCATCATGGCGGTTCATGTTCGCATGGGCATTTGGATAAAGAATCGTTCAATAAGCCGAAAGATGGCTTGAAAGGCAACAACGAACTGCTCTCACTCACAAAACCTGAAATTATCAAAGCCATTCATCGCCAATACTTGGAGGCAGGCGCAGATATTCTCGAGACCAATACATTCAGCGCAAATTCCATCTCGCAAGCCGATTATCGAATGGAGCATTTGGTTTATGAAATGAACGTTCAATCGGCGAGGATTGCCAAAGAAGTGGCGGAAGAATTCACGAAGAAAAATCCTGACAAGCCACGCTTTGTAGCGGGCGCAATCGGTCCGACAACGAAACTGGCTTCCATGTCGCCTGATGTCAACGACCCCGGCTTTCGTGCCGTTACATATCAACAACTTTACGACGCCTACTTTGAGCAAGTGCGCGGCTTGGTCGACGGCGGCGCGGATTTGATTTTGATTGAAACCATCACCGATACCCTCAATACCAAAGCCGCCATTTCCGCCATTCAAGACTACTTCGACCAAACGAGCAAATCTTTGCCGTTAATGATTTCAGGCACGATTGTCGACCAAAGCGGTCGAACGCTTTCAGGTCAGACGACCGAAGCATTTTGGGTTTCCATATCGCACGCGCCGAATTTGCTCTCGGTTGGATTGAACTGCGCACTCGGCTCGGCGCAAATGCGTCCGTTTATCAAAGAATTAGCGCGCGTTTCAGATTGCTATACCAGCCTTTACCCCAACGCAGGCTTGCCCAACGAAATGGGCGAATATGATGAATCGCCCGAATTTATGGCGAAGCAATTAGACGACTACATCAAAGAAAATTTCGTCAATATCATTGGCGGCTGTTGTGGCACGACGCCCGAACATATTGCCGCCTTCGCCGAAGTTGCCGCTCGCAATAAGCCGCGCAAGAAAAATAATATCATTAAAACCATGATGCTTTCAGGATTAGAGCCGTTAGTGGTTCGTCCTGAAACGAATTTTATCAATATCGGTGAACGCACGAATGTTACAGGTTCTCCGAAATTTGCGAAACTCATTCTTAATGGTCAGTTTGATGAAGCCCTTGCGATTGCACGCCAACAAGTAGAAAATGGAGCGCAAATTATCGACGTGAATATGGACGAAGGCATGCTCGATTCCGAAGCCGCGATGGTCAAGTTTCTCAACCTGATTGCCGCTGAACCCGATATTGCGCGCGTGCCAATTATGATTGATTCGTCCAAGTGGTCGGTTATTGAGGCAGGGCTAAAATGTTTGCAGGGGAAGTGTATTGTCAATTCTATTTCGCTTAAAGAAGGGGAAGAGAAGTTCAAAGAATATGCGCGCAAAATTAAGCACTACGGTGCGGCAACGGTCGTGATGGCGTTTGACGAAAAAGGACAAGCCGATAATTTAGAACGACGTATCGAAATTTGCTCGCGTGCTTATCGTATCTTGACCGAAGAGGTCGGATTTAATCCGCACGATATTATTTTTGACCCCAATATCCTGACGGTTGCAACAGGTATGGAAGAGCATAATAACTATGCCGTCGATTTTATTAACGCAACACGATGGATTAAGGAAAATTTGCCTCACGCTAAAGTGAGTGGCGGCGTTTCTAATATCTCCTTTTCGTTCAGAGGAAATAATCCTGTTCGTGAGGCGATGCACTCGGCGTTTCTCTATCACGCAATTAGAGCGGGTTTAGATATGGGCATCGTGAACGCGGGACAACTGGCTATTTACGACGATATTGAGCCTGAATTGCGAGAGCGCGTCGAAGATGTGTTGCTCAACCGCCGTCCCGACGCAACCGAGCGCCTCATTGAACTCGCCGAACAAATCAAACATCAAGGCGGCGAAAAAGCCGAGAAGAAAAAAGATGAATGGCGAAACCTGCCCGTTGAAGAACGCTTAAAATACGCGCTGATTAACGGCATTACAGATTTTATTGACCAAGATACCGAAGAAGCGCGCCAAAAATATCCGCGCCCGCTCGATGTTATTGAAAAGCCGTTGATGGACGGAATGAATGTCGTGGGTGATTTATTCGGTGCAGGTAAAATGTTTCTACCACAGGTGGTTAAGTCGGCGCGCGTGATGAAAAAATCCGTCGCGTATCTCATTCCTTTCATCGAAGAAGAAAAGAAGCAACTGCAAGCGCAAACGGGCGAAGCCAAGAAAAGCGCGAAAGTGCTGATGGCGACCGTCAAAGGCGACGTGCATGACATCGGCAAAAACATCGTCGGCGTGGTGCTCGCGTGCAACAACTTCGAAGTGATTGACTTGGGCGTGATGGTTCCAACCGACAAAATTTTGGAAGTCGCCAAAAAAGAGCAAGTCGATGTGATTGGCTTATCGGGATTGATTACGCCCTCGCTCGATGAAATGGTCGGCGTGGCGAAAGAAATGGAGCGACAAGGGTTCAAGATTCCGCTTCTGATTGGCGGGGCGACGACGTCGAGGGTGCATACCGCCGTCAAAATCGCCCCGAATTATTCAGGACCAGTCGTGCACGTGCTTGATGCCTCTCGCTCCGTGCCCGTAGTGCAAAGCCTCGTTACGCCTGAAACGAAGAACGCCTTCGCGGAAAAAATGCGAACCGAATACGACCTCGTTCGCGAAGACCATGCCCGACGCAAGCAAGAGAAAAAGCCGCTTCCGATAGAAGTTGCGCGACAAAATAAAACCAAAATAGAATGGAACGAAACCGATGTCTATAAACCGAAACGACTCGGAGTATTTGATGTTTCGGTAACTATTGCGGAACTGCGCGACTATATCGACTGGACGCCCTTTTTCCAAGCATGGGAATTGGCAGGCAAATATCCCGCGATTTTGAGCGACGAAATTGTCGGCAAGGAAGCGACAAAATTATTTCACGATGCAAATAAAATGCTCGATAAACTCATCGCTGAAAACGCACTGCTTGCAAAAGGCGTCGTCGGAATTTTCCCTGCAAATAGTATCGGCGATGATGTCGAACTTTACACTGATGAAACGCGCTCAACAGTTCTAAAAACCGTTCATTTTATCCGTCAGCAAGGCGAAAAGGCGAAGAACTTGCCCAATCAATGTTTATCTGATTTTATCGCGCCAAAAGAAACGGGCTTGAACGATTACTTCGGAATGTTCGCCGTAACCGCAGGCATCGGCGCGGAAGAACTCGCCAAAAAATATGAACAAGAGCAAGACGACTATAACGCGATTATGGTCAAAGCCCTTGCCGACCGCTTCGCCGAAGCCTTCGCCGAGTATTTACACATGCGTGTTAGAAAAGAGTTTTGGGGATATGCGCCAAATGAATCGTTCTCAAACGAAGAACTTATCAAAGAAGCCTATCAAGGAATTCGCCCTGCGCCCGGCTATCCTGCCTGCCCTGACCACACGGAAAAGCGCGACCTTTTTGAACTGCTTGACGTGGAAGCACGAACAGGAATTTTCCTCACGGAAAGTTGCGCGATGTATCCGACGGCGGCGGTGAGCGGCTACTATATCGCCCACAAAGACGCGCAGTATTTCACGACGGGCAAAATCGAGCGCGACCAAGTCGAAGATTACGCACGCCGCAAAGGCATGAGCGTCGAAGAAGCAGAGAAGTGGCTCTCGCCCGTTTTGAACTACGACAAAGATGCCGTTCAAAAGCCTGTTTTAGAAGCCAGTGCGGCGTAAATCAATATAAGGCAACAAAAATGTAAAGAGCGTCTCGTAAAAGACGCTTTTTTATTGCTGAGAGCGTCGCTCAAAAAGAAGAAAATTTGCAGGTAAAATAAGCAAGACGAGAAGGGTAGAGGAAATCAGACTACCGACTGCACCAACCGTCAGTCCATACCAAACGCTACTTTTTTCTGAACGCACAAGAAGCGGCAAAAGTGAAGCGATGGTTAGCAGGCTTGTTACTAAAATTTTATCAATCTTGTTCGGCTCGTCGGTGGATTGCTTGCGGCGGCACCCTTCACGCTCTTTACAATTCCCGCCGTTTTTGCTTATCTCGATGTCTGAGCGTGAAGGGGGCGTATCGACTTGCGGTTAGTTGAGTCGTCTTTTAGAATGGCATCTAACGTTTTCGGGCTTTGCGTTCGGGCGGGTTTCGGAGCACAAAACTGTCAACCTGCACCGAAGCTGAATAGAAGCAAAAAGCTCCAAGTTTGCACTTCACCCCGCCTGACGCAAAACCCTTGTTAGCGGTAGTTTTTTATTTCGTCAATTTCTTGTTTAATTCTTTCCCTAATGTCAATTTTTGCATCAGCAAAGGTAAATATCGTAGTTCCGAACTCTCTTGCATATTGATTTTTTACGCTATCAAAAACTTTAGAAGTCTGAAAGAAAGGTGAGGTTTCTTGCAACTCGTCCGCTGCGTTATCTTTCTCTTTAACCCTTATCACATTTTTGTATTTAACCGATAAGTCAAACCAATTAATATAGTCGGCATTAAAAGTGACTGCCTTTATGTTTTGTTTAGTATAAAAGTTAATAGCCCCTGCCTGCCCATAGTTGTCGCAAAGAACAAGTGTACTGTGCTTGTCAGAAAAACTCAAAAAAGCACTATCTACTTTTTGAGATAACTCTTTCCAACCAAGCATATCAGCAAAATCTTGTGGAAGGTCGTGGTCTTTGCCATCCTCCCAACGAAGCAAGCCAAGTTTTTGATAGGCTTGTTGATGGTTGATGATATATTCAGGACTTTTATTTGGGAAAAGTATATTGTAGAATGGAATAAAAAGCAGAATGGGAATTGCAATTAAAATAGGTTGTAAATATCTTTTCCAACCATCTTTCAATTTTTCTGCAAGAAATACAGAACCCAAAGCAATATAAATGGGATAAAGTCCAATTGCGTAATAATCTTTGGCTTTAAAATAGAGAAAAACAAGTAAGGTAAAAATGATTGCCCATAGGAAAATCTTGTATTTTTTAAATGGAATATAAAATACCAATGAATAAATTGCTGCTATTATTACAAATAAGCCGCCTAAAAAGAAAAGCACCTGCGATTTTAAAAAATCTATTCTGTTTATATTGACTAATTGACTTTTAGATAGTGCGTTTAAATGATGAATCACAGGAAAGTTATTATTGAACTGCCATAAAAGGTTAGGCAGAACAATGAAAAGACCCAGCAACAAAGAAAAGTAAAATTCTTTTTTGGTAAATATTTTACGTTGTTCAGATAATAAAATTGAGGGTATAAGCCCTATGGCAAGAAATATGATATTGTACTTATTCAGGAAGCCAATAGCAAAAGCGACTGCACCAATCAACAGCCATTTTGAATTTTCTGTTTTGATATATTTGAGCAATATAAAATATACAAGTGTCCAACTTAGTACATCAAAAGAATTTGGCTGATATAGTGTATTTATCCTTAAAAGGGCTGAGAATAGCACACAACTTGCACCTAAAATTGAAGCAAAAAGATTTCCGTCCAACTCTTCAATTGCTTTCCATACTACTAAAATGGTCAATGCCCCAAATAAAGCAGGAAAAAATTTTACCCAAAAAACAGAATTTCCTAACAGATAGATTAAGTAAGAAACCCAAGATGTGAAGGGCGGCACCGACTGAAACCCCCAAGCTAAATGATGCGCTTGGTCAAGATGCAAATATTCATCACGGTGCAGTTCATATTCAGAACTAATCAATGAGTACTGAAGTATGAACTTCAAAATGATAAAGAGTAAAAGAACTATTCTCGTTATAACATACCCATTTTTCATTTTGCAAGAAAAGGTTACTTATGCTTACTAAGTGATAAAATTGATAAAGTAACAAAAATATACGCTAACATTGATGTAACAGCAGGTATATAAAAGAAATAAATAAAACTTGTTACACTAAAACCCAATAAGCAGACAGAAATTGGAATAAGTATTTTTCTAATAAAGAGAGGATATTTTTCGGTCTGTGATGTGAGTAAGCTAATAACAAGATGAACTTTGATTACTTTGCTATCAGTTAATGCTTCAATACAATCAGAACTTTTAAGTTGATTTATGTAAGCGAAGGGGCAAGTATCCAAATCACCTTGAAAACTGAAACCTATCGTTACTTCTTCATCATCTATATACCGAAAAGTCCTAAAGCAGCCTTTTTCAACAAAGAACACAATGTCTACTTTTTCGCCTACGGTCAAAATACATTTTCCCTTTTCAATATGCGTTGTTGTCCCAAGTTGTTTTAGAACTTGTATCAGTTCATTAAGGGTAACATGATTTTCGTTGAATTTATTATTTGGATTTATTGTCATTGATTTGATGCTAAGATAAAATTACCGCTAACGTTTTGCGGCTTGGCGTAGTGGCGGATTTATACCACAAATGTTGATACGAAGCACACAGTTCAAATTCAGCACAAATTTTCATACGAAGAACGTCCGCCCCCATTACGCCAAACCGCTGTTGGCAGCTGGCATTCTTTATTGTTGTAATATTAAAAAATTGTAAGTTATCAATCCCAAACGTATTTCCAACTTCCATCTTTTTGTTTTCTCCAAACAGTATGAAAAACGCCTTCTACTTTTTTTACGTTTCCTTCCGTGTTTGTGAACTCCCAAACATATTTTCCATAAGTATAAGCCATATCGCCCGATTGTGAAATGTCAATAAAATCGGGCTTCCATTTCACTTTTACGTTTTTCAGGTCCTTTTTTTGATAATATGATTTGATGTTTTCTTTGCCAACAATAAGCGTATCGTTTTCTCTTTTAATAACGGCATTTTCGTCAGCAAAAAAATGGAAGGCTTCGGCTATCCCTTTTTGTTCAGTCATTTCCTGAAATTGCCTTTCCGCTTCAAATATGTCATTAATCATTGCTTCTTTTATTTTTGTTTGTTTACAACTAAAAAGGAATAAAAGGAATGTACTTAAAAATAAAAAATATCGTTTCATAATTTTTGATTTGGTAGAGTGATGTTTGCTGATAGTTGAATATCTTTTCTGAAAAAATATAGTAAAAATGATGTCATAAAAACTAAGATAACCACACTGAAAACGTGAAAAAACTGCACAGAAGGGTCAATATCGGGAAATATACTGCCAAACATTTCTTGTGTTGCATTGATTACCCAATGAGTCAAAATACACAATAATAAATTGCCCTTTGAAACAATATAAACAATCGCGATTATCATCGCAAAACAAATTACACCCACAAAAAAATACAAACTTGAAACAGGAATCGTAGTCCATTTCTGGAACATAATGGGTAAATGCCAAAAAGCCCAAATTAAGCCAAGAATGATATTGGCAGTAATAAATTTGTAATTTGTAAGAAGTTTCGGAAGCAGATAAGCCCTCCATCCAAATTCTTCTTCAAGGGGTCCGGTGGTCAAAAGCCATAAAATATGCCACGTAAATAAATTGGAAATATTAGCAGGCTGAATTGTCCCTATTCCTTTTTGGTTAAAAAATAATCCATAAAACACGAAACTAAGAATTTGCCATATGAAAGGGAATATTACAGCAATCAACCACGCTGAAAGCGGTGCTACAAATCGTATTCGTTTCCAAACTGTTAGTAAGCCATCTTTACCTTTTTCTACATACAAAGCAATCAGCCCTGCAAAAGAACAAGCATAGCCTGTGTAAAAAAGCCACATATTAAAACCTTTTACTGCCATTATGCTCCACGCAATCCAAGGAATGATAAAAGCAAACGAGTAAAAGGTGATTAACGATTTTTTTGATTTATTCACTTTAAAATGTTTAACACTTCTTATTTCAATTCGGTGAAGTTATACGTAAGAGCAACTCTTGCTCCAAAGACAAGACTGTTTCTATCGTTTATTTCATATCTGCCAAATTTGAAAAAGGGGCTTTCATAGCCATTTTTTTGATAACTTAATTGCACAATAGAAGGTCCGAAAGCAATTTGGAAATTAGGACTGATGCTATATCGGATATTTAAAGCTAAGGAAGTAGCATCGGGATTATCAGACCTAAAAGATGAGTGGTAGGTTGCTTCAGGGTTAAAATAAAACCTGCCTTTCAATGGTATTAGCGAACCTAAGCCCGCTCCCATAGCAAAGGCATTTTGGTAGTTACTGTTAAAACTGCCCTGCACAAATGAATACAACAAAGGAACACCTGTTTTAAAGGCGATATTGATAGGATAAAGTTCGTTGGAAGATACTTCAACGGCTCTGTAACCACCTTCCATAACAAATGAAAAAAAGCCAACAGGCACGCCGTTTTCTATGGTGTCAGCTACATTGAGAAAACCCACTTGCCAGCCTGTTACTTTTCCTTTTGTTTCGTTGATAAAGCCAAATTGTAAGCCTTTTGTGTTTTTGCGGGTTTCATTCACGAAACCAATTTGAACTCCGTTGGTGCTGTCTTTAACTTCATTTACAAACCCCATTTGCAGACCGATTAAATTGTTTCTTACCTGATTGAAAAAACCTATTTGAGAGCCACTAATGTTTTGTTTGGAATGATTGCCAAAACCAAGTTGTAAACCTTGCACGTTTTTAGACCCAAAATTGAGAAAGCCTATTTGCGACCCGTTCAAATTCCCTTTTGTAATGTCAATAAAACCCAGTTGTAAGCCCTTGAAGTTATTGTGCGTAATATTAACAAAGCCCAGTTGCAAACCGCTGTGGTTTCCGTTAGCGATATTTACAAAGCCCAAAAGCGGAATTTTTGAATTATCGGGAACTTCATTATAGGCAAGAGTGTATAAAACCTTGTTTTTAGATTCTACACTATCTGTTTGAGCAAATAAATGCGTCAGGAAAAACAATTTGGCTGTAAATAGTAGCCAAAATGCTTTGATTTGAGTGTTTTGCATATTTTAAATGAATATTGAAATTAATTATTCGGATTTGTGTATTTTATACAAAGTCATAAAAGCCTTCTGCCATTTTTTTTCATCAAATCGCCTTCAAAGGCATAATGGATAGGAATTAAAACAGAAGAAATTCTGATAAAAAGTTTTGCTGACATTATTGTGTTTATGTAAAGTGCGTAGAGAAACAATTATTTACAACGAACAGGCATATCCTTATCTTGAAGATTTAGGTTGGAATTGCCATATTTAGTTGCAGAAAAAGAGTAGTTCTGCCTTACTTGGACAATACTAAAAAAGCATTTTCCAGATTTTTGATAGGTAACTACGGCAGTAATATATCGGTGTCTATCAATGGAAGATTCATCTACCTCAGTCCAATTATTTTGCGTGAAATACACTTTGGTCGGAGTAATGCCTCGTTGCTTCATAAATTGCATTACCTGACCTTGAATTGAGGCATTGACAAAGCTTCCTGATTTGGGCAATTCATTTGAATTTTCATCACCTTTTGCCAATTTATCTTTATAGGTTGCCCACATTTGCTTGTATTTTGCTATCCCATCTTCAACTTTACAATTCAAGCGTGCCTTAGCTACCAAGTCATCATTGACGTAAAGCCTTACCTGATTGTCCCAGTTTCCAGGCATTCCATTTCCTACGGTAGATAGCATCACTTTGGAAGAACCTTTTGAGTCGTATGTGGTCAAATTAAGTATCATCTCCGATTTATCTAACATTTCAGGCGAAACTCTGTCTAAGTTGGCACACTCTTTACCATTACCAAAGCATAATACGCAATTATCATTGTAAGGTGCCCAGTCACTGTTGGGTCCCAGTTTCAATAACAGAGAGTAATATTTCAAAACAGAGCCATCACTTTGGGATATCCTCCTAACGGTTGCAAATTCTTTGAATGGCTTATTTGACTTGATATAAAGCCAAAGCGGGTCTCCATCTACTATTTCGTCAGTAGCATTTTTCTGTGCTTCTTCAAAACTTGAGACATATTTTTTGGTCAAAATCATCTGAACTTTTAAATCAGATTGAGCATAGACATTTTGCAGGAAAAGACCCGCAGTGAGCAGTGCGAAAATTGAACGTATGTATTTCATGGTTTGGAAAATTTATTTGTTTTTTGGAAAATTATTTTCTAAAAGTAAAAATCAAAGAAGTGCTAAAAAACCACGTATCCAAATCCCGTTCATTGACAACGGTTTCTTTGTTGAGCATCAAAAAATTAAATCCTGTTGATGCCCGCAGTTTCAACCATTTGGTAAGATTGAGATTGGCGTTAATTTCAGGATAAACTGTTATCCCGTTATCTTTTGCAGTAGGTGTAAAGGGACGAGATAATTTAATTTCGGAAGTGCTATCTGCTTGCATCAGAATCGCCCCTATTTTGAGCTGACCGCCAATGTGAAAGAATTTGTCTGTGCTTTGTGTAGCACCGACTATAATCCCGAAATCATGGGTGATGATGTTGTTTTGATAACCTTTGAAAGGCATCGCAAAGTTACCTGTGGTAAATTGACCGAATGCCCCCACCACAAAATGTTTATTAAAGGTAGCTTCAATGGCGATTCCAGGCTTCACATTTGAAATTTTTTGGTGATAATTAAGTGTCAAAAGCCCACTCCATTCAATTTCTGTTTTTCCATTTCCAAAAACAGAAGCTACTCCATCATTTTGAGTCTCAGTTTGGGCAAAAATTTTGCTAGTAAGGCATAAAAATATGCCCATAAGAAAAATAATTTTTCTCATTCTAATTGGTGATTATTTAAAAAATTCTTCCAAAAGATTTACAAAAGGTGTAGCCATTCCATTAGTGTTTTCGTTGTTGAAAAGGGCTACTATTGCTTTCTGTGATGTCTTTTCAAAGGCAATGAAAGCCGTAAAACCGCCAGTGCCGCCATCTTTTACATTGATTCGTTTGCCTTTTGTGGTGTAATAATATTCCCAGCCCAAGCCGAAATAATCTTTGCCGTTTATTTGTACGGTAGGCTGCTGGCAAATTTGATAGGAATTACCAACTGCTGTACTTAGTTGCTTTTGAGCAAATTTTATCATATCCGATAGGCAACTTTTTAGCCCGCCTGCTCCCGCCATTCCTGAAAAATGCCAATAAGATGCGTTATTCGTGCTGTTGTGGGGATATGCCCTGTTGGTAACGTTCTCTATATTGTTGAGCGTGGTATTGGTCATATTCAAATCATTGAGAATATAGCTCTTAAATATTCCGTTTAATGATTGGCTGTGGTTTCTTTCTAATATGCTTCCTGCAATTCCATAAGCGAAATTACTGTAAAAATTAAAGGCTTCTTGTTCAGATTGTGGTGCGGTTCCGGGTGTGCGAAGTAGGTTATTACTTGAAATGTAGCTATACATTTTTGTACTGTCGTATCCGCTGTAAGGGTCAGTATTATTGGGCAAGTTGTTTGGTATTCTTGGAAATCCGCTGGTATGGTTAAGCAGATGCTTGAAAGTTACTTTGGTATCATTGAGCGATAGTTTGCTCGCAAGATTGGAGGGCAAGAAACCTTCAATAGGCGTAGTGATAAACATTCCCTTCACATTCGTAACCCAATAATGCGTAGCGATTGCCGTAAAAACTTTGGTAACAGAGCCAATTTCATATAGCGTTTGGCTATTGGGTAGAGTTTTGTTGCCCAACTTGGTTTCTCCGTAATGGTATTGGCTGACCTGTGTTCCGTTAATTACGGCAATAGAAAACCCGGCAGTCTTGGATTTTGCCGCATAGTCTTTAAAAGTATTGTCCACCAACTTATCTAAATCAGTGATTTTCGGATTATCGGTTTGAATGTCTTTTGTGGGTTCAACAGGGTTATCTTTATTACAACCCGTCAAGATGAGCAATAGGCAAACGCCCAAGAGAATTGGTAGTTTCAACATTTTGAAAGTATGGTTAAGTTATTATGTTTGCCTACAAAATTACGATGAGGGAGTTTTAGCGCATTTGACCTAAGTCAACTGGTTTGAAATTTTTTCTGATTCGGCTCAATCTTTCTTTTGTGATGCCCAGATAAGAAGCAATATACATTAAGGGAATTTGAGCCACTTCATGGGGTTGCCTTTTGTGCAATTCTTTGTAAAGTTCTTCGGCACTTTTAATTCTTAAATCAATATTGCGTTGGATGAGTATTTCAATGTAATGACTTAGGAGACTTTGGGTAAATTTTCCCAACTCAGGATTCTTTCTTTGCAATTCATCAATATCCCCGCGATAAATTTTAATCACTTTGCTATCGGTCAGGGCTTCAATCGTGTCGGTGCTTGGGGTTTGGTTAATGAATGCATAAGGGCAGGTATCCATATCCCCGTGAAAACTGAAACCAATGGTTACTTCTTCGTTGTCAACCCAACGAAAAGCCCGAAAACAACCTTTTTCAACAAGGAATACAAAATCAACTTTTTGTCCTTCTGTGATAATGGCCTTGCCTTTTTCAATGGAAGCAGTTCGTCCTAACTCTTTTAAATTTTGAATGAGTTCAGAGAAATTGTTTTCGCTTTCTGTTAATTTGTTGTTGGGATTTATTGTCATAGGGTATTGTTGTGTTATGCTTGCTGCCAACGGTTTCAGGCTTTGCGTTCGGGCGGATTTCGGAGCACAAAACTGTCAATACACCACAAAAGTTGATGCGAGGTAGAATATTCAATTAACCACGTCACCTGCCATTACGCCAAACCGCTGCTGGGTGCTGTGCTTCTTTTCTGTCAATAGTTTATAGTCTGATTTTGAAATAAATAAATCGCCTTCAACGGTGTCCAATTTTTGAATAATTGCCTTTATTGCTTCGTTCGATTGGTCAATACCTATCCATTGTCTGCCATTTGTCTGTGCAGCTTTTAGTGTCGTTCCTGAACCTGCAAAACAGTCAAGCACGATACTGTTTTCATTAGAGGAAGTTTTTACAATCAAGTCTAACAAGTCAGGATTTTTCTCTGTCGGATAAACAGGATATTGTGGGTCTTTAAATTCCCATATATCTTGAACTCGCTTGCCTTCCTGTTGGTCAAAATAAATTTTCTTTCTTGGATTGCCGTTGTCGCTCCATTCAATTAAACCTTCCTTGTCCCACTGCTCCAAAATGGCTACATCGCTTCTCCAATGCCTGCCCGGAGGAGGTAGAATGCCTTTAAATGCTTGTGAGGTTTTGCCGTTTTGAGTTTCTCCGGGTGCGTGAAGCGGAATAGTTGTATATCGTCTGCCGTCCTTTTCTGTTTTAGGAAAAAGTTTGATTTTGTCTTCTTCGGTGTATGGTGTTTTCGGCTCGTTCCAAATTAAATTGTCAGATTTTGAGTAGAATAAAATCAAGTCTTTAATGTTGCTGTAACCTTTACGAGCAAAGTTTTTTGGATTACATTTTACTCGTGTAATATCGTTGCGAAAATTTTCAATGCCGAAAATTTCGTCCATTACCACTTTTACATAATGACCGATTTTGTAGTCTATGTGTAAATAAATAGAACCTTTTTCAGAGAGTAACATTTTTAAAAGAACTAAACGCTCACGGATAAACTCAATGAAATCAAAACCTTTCAATGTGTCAGTATAAGCAACTGTTCCATTTGAACTGTTGCTTATCGTGCTTGCCCTGCCGTCAGTAATTGTAAAAGTGTTGTTTGTAGCAAAAGGCGGGTCTATATAAATAAGATCAATTTTACCTCTGAGATTATGTTTAGTGATTAACTGTTTTAACGCAATCAGATTATTTGCTTGTATAAGTAAATTTGGATTGTCGCTTGAATTGATTTGCTCCAATTCAATGTCAGGAATGCTATTGAAAATTTCCTGCTCTGTTTTTTTATTTGGATAGTGTAGATGCATAGTTTTATAGTTGGTATAAAAATTCACGCATCACCAAACTGCTCATAATATTCAGGTCTTTGTATTTCGTGGTTATGTCCTTATACATTTTGTTTTTACCCTTTATGTATAGAACACCGTCAAGAATGGCAATTTTTACTGCCTTTACATTTTTTGCTTGAACCGTGCTAATTGCATCATTGAACTGTGCATTTTGCTGTCCTCCAAAATCTGTCAAAAATTTTGCTTCTCCTATAACATACTTGCCATTGAAACGACCAATAAAGTCAAGTCCTTTGCTATGTTTGTAATTTAACTCATCATAAGCAAAATCCATCAACTGTTTGTCGCTTCCATTTAGAATAGCATCCTTTTTGTTTTTTGTAAAGTCATCAAGCGTAACAGGTTGAATACCTAACGATTTAGCGTTTAGCCAACGTCTGAAAAACGGTCCGATTTGTCTGTTAGTTTCTTTAGGTTCGCTGCAACGTTCAAAGATTTTTTCAAGTCCCATTTCATAAAGCCGACCGCAAATACGGTTGATTGTTTTCGGATTTCTCTCAATTGAAGAAGGGTCTCGTTTAAGATATGCAATATAGCTGTCCTTGATTGGAAACAAGTCAAGTTTCAAAAGTTCTTTGATTAATGCGTCATTATTTTTCTTTTTGAAGGCTTTTTCAATGTTTGCCCAACGCTCATTATTTATTTCTCTAATTCCTTCGGGAATAGTCGGATATACTTGAAAAAGGTCATCAAGATATGACCTTTGATTTGCGTATTCTATGCTTAATTCTGTCCAATAATTCATATTTCAAATGTAGTCAAAAAAGTCGTTAGTTCTATCGTTAGTTAAATGTTGCACTGTCGGTCAAATAGCATTGCACCCAACAATTGTTTTTACGAAATCTTCTCAAACTTCTTAAAAATATTCACAAAACTAACTAAAATCCAGTCTGTTTCCCGAATAAACAAGAACTTGTTCGCAAAACTTTGCCTTATCTGCAAGTTATCTTTCAACTGCTCTTGACTTGGCTAAAATTCGCCGTATCGTCGGTTCTTAAATGTGAGAGAGAACGGGGTTTGAACGCTTGGGAGCAGATAGGCTCGCAGAGGTCAAACCGAATCGTTTGGAAATTAAAGAAGGAACGAAGCATTTCAAAGCAAGCGCCATTCAGCAACGAGTCTCTAATCTTTCAAACGGAACTCGCCGAAAACGGGGTAGTGGTCGGAAAAGATAAACTCTTTGAGCACGCGGTAGTCTTCCACTTCCCAGTGGTGCGTGTAGAGAATGTAGTCCAAAGTGCGATTGGGCAAGCCCGTAGGGTAGGTGTAGAACTGCTCGGAGTCTTCGTGTTTGACGAGGCGCAAGCCGGCTTCGGCGAGAATGTCAAAGGTTTTATCGTTTTTGTAACTATTGACGTCGTTATCGCCAGCGGGAAATCCTGTAACGCGGCAACTGGGCGGAACGGTGTTGAGGTCGCCCATAAAGATAATCGGCACGTCGCCGTGTTTTTTGATTTCGTTGGCGATGCCGCGCGCTTGTTGTTCGCGGTCGCGCGGATTGAACGGGTGAAGGTGCGTGTTGCCAATCCATACGACTTGACCATTAAAGACAAACGGCACAAGGGTAAATCCGCACGCGGCAAGAAAAGCAATTCTGCCGGGCAGAAGATAATTGATTTGAACCTGTCCGATTTTTTGAAGTTGGGAGAGCATTAAGTTTTCATAACGAAAGCCCGCAAAGCCAACGCCGTGCGCGATGACGGAGCGATAACCCGCAATCACGCGATAATGGTCGCGCTGACGATACTTCCTGAAAAGAAAATCGCCGATGCCGAGAATCCCGTTGAAGACTTCTTGCAATCCGACGACGTCGTATTGATGACGATGCTGATTGAGCCAATCGGCGATGTAATAAGTGTAGGCGCGCGTGTCGTGAAGAAGTTCGATGCGCTCCGCTTCCTCGACGGAGGCTTGCGCAAGTAGGTAGGGAAGTTTGGGTCCTCTGCCGCGATGCGTGTTAATGGTAACGCAACGAATCGTTTGGCGTTGAGACATTCAGCGTTGTGAAGCGTTTATTAGAAGACGTGATAAACACTTGGATATGATAAACACTTGTCGGGCTTAAATTTACGACGCGAGAAAGGTATGAACTATTAAGTTATTGTAAAGCCGATATGCGCGAGCACATTTGGAATTTGAGGTAAGATTTTGGTATTTAAACACTTCCAAGTCTCACAACAAGTGACGAACACTCAAAGAGCGTGAAGTAATCAATGCTCAAAATGCCTAACGAGTTACAACAAAAACTGCTTGCCTGTCCCGACGAGCCTTCGCGTCTCGTGGAACTCATCAACTATTCCAAAACCCTCTACTACCAAAACGCCGAATAGGCATCAAATTTCGCTGATGAAATTCTATCGCGTGCCAAGAAACTCAATCATGAAGAAAGAATCTGTCAAGGCTTGTCGATATGGGGCGTTGGAAACATTTTGCTTGGTAATACATCGGAGGGCATTAAAGCGATAACCAAACTGGTTGCTTTTGCAGAGTCGCACGGAAATTATCGGCACTTGGCAAATGCGCACAAGTATTTGGGAAATGCCTATCGAATCATTGGCAACTATGCCGAAGCGATGTCGCATTACGAGAAAGCGATTGACATCGCCAAAATCCACCATCTCGACATCGTCAAAGCGGGCGCGCTCTTGGGAATCGGCAATATGCTCCATTCGGACTTCCTCAAACACGCCGAATCGCGACCGTATTTCTTCGAAGCGCTCAAAGCCTATCGCGCATTGAACGACAACGAGCAAGAAGCCAACGCGCTCAACAGTCTGGACGGCACGTATAGCGCCGTCGGAGACTACGCCATCGCGCTCAAATACTACGAGCAAGCGTTGGAGAAAGCCAGAGCGACGGGCAAAGCGTTTTTTCAAGTTACTTGTCTAACCAGCATCGGCGACGTGTTGCGACGTTTGGGCGATTTAGACGGGGCGGAGCGGTATATCACCGAAGCCTTGTCACTCTCGGAGAACACGCCGCACTTTCAGGTCGATGTCAAAAATTTTCTCGCGAAAACTTACCTCGACTCCAAACAATTCGCCAAAGCCAAAGAGACGCTCGACGAGTGCTACGCGCAAGCCAAAGCGCAAAAGTTTATCGACGCGCAAAAAGAAAGTTGCCTTTCCTTAGCGACGCTTCATCGCGCGTTGAACGACGAAAAATCTGCGCGTCGCTACGAAGCCGAAGCGAATGCGCTCAACGAGCAACTCTTCGGAAAAAAAGTCATCGAGCGTCTGAAAAACAAGTTGATTGAGTTTGCAAAAAAACAGGCATGGGCGAAAATTTCAGACATAACGAAGCTGGAAATTCAAGCGGTTTCATTGGACGGCTACAATTACGAACAAGCAATGCATCTGCCGCTTCGGATGTTTTGGCGGCTGAAAATTCTGCAAGATATAAAAGGGCTGTTTGAAGGTTAAGACTTCTCGCTCAATTTGTGATTTCGCGATTGAAACCATTCTACTGTTTCCTTGACGCACAGCCAAATTGTAACCGGTCCGCTGATTAAAAGCAGCGGCGGAAAGAAGAGCGAGACGATAAAAAGGATATACCAACAAAGATTGAACATGGCGAAGAACCAGTTAAAGTTTGGCGTTACGCTAACAGGCGACGCAACGCAAGTTGAGAAAACGATTTCTCAATTACAAGCCAAACTATCGCAACTTAAAAAAGAGTTTGACAATTCAAAGATTGATTCTAAAGAGTTTCAACGCCTTGCAGGCGAGATGCGCGAATTGCAATTAGAGATTCAGAAAGCGCAAACATCGGCGAATGCGAGCGGGCGCAGTATGATGGATTTAGCCGCCAACTTGGCGGTTGTCAGCGGCTCTGTTGCGGCTGTCGTTTCTCATTACGCCGCTTTAATCAACGCTTCGCGCGAACTCGAGAACTCCAAGAGAAAACTCGTCGCTGCCGCGAAATTGCAAGGCACTTCATTTGAGTTTCTTGCTAAAACCTCGCTACAAACCCAAAACGCATATCAGCTCAACACGCAACAAGCGAACGAATTTACGATTGCCGTCTCAAAGCTTGCCGCGAAAGCTGGCGATGTTGGTAAAACGGGGCAGGCAATAAAGTCGCTTCTTGATCTCGCCGCCGCTCAGGGCTTAAATGCCGAACAAGCCCTTGTCGCAATGAACCAAGCCTTGCTTGGTATTGATGAAGGAACCGATAAACTGTTCCAAAAAAATCCGATGGATTTGTATAAGGAGTATGGCAAGCAGATAGGGGTTTCGGCGGAAAAGATGACGGATGCGCAGAAAGCGCAAGCGATTTTGAGCGCGCTCATCACACAAGGTTCGAAGGTTGCCGGTGAATACGGCAACATGATGAATACGACTGCGGGACAACAGCAGGTTTTCAACAATAAGTTGCAAGAGTTTAACGCGAAAATCGGCAAAGAGGCTGACGTTGCGTTTGGCAACGTCTTAAAAGTCCTCGCGCCCCTTCTTGATATGATAAATCAGCTGCCGTCCAGCCTGACGGCAACGGTGGCTGCATTTGCGGTGTTTGCGGGCGCTGCGCGAGCGGCTTTGGCGGGTTTGGCGATGTTTAATGCGGCGATTGCCGCTTCTCCGATTGGTTCAATCGCGCTTGCCGTTGGCGGGTTAGCGGCGTTGTTCCAGTTCTTATCGAGTCAAACCGACAAGGCTTCCGAATCGAGTAAAAATCTTGAGTCTCAACTCAATAGCGCGAAAAAGCAATTAAAACAATTCGGCGACGTTTCTAAGCAAGTTTCCGCTGACATTCAAAAAGAGAGCGATAAAAACAAGAAAAGTTACGAAAATTGGATTGAAGAGGTTGTTAAGTTAGAGCGAGAGATTAAGAAACTAAAAGGCACCGACCTTGATAAAGAAATCGCGCAAGCGGAATTGACGTCAGTGAATCAGCAATTATCGGCGAACGACAAAAGGCTTCGGAAATTTCGCAATAATAAGCAGTATCGAGATCAGATTGTATCATTGCGAAAAGCGACTGGTCAATCTGATTTAACCGACATCGACGTTGAAAACGTCCTTTTGTCCGAAGGCAATGATTTGAAAAAACGCCGCGAGGTTTTAACGCAGTTTTTGACAAAGTTAGATGAAAAAAAACGACTTGAATTGGCGAAAAAAACAAGCGATGGCGACGGCGAATCGATTGACGGAGAGATTACTCGACAAAAACAAAGCGCGCTCGAGTTGGAAAAAAAGATTTTAGAGTTGCAACCAAATCAAGTCGCTCAGCGCGAGCGCATTAAGCAGATTGAGCGAGAGATTCTTGATGTTAAGTTAAAGCAAGCGCGTCTTGATGCTATAAAAGGAAAGAGCGAAAGCGAAATTTCGCAATTAAATCCGACGCTTGATAGAATCGAGCAATATCAGCGAGATTTATTGACATATCAACAGTTGGTTGATGATTTGAATGCCAAAACAGGCAATGAAAAAGACGACGAGTTTAACGCGCAGTTTCAAAGAGATCAGGGGCAACGGCGACTTGAGAATGCCCGTTTGGCTCGCGAGAAAGCGGTTCGGGCAAGCGAGCGCGGCGTTGAGATGGGTTCGCGGCTCGGCGGCTCGGTTGCGGAGGTTATCAATTCTATGCTTGAATTTAATTCCGAGGCTGCGCGAATTGAACGGGAACGCAAAGAGGAAAGCATTCGGATAGAAAGAGAGCGACTTGATGAGATTAAAGCGATGAATGAAGAAGAATACGCTGACAGTTTAAGTCGCATTCAATCGGCATTAAATGACAATCAAATTTCACAAGCCGAAGCGAATCAGCGTTTTATAGAGGCAGAAAAAAAACGAAGCAAAGAAGCTGAGGAAATCAAGCGAAAGGAAATTGAACTTGACCGAGAGCAACAAAGACTGCGCGCTCAAAACCACGCCGCTTCTACAGCGGTAATTATCGCAAATGCTTCTTTGCAATTTGCCGCCGAATACGTGCTCGCTTACTTAAAAAACACTGGCGATTTTATTGGTAGTCTTGTGATAGCGACCGGAATCACGGCGATTTCGGCGATTTTATCATCGCAGCTTCAAGGGATGATTCAGCAGCCGTCTTTTGCTTCGGGAGCTATGTTCGACAAACCCACAAAATTGCCGTTTGGCGCGGTTGTGGGAGACGGGCAACGCGCGGGTTCACCTGTCGATATGGAGGTGATTTTGAACGCTGTTCAATTGGCAGAATTTGGGCGAGCTTATTCAAATCGCAACAAAGGGAAAATGTTGAATGTTAACATACCTGTCTCGGTTAATGTTGAGACGAAAGCGTCTCAATACGATGTTGTTTTAGCCTACGAGCAATCATTTAAGAGCGTCGTTGAGATGAGATGACTTTTTTCAAACCTCGTGTTAAAATTTTTCAAACTATGTGTGAAGATATAGTCGGCAATGAATACAAGTTCGAAGGCGTCAGCGCGGGCTATGATTGAGGCAAAAGCGTAAAAGAGCAAAGAAAACAAGGACGGGACAGAGAGCGTTTGCTAAAACACATGCGAAAATGATTGCACCAACGAATCAACGGGAAGTTCCATTTTGCTTGATAAGAAAACGACGCGCACCAAAGACGGACGACATCTGCCGCTTTCATAGTTGCGAACCTGTTGAACGGAGAGTTGGAGCAGCTCAGCGAGTTGTTCTTGGGTAAGATTCATCTCAAGTCGGCGTTTGTAAATGAGCGCGCCGAACCTGCGGTAGCGGCATTTTCTTTTCATCGCTTTGGCTTGTTTTGGGTTCGCGTAAATTGGGTTCGCGTAAAGGGAACAATCAATTTGGAACCGCACTAATAAACCTATTGATGTTAACGTTTTCTCCTCAAAAAATCAACTCCCATACTTAAAACAGAAAATCTCGTTTTCGCTTTTTGCGTGTTTTGCTAAACAGAAAACGTCTCTTTCTGTTCAATCCTCTTTGCTCTCTGTATTTTCGCATCTGTAAACAGAATGAAGACAAATGTCAACAAAAAAATCTAAATTTTTATACTTATGCCTACATCGAGGACGATCAGTTGCCTTATACTGCTTTTTCTATTCATCAACATCAGATGTTCTGATAAAGAAAGTTTAAATAATACAGCCACGCCTGTGACTGACGATTTGCAAATGTCATCAGCAGAAAGACTGATTACGGTTAATGTGTATGTTTATATGCAGAGCGATAATACTCCTGTTGAAGGTGCTAAAGTCTATAACAACCAAACAGGTCAACTGCTCGGAACAACAAAAGATGACGGTCGGGTAAATATTGTGATTAGTAATGGAGGGACAATAAGAGTTGTTGAACCTAACTATGGACAGCAGCAGGGAATCTCTGAAATTAATGTCCCTCAAAATCAGAACCCATATATTGAACGTTCGTGGGCTTGGAATCAGCAAGGACCTTATCAAAATTAGGCAACATTTGTATGTCATTTATGTAAAAATAAATTTCTTGATGCGGTTATGTAGATGATACAGGTAAGAATATTTGTTTAATTTATGTTGATATAAAACATCGAAACTTCTATGTTTGAATTTTGAACATGTGCTTCGGTCTGATTTTATCTTATGTTGTGTTGACAAATTATGTTGAGACGCATCAACAGCCTAAACTTGCTTGTCTTTTCAAGCATTTTCGCGTGCCATTGCCATGCAGGCATGATTCATAAACTTACCTTTAACCCGTTCTTTGTCAAAGGAGAGGGTGAAAACTCTGACGCAGTTAGAATGGAGGGCTAAGGTTCTCGTTGCTCCTTTTAAAATCACCGTTGCCGCTTGGATTGCACTTTATGAGTCTATTATTCAAGCGCGTTAGACGCAAATGTTAATTTTTCAACACGACCTAAGTCTGTACGCTGACGATGAATTCTTATGTCAAGTCAATTTGCTCAAACTATCGAGACATTTTGGCTGCAATGCTCTTTTTTGCATCAATCTTCACAGTAAGTTCTTGCAGAACCGAGAAGGGCGAAAGAGCAAATAAACTTGATGATTCTTCAAGAAAAAAATTCTTTATTTGGCAGGCAAGAAACTATTTGCAAGTGAAAAATTATCAAAAGATGGGAAAGTTTCCTGCGCAACTTGTCATGTTCCTAATAATTTTTATCAAGATGGCTTTGAGGTGAGCTTATCGAGAGGTAGGAGTTTGACTCGTAATACACCTAGTCTGCTAAATTTAAGTTTTTATGACTACTATTTTTGGGACGGAAGAGCCAAAAATCTGTATGAACAAGTCAAGCAACCGCTTTTTGGAAAAAATGAAATAGCAGCCAATTCAACCTCAATAAAAAATGCGATAAAACAAGATGTGTTTTTAGATTCAGTCAGTAATCTTTTTATTTCAGACACTTGTGATTATGATAAATTTGTAATTTATTCAATCGTTTCATACATTTCAACGATTTCTACAAAAGAAACGAAATTTTCTTTGTGTCTAAAAGGATTTCTGAATTTCACAAATGATGAAATGCGAGGCTACGAATTGTTTTTTGGCAAACCCGGATGTGGTAAATGTCATCTGGGAAAATATTTTACTGACAACTCTTTTCGATACAACGGGCTTGCGAAAAGAAAAATTATTCCAGAAACATATATTGATGAAAAAGAGACGAGATTTACGCTTGGTTATGATTATGGCAGAGGAAATGTCGAGCAGGGGAAAGAAAATATGCACTTGTTTAGAACGCCTTCTCTTATAAACTCAGATTTAACATACCCATATATGCATGATGGGAGATATTCTAATTTAGAATCTGTAATCGATTTTTACGATAGGGGAACGGATACATCAAGTTTGTACTCGAACGATTTAGGTTTAACGAAAAACGAAAAAAAACAACTAATAGCATTTATAAAAACTTTATCAGACTTAAGATATTCAGGAGAAAGTAATATGAAGAAAATTCGAGCCTTCGTTAAAACAAATGGTTTAATTTATCAAGAGCAGGACTACTTGATTGAGAAAAGGGCATCTGAAACAAGAATAACTGAGATAGGCAGATTCATTGCTGAACCTAAAGCCGAACCACTTTGTATAATAGTATATGATAGCCTTGGATACAAAGAAGTGAAAATTTCGTTTAGGAGCGAAAAATTAAATATAAAAATAGAAATTGAAAGGGTGGATTCCAAAAAATTCAAAGTTTCTTTTAATGATCAGAAAAAAACAGAGTTAAGTTTTGGAGAAAGCGAGCAAGTGTTGTTTGATGGACCGAATCCTATATTTGATTATATAAATGTCGTTGAAATTCTAAAAATGCAAAATAATCACATTAAGAAAGAAATTGTAAAAACTATTGATTGGTCTAGTGGGGTTTTAGAAAGCATTAGTTACACGTTTAAGACTGAACAAAAAAAAGTAACAGTAGATAAAGGAGATGAAAATTTTGATTCTGTATTTTACCTTCATGATTCAATGCTAATCAGCAATTATTGCACGAAGCATGAGGTTTATGATTTCGAGGTTTTTGAATAATTATAAACAAAAATTTTAACCTTTTCAGTGCTCTGTTTCGGGTTCTCATAAAGAGAGTAACCAATTTGAAATCGTTCTAAAAATATTTGGATTTTAATGTTTTCCCCTCAAAAAAATCAATTCCTAGCCTTAAAACAGAAAACGTCTCTTTCTGTTCAAACCTTTTTTCTCGCATTAGCTTTGAAACGAAATTGTCCATGTCATCAATTCGCTTTGAATGTATCGTTACGGTTATCTTGCAGGGCTATTGTTGTTGGTCGCAGGAGTTGCCAGCGCCTTTGGATACTATTACAACTTAGCCACGATGCAGGTTAGGGTTTCCGCAGGCGACGCCTTTCCGCCTATTCGCGTGGACGGTTTGAATCTGAATCAACGACAGTGCTTGATTGTAGTTAAAAACGGATGCGCGCATTGCCAAATCCTGAAAGCAAACTTGGATACTTTATTTTTTGAAAACCCTGAATGGCGCGAAAAAACAACCTTCTTATCGATTGATGAGCCGCTGACTGAACTTGGGCAAGAGGGTTTGATTTTTCGTTCAGAAGAAAATGAGTTGAATTTTAGCGTTACGCCTCAGATTTTCTTTTTGAATGAGCGAGGCACTGTGGTAAAAAAGCATCTCGGCGTGATTACGGCTGAAAAGTTAAAGAAAGATTTTGAAACGCTCTTAAAGGTTGAACAAGCGCTAAACCCGATGACAAGTCAATGAAGAAGGTTGCACAAACCGCATTGAGGCTCTTGCTCGGAACGTTATTTCTCTATGCGGCAATAAAAAAAGGATTTTCGCAAGAGGAGTTTGGGTTAGTCGTCGCCAAAGTCCTTGAACCGATAGAATTGACGGAATGGGCGAGGGAAGGGATTGTATGGGCGGTCGTATTGGCGGAAGCGATACTCGGGGCGCTCTTGCTCGTGGATATTACGGTGAAGCGTGCTTCGGAAGCCATTATGCTTACAATGGCGGTTTTCACCATAGCGCTTGCGATTTTGATGTTGAAAAACGAGCCGTGCGGTTGTTTTGGAAGTCGTAGCGAGTTGGTTACTGGATTTGATTTCGCGAGGAATTTTTTAATAACCGCTTCCGCGTGGCTTTTGCGGAAGTTTTTTGAACAACCAACCAAACATAGCAATGAAGAACGCGACTGTAAGAACGAGAATCCTGCTTTTCATCGGAGCATTGGCGTTTGCCGTCGCAATGAAGACGGCAAGTGCGCAAAGCCTTGCGCAAACCCTCAGTGGTGTGGAACTAATGAACATCGTTGGTGGATTGCCCGAAGCATGTAAAGCACTGGCTTACTACCTTCTCAACGCAATTATTTGCGCGGGCGCGACGATTGGATGCATTTTCGGACTTTAATTTGTTCTTTGAATTTCACTTAACATAACTTAAACTAAAAAGGAGTAATTCAAATGAAAAAGATCATTTGCCTTTTCTTGATGGCGACAACGCTAACCGTCGCTTCTGCATCAGCAACGATCCATTTTGAGCATAGCCAAGTTGCAACAACATCTGTGAATGATTATATGCTCGATTATTTTTATGGGACGGGTCCATCTGCAGTAGAGGTATTCGGGCTATTATGCAGTGGAACTTTACTTACAGCTTTTGCTTTTGGGGGACCGCAAGGTCTTGCTATAGGTATTGTTCTTGGTGGCATATCGTGCGGAGTGGGTCTATTCGTTTAATTTATTCAGTTTAATCAAAAGAAAGGAACTTAAATATGAAATACACTACTTTTTTAATGGTATTTTCTTTGGTCTTTAACTTCAAGAGTATAGAGTTGATACATTCAACAGGCAATTCTGAAAAGGAAGGTGAAACTAAACAAGTCCTTTATTTTTCTGATAAAAGTCATCAGAAACTAATGCATTCAGAGAATACCATTCAAGAATCAAAAAGAATTATTCAGGATGTGCAATTATCTGAAATAATTGGAGGCGGATCGTTTATGGAGGGATTCTGCTTAGGAATGACCATAGGAGGGGTCGCGGCGTATTTCTTTCCGCCTCTTGCTGTGCCCGTAACAGTTGGCGGAGGTATCTGCGCGCTATGGGGAATATATGGACTTTTTAATTAAATCATAAACATGTTGTGTGGTGGTCATTATAATGACCACCACCTGTTTATAGTATTAAGAACCTATTCATAAAATGAGTGTTTTAGAATATATACTGCCCGATTTGAAATCTTTACATAGGAAGAGATTTGTATGGATATTAGTTATGTTCAACCTGATGCCTATCCTTTACTCAATACAACCGTTCATAAAAGATTCAACAAATTTAAGTGATTGGTATTTATGCGCTTACTTTATGTTCATAGGCGGGCTTGGGTCTGCGTTTTTTTTTGGTGCTAATTATTGGGGGATGGAGGGCTACGCTCTCCTTCTGCGCTTTAACTCCTCACATTCGATTAAAAAAGTGACTTATTACAAAATAATGCTTTCTGTAATTATTTTCTTGATAGTGATGACGGGATACAGTTTGTTGATATTCTGGAACTTTCAAAAACTCTCGTTTGAAATCATCTCTATTTTTGTCGCAACGTTTGTGTTTATATTAAGCTACTTGCCGATGTGCTTTTCTTACTTATCGGTAAAGTTTTGCGCATCTACCTACTCAAACTGGTTATATCCTAACAGGCCTACGCCGAGCTTCGTGAATGGTTTGCAGTTACTTTTCGCAATTTTCACGCCGTTTGCTATCCCCGCGCTTTTGTTTTATATGTTTGAGGGAAATGAATACATTGCAATAGTCATCATTTTTTCACTTTCGGCTCTAAATTTTATTTTCTTGCCAAAGGTGATTGATAAGATAACGATGATATTCTACAAAGAAAGAATGACGATTTTGAATAAGCTAATTTCAAAAGTAAGTTGATAAATAGCCTCATTTTATATCTCAAATACAACACGCTTTTATTTTGGCTTACTCATAGATATATTTTTGCTCTCGTAATGATGTTATTTAGTTCAATATTTTTTTTCTGAAAAAAACTCCATTAGAAGAAGTGAAAATTTGGATTTTGATTGGATTTATCGAGATGGCTGTAACAATGTCGCTCCTGACGTTTGGGAGTAATCTTTTAGGCTCTAAAATAGCCTTTTGGAGCATCAGAATTTTATCAAAAACGCCGATAATTTCGATTTAACGGCACTGATTGTTCTGAAAGTGATCATGAGTTTTATCTACATATTTTCCATCTACATATTTCTACGCAGTGCCGCGAAACGAACGTCAATTCCGATGGACTTTTATCTTTGCATATTATTGCTGAACGTGAGTGTTTTGCCTTGGGTAACGGTGTGGTTATCGATAATAAATCCGATGCTTTTCAAATCATATCTGTTCTCAACGGATATCCAAACGACCAGTGCCGTATATATGTTGCGTCTTCTTATCATGTTAGCCGTTATCATATTGGTTTATGCAGGGCAAATATGGATGCGTTACGTGCTTAAAGAATCTGTTGAACTTTCGATTCTCGGCTCCGTCGCTCTTTCTATAATTTTGATCGGTTTATTTTGGACGGTCGGGGTAAGGCTTTTCTCAAACATGCTCTATAAATATCGGTTTCAAATTGCGCAAAATTTTCTCCCAACAACCTAAACTTCAATCACCATGCAACCTCTTCTTTATGTATTCATCGAGCCTGATTCGCTGGCGCCTGAGTTTGAAAATCTAAGAACAAGGTATGCGCTCGCGGCGATGATGGTGCTCTCTGCGGCACTGTTTTATCCAAATTTCATAGTTATGAACGCTTTACTGAAAAAGCAAATGGCAAGTTTAGGCGTAACATTATCGCAAGGTCAGATGATTGCGTCGATGGTTGGCGGATTTTTTAGTCAAGCGATTGGCTTGTTGGTGAAATGGGCGTTCAATGCGTTTTTCATTTTGACGGTCGCTCAATTCGTCTCGTTGAAACGAAAAGGGGAAGACGCGCCTGAAATGACGTTCAAAGGAGTTTTGCGAATTGTTGCGTATAGCAGTCTGCTTGAAATCGCTTACCTTACCGTTAAAACGACAGTATTGTGGATACGATTTCAGCAGGGCGAAATTCAGACCGTACAAGATGCGAACCTCTTGCTCGGCTTAAACGTGTTTTTTTACAAATCGGACATTGGAGCGTTTTTCTACGCGCTCTTCGGAGAAATCAACCCGTTCAATGCGTGGCTCTATGGCGTGATGGGATATTTGCTCGCTGAAATCTACAAACTAAAACAAGGCGGCGTTTACGGCATTCTCTTCGGACTTTGGCTATTGCTTGCGCTACTAACCAGTTCATTCGCGCTTTTAGGAGAAAAATTTTCAACCGTGCAATGACGCAACAAAAGCAGAATAAAAAATGGAAATTGCTTGTTTTGATGAGCATCATTGTCGGCTCTACTGGTGGAATTTTATGGACGTTGAACCTACAAACTCCGAGATTTTTGGGAAGCAATGGCGTGATTTTGCAAAAACATAAAAACGATTGTGGCATAGCGGCGGTTAAAAACGTGCTTCAACAGTTTAGAATCAGCGAAGATGGGATAGACACTCTGCTTTGCGAATCGGAGTCAGGAGTTAATCTGCTTGAAATGAAAAAGGCTTTGCTTGCGAAAGGCTTGCGCGCAACGGGATACAAAACCACTTGCGCTGAACTCCATAGTCTTCCCGCGCCTATGATCGCCCATTTTAATAAAAATCACTTTGTCGTAATTGAATCCGTTGGAGAAAACGAATTGGTTATTATTGACCCGGCTATTGGAAGGTTGAACTATCCAAAAAAAGCATTTGAAACAAAGTGGGAGGGAATCGTTTTATGCGTTCAACCGCATGCTGAACTATGATGAAGCCAAACGTTAAGGAATATGCCGAGACGATAGCGTCGCTTCGCTGGTCGTATTTCAAAGAGCAATTTCGCCAATCTCCGATTTTGACAGCTCTTGCTGGATTGTTTGTCTTTTTGGCTATTATTCAATCCGTATCTTTGATTACAGGAGCGTTTTCTCCGCTTCCAACAGAGATTGAAGTTGAAGTTTCAAAATCGATTGATAAAATTAAAATAGGCGTTGTTACCGCTCTTCCGATTTTCTATTTGCTCAGACAAATTTTTATAACGCCATTTCTAATTGAAAAGACAAATCATGGATTTTTCGCGCTGTTTCCGATTCCAAATTTATTTTTAGTTTTGACAAGATGGATAGAAGGCGGACTTGCCGTTACGGAACTACTTGGAACAAGCTTTTTATTTTTAATTCTATCGTTTGCAACCAAGTCGTTAGTTGCAACAACATTTCAAACGCTTCTTTGGTGGATGATGATGAGGGCAACGGTTGCGACGCTTTACGAAGCTTATTGCCTTATAAGCGATTATCTTTGGCTGGTATATCCGCTCTGTATCTTGCTTTATGCATGGTTTATGATTGATGTCATTATGCCTCATATTGGAGAATCGATCCCGAAAATGTCCGATTTCTGGAAATGGGTCGATGCAAACGCCGTTCAATCGGCTTCGTTTGGGATGTTCGCTCTGTGCATTGTTCTTACTTTGGCGTTTATGCTCAGCGTGTTGCTTTATTCATACCGAATGAAAAATATTTTACTTAAAAAATAAACCCTTTCAGTGATGAATCTCATTGAAGTTAAAAATGTTTCTTTCGGATATACAAAAGAAAGCATCATCGAAGACTTATCGTTTTCGGTTGAGGAAGGCAACTGCGTCGGATTGCTGGGCGTGAATGGCGCGGGAAAATCCACCCTGACTTGGCTACTCTGCAATATGCTCGAACCTAAAACGGGCGAGATTTTGATTATTGGAGAAAAATTAGGAATGGAATCCTACCATATCAAAGCCCAATTCGGCGTTCTACCCGCACAGGATCCGTTAATGGAGCATCTGACGATTGAAGAGCATCTTTTCTATGTCGGAAGGCTTTACAGCGTCGATAAGAAAGCGTTGCCTGAACGGATTAATAGTTTGATAAAAATCTTCGACTTGGAAGAATTTCGAAATAAACAAAACCGACATCTTTCCACAGGGACGCGCCGAAAGGTCGGAATTTTGACCACGCTGGTTCATTCGCCACGACTGCTCATTTGGGACGAGCCGTTCAACGGATTAGACCCAATTTCCACCGCAACGCTAAAAGACCTTATCAAAACCCTTAAACAAAACGGCATTACGCTCTTCTTCACCTCACAAATCATTGACCCTGTGGAAGCCGTTTGCGACCAAGTGATGATTCTCGACAGTAAGCGGCTTCTGCTGAACGAGCGCATTGAGGAACTGCGCAAGCAAATTTCAGATGCAAAGGTTAAAACGCTCGAAGAATTGCTGGTTAAACTTGCGGGCAAAAAGCAAAGCGAAATGCCTAAAATAGATTGGCTCAAACAAACGAAAAGTTGAATGCGTTAGGCAAAAGCGAAGAACATCGTATTTTGCCGTTTCAACGAACGACCTTGCCAATGGAAAACGAAAAATTTGTCGACCAAGATTTTTTAGAAAACATCAATCCCGCCGTGCGCGAAATGTCGGCGTATCACGTCGGCGGCGGACAAACGGCGGACGTCAAACTCAATCAAAACGAAAGCCCCTACGACCTTCCCGCGTGGCTCAAACTTGAAATTCTCAACGAGTTCTACAAGGAATCGTGGAATCGTTATCCCGATGTGTTTCCGAGCCAAGCGATTGAACGCTACGCGCGGTTTCTTGGCGTGCCGAAAGAGCGCGTGATAATGGGCAACGGCTCAAACGAACTCATCTATGCGATTGGATTGGCGACCTTGCGTCGCGGCGCGTCCGCCTTGATTCCTTCGCCATCGTTTTCGCTCTACGAAAAAGTCGCAACCCTTCTCGAAGCCGACGTGATTAAAGTCGCGATGACGGCGAACTTGGACTTTCAAGTCAAAGAAATCATTGAAGAAGCCGAGCGGTCAAGACCCAATTTGATTGTGCTTTCAACGGCGAACAATCCCACATCGAAATCGCTCGCGATTGAAGACATCGAGGACATCGTCGCAAGCGCGCGCGCCCTCGTTTTAGTCGATGAAGCCTACATCGAATTTTCCAAACAGCAATCCGCGCTCAAACTCATCGAGCGATACTCGAACGTGATGGTTTTGCGGACGTTCTCGAAAGCCTTTGGACTTGCGGGATTGCGCATCGGGTTTCTCATCGCCAACGCGCAACTCGCGTCTGAACTGTTGAAGCCGAAAATTCCCTTTGCGACGAATCGCCTCGCCGAAATCGCCACGATAAAATTGCTCGATAATTATCACGTCGTTCAAAACGTCGTCTCGTCCATTCTGCAAGAGCGGGAGCGGCTCTATGGCGAACTCCAATCCATCAAAACGATAAAAACGCACGAGAGCGATTCGAATTTCTTCATCATCGCGGTCGATAATCCAACAAGAGTTTTTGCTGAACTCAAAGCCAAAGGCGTGCTCGCGCGCGACGTGTCGGGCTATCCGTTGATGGAAAAATGTTTGCGCGTCAATGTGGGAACGAGAGAAGAAAACGACCGATTTTTATCGGCGTTGAAAGAAGCCGTCAGCCGTTAAGGCAACTCGAGTTTGAGCGAGGCAATCGGGACGGCGACGAGTTTTTTTTCGGCGAGCAAATAAAGGTCGGAAGCCGTTACGCCCACGTCCATCAACTTTCCCGCGTTGCTTCCGACGAGCGAGCGAATGGCGGCGACGTCAAGTTTGCCGATGAAGCGAAATCCGTTTTGTTGAAGCGCGTCAAAAATGAAAACTTGTCCTTCATCGACGGCTAAAATCCACTCGCTTAATTTGCGCTCCCCGTTGGGCAAAACCTGCACGACCTCTCCCGAAGCAAGCGCGACGGGCGTTTTGAGCAATCCCTTCCCGACCTGCGCCACATAGTTTCCGAACAAATCATAGACGAACAAACATCGCGCGCCCTCGTCGGAGACGAAAATTTTTCCCGACTTCGTCGCTTGCAATCGGTTCGGCTCAATCAATCTGCCCGCGCCGCTGTTGAATCCGCCGAAGATGAATTGAATCGGATTTTGTCGTTGCTGTTGCATAGAGGCAAAGGTAAAAGGATTGATGCGCAAGGCTTGTTGTTGGGCTTCGTCAATCAAGAAGAGGTCGCCTTGGGGAGAGACGGAAACGCTAATCGGTCGCCACACTTGCGAGGAAAGACTGCCCGTCGTTTCCGAAGCCTGCACCGACGCATCAGGGCGATTTTGCAAGAGCGCGATGAAGTTCAAGAAGCGGTCGAAGTGCGAAATGCGTTGGTTGCCTCTATCGGCGATAAAGACGTTCATTCCGTCAGTGGCGATGTCGCGCGGCGAATCGAAGCCTTCGCGCTGAACGCCGAAACCGCCAATGTTGGCGAGGACTTTCCCGTCCGAATCCAATCGCGAAATTTTATTCGTTGCGCCCTCTATCACATAGCATTCATTAAGCGAGGCATTGATGGCAAGCGCAATCGCGCGTTGAAACGAGGCAATCGTGCGCGCTTCTTCTTGCGCATATGCAACGGAGAACGAGAAGCAAATCAATCCGATGAAAACCATGCGAATCATTTTTCCACCAGTCCTTTTGCAGTGTCAGTCTTTGGAAAGTCGATGTAGTCCGAAGTGGCAATCATGCTTGCGTTTTTGGGAAGCAGAACTTTGAAGCCTCGCGCGGGCGGTTGCGGCAAGGATTGCCCGCGAATCCAAGGGTTGAGATACTTCACCACTTTGTAAGTCGTGCCTTGTTCAATCGCCCATTGTGCCAAGTTTGAAATTGAGGTTGTAACGAGAACAGACCTCGTTTCTATTGGGCGATAGAGTGCGGTTGATTCATAGCCATACTTGGCGGGGTTTTGCATGCATTCTTTGATGGCGGCGATGCGAAAGACATAGCGCGCCGTCTCGCGATTAAGCCAAAGGTCGTAGTAGTTGTTCGTTTGCTGAAAACTCATCTCGCCTGAAACGCCGCCCATTCCCATATTGTAGCTTGCCGCCACGACCGACCAGTTTTTGAATCGCTTGTAGGCTTGAAGCAAATACTTGATGGCGACATCTGTAGCGAGTTCGAAGTTGTAGCGTTCGTCAATGTCGTTATTGACGATTAAGCCGTATTCTCGTCCCGTCGTAGGCATAATTTGCCACACGCCTGCCGCGCCTGCGGGCGAGCGCAAATCCATCAGTTTGCTTTCGGCGACGGCAAGGTATTTGAAGTCGTCGGGCAAGCCCGCTTCGGCGAGTTTTTGTTCGATGTAGGGAAAGAAGCGACCAGCGCGTTTGAGGTAAAGCATAATTTGAACGCGGTCATTGACATTGATGAGAAAATCGCGCTCGAAGCGTTCAAAGACTTCCGCGTCTTCAAGCGGAACGCGCTCGCCGAAAATGTAAAGCGAATCGGCGGGATTGAAGTTGTAGTAAAATTCAGGCTTTGGAAATTTCGCGGAAACGCTTGTCGTATCTGATATGCTCGGAAGAGCGTCGCCGTTTTCGTAGTTAAAAAATCCAACAAGAAGCCCGATAAGAAGCAGCGCGGGAAGTAAAGAGAAGAGCAGTTTCAAGCGATTGGTTTCCATTGAGAGAGGAAGATTGCGTTTATGTTAAGTTGTGATTTCGAGCAAACTCAGTTGATTTGAATGTCTTATCTTTCGAGCGAATAACAAAACGATTTGCTCTAACAAAACGAAATGCAGTATGGATAAGACTCAACGCTCCCGCAAATCTGCCGCAATCGTATCCAAAAAGGATATTTTTGAAATCATCGTCTTAACGCTTCTCGTTTCGCTATGGGCGTTTATTGGCTTTTGACGCGCCGCTCTCCGCAAATCTTCCGATTAACTTTTCTTGACGAAAACTTAACGCAGGCTTAACGCTTCGTGCGAAAGCGCGAGATTAACTTTGCGTTAAGCAAAAGTCAACTACGCTAACCAAACGCGGAAAGAATTATGTGGTCGAGAATGCGCTTAAAAGCCTCGCAGATCAAAGCCTTCAAACAAGTCAGCAGGGAAGATGTGATTGAAACCTTGTTGCTTGTCGTTGCCGTGCTAATGTTCGTTACGGCAAACAGTTGTCATCTCTAACGAAGTTCTCAACGCTTCGTTTTCATCAGCACGTTTTTATACTTGTCCAAATTTTCCAAAATGCGACCCGTTCCGCGCGCTACGGCAGTGAGCGGGTCTTCTCCAACAAAAACGGGAAGTTTCGTTTCTTCGCTGATGCGCTTATCCAACCCTTTGATAAGCGCCCCGCCACCTGTAAGCATAATTCCTCTGTCTAAAATATCTGCCGAAAGTTCAGGCGGCGTTGATTCCAAACAACGACGCACGGCGTTGACGATTTGACCAATCGGTTCGGCGATGGCTTCGCGAATTTCAGGCGAACTGACGTCGCGCTGTTCGGGCAAACTCGTTACCAAATTTCTTCCCTTAACGGTCGCAATCAACTCCTCCTCCAATTCATATGCAGAGCCGATTTTGATTTTGATTTCTTCGGCGGTGCGCTCGCCGATGGCAAGGTTGTAGGTTTTGCGGAAGTGTTGAAGAATCGCGTTGGTGATTTCATTGCCTGCGACTCTAATCGATTCTCCCGAAGCAATGCCTGAAAGCGAGATGACGGCGATGTCGGTCGTGCCGCCGCCAATGTCGACGACCATATTTCCGAAAGGCGCGTCGACATCGAGCCCCATGCCAACTGCCGCCGCCATAGGTTCAGCGACGAGATAGACTTCCTTTGCGCCCGCGTGTTCGGCACTGTCGCGCACGGCGCGCTTTTCAACTTCGGTAATGCCTGACGGAATGCCAATGACCATGCGGCGAATGGAGCTGGAAAAATCTTTGAGCGTCTTGCGAATCAAACCTTTGATGAGTTCTTCGGCGGCTTCGTAATCGGCGATGACGCCGTCGGCGAGCGGCTTAATCGTGATAATGTCGCGGTGCGTTTTCTCGTGCATCTGACGCGCTTCGTTGCCAAGTGCGACCACCTTGCGCGTGGTGCGGTCTAAGGCAACAATGGAGGGTTCGTTCAGCACAACGCCTTTTCCTCTGACGAAAACGAGGGTATTCGCCGTGCCTAAGTCGATTGCAATATCTTTGGATAAAAAGTCAAATAATGCCATTGAAAGAAGTGAAATAAAAAATTCGAGATGAGCCAATGAAGTTCAGCGCAAAAATCTGCTTCTAAGTTTTGGCGGCAAAGATATGAAAATTCCGATGCTAAAACATGATTGCCCAATATGTTTTAAGTATATTTTCAGACTTTTCATCTAACAAAAACACTTTGAATGAATATCCTTGTTATCGGTAATGGCGCAAGAGAACACGCGCTGGCTTGGTCAATCCTCAAAGACAATCGAGTTCAAAAACTTTACCTTGCCTCTGGCAACGGCGGAACGCGCGAACTCGGCGCAATCGCTGAAAATGTTCCTATCAAGCCGACCGACATTGACGCACTACTCGCATTTGCTGTTGAAAAAAAAATTGATTTGACCCTCGTCGGTCCTGAACAGCCTCTTGAGCTCGGCATCGCGAATCAATTCGCAGCACAAGGGTTGAACATTATCGCGCCAACAAAAGAGGCGGCGCAATTAGAAACGAGCAAAGCCTTTGCAAAAGCCTTTATGCAACGCCACGACATTCCGACGGCGGCGTTTGTAACCTTCACCAATCATCACGATGCAAGAGCCTACATCGAGAAGCAGTCCACATTTCCCATCGTTATCAAAGCCAGTGGGCTTGCGGCAGGCAAGGGCGTTGTGATTGCCATGCACAAAGGCGACGCATTAGAAACGATTCATGCCATTTTTGAAAAACGTCTGTTCGGCGAAGCCGGTAAAGAAATCATCATCGAAGAATTTATGCAGGGCGAAGAAGCCAGCGTTTTCATCATCACAGACGGAACGGACTACAAACTCTTTCCAAGTGCACAAGACCATAAGCGCATCGGCGAAGGCGACATCGGCAAGAACACAGGCGGAATGGGTGCTTACGCGCCTGCGCCTATTGTTACGCCCGCTGTCATGCGAAAAGTAGAATCGCGCATCATTCAGCCAACGCTTCGCGCCATGCGAGAAGAAGGAACGCCCTATCGCGGATTTCTCTACATCGGCTTGATGATTAACAACGGCGAACCCAAAGTCGTCGAATACAATGCGCGGCTCGGCGACCCTGAAACCCAAGTCATTTTGCCGCTCCTGAAAACGAACTTTCTTGATTTGCTCATCGCCGCCAATGAACGACGATTGAACCAAATCGATATGATACTTGCCGATAAAGTTGCCGCAACGGTTGTGATGGCTTCAAAAGGCTATCCCGATAACTACGAGACGGGGAAAATCATTACGGGGCAGTGCCACTTCGAACTCGCCTGCTACGCCGACGTTCGAGACGACGTGATGATTTTTCATGCAGGAACGAAATTTGAAAACGGCAAACTCTACACAAACGGCGGGCGCGTGCTTGCCGTAACCGCTGTCGCCCAAACGCTCGAAGAAAGTTTGAAGCAGTGTTATGAAGCGATTGCCCAAATTCACTTCGAAGGCGCATATTTCAGGCGCGATATTGGTTGGCGAGCCTTGAAAAAAATACCGTTCAATTATGAGAAAACGAGTGGTCGTATTTAGCGGAGCAGGGCTTTCAGCCGAAAGCGGAATCCCGACGTTCAGAGGAAGCGATGGACTTTGGGAAAATCATCGCATCGAAGATGTCGCCTCGCCCGACGGTTGGGCACAGAATCCGAAACTCGTGCTCGAGTTTTATGCGATGCGCTTCGAAAAAGTCCAACAAGTTCAGCCAAATACAGGGCACTTCGCGCTCGCCAAACTTCAAGAAAAATTTGACGTGGTTCATATCACGCAGAACATTGATAACCTTTTAGAGCGCGCCGGCAACAAAACCATTTGGCATTTGCACGGACGAGTCGATTGGCAAAAGTGCGAGCGTCATTACGACATCTTCGGCTTTCGCGACAGTTACTTCAACTGCGATTTCAAATCTGAAATTTCAAAGCCTGTTCAGTGGGGCGATAAGTGTCCGAAATGTGGCGCGCAACTTCGCCCCGACATTGTCTGGTTCGGCGAAAGCGTCGATATGCGACGCAATGACTTGGAAGAACTTATCGATACGGCGAGCATTTTCATCGGTGTGGGAACATCGGCGCAAGTCTATCCCGCCGCAGGCTTGCTCACGCTCTTTAATGAAACGGAGCGAAAATTCTTTATTGACCCCAACCCCGCCTACGAAGCCTTACGTGGTTTTGAAGTCATTCAATCAACAGCCGCTAACGCCCTTCCTCAACTTGTTCAAACTTTGTCGCAAACGGTGTAGTGCAAACAGTGTCGCGTAAAATGAAAGAATCAATGTAAATTCATTTCGTCTCACCGCTGCTGCCATCACTCAACACAAAGCGCACTTCAACATTTAATCATCTGTTGAAATGCAACATTCAAGTTTATCTGTTCTCATTATTGACGATAACAGCGACGATATTACACTTTTAGAGCGATTTCTCTCGCGAAACTTAATTTCGATTCGTTGTGTCGTTGTAGCGCGTAAAGGGCGCGATGGATTAGAAAAAGTTCGAAACGAGCATCCCGATTTCGTCATTATCGGCGATGCCTGTCCCGATATGGGCAGGAGCGAATTGCTCAAACACCTTTCCGAAATTGCTTCCGCTGAAACCTTGCCGACGCTCTGCCTCGTCAATGATGAAGCAACGTCGGTGTCGCAATCGCTTCGCGCCAATCACATTGGGGTTGTGAAAAAATCAATGCTCACACCTGAAAAATTGCGCGACACCATGCTCGCTCTCATCGAGCAAGCCGAAATAAGAGTGGAAAGAAATCGTGCGAAAGCACTCTTCTCACTTTTATCGGAAAACTCCGACGATGCCATCGCACTGACCGACGCAGACGGCGTTTTAGTCGCCGCAAATAAGCACTATCTGAATCTCTTTCAGTTAGATGCCACAAGCATCGGAAAAAAAGTGGAGATAAAAGATTACGACGCCATCTTTTCAAAATCCGACCATGCCGCGCTCTCAAAAGCATGGCATAATGACGAAAGCGGAAAACGATTGGAACTTGAAGTCAAACGATTCTTCGTCGAGGAGCGGGGTAAGCGCGGCTTTATGCTTTCAATTTACAAGGTTGTTCAAAGCGAGCCTGCTGAGCAAATGCCGGGCGATTCATCGGAGAAGATTTCTGCAAATGCTGACGAAATCAAATTGCTCCGACAACTTGAAGCCGTTCAAAAAGAAGCACTTCAAACCACGCTTGTCATTTTGCGCGCAAAGGCAAAACGACTTTCAGAGGAAAACTTCTCAGTGCTTTTGCAAGAGCATAATCGTCGCACGAGGCTTATTCTTACCGCTTCTGAATGTGTGATTGCATCGGACTTCACTCTCAAAGTCAACACAGCGCAGTATGTTGAAAGCATATTTAGAATTTTTCAAAACTCGCCCATGATGCAAAGCAGCGTTGTGATGAAATATGAAGGCAAACCTTTTTGGATTGAGTATGATAAAGCGATTTTTATCGGATTGATTTTAGGTGAACTGATTACAAATGCGCTACAACACGCCTTTAGCAATCGAGGTGGCGTGATTATTGTGTCGTTCTTCAAAGAAAAAGATGAAACAATTGGAATGGCGGTGAGCGATAGCGGCGTTGGCATGCCCTTCAAAATCGATGCAAAGCCGCCCGACGCGATGGGACTGATGATTGTGAGCAGTCTAACGAAAAAGCTAAACGGCAAAATGGAAGTCAGACGCCAACTCGGAACAACAATCCGCATTCTCTTTTCCCAAAAGAAATCGGCAAGCGAACTTTCATGAATACTCAAATCCAATCAATATCCAATGTTAAAGAAAGTGGCAATCATAACCGGTGGCGCGGGCAATCTGGGGCGCGCGGTGGTGAAGAAATTTTTAGACTCGGGCTATCACGTTGCGGTTACGCTTGAACCCAACGCCCATGTCGAGGAGCAATTCCGAAATCAAAGTCCGCATTTAGACCTTTACGAACTTGATGTAACGGACGAGGAGAAGGCGGCAAACTTCATAAAAGAATGTGCGCAAAAATATGGTCGACTTGATGTGGTGTCCATGCTCGTCGGCGGCTTCGCGCTTGGCACAATCGCCGACCTCAATCAAGCGTCCATGGAAAAAATGCTTCGGCTGAATTTTTATTCCGCGTTGGCGATTGCAAAGCCTGCCTTTGAAGTGATGAAAGCACAAAAGGGCGGAAGGCTGATTTTCATCGGCGCACGTGCAGGATTGGATTTGAAGAATGGCGGATATGCCGTCGAGTATGGGCTTTCAAAGTCGCTCTTATTTCGGCTATCTGAACTTCTCAATGCCGAAGGCAATGCGGAAGGCGTGGTGGCGGCGGTCGTTGTGCCGAGCGTGATTGATACGCCTGCTAATCGCGCCTCAATGCCAAATGCAAATTTTGACGAGTGGGTGAAGCCTGAAGTTATCGCGGAAAGTATTGCCTTTCTTTGCTCCGACGCAGGCGGCGCATTGCGCGACGCGGTTCTGAAAGTCTATCACAAAGCGTAAAAACGAACTAAGACAAAGTGCCAACGGCGGAACTTTCCAAAAAGCGACGAACTGTTTGCAAAAGCGTTTCGCCCGTGAAGGGCTTTGTGATAAACGCACCCGCTTCAACACCTGCCATCTTTATCAATTTTTCTCTATCCATTAAGCCGCTCATTGCAATGATTTTCACGCTGGGCAAAACGGCGCGAAGCGAGCGAATGAGATTTGCACCATCCATTTTAGGCATCACCATGTCGGTAACGACCAAGCGAACGTCGCGATAATGTTCCGTGAAAAGTGCGAGGGCTTCTTCGCCATTCTTTGCCAAAAGTGCCGTATAGCCCGCGTTCTGTAGCAATTCTGCGGCGACTTCGCCGACGGCTTCGTCATCATCGACAACCAAAATCGTTTCGCCCTTTCCTTTTTCAGCACCAAATCCACCAAACGACATACTACCCGTTGAAACCGCTCCAACGCTGGTCGGCATATAAATTTTGAACGACGTGCCGACATTCGGCGTGCTGTCTATTTCCAAGAAGCCCTTGTGTGCGCGAATAATCGAGAGCACGGTCGATAGACCCAACCCTGTGCCTTTACCTTCGGGCTTCGTGGTGAAAAAGGGGTCAAAAATTTTATCGAGATACTCTTGCGGAATGCCTGTGCCCGTATCACTGACGGTGAGCAGAAGGAAGTTTCCCGGACGTGCGTCGATGTTGGTGCGGGCATCGGCGGCACTGATAGAGACAGGCGCGAGCGAAATCCTAATCTTTCCGCCATTTGGCATGGCATCGCGCGCATTGATAACAAGATTGAGCAAGACTTGATGGAGTTGTGTGCTATCGCCCATAATGAGCGAGAGATTGCGCTCCATCGCAACGTCTACGGATATATTTTTAGGGAAAGTTTGTTCGATAAGATTAGCGATGTCTTTAATGACCTGCCGTAAATCAAGCGCGGACATTTCGCCTTCCTGACCGCGTGCAAAGAGAAGAATTTGCTCCATCAAGTGTTTGCCGCGATGCGCGCTACTTTCAAGCATTGAAATGCGCTTTAGGCTTTTTTCATCGGTGAGTTTTTGCTTGAGCATTTCAAGCGACGCCATAATCGGCGTGAGCACGTTGTTCATGTCGTGCGCAATGCCACTGGCAATCAAACCGATGTGCTCAACGCGCTGATTGCGAAGTAATTGTGCTTCAAGTTGCTTTTTCTCGGTAATGTCGGTATCAATGATTAAAACTTTACGAATTTGATTGCCGATGAAATCAAGCAAGGTGCGGCGGCTTTGAACAATGACTTTTTTACCTTCCCGCGTGCGATGATACAATTCGCCTTCCCATTCGCCCGTCTCAAAAACTTTGGCTTGCGCTTCGAAGTGATGTTTGAACTCCTTGCTGTCGTAAAGCAAATCTGCTTTGCGATTGCCGAGTGCGTCTTCGCGCTTCCAACCGTAAAGGCGTTCCGCGCCGCTATTCCAAAAGAGAATCACGTCGTTTTCATCTACAACAATGATAGCATCTTGCGTAACTTCTAAAAGTTTGGCTTGTTCGCGGAGCTGTTCTTCCATCGACTTGCGTTGCGAAATATCAACCCCGACGAAGACTGCTGCGCTGTTGTCAAAATACTTGTGTCCGAACAGCAATGTAACGAGGCTCTTTTCATCAATGTTAATGCGGTACTCGGCGGAAATTTGACGGTCATCGGTTGCAAAAAAGGTTTTCGTGATTTGCTCGAAAACATCGTCGCCACGAAAGCCAACGCGCTGACCGACAATCTCGCTGACTCTAAGCCCCAGTAAATTGGCTAAATGTTGATTGACGCCGAGATAGGTTCCATCTTTAGCCACCCAAGAGATATAAGCGGGCACGGCATCGAGCACGGCTTGAAGTTGGTCGTCGGCAATGTGAAGGTTGCGCCTTGCATGGTCAAGGTCTTGCTCAATGCGCTTTTGGCGCGTGAAGTCGGTGAAGAGATAGAGCGTAAGCGGCGGCGAGGTAGAAAGCGGTTTACGAGATAGGCGAAGTTGAATGGGTTCGGAATTGTGAAACAGCATTAGGTCGGAATCTGAAAACGGGACGGATAAATCAATATGCTCGGAATAAATCTTCGGAGCAAGAAGCGCGGAAAAATTTTTTCCGATTGCAAGAGCGGGCGTAATATCGAGCAGGTTGGCAAGCGCGCTGCTTATTTCTACGACATTGCCGCTCTCATTAGCGATGCAATAAGCCACTTCCGCCGCTTCCAAAACCAAATTGTTCAAAAGATGATGCTGCATAACGGTTTTTGCATAATCACAGACTTTGTTGCCCCTTTGGGGTAGGCGACAAAAATTTGAACAGAAGAAAACAGTTTTGTTTGGGAGTCAATTTACTATCTTTTCATATTCAGTAAAACATTTAAATACAAGAATGCCGCACGCTTATCGCATTTTACTAATTCTTATTCTGTTCTTTTCCGTCAATGAAATCAAGGCGCAACGTTATGCATTTGACCAAGGAAGCATTCGATTGAGCGTCTCGCTCAACTATGCCAACTACGGCGGCGAACTCTATCAGCCTAACCTCACCGCTCGAATTGAATCTGACCGCATCACGGAATTTGCCGTGCGCCCCAGCGTCGCCTATTTCTTTTTTGAACGGCTCGCGTTGGGCGTCGACCTCACTTACGTAACCATCGGACAAAACGACAAGAACAATGTCGTAACGCTTTTCTCACGAACAAGTTGGAGCGTCGGACCGAGCATCGCCTATTTTTTCGGGGAGCGGCAAAGCCCAATTTTTCCTTTCGTCTCGGCAAGCTATTCCTATCAAAGTAGCACAGAGCAAGAGTTTGAGCGAAGCATCAATACACGCTCAAAAGGCTCAAACTTTCGTGCTTCGGGCGGAATGGCAATCATGTTCGGCAAGCAAGCCTCGCTCAATGTAGAAGCGTTTTATCGAGTGGATATGCGAAAGGTGCAGAACATCAGTCGAAGTGGTAATGTCTTCGGGCTGGAAGTAGGCGCAAGTTTATTCATCTTTTAGTGATGAGAGCCAAAGAAGAAACCAAGTTCGCGTTGCACTTCTTCTGGCAGTGGTGGTAGAGCCGAGCGCGGAATGAGAAAGGTTGAAAGATTAAAGAGGTCTAAAAAAATTCGATGGGCATCGACGGTATTTTTGAGGTAGGCGTGTCCTGAAGAGCCACCTGTTCCGATTTTTGTTCCAATCATGCGCTGAACCATAATCGAGTGGCGGTATCGCCAAGTGGAAAAGAGTTCGTCAATGTCGATGAGTGCGTTCAGAAAACGAAACGGCAAATGAAGAATCGGCTGGTCGCGATAAAGCATAATGAGCAGAGCGGCTTTGAACGCAGTGTAAGAAAGGCGGCGCGCACCTGAACGCACAAGCTCGTCGTGTTTTTCTTCGCTGAAGAGAGCCTGAAAATTTTCAATCGTGCGCGAAAGTTGTGCAAGTTCGCGCGTTTTTTCTTCATCGGTGAGCGTCGGATTCTGTTCAATGATTTGACGGTCGTGTGCGAGCATCGTGTCAACGGCTTTTTTGTAATTCTCCCAAAAATCAAAGTTACCAAAGTTCAAAAATGGTGTTCGTTCAAGCCAATTTTGGATAAGGTCAAAAAGCGACGGCTCTTGTTCGGATTGCAAGGCAAGATGTTGATGCGCGTCAGAAAGGCGTTTCTCGTAGGAGGTGTTGTTGAAGTCAAGTCGCGATTCGCGCTTCAAGCCGAGTTTGCTTTCAATCAAACGAAACTGCACGCTTTGAAATCCAGAAGCAGGAGAGAGAAAATCGCGGAACTCTAAAAAATCGAGCGGCATCATGGTTTCCAAAATTCGAAACTGCTCAAGCATCACGGTTTGAATCGTGCTAATGCGTTCAAGACGAGCAACGGCAACGCCGATGTTTTTTTCATCGACATAATTCCCTAAAAACATCTCGCGCACAGAATCCAACTCGTGCAAAATCTGCTTGAACCAAATCTCGAAAACTTGATGAACGGTGATGAAGAGCAGTTCATCGTGCGCAGGTTGTCCAAACGCGGCGCTTCGGGGCGTTTGGGCGGTCAGAATTTTCTCGAGATGAAGATAATCGGCGTAGTAGGCAGGCGGATACTTCATAACGCTTACGGCTTAAATTCCCGACGATAAATTTTCACGGGGTCTACATCGAAGCGTGGCTCAAGTTTCTCGCGAAGAATTGCCTCAAAAGCTTCTTTTTGCCGATGTTGAACGCGGATAATAACCACATTCCAAGCATTGATTTTTCCTTTGGGAAGCGCAACTTTGCTACCTAAGGGTTTGCCGTAAAAAAAGTGATACTCGGTGTAAAAGCGTTTGGGTTTAGCGAAGTAATCGGTGATGTCGTTCCATCGAAGAAGAGATTTTTTCGCGCTGTGAATGTTTTGGACAATGCCATCGTCGGTAACAAGCCGTTGCTCCGACGCGCTCGCGCCGATAAACCAAAAGAGACTTGCAATCAAATAGAGCGAAAACTTCATGACCGATTCGTCGTCGCCGATGATGAACCCAATCGCAATGCACCCGATTTGAACAAGGCTATAAATGGTTGGAAGAATCGGGTAGCCGAAAAGCGCGCCATGCCAAAGGCTGAGACGAACTCGCGAGACGCGCAACCGATTGACTAGGGCAATCATGGCAAAGAGCGGCATGAGCAGCACGACCGCGTAAAAAAAGTAACTCTCTATAACAAGAATGATATTTCTAAATTCGTCGCCCATCGTTGTTACTACTTCATTTTTGTTCTCGAAAACTATGTCTGAACTATGCCTATTTCGCTAAAATTTTGCGAATTACAAAAAGGCTTTTTGAAGAGGGGAAACTCACTTGGTTGCTTGATGAACTGCGATACGAACCAATGAACGCAGAGCCTGTTAATTCGTTTCAGAATCTTGGCGTTTCAGAGTCAGGTTTGGCGAGAGACGGCGAAATTGATGAAGAGTTCAAGTGCGGCTTTGCTTGGCGAAGCAGGAAAGGAAGAAAGTTCGTCTAAGGCTTTTTGAACGAACTGCTTGGCGGTGTGCTCGGCATATTCAATGCCGCCATGTTCGGTGGCGAAGAGAATAATTTCTTCGCTGAAAAGCGTACGTTTTTTGTCGCTTTTGAGCAATGCGATGACTTCTTTTCGCTTTTGAGCATCGGCATTTTCGAGCGCGTAAATTAAAGGAAGCGTAATTTTCTTTTCTTTGATGTCGCCGCCGACAGGCTTGCCCGTCTTTGAACTTTTGCCGAGATAGTCGAGAATATCGTCTTGAATTTGAAACGCAATGCCGATGGCTTCGCCGCAGGCACGCAGTTTTTGTTGAGCATCGCTATCATCAGGTGAAGCCGAGACCGCACCAATTTCGCACGAGGTTGAAATGAGCGAGGCGGTTTTATCGGAAATGATTTTGAAGTAAGTGGCTTCGTCGATATCGAGGCTTCGTGTTTTTTCAATCTGCAACAGTTCGCCTTCACTCATGCGTTTGACGGCATCGGAGATGATTTCCAGAAAGCGGTGGTCTTTGTGTTTGAGTGCCAAAAGCAAGCCGCGCGAAAGAAGGTAGTCGCCCATGAGCACGGCGACTTTATTTTTCCAAAGCGCATTGATAGCAGGTAAGCCACGACGCATATCGGCAGTGTCGACCACATCGTCGTGAATCAGGGTCGCTGTATGCAGAAGTTCGACCAGCGCGGCGGCGCGATAAGTGCTATCGTTAATGCCCCCAGCAATGTTAGCGGAAAGCAACACAAGCATCGGGCGTGCTTGTTTGCCTTTTTGTCGGAGAATGTAGCCTGCAACTTTATCAATCAACCCGACTTCCGACGTCATGGTTTGCTTGAACTCCTCACGGAATCGGGCTAATTCGGATTCAATCGGGCGGCTAATCTCATCGAGTTTCACGAGAAAGAGTCAAAAAGGGTTGGTAAGATGTAATCAGAAACTCTTGCAAAGAAATGTTGACTCACATTGCGGCGGCTTACTTTTTTGAATCACGCTTGACCAAAACCTCTTTGCCTGTTTTGGCAGATTTGTAGATGGCATCGACGATGTTCATGCGTTCGTAAGCGTCTTTTGCAGTTGAAGAGAGCGGATAAAGCCCCGCCACGGCGTCGATAAAGTGCCGAAGTTCGTTGTAGTAGGAGCGTTTGTAGATGTCTTCAAGCGAGCCGATTTTTTCAGGCGTAACATTCATCAGCTGGTCTCTCATTTTTTTGTGGAATTTAAGCGGATAAACCCGCGCAAATCCTTCGTTGCCATACACATTGCAGAAGAGCAAATCATTATCCACTTCAAAGTTCCAACCTGTGTCGATCGTAATGGCTTGACCGCTTTTAAGGCGAATTAAAACGGACGAAAAGTCCTCGACGCCAGCAGAATTTTCATCATGAACGTCGCGCTCGAAATTGACGGCGGAAACGCTGTGCGCTTCGGGAAAATTGAGAATCCACAAGGCAAGGTCGAGCACCATAATGCCCAAATCCAAAAACACGCCGCCACCAGAGACCGACTTTTGCGACTTCCACTGACGGTCGACCGGATTTTTTTTCAACCAGCCGCATTTGACGAAAAACACGTCGCCGATTTCGCCATTCTCGATGAAACTTTTCAGCACCATCGCGTCGGGGCGGAAGCGTTGGTTCATTCCGACCATCATCTTGACGTCCGACTTATTCAACACATCTAAAATTTCTTTGGCTTCTTTGGCGGTGCGGGCAAGCGGCTTTTCAACGAGGCAATCCTTTTTGGCTTTGATTGCCGCCGTTGCAATTTCTTTATGCGTATTGGTCGGCGTGGCGATGATGACGGCATCAATCTCGTTTATCGCCAAAAGGTCTTGATAATCTTTGAAAACGTGTTTGACTTTATATCGCTCACCCAAAAGTTTGGCGCGTTGAAACTCTACATCGCAGAGCGCGACGAGTTGAGCGTTTTCAAGTTTAGAAAGAATGGGAAGGTGAATAATCTGTGAGATGTTTCCTAAGCCGATAACGCCGACTTTGATTTTTTCCATGGTCGTAAAAGCGTTGGGTATGAAAAATGAAAAATGAAGTTAATCATTCCGAAAGGCTTTGCAAATCGAGCATTCGCCGCCGTGCCGCGCATTGGTCTTTTTGGCATGCGGGATTTTGCGAGAAGCAGACATCATAAATTTCTTCGTAATCGTAATCAATCGTGATTTCTTCTCCCGCTTGAATCAGGCGTGAGGCAACCAAATACAGCGACTCGCGGTCTCGGTCTTTGACTTCGGCGTTCGGCGCGCAACTGTGATTGATGTAGCGAATTTTCGCCGTCATCGCCGTGTCGATGTATGTATCATCGTCGTTGTAAAAGATATACACATTGGCTTCTTCATCTTCGCGCCGCAAGCACTCGTGGGCGTTTATCGTCTCGCCTGCAATAATCATCAAGGCTTCGCCCGTCTCGCAAGGCTTCGTTGTGAAAATCCCTTTGCCTTGAATTGACGAATCTAAAACGACGATATAATCGGGATTGTAAAGCGCGGAATCAGGAAGACGGCTAAACATTGATGAATTTTATTTTGCGTATCTTTTCGTGCAAAAGTAAATCAATGAATGAACATCTCCATAAATACAACTCTTGTGAAACGAAAAACGACTGCTTCTTCCAAAAAGACCGCTCCCGAAAAAAAACGACCGAAGATTTTAGTATGCAACGACGATGGCATTGATGCAGAAGGATTAGATGCCTTAGCCAAAGCCATGAAAAAAATCGGCGAAGTAACCGTTGTCGCGCCGCTCACGCATCAAAGCGGAATGGGACATGCCATGACGCTGGGCAAACCGCTTCGCATCAATAAGTGGCATAAATACAAAAAGTTCTTCGGCTATGCCGTCAATGGCACGCCTGTCGACTGCGTCAAAACGGCTATGACGCAAATTTTGAAGCATCAAAAGCCCGACCTGATGGTCAGCGGCATCAACTACGGAAGCAACACCGCGATTAACGTGCTTTATTCAGGCACAATCGGCGCGGCAATCGAGGCGTCGTTTTTTGGCGTTCCATCTATTGCCTTTTCCCTGACGACCTACGAAAACGCCGACTTTACCTACGCGGCAAAGTTCGCTCAAAAACTCGCCAGAGAAGTGCTCAAACACGGCTTGCCTGCGGAAACACTCCTTACGGTTAATATCCCAAACCTGCCTGAAAAAGAAATCAAAGGCGTGATGATTACTTCGCAAGGAAAATCCAAGTGGGAAGAAGAAATGGTCGAGCGAAACGATACTTACGGACAACCCTACTATTGGCTTCGTGGCGTCATGACGCTTTACGACGGCAGCTTGGAAGCCGATGAATATGCTATTCGGCACGGATACGTTTCCATTACGCCCATCTCATATGACTTGACGAACTATCGCTTCATGGAAACCTTGCGTCAATGGAATGTGAAGAAGTAAAATCCGTCTTCCAACCTATGAGGGCAAGTGCGAAATTCAAAAGAAAATTCGTATCATTGCCGCTCTAAATTTTAATCAGCCATTTCAACCAATTATTTCAGCAATGAACAAGAAAGACAAACAAGTCGCCAAAAAGCATCGCAAAGCGATTGCACGCATGAAAGCCAAGAAGAAAGCCGCGATAGAGCAAGCGCAAGGCAAGAAAAAATCAAAATAATTTTTGATGAACTGTCTTCCTCAACTCTGCCGCGTCGCAGAGTTTTTCATTCTCTTTCACCATCACGCTTAATCCTTTTTCACAATGATTGATTACAAACTACTGCCAATTGGAAAGAAAGCCCCAAAAGAAGTCAACGCCATCATCGAAGTGCCCAAAGGCGAGCGAAATAAATACGAATACGACCCTGAACTTGGCGTCTTCAAACTCGACCGCGTGCTCTATGCGTCGGTGCACTATCCAACGGCTTACGGCTTCATTCCGAACACGCTTGCCGAAGACGGCGACCCGCTCGATGTGATGGTGATGACGCACGGCGCGACCTTTACGGGCTGTTTGATTGAAGTGCGTCCCGTCGGCTTGCTCAAAATGCGCGACGACAAAGGCATGGACGATAAAGTCCTCTCCGTTCCCGTCAATGACCCGATTTACAACAACGTGCGAAAATTGGCTGACCTTCCGCCGCACTTGCCGAGCGAAATCGAGCACTTCTTCACGGTCTATAAGCAATTAGAAGGCAAGCATGTAGAAAGTTTCGGCTGGCACGATTTCTTCGTCGCCGAGCGTGCAATCATCACAGCAATGGAACGCTTGAACGACTCGAAGCCAAAAAAAAATCAAAACGGAAAAGCATTGAAGCCTGCCAAGCCTAAACTGGTCAAAAAAGCATCGGCATAATGTCGGAAAACAAGCCTGAGCGAAAACGCTTCGAAGACCTCTCGCCGGCGGCGCAAGAGATTATCCGAAAGAAAGCCTTAGGCGCGATTTTCTTTGCCTCGCTCATTATGGGAATTATGGGCGCGACTTGCGTCATTGAAGGTGTCTACATTCTCACGCGGGACGACGCATTTCTCATCGAGCAGCTCAAAGTGGTTGATGCCGATAAAGCCAAACTCTCTTCATTGATGATGGCGGCTATTGGCGCATTGGAAGTCTTTTGTGCCGTCGGCACAATTCGCCTTTCGGTTACGCCCTATCGCATCGGATTTTACATGACGCTATTAGTTGCGGGCAATCGTTTCATCGACGCGATGGTCTTTCACGGCTCATTTTTCAGTTTTGGCTCTGTGCTAAATCTCTTTCTCGCGCTCTTTGCCTTGATGTTTCTTTTCGCAGGGCGTTATGCGGTGTTGACAAAGCCGCCCGCCTCATCTGAATCTTAATCGCACTTCTCAACATGTCCAACAAGCAAACTTACATTTCACATCTTCGAAATCACGTGGGTGAAACCGTAACCATAAAAGGCTGGCTCTACAACATTCGCTCATCGGGAAAACTCATGTTCCCTGAACTGCGTGATGGCACGGGCATTGTTCAAGGGGTCGTCTCAAAAAAAGATGTGAGCGAAAAAGTATGGGAAGATTTCGGAAAACTCACACAAGAAAGTTCGCTCGTCGTCAAAGGCACAGTAACGAGGCACCCGAAGCAAGAGGGCGTTTATGAACTGCAAATCAGCGACGTTGAAATCGTGCAAATTGCAGAGGAATATCCGATTACGCCAAAAGAGCACGGCATTGAGTTTCTTGCCGACCGCCGACACTTGTGGCTTCGCTCCAAACGACAATGGGCGATTATGCGAATCCGCCACGAAGTCATCAACGCCATTCGCGATTTCTTCAACGAGCGCGATTTCACCTTGATTGATTCGCCTATCATTACCCCAAACGCCGCCGAAGGCACAACAACCCTTTTTGAAATGGATTATTTTGATTTGGGAAAAGCCTATCTCACGCAATCGGGACAACTTTACGGCGAAGCGAGCGCAATGGCATTCGGAAAAATCTATGTCTTCGGTCCCGTCTTCCGCGCCGAAAAATCCAAGACGCGCCGACACCTCACCGAGTTCTGGATGGTTGAACCCGAAATGGCTTACTACGACCTCGAAATGAATATGGACTTGGCGGAAGAGTTCGTCGAGTATATCGTGCAACGCACGCTGGAACGCAGAAGAGAAGAACTGAAAATTTTAGAGCGCGATATTTCTAAACTTGAGAAAATCACGCGCCCGTTTCATCGCCTCTCTTACACCGACGCGGTCAAATGGCTGAACGAAAACGACATCAAACTCACCAAGAAAAACGACGACGGAACGGAAACGCAAATTGACTTCCCTTGGGGCGAAGATTTCGGCGCGCCGCAAGAAGAAGCGATTATGAAGCAGTTCGAGAAACCTTGCATCATTCACCACTACCCAACGGAAGTGAAGGCGTTTTATATGAAGCGCGACGAGCAAAATCCGAAAGTGGTTCGCGCGATGGATATGCTCGCGCCCGAAGGCTACGGCGAAATCATCGGCGGCAGTCAGCGCGAAGACAAGTTAAACCTCTTGTTGGAGCGAATCAGGCATGAAAACTTGCCCGAATCGGTCTTCCAGTGGTTCTTGGACTTGCGCCGATACGGAAGCGTGCCGCACGCGGGCTTCGGCTTGGGATTGGAGCGCACGGTGGCGTGGATTTGCGGCACGGAACACATTCGCGAGACCATTCCGTATCCAAGAATGATTTACCGCAACACGCCCTAAACGATGATGAAAGACGCAGAACAGAAACTCGCGCTTGCCATAGAATCTTCATTCAAGAAATACAAGGAAAAAGGCGCGAGAAGCCCTGAAAAATTGAAACCGCTACATAAGTTCGTAGCAGACCTTTTGACGAATGTTTGGGGCAAAGAATTTGGCGTAAGTTTCATCGGAGAAAAAACGAAGGAAATGAGCGTCAAGGGCAAATACTATCCGAAAGACATTGACATTACAATCACCCGCTCTGGCGAGCCAATCTTTTGCGTCGGCGTTAAGTTCGTAACCTCAAACTATAAACAAAACGCGAACAATTATTTTGAAAGCATGATGGGCGAGACGGCGAACATTCAAGCCGCCACGATTCCTTATGCGCATCTGATTGTCTTGCGTCATCAAACGCCTTACTATCGAAAAGACGGCTCAATCAAGAAAACGGAAATGATTGCGCAAAGCGACTTGCAAAAGTATGTCAATCTTGTTTATGACGTCAAGCAAGCGCATCGCCCCATCGTTACGGCGATTTGCTTGGTCGGCATAGATGAACAAACCAACCGCGTGGAAATTTTATCGGCGGAAAACCTCTATGAGAAAACGTTTGCGCGTCTGTTCAATGCAAAACTGTCGTTGTCGCACTTTGTTTCAGAAATAGAAGCGTATCGAGATTTTTATGTCTCTCAGCAAAATGTAGCGCGATAAAATGGCAAGCCTTCAAAAAAAATATGACAAAGAAAAACGCTACGGTCAAATTTACACGCCGCCGCTAATCGTCGCGAAAATTTTGGACGAAGTAGGGTTCGCGTCAAGTTCTGTTTTGGGAAAAACGATTCTTGACCCTGCGTGCGGCGACGGTCGTTTTTTGATAGAAGTCGTAAAGCGCATCGCGAAGATGTCGCACCGAGAGGATTTGGAAAAAAATCTCGCCGCTGTTCACGGCTGGGATATTGATGAAATCGCCGTCGAGCAGTGCAAAGAAAATTTGACCCGCCTTATCGAAGCGTTTGGCGTTCAAGTGAATTGGAATGTTTCGGCGCGAAACGCGCTTCATCAGTTGCCAAAGCGCGATATGTTCGTTGCGGACGAAGCGCAAACGTTTGACTTCATCGTCGGCAATCCGCCTTACATTCGGATTCAACATTTGGAGGAGCGCGAGCGAAAGTGGATTCAACGACAGTATGACTTTTGCAAAAGCGGTTCGACCGATAGCTACATCGCGTTTTTTGAACTCGCTTACGAGTTATTGAAGCCAACGGGCATTGCGGGATTCATCACGCCGAACACTTTTTTCTACACCGAAACCGCCAAAGCCTGCCGCGACTTTTTCGTCGCCAAAGGAAGCATCAAAAAAATCATTAACTACGGCGACATTCAACTCTTCGACAACGCAACGACCTACAGCGCGATTACGATTTTCACAAAAGCGAGACAAATGGAATTTGATTACTATCGCGCTGATTCGCTTCAAAGTTTTCAACGCAGAACGGTTGCGACGAGAGAACTTCATAGTCAAAAAATTTGGCGGCTCTCGTTTGAAGAATCCTCTCAAATCAAGGGAAAACGGCTCGGCGACATTTGCCATATTCATGTAGGCATTACGACGTTGTGCGACAAAGCCTACATTTTTCCAATTGAGCCAATAGACAACGAGACCGTTTGGGCATGCACAAAACTCAAAGGCAAAATCAAACTGGAACGCGCCATATTAAAGCCTATCGTCAAAGCCTCAACCTTGAAGCATAGCGGCGAACCTATCAAAGAATACGTGCTCTTCCCCTATCAAAAAGCGAACGGCAAAATGGAAATCATTCCCGAAGCTGTTCTTCAAGAACAATTCCCGTTGGCATATCGATACCTTCGCTCTGTGAAATCGGAATTAGATAAGCGAGATAACGGACGACCGAATCCTGTGGCGTGGTATGCATTTGGCAGAAGTCAGAGTTTAGATACAAGTTTCGGGAAGAAAGTCATCTTCTCGCCGATGAATCTCAGGCCAAACTTCGTGCTGTATGAAAACGAAGATTGCACGGTATATTCCGGATATTTCATCAAATACGATGGCGATATGCGATGGCTATTGGAGCGTCTTAACTCTGCGGCAATGGAGCGATTTATTGCCGTTTCAAGTCGCGATTTTCGCGGCGCGTGGAAGGCATACAGCAAAAAAGCGATTGAAGAGTTCATCGTCCCGCCATAAATCGTTCCTCATTCGCGTTTGCCTATTGTCGCTTTTGCGAAAATCCATCGGCGATATTCATTCCCCGCGTCGCATTTCGCGCTCCACATCGCGCTTCTTGATGCTTTCGCGCTTGTCGTGAAGTTTCTTGCCTTTGGCGAGTGCGAGCTCGATTTTGGCTTTGCCTTTGTCGTTAAAGTAGAGTTTGAGCGGAACGAGCGTCAAGCCTTTGTCGGAAATTTTCAGGCGCAGTTTCTCGATTTCTTCGCGATGCAACAGCAACTTGCGCGAGCGTTTGGGGTCGTGGTTTTCAATCGTGCCAAGTTCGTAGGGCGTGATTTGCATATTTTCCAAGCGAACTTCGCCGCGATGAATCACCGCGAAACTGTCGTCTAAACTCGCCTTGCCCTGCCGAATGGATTTCACCTCCGTGCCTTTGAGTTCAATGCCCGCCTCCCAAGTGTCCAAAATTTCATACTCGAATCGCGCCTTGCGATTGTGAATCGTTTTGATATAAGACGGCTTTGCGCCCGATTGTTGAGCCATTTGGTAAGAAAAATATTCAGACAGATTGAAAAAAATTGCGCACCTGCGCTTATCGCTCGCGAAAAAGTTTGCAATAATAGCGAAAAAACAAAGAATTGTGATGAGCGATAAGACGCTAACGCGAAGTGGCACGATGTTTGTGATTTGCATCATATAAGTTCTTTCTTACACTTCTCTCCAGCCGCAGTGGGTAGCCTAGTTAGGGGGGCTACCCACTATTTTTTTAGCAAATCGTAACGCAAATCGCGCCCGTTTTTTCGTAAATTCACAACTTAATTGACGCTCCAACTTCATGCGACTAAACAAGACATGACGCGAATTTTTCTTACTCTGCCGCTTGCGCTTCTGTTTTTCAGCACAATGTCAAGCGCGCAGGAACGCTATATGGACATTGTGCAGAAGTATCGTCGCCCGCAATTCTTTGCTGAATTTATCGCGCTCCCCGCTTCGCATAGCGACTCGCTCAAACTCATTGGCAACATTCGCCTGTCTTACGACAACTCGTTTTTCGTCCGAAACGCCGACGGAAAGTTCTCGACCGACCTCACCTTCACGACCGAAATTCTTCAAAGGAATGTCGCCGTTACGCGCAACATTCGCCGCAAAATCGTTACGGTAAATTCTCACGAAGAAACCTTAAATCGAACTGAATTTGTAGAGACGGTTTTCATCTTGCCGCTGAAAAAAGGCGACTATGAAGTGGCGGTTGAAGTAACGAACAACGACCTCCAAAAGTCGCTCCGAATGGACCGCCAAACGCTCAAACTTTCTGCCGAAACCGCGATGAGCAAACAAGGCGGAATCAAAGCGTCGCAACTTTTATTCATTGACCGACCGAAAATCACAAACGATTCAATTTGTATTGAGCCGCTTGGCGTTTCAGGAAATGGCGTGTTTGGGCGAGACTATGTAGCCATGCTCTACATTCACCTCGATTCCGACACGCTTCGTGAGGTTTCCTATCAACTCCTCGAAAAACAAGACCAACGAGAAATTCCGGTTGCATCAGGAAAAATTTCATCGAGTAGTCTCTTTTACACGAAGGAACTGCAAGATTTAACTGACGAAGCCATTTTGATTGCAAAACGAGGAAAAAAAGCAACCGCAGAACTTCTTGCATTCGTTGATTTCAATGCCAAAGCGATTGCAAACGCAAGGTATGTGCTCAAAGTGAGGGTTGTCTCTGAAAAGGGTGGGGTAGTAGAGGTCAAAAAAGAATTCGACAACGCTTGGATAAACATGCCCTATCCGCTCTACGATATTGAACTCGCCGTGCGCTTGATGGAAGGCATTATGATTACAAACGACGAATCAGGAAACCTCTTAGATGGCAACGCCGCTGAACAACGCCGCAAATTTCTTGCCTTCTGGAAAACACATGACCCAACGCCCGATACCGAGTTCAACGAAGCCTTAGAAGAATTTTTCAGACGGGTTGATTATACCTTTTTCAACTTTTACACCAACCGCGAGTTCGGCTGGCGAACCGATAGAGGGCGCGTTTATATCCGCTTCGGAAAACCAACCGAAGTCTCGCGTGAGTTCCCGCTCAACCGCCCAACGCGAGAAATATGGATTTACAAAAACCTCAACAAACGATTCGTATTCTCTGATATTACCAACACGGGCAATTACGAACTTGTCTCTGAATCGCAACTCGAAAACGAATAATCTTTCAATTAAAACGGATTATGCTAATTGTCATTGACGATGACCCATCAGTGGGCGAAACCATATCTGATGTATTTGATGAAACTTATTCCGTCAAATATTTTCAGTCGCCGATTGAAGCCATCAAGTTTACTGAGGCTGAACCGTTCTCTGCGCAAGTCTTCATCGTGGATTATCGCATGCCTGAAATGAACGGCGGACAAGTGGCGCGACAAATCAAAGCCCTCAATAAAGATTTTCAAGTGATTTTGATTTCAGGCTTTACCGATTTCGAGGACATTCAAATGATGCTCCGACAAAGAGATATCGATGAATTTCATCGCAAACCGTTGGATTTCAACGTGCTCAGGAAAAGCGTGGAGTTTCGCAGAAAATTATTTTTGAAAAAAAGCGCGATATAATCCAGATAAACAAAAAAAACGCCGATGGGTTAGTCGGCGTTCTGAATCTGGAATCGGTAGACTTTAGTATTTGATGCTACATCCATATTGTTTCGTCGCTTTTTCCGAAACCTCTTTGCCCGCCAAGAGTTCTTCGACAGCCTTTTTGACATAATTGACTTTGGCATCTTTACCGCCGTTAGTGGAGCGGTCGTCGTCAATCGCGCCCATGTAAGCAAGGTTTCCGTTCTTGTCAATGACAAACATATGCGGCGTGGTTTTCGCGTCAAACATCTTTCCGACTTTTCCGTCTTCGTCAAGCAAATAGTGCGAAGCGTTGGCTTTCCACTCCGCCATTTGCGCTTTGAACTCGGAAGCGGTTAGATAATCTTTGTGATTTTTGTTCGTGGAGTTAATCGCAAGCCACACCACGCCCTTGTTGGCAAGTTCCTTTTGCAGTTTCGGCATGTTGCCGTTCTTGTAATGACCGACGACAAACGGGCAACCCGGATTCGTCCATTCTAACACGACGATTTTGCCTTTGAACTCCGAAAGGCTCACGTCTTTTCCGTCAACGTTTTTGAGCGTGAACGCGGGAGCAGGCTTGCCAATCTCAACCGAAACGGCTGACGAGGCACTGTTGCTAATCGCAGAACCAATGAGCAAACCGAGAATGCCGACCTTTGAAGCGCCAATTAAAACCATAATAAGTTTCGCTGAGATACTGATGAGCATGCTGACGATGAAGTTTAGGTTGATTAAAACGCCGTATTGACGGCACGATATTAACCGAGCGAAGAATGAAAAAAGTTTCGCAGGGGAAAAACTGAGAACCCTATAAAAAAAGTCGGCTCAACTTGCGCTGATCCGACCACCAACAAAGGAAAAAAAGAACAAAGAGACTACGAATCAAAAGAGTTTGAATCCGAGCGTAACGCCGATTTGCAAGTGGTTGCGTCCGAGTTCGGTTTCCATTTTTCCAACAAAATTGTTGAAGCGATACTTGGCTTCGAGGTCAAAGGAAACAGGGAAGGCGGGAAGGTTGAGTTCCGCGCCAACGCCAATGCCGCCGCCAAAGCGCGTTACGCCGTGTGCATCAGTCGCATTCGAGCTCAAAATGTTCATTGCGGCGTCAAGACCGACGTAAGGCGAGACGATGCCAAAGGAAATCGGCGAATACTCCACGCCCGCGCCGAAGGTGAGAATGCGATTTTGAAGGGTAATGCCTTCGCGTGAAAAGTTGTTGTATCCCGCAATCACTACCGGACGAAGCGGCACAGCAGGGAGCGACAATTTGGCTTTGAAACCAAGGTTGTAGCCCGATGCGTCGCTGAAATCGCCTTGCCCCAAAGCCAATCCGCCGCCGACTCCCGCCGACAAACCGATGCCCGGAACTTGCGCGTTTGCCGAAAGCGAGAGAAAGAACAGAGCGATTAAAATGCTAATGCGTTTCATTTCAAGTGAGTTTGGTTGTTGGAAAAATTAGTTAGAAGCAATCGTAGCGGCTTGAATCACAACAGGAAATACTGCTTCAATGTCGGTATCAAAAACGCCCGCGCCTTTATCGCCCGTGTCGTGATGTTCAAGCAGAATTTGCAGTTCGCCATTCGCCGCGCCGCCACTGGTAACTTGCAAGTTGAAGCGCATGCCGAAAGGCTGACCTTTGGAGTCGAGATTAAGGTTTGAGATAATCACTCTGCCTTGTGCGCCTGCAAGCACTGTAAAGCGGAAGAGGTGTGTGTCGGCATCGCGCTCGATTTCCGCTGTGCGCGAAACGGGCGGATTAACGCTTTCGTCAAGCAGTTCAATGCGTCCTGTGTAGGATCGTCCTGCTTGCAAGGTAAGCGTTTGAACAACGGGCGGATTGCCGCCGTCGCCATCAAGGTCAATGGCTTTGGCACGCACTTCGGTGCTATCATCGGTCAGAATCACTTCCAATGTGGTGATGTTGCCATGCTTGTTCTCGTCGTGGTCGTGCTCACAGCCTTGTTGAACGAGTGAAAGGCTTGCAATCAAGGCAAGCATAATGAGTGAAAAGTGTGACTTACGCATGTGTATTACGTGTTTGAGTTAAAGAAAAGTGGTTGAAAGAACAGCTAAGAAGCTCCAAACGGCATTTGAAGCCGCACAATTATGTTTCGTCCCATGTCGTCGGCATAGAGCCGAAATCGGCTTAAATAATCGCGATAACGAGCGTTGAAGAGATTTTGCGCCGAAACAACGATTTTAAGTGGAAGCGAGCCGAGTTGAACGGTTGCGCCCGCGTTCAGTTCCCAAATCACATAGCCCGGCGGCGCGAGCGTCAGAAGTCGGAGAACGTTGTCGTAGCGCGCAATCGCGTCGGCTTCCGGCAGTTCAGGGAACAAGCCCGCGATAAGCGAGTTGGGTTGTCGGAGCGTATCGCGCGCAACAAAGGGCACGTGCGTTTGCCGTCGCGCCGCCGTCGCTCCAAACTCGACGTATGCGTCTTTGATGGATTCTGCATCGAAGAGGTGAACATGCGCGATTGCGCGAAGCCTATCTTGCGGCATGTTGATGGTCGGCTCGTTGCGGTCAAGGTTTTGACCACGAACAAGCGAGAATGTCGCGTCAAAACGAAGGAAGTCGAACAAAGCGTATCGCGCCGTTGCGTCAATGCCCGCGAGGCGCGTGTCGGATTGTGAATAGCGATAGGCGGGGAAAAATCCGCGCAGACTTTGAATCAAGCCCGTTGGTTCAAGGAAAATGAATCCCGAAATGTGATTGTAAAAAAGCGAGGCTTCCAGTTCAAACCGCGCGCTTTGATGGCGAAGCGTGGCATCAAGGTTGTAACTTTTTTCAACGCCGAGAGCGCGGTCTCCGACTTCATATTGCCCCGTGCCGTGATGCACGCCGTCGCTATAAAGTTCGTTGATGGACGGCGGTCGCCACGCCGTTCCGACATTCGACGCAACCGACCAAGTCGGCGAGAACTGATAAACAACCCCAAAACTCGCCGTAACGGCTTGGAACAAACGCTGTTCGTCGACGAAAACTTGACGCATCGCATTGCGGTCAAAAACGCGCGGCGATGCCCAAAGCGAGCGAATATCGTAACGCAATCCAACATTAAAACTCACGTCTTCAACGACGTATTCTTCCCGAATAAACGCGCCAACATTAAGCGATTGAAACGGCGGAATCAGGTAAGCCAAACTGCGACCGATATTGTTGAACTGCGCCGTTGTTGAAATGCCGACTGTTCCAATGAAGTTGCCAATCGGCACGTGGCGAAGTTTAGCATCAAGCGAAGCCGTAGAAAGCACAAGGTTCAGTGAGGGAATGCCTAATCGGACTGCGGCGCGTTGCGCGTCAAATTCTTTGCGCTGATTGAGTTGAAAACCGCCGTCAAGGCTCAATGTGCCAAAAGAAAACGGCGCGAAGGTGGTGCGTAGTGAAACCAAGTCGTGCGCGATTTCTTGGCGCGGCAATCCGATGTCGTAACTGAATGGCGTTTGTTGAAGAGCGGGAACGGGATTGCCAAGTTCAATGGCGCGAACAAGGTCGGAAAAATTGCCGATATGCGCGCCGCGAAAAATGCCAAGTTCGGCGGTGAAACGGCTGTAATAAAGCATCGTCGTTCCCCAATCGCGCTTTAAGCCGAGCATCACGGAGCCGCTCAGTTCCGAAAAGCCCGTGTTGGCGATGATGTAATCGGGCGAGAACGAATCGCCCGCTTTGCGCCAACTGCCTTGCGCGCGAAAGGCGAAGCCGTTTGCAAACGCGCGCTCCACGTAGCCCGAAAACGCGCCCTGACGATTGTTCGCAAGAAAATTCGCGAAGAGTTCGCCATGCAGTTCGTCGCTCAAAAAAAGCGGCTTGGGTTCAGAGCGAATCACGCCGCCAATCGCGTCCGCGCCATATTCCACCGATGCCGCGCCGCGCAAGAGTTGGACTTCGGAAGCGGCAAACGGGTCGATTTCGGGCGCGTGCTCATCGCCCCATTGCTGTCCTTCTTGTTTAACGCCTGCATTCATAATCACGATGCGCTGTCCGTGCAAGCCGCGAACCACAGGCTTGGCGATGGAAACGCCCGTCTGCAAAACGCTCACGCCCGCAAGGTTTTTCAGGCTCTCGCCGAAAGTCTGCCCACGATGTTTGTCTAAATCTTCCTTCGTCATCATATCAAACGATTGAGAGGATTCCATCAACTTTTCTTTGTCGCGGTCAGTGGAAATAATCACCTCTTCGGTTTCAATCGCGTCGCTTTCAAGCGTGAAATTCAGTTCCTTATCAGCGTTCAAGACTACACGAACCGACTTTGAGCGATAGCCCACAAATCGAACTTCAACTTCATACTCGCCTTTTGGAAGCAGGAGCGAATAAGTGCCATTTTCTTTTGAAACCGTGCCGCGCTTCAAGGGCAAAGCCACAACGCTTGCGCCGAAAAGCGGCTCTTGCGTTTTGAAATCAATGACCTTTCCGTAAAGCCTGCATTCATCGGGCTTCGCGGGTTGAGAAGATTGTGCGTTGAGAATGACCGCAACCTCCAACAAGAAAACTAAAATCAGAAAAAAGCGACGACGCATAGTCAAATCGTTAAACCATCAAACGCCAAAGGCTCCGAAAAGCAATCGGTTAAGATTGTTAAGATTGAATCGCAGGGGAGTTTGACTTATGCGCAAGGCGGCGCGCGCGAGGGAAGGTGAGGCGAAAGGTGAAAAACAAAGTGTGATGTAAAGGAAGGCTGAAATGAAATTGATTTTGGAAGGGAAGCCGTAATCGGAATTGGTTTGGAAACTTGGCAACTTTGAAGTGCAGATTTCATCGCGCAAAGGTCGCAGTGCGAATCGCTCTCTGAAATGTCGGCAATCGTCATCGTGTCGCAATGCTCGTGGTGGTGCGCGCTTGTAAGCGAGGCAAGCGAAAGCGCGAGGGAAAGCAAACTATGGAGCAAAAATTTCGCCATCAAGTCAAGGGTTAATGCGCGCAATGTTTTTCATGCTTCATCAAGCGGTAGTTCAAAACGTGCGCCGTCGCCACGAGGCTCGCGCCAAACGAAACGATTAAAAATTCATAATTCTCAACGATCTCCAAATGACCGATAGCGATGATGGCAAAGCCAACGCTAAGCGTCAGAACGGGCGCGAGGTTGTGATGATGCTTCAAGTAGCCATGCGAAAGCGAGAGCGCGCCGATAATCAACCCTGAAACAATTAAAGTGGCTTCAAAAGCAGGGTGCGCAAGAAAACTGAGTCCAATTACCGGCAAAAGCGTAATGACAAAAGGCATCAAGAGGCAATGCACTGCGCAAATTGCCGACGCGGAAAAGCCGAGCGCGTCTAAATTGATATGCTCAAACAAGCGAGGTTTCATAAAAATAAAATTTGCAAGCGATTCGCATTTGTCGTCAAGCCAAAAAAGAAGGCATTGATAGTCAATGCCTAAACGAAGTTACGCCTTCTTCAATTCTTGTTCAAGGAATTTGACATCGTCCATTTCAATGGGAATTTTGACGAACTTTTCGTTGAAACGCCATTGTCCCGTCTTTGAAGAGCGGCTGGATACGACCATTTTCACAGACTTAAACTTGAGGTCGGCTTTCTTTTTTGCGGCTTTATCTCCGAAGGATTGCTGCTTCGCCATAGCGCGTGTTCAAATAGAGTGTTAAAAATTTGAGCCACAAATATACGCTTTTCAAGGAAAGCAACAAATGGTTTTCGCAAATGTTGTAACTTCACGCCGCTATTTCAATGATTCAGCGAAGCAAAACACATCATGATGGATTTTTTCGGACATCTTGCCTTTGCCTTGATTGCGCTATCGTATCTCGTTCGGGATATTTTCTACTTGCGGATGCTTTCGGTGGTCGCATGCACAGCAGGGATTATCTACAACTACTTTGTGCTTCCCGAGCCGCTGTGGACGCCAATTTTTTGGAACGGCGTGTTTATGGCGGTCAATATCGTTCAACTCTTCATCATTTGGCAGGAGCGCAGAGGTATCGAGTTCAGCGAGGAGCAGAAAGAAATTTACCAAATGATTTTCAAGAATTTTTCGCCGCTTGAATTTGCAAAACTCATGCGACTTTCAAAGTGGCTGAATATCGAAGAGGGCGCGACGCTCATTACAGAAAAGAAAGAAACCAAATTTGTCTATCTCATTTACAACGGAGAAGTGAGCATTCTTATCAACGGCAAAGAAGTGGTGCGTTTGAAAGACGGCGCATTCGTTGGAGAGATGAGTTTCATCACGGGAAATTTGCCCTCGGCAACGGTGAAAACCACGAAGCCAACGCGCGTGATTGCATGGTCAAAAGAAGAACTGCGAGACCTTCTACACCGCAATCCCGCAATGGAAAGCACGATGCATGCGACGCTTGGAGCAGACCTCTCCAAAAAACTCGCGCCGTCCTCAACGAGTGCAAGCAATTAGTTGTGGTTGACGAATGCGTTTGTCGTCAGACCTTGCAGTTAAGCATCGCAACGAACAATGCGCACCGATAAACTCGTCTATCTCCTCTTGCAACTCGCCCCGCAAGGCTTCTTCTCGCTCATCGGCAGAAGTCCCGACGACGCGCAACGCTACGAGTTCAAATCCGTTGAACTCAAAGAAACTTCCTTCCGCATCGACGGCGTGTTCGTTCCGAAATCCGACGACGACTTCACCTACTTCGTTGAGGCTCAGTTCCAACAAGATGAGCAATTCTACGCCCGATTCTTCGCCGAAATCTTTCTCTATCTCAAACAATACCCAACGGCGCAGTGGCAAGCCGTCGTGATGTATCCTTCGCGAAGCGTTGAACAGAAACAGATTGAGCCTTACGCCGACCTGCTTGCGTTGGAGCGCGTACGGCGAGTATATTTGGACGAACTTCCCGAAACCGATGCGACGGCGGTGGGGTTGTTTGAACTGCTGATTGCGTCGGAGAGGAACGCGGGCGAGCGGGCGGCGAAGTTGGCGAAGAGGGCGACGGTCGTTGAATTGGATTTGATTGAACAAATTCTGACTTACAAGTTTAGAACTTTAACGCGAAAGGAGATACGACAGATGTTGAAGATTCAAGAGGAACTGCTCAAAGACACAGCGTTCTACAAAGAAGCCTTTGAGGAAGGCAAACAAGAAGGCGAAGCACAAGGCATCTTGAAAGGCGAAGCACAAGGCATCTTGAAAGGCGAAGCGCAAGGCATTTTGAAAGGCAAGCAAGAAGGCGAGCGAGCGGCGAAGTTGGCAATGATTCCGCTCTTGCGCGAACTGGGGCTATCGGACGAAAAGATTTCCGAGAAATTGAATTTGCCCCTTGCCGACATACAAAGCGTGCCGAGAGCAAACGGTTAGCAATGCGCATCGCGCGCTACGGCAAGACCTCTCGCAATGAATGAGCGTCGTGTCGGCGAGGATTAGAAAAAATAGGCGACGGCGAAGATGCCAATCATCGCGAAGTTGATTCCCAGTTTGGCGGCGATGGCGATAATCATTCCAAGCCAAGTTCCCAACCCGACCTTTCCCGCTTGAATCGCGTCGCGTTTCACGTAATACTCTCCCAAAACCGCGCCGATGAAGGGAAAGACGAACACGCCGAAGAATCCGAAGAAAACGCCCACGAGCATTCCAAGCATCGCGCCGACGCTCGCCAACGCCGACGCGCCCGTTTTCTCAACGCCGATTTTCGTGGCGATGAAATCAATCGCGAAGGTGAACGCCGTCAGCGCGCCGAGAATCGAGAGCGTTAGCCAACCGACTTTCTCGAAGTCATTCGCCCACGCGCCGAACAACAACCCGACGAAAACGAGCGGCGTGCCGGGAAGCATCGGCAAAATCGTTCCAACAACTCCAACAAGAACACAAACAAAACAAAGCGCCCAAAGCAAGATGTCCATCGCAGGTTGTCAATAGGCTTTTGCAAAAACGACTTTCATTTTGGACGGCTTTCCCGAATAAATGCACTTGCCTTCGGCTCGCAAGTCGTATTGTTGGATAAAACTCTCGTCGGTCGGAATGCATCGAATCGTGGCTTTGGTTTCTTCTTTGATTTTGGCTTCGGTTTCGGCGGTTCCGTCCCAATGCGCGATGGCGAAGCCTGTTTCGACTTGCGCTTTGAACTCGTCGTAGGTTTTGACCTCTTTGGTTTTTTCGTTGCGATAGGCGAGGGCGCGCGCGAAAAGGTTGTTTTGAATCTCGTTTAACAAGCGTTTAATGGTTTCGGGAAGGGCGGCATCGAGCGGCAAGGAAAGTTTTTCGCCCGTGTCGCGCCGAGCGACGACGCATTGATGTTTCTCGATGTCTTTCGCGCCGATTTCCAAGCGAAGCGGAACGCCTTGCAGTTCGTATTCGGCGAATTTCCAGCCTGGCGTTTGTTGGTCGTTATCGTCAAGGAACACGCCGACGCCGTTTGCTTTGAGTTGCTTGTGCAGTTCGCTTGCTTTTTCAAGCACGAGCGTTTTCGAGTCGCCTTTGATGATGGGAACGATGACGAGTTGGCGCGTGGCGAGTTTCGGCGGAAGCACCAAGCCTTTATCGTCGGAGTGCGCCATAATCAGCGCGCCGATGAGCCGCGTCGAGACGCCCCAACTGGTCGCCCAAACATACTCGAGTTGTCCGTCTTTGCTTTGAAACTTGCAATCAAAGGCTTTTGCGAAGTTTTGCCCTAAGTGGTGCGATGTGCCGGATTGCAAGGCTTTGCCGTCTTGCATCATCGCCTCGATGCAGTAAGTTTCTTTCGCGCCCGCGAACTTTTCGGATTCGGTTTTGCGACCAACGATGACGGGAAGCGCCATATAATCTTCGGCGAATCGACGGTAGACTTCAATCATTCGCAAGACTTCTTCTTTGGCTTCCGCTTCGGTGGCGTGCGCGGTGTGTCCTTCTTGCCAAAGAAATTCCGCCGTGCGCAAAAAGAGCCGCGTGCGCAGTTCCCATCGCACCGCATTCGCCCATTGATTGATGAGCAACGGCAAATCGCGATACGATTGAATCCACTTCTTGTAGGTCGACCAAATAATCGTTTCGGAAGTCGGGCGCACGTAAAGTTTTTCCGCGAGTTCTTCGCCGCCGCCATGCGTAACGACGGCGCATTCGGGCGCGAAGCCTTCGATGTGGTCGGCTTCTTTTTGCATAAACGATTCAGGAATGAAGAGCGGAAAGTAGGCATTGACGTGTCCTGTTTCCTTGAACATCGCGTCAAGCGCGGCTTGCATTTTTTCCCAAATCGCGTAGCCGTTGGGACGAATGACCATACAGCCGCGAACGTCGCTGTAATCGGCGAGTTTGGCTTGGAGAACGATGTCGAGATACCACTGGGAGTAATCCGAAGAACGAGGCGTGAGTTTCACGGTTTAGAGATTAGAAATTAGTCGTTAGATGGTTGAAGCGAAAGTTGAAAAAATCTAATAGGAAGAGGTCGCAATTAAAGTTTGCGAGCGAATAAGGCATCAAGTCGAGCGATTACTTTTCGTTGAGCATCTGTTCCATCATTTTGCGCTGTTCGGGCGGCATGTTTTTCAGGGCTTCTTTCATCTGCTTTTTTTCGGCGGGCGACATATTCTTTATGCTTTCGCGCAGTTCGGCTTTGGCTTCATCGGGCATCATATCCATTCCTGCGCCCATCAAGCCGCCTTCGGTTTTCTTGTAGCCTTTGGGAATTTCAAATGTGGACGCAGGCAGTTTGGATTTGTTGATTTTAACGACTTCCATTTTCGTTTCATTCGCCGTGCCTTTGCTCGCGATTTGTTTGAGCGGCATTCCGAGAACGCCCGCGTCTTTCAAGGCTTTTTCAAGTCCGTTGGCTTGCTGACCCTGATTGAACTTCTTGAAGGTCTCGTAATCCATCAATCCTTTCGCAATCCACATTTCTATTTGGTCGTCGGAATCGGAAACGAGGATATGGTCGCAATCGTAGCCAAGAATGTTCTCTTTGCCGAGTTTTTGAACTTTATACGTTGCTTTGGTCGGCATCATTCCTTGCGCCATTTTTTCCATTTCCTTCAAATCGATTTCGCTGTATGACTTTGATTTATTGTTGATGATGTAAATGATGTTAGGGTTATCCAATTTCATCAACGATGTGATTTGCATCTGCATCTTCTCAGCGGATACATTCATTTCTGTTTTAATGGCATTTTTGCCGACAAACATTGCCATCGTGCCGCCGCCCTCTGCCGCTGTAATTTTCATTTGAATTTCGCCCTCAAATTGCGCAAAGGCGGAAAGGCTGAAACAGCAGAGAAGCGTCGCGAGCAAAAAGTTTTTCATTGGTCGGATAAGTTGCGTTAGAGAAGCACAAAGTTCGCATTAAGCGCTCGAATAAAAAAGCCGCCCAAGAAGGCGGCTCTTGTTCAAACAAAAAAGGTTTAGAACTTCAATCCCGCGCCTAAATTTGCCAACAACACATTTTGGCTGTTGCCAAGCATGCGATACTTCACTTCCACGTCAAACACAATCGGAATGACGGGAAGTTTGATGCCCGTGCCAATGCCGATGCCAAGCCCGCTTCCTGATGTTGAGCCATCGATTGCGGAAATGATCGTGTTGTTTTGGAAGGTTACTGCGTCACGCTTTTGCTTGACGGAGTTCAGCGTGTAATCAAGGCTGACGTAGGGGTCAATGATTGGAAGAAAACCAATCGGAATGACTTCTACGCCGATGCCATACATCATTGCCGTGATGTTCGTTTCAGGAAATCTGACGCCTTCAGGGAGGTTCAGGTTCGGTACATTATTCACTTGCGATTTGCCTGTGGCGTAGTTGAAGTGTGCGACCGCGTTCACGCCGAAGAGCGGAATGGGCAGTTTGTATTTGTATTTCGCGCCGAAGTTGAAGCCCGCGCTGATTTCAGCGGCGGCTTGGGCTTGCTGTTGTTGATTGCCGCCGCCCGAAGTTGCGGCTTGGGTGAGCGCGTCGCCGCCGAAAGCGGAAACGCCACCCGTTACGAGCAGTTGAGCCTTTGAGATAGCAGGCACGAAGAGTAGCGCGACGAGAAAAGCAAACAGTTTTTTCATAGAAGAGTGTTGGTTAAGTTAAGTGGATTGCCGCGCAAGCGGCATGTTAAGTTAAAAAAAAGTAAAACTCAAACGATAACGGATATCTCCAAAGTCGTGCCAAAACAAAATGAACGGAAAATAGGGGAAAAATTAGGGAGAGCGGGGTATCTGTTGCTAATAGGCAACGAAATTTTGATTGAGGTGTCGCAAAAATGCAACACATTGCGAAAACAGAAGTCGGTTTGTGAAGTTGGAACAGAGATTGAACGGATTCAGACGATTCTCAATAGCGTCTTTGCGAATGAAAACCTGTTGAATCCGTCGGGTCCGCGTTTTTTATTCAGCTCATTTTGAAAGCGCGAGGTTCGGACGCTGTTTGAAGTCGGGCAACTTGGGCGGATTTTCTTGAATCATCTTCAAAACGAGTTCGAGCGATTTCTCGAGTTGCGTATCGATGTCGTCGCGATAGTGGTGCGGCGCGATGTCGATGAAGATGTCAGGGTCGGTGCCATAGTTTTCAACGCCCCACTCCACGTCGAAGAACCAGAAAGAAAATTCGGGTTGCGTTGTGTAGGTGCCATCGGCGAGCGGGTGTCGCGGATAAATGCCAATCACGCCGCCCCAAGTGCGTTTGCCGACGAGCGTGCCGAGTTTCATCATCTTGAACGAGTGCGAGAAAATGTCGCCGTCTGAGCCTGCAAATTCGTTAGTCAGCGCAACGACATTGCCAAAGGTTGCATACGCGGGATAGGGTTCAGGCTGTTCGTTCCATCGCGAAATGTCGTAGCCAAGCCGTTTGCGGTTGAGTTTTTCAAGCAAGAGTTGCGAGACGTGTCCGCCGCCGTTGAAGCGCACATCGACAATCAGCCCGTCGTAGTTGTATTCCGCAAGGTAAGCGCGGAAAAATTCCGAGTAGCCCCACGGACCCATATTCGGCACGTGAACATAGCCCACCTTGCCGTTAGATTTTTCGTGAACCCATTTCGCGTTGCGATTCACCCAATCGCGATAGCGGAGCAACTCTTCGCTCGCGAGCGTTTTGACGACAATCGAGCGGCGGTTGGCGTTATTTTTATCGGCAACTGTGAGCGTTACAGGCGAAGAGGATTGATGAACGAGAAGTTCGCCCAGCGGCACGTGTTCGCTGACCGCCGTGCCGTTCACGCCGAGTATCAAATCGCCGACGGAAAGGTTCGCGCCCGGCGTTTTGAGCGAAGAACCCGCGCCCGACTCCCAATGGTCGCCATCAGGAATATGCGTGATTCGGTAAGCGTTTTGAGTTGAATCAAAAACGACGTCCGCCCCCAAAAAGCCGAGCGAATACTTTGGTTCAGGGCGGTAGTCGCCGCCCATTTCGTAGGCGTGCGACGTGCCCAATTCGCCTTGCATTTCCCACATCAAGTCCGAAAACTCCGTCCGCGAAGCCACCCGCGCCAAGAGCGGAAGATAAAGGCGATAGACGGCATGCCAATCCACGTTCGACATATCTTCCGTCCAAAATTGGTCGCGTTGCAAGCGCCACGCTTCGCGATACATCTGCGTCCATTCATACAACGGCAAAATCGAGAGCCGAATGCGCGAAAGATTGAGTGGCTTGGTTTCTTTGGACTTGGCGGAAAGACCGTAGGTCTGAACAAAATTCAGTTTGCCTTGCTGACTGATGACGAGCGTTTTGCCATTGGGCGAGAGCGCGAAAGAATCCACGTTCTCGAACAAAACTTCGTGCTTTTTCTCGTCAAACGAATACTGCTCAAACGTGCCGCCGCGCATCGACTCTGCAAGCGCGCCTTGAACGGGATTGTTTAGGAAATAAGCTTTGCCGTTCGCCGCCCCAATCGCCACATAGCGACCTTCTGAAACGGGAAACTCCACGACGCGCTCCGCAATCCCCTCGAAATCAATCTTGACCACCACGTCGGATTTGCCGTTGTCATTGCCGTTGCGCTCGGTCGAGGCATCGTTTGAAAACAATTTGGACGTGAGTTTCGGCTCGACAAGAAACGGCGAAGCAAGGTCTTTTTGAAGCGTGATGAGATATGGCTTTGTGGCGCGTGGGAAGTTCAAATCGAAATGCACATCGTCATAAACAGGATTAAAGACGCGCTTTGAAAGGAAATAAAGATACTTGCCTTCGGGGTCGAAGCATGGTTGTTCGTCAATTAAAACAGGCGTGGTAACGCGGTGCGACTCATTTTTTTCAACATCATAAATTTCAATCGCGCTTTTTTCAGGCGAAAACGCAAAGCCGTAAGCGATGAACTTTCCGTCAGGCGACCATGAAAAGCCACCAATGCGCTGAAACTTGCTTTTCGCAATGAGGCGCATTTCGCCCGTGTCGATGTTGATGAACAAAAGTTCTTGGCGGTGATTGGAAAGGCAGATGTGATTGGCTTTTGGCGACACCATCATCATCACAGCGCGACCTATGTCGAGGTCTTCAAAGCGTTTGATGAAGGTGTTAAGGTTTCCGTCTTCAGCAGTATAACATTCAAGGCGTTCTTCGCCTGAAGCATCGGAAATGACCGCGAGCGTTTTGCCATCGTGCAAAAATTGAGCGAGACGATAGCGGGCGACATCGTCTTTGCCAAATTCCGTTACCGCGCCTTCGGCAAGGTGCATGCCGAAGGCATGTCCGCGCGTGGTGATAGCAATATGTTCAGAATCGGGGTGAAGGAAGTAAGTTTCAAGATGCTTTTGCGCGTCGACGAACTTGCGGTTGCGTTGCGTGAAAGGACTGCGATATTGGACGTCAATTTTGTGAGTGGTGTTTTGTTCGGCATCGAAGATGAACAAATCTGCGCCCGCGTGATAGACAATGCGGTTGCTTCCTGCGCTGTCTTTTTGTGGATAGCGGACGTAGTAATCGGTGTGAAAGGTATGCTGTTGAAGGTCGGTGGCATCGAGCGAAGCCGAATAAAGATTGCCAACGCCTTCGTGGTCGCTGACGAAGTAAATGCGTGCGCCGTTTGGCGTATCGAGCCAAATGGGCGTAACGAAATTGCTGATGAAACCGAGTTTCGCGCTGAAATTTTCAAACGTGCCTGAACCATCTTTGTCAATCCATATTTCGCCCGCCGTTCCGCCTTTGTAGCGTTTCCAACGCGCCGCGTCTGCGCTATTGCGACCGAGCGCAATCCCGCCATTGTTGCCAAACGAAATCGCGACACCGTGTCCCAAATTGAGCGATTTAGGCTCGCCGCCGCTGGGCGAAATTTTCATCACGCATTGAAATTTGCGAAATGATTGTTTAGCGTTGGTTGTGAAAAGAATTTGCCCTTGATGCCAACCCAGCACGCGCGTGAGTGTTGCGCCAAGAAAGGTCAAGCGTTTCGGGTTGCCACCATCGGATTCCATCACATAAACTTCGGGGTGTCCTTCGTCTTTGCTCGTGAAGGCAATCCATTTGCCATCAGGCGAAATTGAAGGCGACGAGCACTCCGAGAGCGAAGCCGTAAGACGATTTGAAATGCCGCCATTGACACTGACTTCCCAAAGGTCATCTTCGGAAACAAACACAACTTTTTCGTGGTGGAGAGAGGGCTGACGGTAGTAGCCTTGTTTAATGGAATTTAGAGTGGTTGGCATAAAAATTCAGAAGTTATGATGTCAAATTATCAGTGTGCGAGTATGAAAATGAATTGCAAGAAAAAACGCTTTTGCAAGGCAAAAAATACCTGTATCGTCCCTACTCAAACGAAAAAAGGTCGCTCACAAGGCGACCTCTTCCAATGCTCGAGAAGACTTTATTTTGGGAGCAGAAGGCGGCGCAGTGCGCTTGAATGGACGAAACGCCGCAGTGTGTTGAAGTACGTAACTCTTCGTTTCGTCCCATAGCCGTTGAAGAACGGGCAAGTTTGGCGAACTAAGCGGGTATGAATCGTCCGTTAAGCCATACACCTTCGGTTTTTCATCTTTCGGCAGATACGCCGTGCCAAAAAGCCAATCCCAAATGGCAAGTTTCGTGGCATAATTGACGCTGTTGCCTTTGCCTTTGGCGTGGTGCCATCGGTGCATTTCGGGACCGTTAATCACATACTGCAACGCACCTGATTTGACGTTGATGTTTGAGTGGATATACATTCCCCAAACCGCGTCAACCATGCCTTTAATCACGACGACTTCGGGCGCGGCACCCAGCAGAATAATCGGCGCAAATTCAATCGTTTGATTGATGAGAATTTCAAGCGAGTGCGAGCGCGAGCCTGAAATCCAATCCATTTCGCGCGGCGAGTGATGCGCTTCGTGAATCCGATACAGCCACTTGTTGCGATGTTGCCATCGGTGAAAAAGGTAGATGTAAAGGTCGTGCGTAATCACGAAGAAAACGACTTGTGCCCAAACGGGAATATCTGCCATGAGGCGCAAGCGCGAGAGACCAGAAAAGTTATCTAACCAATAAATGAACCCGAAAATCGCCCACGCCAGTACATAACTTTGCAGAAATGTGTAGAGGAACAAATCGCTGAAAAAGCCTTCGTGAAAGAGCCGTTGTCCCTTCGTGTAAGGGAACAAGCGTTCAAGGAGGATGAACAACAACGCAGACCCTACGATGACGACAGGAGAAAGAATTTCTAACGACATACTCATTAAAATTTAAGATGCAGAAACGGTTGATTGAACGCGGCGAAGTTTTTTGCGCGGTCCGACTTCTGAATCATAAACGCGCTTAATGCCATCGCCCAGGGCTTTTTCAATATCGCGAATGTTCGCGACGAGGCGTTCTAATCCGCCGATTTCAACCGAAGCGGCTTGGTCGGTGCCCCACATCGCGCGGTCGAGCGTAATGTGTCGTTCAATGAATGTCGCGCCCATCGCCACTGCCGCCCACGTGGTCGCAAGCCCCGTTTCGTGACCCGAATATCCAATCGGGCACGTTGGATATTTGGCTTTGAGCGTGTGAATCATTCGCAGATTCAGTTCTTCGGGCGGGCAAGGATAGGTTGAAGTTGCGTGCGCAATGAGAAGATTATCGGTGCCAATGGCTTCAACCGCCGCTTCGATTTCTTCCATCGTCGACATGCCTGTGGAAATAATGAGCGGGCGACCCGTAGATTTCTTCTTTTTCAACAAATCAATATCGGTTAGCGAGGCAGAAGCGGCTTTGTAGCAAGGCGGATTAAATTGTTCCATAAAATCAACTGACGGCTCGTCCCAGCACGAGGCAAACCACAAGATGCCTTTGGCTTTGCAATAGCGGTCAATTTCGGCATAATCTTCTTTGGTAAACTCAACTTTATAGCGGTATTCGAGATAGGTCATTCTGCCCCAAGGCGTTTCGCGCTCGATGTTCCATTGGTCTTTGGGGACGCAAATTTCAGGGGTGCGTTTTTGGAATTTGACCGCGTCGCAACCTGCATGGACGGCACCATCAATCATTTTTTTGGCAATGTCAAGCGAGCCATTGTGGTTAATGCCAATTTCGGCAATGATGAAAACGGGCTGACCGTCTCCGACGAGTTTGTTTCCAATTTTAACTTGAGCCATTGTCTGAAGGTTTCTGTTTGTGAAAATCTGTCGGTTAAACGAGAAGTGCGCGCTGAAAGTTTTAAGCCATTCGATGCGCTAAAATCCATTCGGCAAAATCGCGAAAAGCACCATAGCCGCCGTTGGCTTTGGCTTTGTAATGAACGGCTTTTTGCACCACATGCATCGCGTCGTTTGGGCAGGCCGTTAAGCCTACTTTTTTGATTTCAGCGATAATTTCAAGGTCATTGACGTCGTCGCCAATGTAGCCTAATTGTGCCGTCGTCAAGCCTGTTTCGCGCAAAATCTCGTCTAACTTGGCGCGCTTATTTTTAACGCCGAGATAAAGATACGGCATTTTTAGTTTTTCCGAACGCTTTTGAACGCTCATAGACGTTTCGCCTGTAATGATAGCGGTTTCAATGCCCGCATTGCGCAAGCGTTCAACGCCCATGCCATCGCGAATGGAAAATCGTTTGAAGGCTTCGCCGTTATCGGAATAATAAACGCCTGTATCGGTCAGCACGCCGTCGTTATCGGTGAGCACGAGTTTGAGCGCACTCGCGCGTTTTTGAATCTCTTTTTTTGAAAGTGGTTTTGGCACTTGTGTTGGCTTATTTGGTAAAGGCTTCAATCTCTTGCTTGCGTTTGTCAGCGGGGAAGTTCATCGGGTAGAGCGTGGTTTTGTCAATCATTTCCCATAAAAACTTCCCTGAAAAAAAGCCAATCGTGCCGCCCGCAAGCAAAGGAATAATCACATAAAGGTCGGGTTGTTTGCTTGAAGAACTCCACGCGACAAGTGCACCGAAAACCGTTCCAACAAGCGCGCCGAAATAAGCCCCGACACTTCCGAAAACAAGCGTGCCGCCAAGACGCGGATGCCGCTCAATCTGATACAAAGAGTCCATGCTAAATTTGAAAACTTTTGAGTCGTTTTGGCAGAAAAGCGTGTCGCCGCGGAGCATAAGTCGCTCGCATTCATATTCGGTGGCACTGTTCTGTCTAAGCAACGTATAACGATGAGCGCAGCCGAACTGCAAGCAACAAAGGAGAACGATGTAGTGCAACTGTTTCATAAAAGTGATGATCAAGCGTTAATCCGCCAGCAATCCGCGTTCATCGACTTTGAGCAAGAGCGGCTTATCGTTGCTCCTGCCCGTGATAATGTAGCCGCCGTCAACGGCTTGTTGAATGGATAAGCCTTCGTCATCGAGCGATGTGCCTTGTGTGATTTCCCAAATTAAATTTCCCTGAACCGACATTTTCGCAATATACACATCTCTGCCGCCTGGCGCAGGCGAGCGAATACCATCAACGGTAATTTTCTCACTGCTTGCTCCAACGAAGACGAAATGCCCATCGCGCGATAAAATCACTTGGGAAAGTGAGCGCGACGCGACATTCGGAAGCGTAAGGCGTTGTGAAACGCCCGTCAGAGATGAATTCACAAAAAGGATAAATAAGGTCGAGTTCGTCTGTCCAAACACGGCAAATGTTCCGTCAGGCATCGGTAAAATCGTGAAGGCTTCGTCGGCAGTGTTGAGTTTGCCGTTGAAAGAAACCGATTGGTCAATCACATCGCCTGCAGGATATTGTGCGTCGTAAAGAAAACTTTTTGTGGTATCCCCCGCCGAATTGAAGGTGAGCAAATAAAGGTCGCGTGCTACAAGGCGACGAATGCCCGACTTGACGAAATCATAAATCGGCGTATAATAGCCTGCTAAAATAACGTTCTCGCCAAAAGAAACGCCGCTGTTGAAGCCTATATCAGCCCCCGCTGTGTTGGAAAGCGAGCCAAGCGAGCGAAGACGCCGCTGAAACAGTGGTTGACCGTTCGCATCGATTTTAACCACAAAGCCATCGTTAATGAACAAAGAAAATCCTGTCGAGAGCGTGCGGCGTGTTTGTCCATAAAGCCAAAGATTGCCGTTCGGTTGTGAAACTGCGCCCGCAAAGCGCACACTGCGCGAACTATCCGTAAAAACGCGCGACCAACGCACGTTTCCAAGCGAATCAATTCGAAGTGCGTAGCCACTTGTTTGATTGAAGCCTGAAAAAACAGAACCGCTGGCAAGAAATTCGCTCGTGCCTGCAATCGGAGCAATCGCATTCAGCGTTTCGATTGAATCGGTGTAAGTCTTTGCCCAACGCACGCCGCCGAGCGCATTGGTGCGAATCACAAACGCACTGCGAAACAGCGAGCCTGTGCGTTGCAACTCGCCAACGAACAAAAGGTCGCCACTTGGCAATGAAAGCGCGTTGCGCATTGCGCCGCCTGAAAGCGTAATGGCGGTATTATCGACGCGAACTGAATCCAATCGCCGAATGAACGTCGCTTGTGAAGTGAACTTGTTCGGCTCTCGTGGCGCGGCAGGATTTTTACAACTTGCAAGAAACACAACTGCGCCAAGCGTGAAGAGCGTAAAAAGAGGAAAACGTAAAGTCAGATAGTTCGGCATATAATTGAAGCAAGTTTAGATTTCAGCACGAATGCCGACAACAGGCAAGAACGGAATATGATAAACAAACTCGGCTTGTCGCGTGCGCGTGTTCCAAATTTGCCCGCTTACATTTTGAGCGCTCAAAACATTCTGCAAATCGACAAAAGCCGTGAGCGTAACATCGCTCGTAAAAAGCCGATAATCGACGCGCACATCAAGGCGACTGTATTCAGGATAGCGAAGCGCGTTGATTTGCGAAAGGTCTAAAAATCCGCCGACATTGCCCGAAGTCTCTTCATCAAACGGCGTATAAGGCTTGCCGCCCAAGTAACGCCACCGCACGCCGATTTCCCAGTTCTCATCAATTTTGTATCCGACCGTCAGCGAAACGACATGGCGAAAATCGAAACTGCCCGGTCTCAAAACCCCGTCAAGCCCCGCGTGCTCGATTTGCGAGAGCGAGTAATTGGCGATGAAGTAATAATTGTCGGTGAATTTTTTTTGCGCGAAAAGTTCTATGCCGTTGGCGCGCCCTGTGCCGCCGTTGGTGAGGCGTTCATCTAAGCCGAATGTGCCAAACTCGGTCGCTAAGTTCGCCATAGAGAGCGCAGGAATTTGAGAAGAGGCGGAGTAGTTGCGATACGATTTCGCGAAGGCTTCCAAAGTAAATTTCAAATCCTCGTTCGGATAAAACTCTAAGCCCGTAACGAAGTGGTCGGCGCGCAACTGTTGCAGGGCGCGATTTTCAGGTTTCGCCATCGTCCAAACCATCGGAGGCGATTGGTAATAAATGCCGTAAGCGAAATTGAGTTTAAGATTATTTCGCAAATAAATGCTCAATCCGGCGCGTGGCGCAAACGAAAGCGGCTCATCGATGTAACTGAAATAATCAAAGCGTGCGCCCGCTGTGAGGCTAAATCGGTTGAGAAAAAGTTTATTGTATTGCGCATAGCCGCCGAATTTAATGGCAGACGCATTGCGCGTTTCATTCACCGCAGGACGAAGTGTAACCGTGAAAGGGTCAAAATAAGGTTGAATGTTGATTTGATTGCCCGCAGAAAGTTGACGCGCCACAATGCCAGCTTCAAACAAATCGTCGCCTGAAATGCGATAGGAAAGGTCGGAGCGCAAAACGAACTCGCGTTCTGATGATTCGTTGCGATATTTGTCTTCGGGTGTGCCTTGTGTGCTCGGCTCTACGGTACGCGTGAAAAAGGTGTAGTAAGCGTTTGAAACCGATGTGCGAATAAACGACTGCTTGTTTAAGAGCCAAGTGTGCGAAAGACCGAGCACGTATTGCCATTGGTTGTTTTCGTTGAGGTCGGTTGCGCTCGGACTTGACGTTTGGCGAATGTTGTCGCGCCCGCCAACGCCGATGAGCGCGAGGCGATGATTGGCATCGAGGTCGTAGGTGAGTTTTAGGTTGAAGTTCGTGTAGTTTGGAATCGTGGTTTTGAACGAGGGGTCTAAAAGGTTGAGCACTTCGTCGTAATAACTTTGCCGACCCGCAATCATGAACGCGCCTTTGCCGCCGTTGAGAGGTCCTTCGGTCATCGCGCCTGCGCCGACCGTGCCCAGAATGGCACGGCTTTCGCCTTTGTTCCGATTGCCTTCGCGAAAGTGAATATCCATCACCGACGACATTCTGTCGCCGTATTTGCTCGAAAAGCCGCCTGCGCTGAACGTAACATCTTGCAGAAAATCCACTTGAAGCATGCCGACTTCGCCGCCGCCTGTGCCTTGTATGCCGAAATGATTGATGTTCGGCACTTCAATGCCATCAATCAAAATGAAATTTTCGGCAGGGCTTCCGCCGCGCACAATCAAGTCGTTGCGTGTGTCGGACGAGACCACAACGCCCGGCAAAAGAAGCATCATGCGCGTTACATCTTCGCTTGCGCCCGGCGCCCGGCGAATTTCCTCTTGTGAAAGTTTATTCGTCGAAACCTTTGCGTCTTCGGCGCGCTCAAAAAGATTATCAACGACGGTAATTTCTCGCGCTTGTGCCGAGCGCACATTCAGCTCGAGCGGAAGGTAGGTCGGCTTTGAGGCTTTAATGACGATGTCGGCTTTGGTGAGCGTGTTGTATTCAAACGCATCAGCCTTGACCTGCACAACGCCTACGGGAATTTCCATGATTTTGAACTTGCCATTGGCGTCGCTTACAGCCCCTTGCTTTGTGCCTACGATGGAAACCTTTGCGCCGATTATCGGCTGTTTCGTTTCGCGGTCGCGCACAACGCCCTCGAGCGTGCCTGTCAGGGTTTGACCAACAAGGGAATGAGCACAAAGGAAGAGGAGAATCGTCAAAAACGATTGATGATGCATGAATGTGTGATGTGTTTCGGATAGAAAAAACAGCGCGAAAAATGTCAGCGCAAAGTTAAGGCAACTGTCCGAACGGAACAGGTGTAAAACACAAGATAAAAATAAGAATACTAATCCAACCGATTGCCATGCGCGAGGCATCGAGGCGATGTTCTTCTAAAACAGGTGGGTGGTCTAATCGAACAAATCGCCACAAGAGCAGAGCCCAGATAATCCAACTTGCCCAAGAAATTTCGCGAACCCAATCGGGATAAGGAAATCCCGAAAACGGCTGATTGGCGAAGGAGGCGAAAATGAACACTATCCATTCGGCGAAGGTTGGCAAACCTAACAAGAGGATTAACGCTAAGAAAATTCGCGCAACATAGAATTGAACTTGTCGTCCGAACATGGCATAAACCACGTGCCCGCCGTCCAACTGCCCAACAGGCAAAAGGTTCAAGGCGGTTACGAAACAGCCGAGCCAACCGGCGAAAAGGTAAGGGTAGTGATACATTTCGGTCATCGGTGGAAGGTTTGGACTGGCGAAGGCTTGTTCCAACAGCCAATAGAGCAGATTTTTTCCCGTGTAGAGCGCGCCCGAGCGAACAGGAATCGCGCCGTGAAGTTTGTAATAAAGGTCGTATTCAGGGTGAATTTGGAGAATGTATTCAATCGGGGGAAGCGTGGCGAAGCCATAGACGAGAAGCCCAAGCGCGACGACGAACCCCGCGAGCGGACCATAAACGCCAATGTCGAAGAGGCTTTTTGAGCTTGGAATGCGTTCTTTCATGCGAATCATTGCGCCGAACGTGCCTATCGGAAAAAGAAACGGCAAGGGCGGCATCGGAATATAGTAGGGAAGTGAAGCGCGAACACGATGAGCCATTGTCGCAAAAAAGTGTCCGAACTCGTGGCAGGTGAGGAAAAAGAGAAGCGAAAAGGAATAAGGGAAGCCATATTGCAACTGCTTGAACGCATCGGCAAGGCTATCGAGCGGAATTTCTTTGCCGACCCAATATGCACCTGCAACGCTCGTCGTTATCACGGTGAGTAAAAAAAGTAGAACATGTAGGGCATAGTTGTGTTCTCCAAAGCGGCTCCAAAACGAAGGCGACGGCGGTAAGTCTGAGGTGAGAGCCTCAGAGTGTGGCTCGCGACCGTTGGGGATTGTCTTTGCGTCTTCCATTGATGGCGTAATTAGATTTGATGAATTAGATTTGATGAATTAGGCTTGATGTGATTATGCTTGAACGCAAACGTGAAACAATAAATGCGAAAAGTAAGCGTGATTGATGCTACAAGCCAAACATATATCGAAATTGGAAAAGTTCTATGTGGACGGTCGAAAGCAAAGTCTTATTATTGGGGATAATCATCAAAAACCACTATGCAAAAGCGGACTATTTTAATCGTTGACGACGAAGTCGATTCTCTTACCCTGCTGTCACGGGCAATCGGAACTTCATATGATGTGGTGGCAAAAAACGACGGCGCGGAAGCCTTGCGCTGGCTTCAAGCAGGAAATGTGCCTGACCTTATCATCACCGATGTGATGATGCCAAACATGGACGGCGCGGAGTTTGTCAAAATTCTTCGTTCCAGTAAATCGCACCGACATACGCCCATCGTCGTTGTTTCAGGAAACAGCGATGTGCGCACGCGCATCAAGTTTCTTCAAATGGGCGTCAATGATTATCTCGGAAAGCCTGTTCACCCTGAGGAATTAGTGCTTCGAATCAACAACATTTTCAAACTGCTCTCTCGCGCCGAGTAACGACAAAAAGAATGCTGATTTTTCTGTTCGTCATCTGCACGATTTTTATTTGTTTGAATGTGATTGCATATATCGGGCTGTCAAAAGTGGAATACGAATCCAAGACGGCGATTATTTTTCCAAACCCCGATGTTCAACAAATCTTCGTGTCTGTCATTGTTGCCGCACGAAATGAAGCGACAAACTTACCGTCGCTGCTTAATCGGCTTGTAACGCAAACGCATTACTCGCTTGAAATCATCATTGTTTCGGACCGTTCCACTGATGAAACGCCTGCCGTCGTTCAATTTTTTCAAGACGCACGTATTCGATTTGTGGAAATCAAAGACGTGCCAAAAGGGGTTTCGCCCAAAAAGCACGCGCTCGCAACGGGCATACGCATGGCGCGCGGCGAAATTTTATTTTTGACCGACGCCGATTGCCGCCCATCTCCCAGTTGGATTGCCGATACGCTCAAATGCTTCGATAAACGCACTGCCGCCGTCATTGGCTATTCGCCCTTCCGCAAAAAAGAAAACGAAAAATTCATCGAGTGCTTCCAACGCTACGAGTGCTTCCGAACTGCAATGCTTTCAGCGGGGGCAGTCGGGCGAAACGCACCCTATATGGCAACCGGGCGAAACCTTGCCTATCGTAAAGAAGTCTTTGAAACCATCGGCGGCTTCGATGCCATTAAGCACATTTTGAGCGGCGACGACGATTTGCTCCTGCAACGCATTGCACGAAAAACGCGCATGAAAATCAAGTATTTCATATCGCCAACCGCCGAAGTCGAAACCGACCCACAACCAACGCTCGAGAAATTCCTCAATCAAAAAGCGCGGCACTATTCAGCCGCCTTTCACTATCCGCCAGCGTCTATCTTTTTTTTAATGACCTATCACTTGGTCAATTTCGTGATGGTCTTCGCGTTGCCGTTCCAACTCTTGATTGGCAGTTTTTCGCTCTCGCAAGCCATGTCGCTTTTCGATGAAGAGGAGTTTCGCTGGAAAGCCGTGTATTTAGAGCCGATTTACGCCATCTATGCGTTTTTCTCGCCGCTGTTAGCCTTCAAAAAATTTCAGTGGAAAGCATAAACTATGCGCTTGTAACGATGCTCCTTTGTGCATCTTCAAAGTGCGAGGCGAGCAGGTGCGTGAAGTCGTCAATCAGTTCAAGCATGGGCAAGTGTCCAATCCCTGCAAATTCAGCAAACGTGGTTGGCAGTTCAGGGTGTTGAGCAAGGCGGGTTGTGTAGAGCGTTGTCATGCCTTCGGGAGGAATGGTCTTATCGGCAGAGCCAACGCAAAGCAGAAGCGGAGAAGGAATCGAGATGACTTGCTCGTGATAGCGGCGCAGAATATCGGGATTGAGCGAAAACGTGCCGACTTTTTCCGCCGCTTCCGCATTCGTGTTCAAGAAATCATCGACCAAAATTTTCTCATATTCTTTTGGAATCGGTTGTGAGGTGGCTTTCTGAATGAAGGCGCGTTTGAAGAAATCGAGATGAAAGAGAAATTTCAAGTTCATTGTGCCGCGAATGAACACCGAAAGCAGTTCCATTTGAACCGCACTGTAAGCGAAAATCCCACACGCGATAATCGTCGTTGAGAGCAGTTGCGCCTGATGTCGATGCGCGAGTTCCGCTGTAACCATCGACCCCATCGAGTGTCCAACAAGATGCACTTGTGATAATCCTAAATGCTCAATAAGCGCCGATGCCTCATCGGCAAACGCTTCAATCGTGAAGTTTGGTGTGCGTGCAGTAAGACGGGTGCGACCTGTGCCGCTTTGGTCAAAACAGATTGTCCGAAATGTCGGAGAAAGTCGCTGGGCAACGGGCGTCCAATACTGTGCCGACATTGCCCAACCATTGATGAAGAGCACGGGTATTTTATCGAAGTCTGCGGGGTGTTCCGCTGCAGAATCTTCAAAATAAAGCAGGCTTTGTTTGGTTTGGAGCGTGCTCATAGCAACCTCCTTTGTGTGCTATGCTACTCGGCTTCAATAACGTTCTCAACGCTTTTCCAGAGCGGTGTAGCCGAGTAAATGCAAAAGAAAAAGTTGATGTAGTAAGAACGAAGTGCACTTTTGTCGAGTCGAAGTCTGACAATAGAAAAAAGCGTTTTCCATCGCCAAAACCAGAAGTCTGTGATATAAAAGAAGAAGCCCATTGTGTAAAGTGGTTCGAACAACGTTCATCGAGTCAAGTCAAACTACTTATGAAATGTAAGCAAGTTTCCGTGATTTTGGAACGAATGTTTTAATAATCAATCGATTCAATTTCGCCGACCGAAATGCCAAAAGAGGGAAGCGAATAAGATATGCCGATGTTAAGTGTGATGCCGTTGAAGTTCGTATCGCGAAAGCCACGCGCTGTGAAGGGAATCGTAAAGGTTTGGGATTCATCTTCTGCTGAAGAATCTTTGTAACTAAGCGAGCTGAGCAAGGGCGGAAAGCCTAATTTGTAGTTGCCCCCAACGCTCAACAGCAAATCAGGTGTGAGCATCAACTCGAGCCCGAAGTCGGCACGAACCGAAACTGTAATAAACGAAAGGCTTTCCAAATCGCCTTCGCCTGTGTTGCCAACGCTGAGAAAAAGCCCGTCAAGTCCGCCCGAGCCGCCGATGTAGAAGTTCCAACGACGAAGCCAGAATTTTTTCATTGCGCCCGCGTAGCCGCTTAAAATCAAAGCCGAAATGCCATTTGGCGCGGCGGGCGTGAAGGAAGTATTGCCAATGCCAAACCCAAAATCAGCCGTTGCAAAAAGTTGGCGCACGCCCGTTTGTTTGGCGAGGTTGTAGTGAAAGCCAACCTCGATGCCGCCCGCTTCGGTAATGTCTTCTTTGAGCGCAAAGGCGAGTGGCGGAGGAGAGAAGAAAAATTCGTCAACGCCGTATTCGCTAAGCATTTCGCGGCGTAAGGGCGTGGTTTCTTTGGAGAGGCGAAGTCGGAAAAATTTAGGGCGAATGGCAATATCCAAGCCAAACTGTGGGTGCTCTTTGAGCAAGACGCCTCGCTCAACGCCTCTCGTAATGTGCGGATAAAAAGTTGAAGTGGCGGACTGATTTTTACGGTTATCGCCGACGGAAGCAACGCGGAAAAATCCAATTTTGCGCTCTTCCAACTCGCCTTTGGAATTTTCAAAAAGTTCTTCGGCATAGTAGCCGTCGTCAAGTCCGACGCCTTCGCGCGTGCCAATGTTGGCTTCGGGCGTTGCGCCGCGCAGGCTTAAAATTTCGGCGGTAACTTGAAAATCGGGCAATCGGCGCATCGCCAAACTCAAATTCTTCGCCCAAGCGTCAATCGCCGCAAGGCGCGCATACTCGCTTCCTGACAAGACGCGACGGCGCGTTTGATGAGAACTCGTTGTCGATGCCGACGCGGTTCCGCTTTGCGCGGTTGAACTGCCTTTCAAAAATACGGCTTCCGAACTGCCGTCGGGATTCGTTTTGACGCGAAACCAAAGAATGTAGCCTGAAATCGTTACGGTCAAATCTTTCTCTTCATCGAGCGATTCATTGTAGCGCGTAATGACGGGAACGTAAAGGTAAGCGGCGTTCAAGACTTTGAGAATGTCCGCCGCCGTCAAGCCCGACCCTTTGAGTTTATTTGCCGCCGCCATCGCCAAGTCCTCTTCTTTCAAATTGCCAAGCGCGCGCTCTTCGGCGACCGCTTTGACGGCGGCGGAAACTTGCGGGACGATTGTTTCATTGAGAATGGCGGTGATTTGAGACGGCGTGGCGTTGCGAAATCCTAACGCGGAAACGCGAGCCCGATACTGCGCGAGCGCGCTATCTGAAAGCGCGTTGTAATCAAAGCGCGGCAACTGAACGTGATAGTTGATGCGGTTTTCAATCATCGCTTCGGGAATGTCGACAAACGAGAGATTCAGCAATCCCAACGATGAAATCGACTTGCGCTGATATTTTCGCTCTTGCGCAGAAACGCTGACGCAAAAAAGCAAGAAGACGACAAGAAGCAGACGCGGCATGACGATAGAAGTGAAAGTTGATGGAGTTTGAATTTACGACAACAAACGCGCAATAACGCACTTTGGACGAGCGAAAAGTTAGAGCGGAAGTTTGATTCTGAACGTCGCGCCTTTGCCAACCTCGCTGTGTTTGAGAATCAATTTGCCTTTGTGATAATCCTCAATAATGCGCTTGGCGAGCGAAAGTCCAAGTCCCCAACCTCGCGACTTCGTGGTGAATCCCGCTTTGAAAATTTCATTTTTGTATTTGCTCTCGATGCCTTTGCCCGTGTCGCAAATGTCAATGACGACGAATTTTCCCTCTTTGAATATCGTGGCGGAAATCGCGCCCGTTTTGCCTTGAATCGCATCGATGCCGTTTTTGATGATGTTTTCAATCACCCACTCGAAAAGTTCGCGGTTGATGGGCGCGAGAATGTCGGGCGCGTCGGATAAGGTTAGTTCGATGTTCTTGCCCATCTGCGGAATGCGACTGCGGTAGTAATTGAACATCGAGGCGACGACTTCAACGACGTTTTCCTCTTTCAAACTCACTTTTGAACCGATTTTCGAAAAGCGCGTGGCGACGCGGTTGAGGCGCTTCAAATCGGTTTGCATTTCAAAAATGATTTGCGCTTGCTTTTCGGGATTGTCGCTCGCGGTTTTCAGCAGTTCAATCCACCCCATCAGGCTTGAAATCGGCGTGCCAAGTTGGTGCGCGGTTTCTTTGGAGAGCGCGACCCAAAGGTTTGATTGCTCGTTTCGACGAATCGCGCTGAAACTGAAATACGCAATCAAAATGAACACGCCCGCCGCGACGCTTGATAAAATCGGCGCGATGCGGAGCGTCTCGACCAATTCCGAATCGCCATAATGCACGTATTGAAGCACCATCGTGTCAAGTTTGACGGCGACAGGCTCATACTGCGAATCCAATTCCAAACGTTTTTCTTCCAAAAATTTTCTGACGAAAGCCTCGCCTTTTGAAGAATCAATTTTGATGTTGCGAATCGTGCTGGGGTTCATCTTGGTGTCGGTGAGCATCACGGGAAAATCAATCACCGTTACGATTTCGTTGAAGATGAACGAAATTTCTTGCGGGTTTTCAAGCTCGATGAGCAAGTTGAGCGATTTGACCCAAAGGTCGACCTTTTGCTTCTGCTGTTCGCGAATCGACTCGATAACTTTTTGCGTGAAGAGAAAGAAGATGATTGCGCCAAGCGTGGCGGAAAAAATAAAGAACCCTTTAATGGTGCTGTTTTTCATTGAAATAAAAGTTGCATCTGCAAACACAAAGATAAGAACGATTTGCCGTTGCTTGTGAGGCTTTTCGTTTGGCGTGCGTTTGAAAAGATGTTAGATTTGCAAGCAACTTCACTCAACTTTTGTCTACTCTTACAATGAACTTTCCAGAAACACTTCGCTACACCAAAGAACATGAATGGATTGTGATGGAATCGGCGGACATTGCTCGCGTCGGCATCACGGATTTTGCACAATCGGAACTCGGCGACATTGTCTTCGTCGACCTCAAAAGCGTGGGCACAAAACTGAACGCCAACGACATTTTCGGAACAGTGGAAGCCGTTAAGACCGTCTCCGACTTGTTCTTGCCTGTGGCTGGTGAGATTGTCGAAGTGAACGAAGCTCTCAAAGACGCCGCATTGGTCAATAAATCGCCTTACGAAGACGGGTGGATGATTAAACTCAAAGTCAGTAACCCGAGTGATGTCGAAGGCTTGATGACAGCGGCGGACTATCGCGCGCAAATCGGTCAGTAGTCGTTGTAGCGTAAGCGGGGTGAGCGTTGCATCGCTGAAGGTCAGTTCCGCCTCATGAGGTCAAGCCGCATAGAGGCGCAGTTAAAAAACCATTAGTAAAACCAAAGAGATTGAAACCGATGAACCCGAAATCCACAAACCTGAAAGGAATCAGCCGAATTGATGCCCCCGACCGCAATGAACACTGCTGGCTTGTTAGAGCGACGAAGGATTCTGTAACCTATTCAAAGTCGTTTGCCGATAAAAAATACGGCGGAAAAGACAAAGCCTTGAAAATCGCCGATGAGTATCGTGATAAACTTTACAAAGCTCTGAACATTGACATCAACAAGCCGCGCAAACGAGGGTTTCGCGAGTTTCCGTATCCGTTCTTCACAAAAAAAGCGAACAATAAAACCGGTATCGTTGGCGTATATCGCACAACAAAAACCGTTGAGAAGCAAACCCCCGAAGGCAAGAAAACGGTCGTTGTGCGCGATCATTATGTCGCCTCAATCAACGTAGAAAAATACAAGCAGGTGCAGAAGTTTTTCTCGGTTGCCGAACATGGCGAAGAGAAAGCCCGAAAAATGGCGATTGCGTGGCGCAAAAAAATGGAAAAAGAAGTCGCAAGCCGAATGCCTGCAAAAATGAACAAGCCAAAAGAAATGCAGTATGTCAGCGGCGATGAAATCGTCAAATCCTTTGAGCCTAATGCACCCACGAAAAAGCCCTCACTATCCAAACCGTCCCCTAAGAAGAAGACCAAAGCCAAGAAATAATCGCATCAAAGGAAACGGTTTCGTAACTTTGTAAGGTTTTAGAAGTGCTATTAAAACTTTAACTCGTTACAAAAATGTCCGTCAAACCGAAGTTCATCATCGGCTCCGTCGTTATTGTCGCCGTTCTTGCTTGGCTTGGATTTACGGCGCAAGAGTGGGGCAATAGTTCAATCGGATATGCCTCCATTTCGCAAGCCAAACAAAGTGGTAAACTTGCCTACATCAAAGGCTATTGGGTGAAAGAAGAACCTACCGAGACGAACCTCAACATCTTCACATTCTACATGAAAGACGAAGAGGGAAACATCGCCCGCGTCATTTATCGCAACGGAAAACCCAATAATTTTGAGCAAGCCTCCAGCGTCGTCGTTCAAGGCAAACTTGAAGACGGCACCATCTACGCGAAAGATATTTTGGTGAAATGTCCGTCAAAGTATCAATCTGAAAAAGCCGACAGCGAAAAGAAAAGTTAGTATCAGTAGAAATTAGTATCGGCAAACACACACACCTTAAAATGCAGTTCTAAATGTCAAGTGAAGCAGTTTTTTTTGAGTTTATTACGGGCAAGTTCGTAACGATTGTCGGCTTCACCGCCGCGCTCGCGGCGACATATGCCTTCTTCCGCGCCGCTCAAAGCGACGAGCATCAACAACTTTACGACGAATGGTTGAGTCTTGCACGAAAAAGTTTTTTCGTCATGGTCGGCGCAATCGTCGTCAATGGCTTGCACCTTCTTTATCTCATTCTCACGCACCAGTTCAAATACAATTACGTCAAGCATTACTCCTCAACCGACCTGAACATCTTTTATCTCATCTCCACCTTTTATGCAGGGCAAGAGGGCAGTTTCATGTTGTGGATGTTCTACGGCTGTTTGTTTGGATTCTTTTTGATGAAAACGGCGAAAGAATACGAAGCCCCCGTCATGACCGTCCTTTCGCTCTCGCAAGCGTTTCTGCTATCAATGATTTTGGGAATTGAAGTCCCTTTCCTCAAAGACGGCTTGGGAAGCGACGTCTTCGCGCTCACGATGGGACCTGTGCCGAAAGAAGGCGATGGACTGAATCCGCTGTTACAAAATCCTTGGATGGTGATTCACCCGCCAACGCTGTTCGTTGGTTTTTCGTCGCTCATCATTCCGTTCAGTTACGCGATTGCGGCGATGTGGAAGAACAAGTATGACGATTGGATTCGTCCCGCAATGCCGTGGGTGTTGTTCAGCGCGGCGACGCTTGGCATCGGCATTATGATGGGCGGCTATTGGGCGTATAAGGTTCTTGGTTGGGGCGGCTATTGGGGATGGGATCCGGTCGAGAACTCCTCGCTCGTTCCTTGGCTTTTGATTGTGTCGCTCCTGCACACGATGATTGTTCAAAAGAAAAACGGTGCGCTCAAAAAGACGAATTTGTTTCTTGCGGTATTGGCGTATTCAACGGTGCTGTATAGCTCGTTCCTGACGCGAAGCGGCGTGCTGGCAGACACTTCCGTTCACTCCTTTACCGATTTAGGACTATACAATCAACTGCTTGCCTTTACGCTCACCTTTCTTGGATTGGGCGTGGTGTTGCTCTTGGTGCGTTTCAAGTCCATCAAAGTAGTTTCGCGGGAAGAGTCGCTTTATTCGCGCGAGTTTTTCCTGCTCTGCGGCGCGGTCGTCCTGATGCTGATTGCGGGCGTCGTCGTGGCGGGCATTTCCACGCCGATTGTCGACTCCATGTTGAACCGACAAATTACTAAACTTGAACCTGATTTCTACAACCAAGTAACGCTCCCGCTCGCCGTGCTGATTGGGTTTCTTTCCGCTGTTGGACAATCGATTTGGTGGACGAAAATTGATAAAGAAAATCTCATCAAAGCCTTGTGGCTTCCTTTAACCCTTGCGCTTGTCTTTACAACCATCTTAATGCTCGCGGGCATGAAAGATGTATCTATGATTTTGCTTGCATTGACGGCGTCGTTCTCGCTCTTTGCCAACGGGCAAGTCTTGCTCAAAGTCTTGAAAGGCAATCCGAAATATGTCGGCGGAAGTCTGACGCACGTTGGGTTAGCCTTAATGCTACTTGGCATTATTGGCTCGGCGAAATATGACGAAAGCCAACACGTCGAACTGCCAAAAGGCAAATCGGTTCAAGCCTTCGGAAAACAAATGACCTACACAGGCATGCAAGATGTGGGCGACGGAAAGAGCGGTTTCAAAATTCAAGTGGTCGATGGAAATAAGTCCTATATCGCCATGCCAGTGATGTATGAAACGAAACGCATGACAGTTCAAAACCCCGATGTCGCGCATTACTTGACAAAAGATTTTTACATCGCGCCCGTAAACCTGATGGTTAAAGACAATCCCAACCAACTGATTTTGAAAAAAGGCGAATCGCAAATGCTCGAGGGCTATGCGGTGAAGTTCGTGAATTTCAATATGGAGAAAAGCGTGTTGGGCGGCGGCGTTGATGGCAAAATCAAGGTTGTGGCGATGCTTGAAATCACGAAAGATGGCAAGCGCGAACTCATCGAACCCGTCTACAACATTGAAGCGGGAAGCGAGCCAACGATTGAATATGCGTCGCTTCAAAGCGCGCCGAGCGTCTCCTTTGCCATTACGCGCATCGATGCGTCGAGCGGCAGAGTGATGGTCGAAGCCAAAGGACTTGGTGCAGATGTTCAGCCGCAAGAAACGCTCATCATTGAAGCAAGCGTCAAGCCTTACATCAATGTGTTGTGGCTTGGAACATACGTTGTGGCGTTTGGTTTTGTGATTTCAATTTATCGCCGCTGGCAAGAGCGCAAGTTGAAGTCGAGAACGAAATCGGCGGAGTTGGTTGAGGTATAAATTTGAATGTTGAAAAATTCTGTTATTGAAATGAAATCAAATGAAATTGATGTGTCCAAAATCGACTTGGACAAGATGAAAGAAAAGACGGCACAAACGCCGTCGCTTCTTCCTTACGCGCATACGGCAGGCGGAGCCGTCATAAAGCCTGAAGATGTTGGTAAAATCAAGGGGAGAGCAGTTTCGGCGATGCGCGAGCAAACCGAAATGCAGATGTCGCAACTCTACGAACAAATGCAACTGCTTGCCGAACAAGCCAAAAAAATTCAACAGCGCGTCGAGATTTCAGAGCGGATTTATATGGTCAAGATGGGCTTTGAGCCAATTATCGGAAAAACCTATTACCTTTATCGCCGCGAAAATGGCGAAGATTTCCTTTCGCTCGTTGCGCCAAACGAATGGGGCAGAAGCAAGAAGATGGAGTATGTCGCCACCGTCAAACTCCTCGCCGACCACACTTGGGACGTGAGCAACGAGCGCGAAAAGAACGGAACTTAAAAAGGCGACCAAAGTCGCCTCCCTCAACATCGCCGAAGAGAATCAATCAAAGAAAATCAAACTGCGCGTCAGTTTCTTTGTTCGGGCAAAGTGATTTGCACAAGGTTTTTCTTTGCTTCTTCGGCTTTGCGCCGTTCCAATTCGGCTTTGAGTTCTTCGCCTTCCATCGGAACGAACTTGCCATTGACTAACTTGACGGGAATTTTTGAAATGGCTTCCGTAAGTTGCCGCATTCCCTCTTGCTGTTCGGTTTTCTTTTTCTTCAACTCTTCGGGAGAAAGCCCGACGACGTTATCGCTCGTTTCAAAGATAGGAGCGAGTTTCTCGTCATCGTGCCGAAGTTTGAAATCGACAAACTTGTAGAGCAAGAAAACGAGAATGAAGAAAATCGGAAGCGCGAAGGCGTATATGAAAATCCACGAAAACGATTGCATCTTAAATACTCCTTTCTAACTTTTCAAAACAGATTCCCACAAGGGAATTTTCACAAAGGAATATAGAGCCTTCAAGTCGCGCCGTAGGTTAAATTCTCTCAAAGAAAGAAACGATTTGGACGATATGAAAACGAAATTATCTAAACGTCCGCGATGTTGAAGAAGAGAAAAGCGTTGTATCTTTCACAAAGACTTGCAGTTCCAACAACAACTTTAACTTAAAACAACTACCGACCATGAACGAAGTTCGCGGAGGCGTCATTACGCAAGTGTTGTATAGCATTGGTATTGCGGCGGAAACGGGATTAGACAGCGTTTCCAAAGCCGTTGGCGAAACCGCAGAAGCGGCGAAGAAAACCACCGAGACCATTTCAGGTGGCATCACGCGCTCGATTGAAAAAGTAACCGATTCGCTAATCTCGAAGAAGTAAAACGCTGGCGAATAACAGCGGCGCGCAAGGCGATTCCGTTTGGGTCGCCTTGTTTTGTTTAATCCCGTCAAAACCAAAAAGCCGAATGACAAACGACAAAACGCTTTCGCACCTCGATTCCAAAGGCAATCCGACGATGGTTAATGTCGCAGAAAAGCCCATCACGCGCCGTCTTGCAAAAGCCATAGCCATCGTCGAACTTGGCGAGGAAATTCTATCGCGCTTGCAAAACGGAGAACTGCAAACCGAAAAAGGCGCGGTGTTTCAAACGGCAATCGTCGCAGGCATCATAGCGGCGAAGAAAACGGGCGAGTTGATTCCCTTGTGCCATCCGCTCGGCTTGGAAGATTGCCGAATTACAATTTCGCCGATTTCCAAAAGTGCTATCGCGATTGAATGTACTGCTGAACTACACGGAAAAACGGGCGTTGAAATGGAATCGCTCACGGGGGCGACGCTCGCCGCGCTCACCATTTACGATATGTGCAAAGCCCTTTCGCACCGCATCGTCATCAAGGAAATCAAACTGATTGAAAAGCGCGGCGGAAAATCCGATTTCAAACGAGAAGACTAACACATGCCCATTCTTTCGCGAATCACCATCTATCCGATTAAATCGCTCGACGGCGTTTCGGTTCAATCGGCGCGCATCACGAGCGGCGGAACGCTTTGGCGAGACCGCGAATACGCGCTCTTCGATGCAGAAGGAAACATCGTCAATGGCAAGCGCACGGCGAAAATTCATCTTGTCCGCGCCGCCTTCGACGAAACGTTGGAATCGGTTTTGCTCTCGGCGCAGGGCGAAGAAGCCAAGTTTGAACTCGGCGATTCAAAGTTGGAAGAATGGTTTTCGGATTATTTCGGATTTCGCATCAAGGTGCGTCGCAATTCGGAAACGGGGTTTCCCGACGACCTCAACGCTTGGGGCGCAACGCTCGTCAGCGAAGCCACATACCGCGAAGTGGCGACTTGGTTTAGCGGAATTTCTATTGAGGAACTTCGGCAACGCTTTCGCGCTAACCTTGAACTTTCAGAGTGCGAGCCATTTTGGGAAGATAGGCTTTGCGATGAACCGCTGTGCACCGTGCCGTTTCAAATTGGCGAAGTGAAATATGAAGGCGTCAATCCATGTTCGCGATGTGTGGTGCCGACGCGCAATCCTTTATCGGCAGAGCCAACGCCAAAATTTCAAAAGCATTTTGCTGAACGGCGCGAAGCGAGCCTTCCTGCGTGGGCGTCGCCCGAAGCCTTCTCGCATTTTTACAAACTTTCGGTCAATACGCGCGTCGCGAGAACCGAAGCAGGCAAGAAAATTTGCGTAGGCGACGTTGTTCAATGCTAACGCATAGTCGAAAGAATCGCTAAATTTCGACTCAACATAAAATCAGCGATCACGATGCAAAGCACATATCGATTGAAAGCAAGCGAACTCGACGGCGATTTCATTGAAGCCTTGAAGAAGCTTTACAAAGACCGCGCGATTTCCATCACGATTTCAGACGAAGAACCGATGGACGAAACGGAATATCTAATGCGTTCCGAAGCCAATCGCAAGAGGCTATTGGAGTCAATTAAAAATGTCAGAGAGGGAAAGGCTGTCCGAGAAGTCTCGTTAGATGAACTTAAAAAGATGTATGAGGAAAATAGAATTTGAGGACAGCGGATTCGAAGATGTGACGTATTGGATTAAAGCTGACCCCAAGAAGTTGAAGAAAATTATCGAACTGCTCGATGACGTGCGCAAAAATCCCTTTTCGGGTCTTGGAAAGCCTGAACCTTTGAAGCATGAGTTTCAAGGTTGCTGGTCGCGCCGCATTGATGATGAACATTGTCTCGTGTATTCCGTGAGCGATGAATCCATCACCGTTATCTCTTGTCGTTATCATTACGCATAAACTCGCCAATCTTGACTGAAAGAGAACTGCATTCGCTCCTTGAAAAAATTCCCGCGCTCAAACGAGAAATAGAGAAAATCATCGTCGGGCAAAGCGACGCGCTCGATGAACTTTTGGTTGCGTTCATCGCGGGTGGACACGCGCTCTTGGAGGGCGTGCCGGGACTTGCCAAAACCTTGATGATTCGCTCGCTGGCAAATGCCGTCTCGCTGTCGTTCCGACGCATTCAATTCACGCCCGACCTGATGCCCTCCGACATACTCGGCACGGAAGTTTTGGAAGAAGACCGCACAAGTGGCAAACGATTTTTCAAGTTCAATCGTGGCGCGATTTTCGCAAACCTTGTGCTTGCCGATGAAATCAACCGCACGCCGCCGAAAACCCAATCCGCCTTGCTCGAAGCGATGCAAGAATTTTCTGTAACGCAAGCAGGAAATACTTATCCGCTTGAAAAGCCGTTCTTTGTTTTGGCAACGCAAAATCCAATTGAGCAAGCCGGCACATATCCCTTGCCTGAAGCGCAACTCGACCGATTTATGCTTTACATCAAACTTGATTATCCAAGCGAAGAAGAGGAACTCAAAGTCTTGATGCAAACAACGGGCAATGAATCCGCCAAAATTGTGCCTGTGCTTTCAGGGGAAGAGTTGCTTGCGATTCAGCGGCTTGTGCGCGAGGTGGTGGTGAGTTCTGATTTGATGAAGTTTGTGAATTTACTTGTTCGAGAAACGCGACCGCAGACTACGACGCAGGCGTTCATCAAAGAAAACGTGGAATGGGGAGCAGGCACGCGCGCCGCACAAGCGTTGATTTTATCGGCGAAAGCGAATGCCTTGATGCAAGGACGTTTTTCGGTGTTGCCTCGCGATATTGAGCGAATGGCGTTACCTACATTGCGACATCGCGTATTGCTCAACTTCAAAGCGCAAGCAGAAAAGCGCACGCCTGACGAGGTGATTGAAAATTTGATGAATCATCTTGCTATGAAGGAGTAAAAACTTTCGTGATTTGAATGTTTGACTTGCAGTTTCTTTTGAAAGTGATATATTCGCAATCCATAGTTCAATTGGAGAGGTGGCCGAGTGGCTTAAGGCGTCGGTTTGCTAAACCGATGTAGTATCGTAAGGTGCTACCGGGGGTTCGAATCCCCCCTTCTCCGCAAGAGATAACAAAAGTGCGATGAACGCGTCCGTCGCCCCGAAACATTCCTGTTTCTCAAATGGCAAAGAAGCAAGGTCAAGCAACGAAAACCAAGACAGCCCGCAAGTCTTCACACAAAAAATCTTCACCTCAAAAATCAAAAAAGCGATTGATAGCGTCGGAAGGCGACCGCGACGACAAGTTTCTTGATGAAAAATTTGATGATGATAAACTTGACGATGATAAACTTGACGAAAGTTCAGACGATGCGCTCAAAGCCGAAGTAGAAGAAGAATCGCCAGTAGAGTTGCCCAAAGAAGTTGAGCAAGAACTCAAAGAAGTCGAGGCGGAAATCTCGAAGGAAGATAAGCCAAGTTCGCGCGAAGAAGACTACAAGCTCATCGACGATATTCGCGAAGGGGACCCGCGCGCACGCGACAACGCCTACAAACGCCTGCTTTCCAAATACCGAAATCAGATTTATAGCCTCATTCTGAAAATTGTTCACAACAGCGAGGAAGTCGAAGACCTCGTTCAGGAGTCCTTCTCAAAAGCCTTCAACTCGATTGCCAATTTCAATAAGGAATATGCCTTTTCCACTTGGCTGTATCGCATTGCCACAAACAGCAGTATCGACTACCTCCGCAAGCGACGATTGAAGACCTTCTCGCTTGATAATCCGATTAAGAGCAAAGACGATGAATATTATGTCGAAATTCCTGATTCGCGCGAAGAGCCGGGAAAGAATGTGATGCAGTCGCAGCGTGACCAGCTCGTGCGGGAAGCCATCGCACAACTGCCTAGCAAATATCGCGTGGTGATTGAAATGCGGCACTTGCAGGAACTGGCTTACGAAGAAATTGCCGAAGAACTTCGCTTGCCGCTCGGCACAGTCAAAGCACACATTTTTCGCGCGCGCGAAATGCTCTACAAAATGCTTCGCGAAAAACTTCGCTCCTATTAAATTTTTTTGTGAGAGATTTTGGAAACGAAATCTTCGACCGCTATATTTGCAATCCTTTTTTGAAGAGCCTATCAAGTTAAGGCAACAAAAAGTGGAGCTGTAGCTCAGTTGGTTAGAGCGCCTGCCTGTCACGTAGGAGGTCGCGGGTTCGAGCCCCGTCAGCTCCGCAATGTTTTCGCATAGCATTTCTTACAAGGCTTCCGCTAAAAATGGTTTCCGAAGTTCTATGCCTTCCGATAAATCCCAATCACATTTTCAATCCGCCGAAATTCACGTTCAGGAAGGACGATTCAACGAAGCCCAATCTGAATACGAACAATCGCTGTCACATAATCCCGACTTTGTAGATGCCTTGATTGGATTGGGGTGCGTGCACCTCAATAAGGGAAAGTTAAAAGAAGCGGAAGCGTGTTTAGAGAAAGCCACCACGCTCGCCCCCGAAAACGCATTGGCGTATTTTTATTTGGGAAATGTCTATGACGACAGCGGCAAAAATCAACAGGCACTTGAAGCCATCGAGAAAGCCATCGCCTTGAAGCCCGACCTTGCCGAAGCCTACCTTGCGCTTGGGTTCATTCACTACCGAATGGGAAAACGAGCCAAAGTCTCTGAACTTTACGATATGCTCCTGAAAATCGACAGCACGCTCGCCAAACAACTTCAACATTTAATTGAGCCATGAAAGTCTTTGTCGCCGTTACGATGCTGGCTTATACGCTATTTGGGTGCACACCGAATCAAACTGCCAAAGAAGACATACAAAACCTTCGCGCCCTTGTTAATCTGCAACCGAACAATGCAAAAGCACACTTTAAATTGGGATTGGCTTATTTATCGGAAAAACAATATGAGGAAGCACTTGCGGCACTTCAAAAAACCGTCGATCTCAACCCCAACGATACAGCGGCGCAAGCCATTTTGGGCATCACCAATTTTGAAATGAAACGCTACAAAGAAGCCTTGCCCGCCTTTCAAAAACTCACCGAGCTTGTGCCGAACAATCACGAGGCATTTTTCAACTTGGGCAACGTGTATATGAACCTCAAACAATTTGAACAAGCAATTCCTGCCTACAAAAAAGCGATTGAACTGCGAAAAGATTACGTCGAGGCAGAATACAGCATGGGTGTCGCCTATTACGAACTTGGAAAAACAGATTCGGCGCGGATTCAATACGAGAAAATCAAAGACAAAAACAACTTCATGGCGGGCTCTCTCTTGCGCAAAATTGAAAGGCGCAACTAACCTAAAAACCATATCAAACAAATGTTCAAAATAGCAGTCGTCGGAACCGGCTATGTCGGATTAGTGGCGGGCACGTGCTTTGCCGAAACAGGAAACAATGTCATTTGCGTCGATGTCGTCGAGGAGAAAGTAAAGAAACTCTCGAGCGGCACAATTACGATTTTTGAGCCGGGCTTGGAAGTGCTCTTCAAACGCAATTTGCGCGAAGAACGACTGCATTTTACGACCGACCTAAAATCAGCCGTCGAGCAATCCGATTTTATTTTTCTTGCTCTGCCAACGCCGCCCGGTGAAGACGGTTCAGCGGATTTGAAATACGTGCTCGGTGCGGCAAAAGACATTGGCAAACTTCTCAATGGCTACAAAATCATCGTTGATAAAAGCACCGTGCCGGTTGGAACGGCAGAAAAAGTGCGCGCCGCTGTTGCTGAAAATGCTAAGCATGACTTTGATGTCGTGAGCAATCCTGAATTTTTGCGCGAAGGCGTGGCGGTCGATGATTTTCTGAAACCTGAGCGCGTCGTCATTGGCAGTTCGTCGCCAAAAGCGATTGAACTGATGAAGCAACTCTACGAGCCGTTTGTGCGTCAGGGCAATCCGATTTTGGTGATGGACGAGCGCAGCGCGGAACTCACCAAATACGCCGCCAACGCGATGCTTGCGCTCAAAATCTCGTTCATGAACGAAGTTGCCAACATCTGCGAAAAAGTAGGCGCGAACGTCGATATGGTGCGGCGCGGCATCGGCACCGATTCGCGCATTGGCAAGCAGTTTCTTTATTCGGGCGTCGGCTACGGCGGAAGTTGCTTCCCGAAAGATGTTCAAGCCCTTATCAAAACATCGGAAGAATATGGCTACGATTTCAAAATCTTGAAGTCCGTTGAAGTGGTCAACTATGCGCAAAAGCATGTGCTTATTCAAAAATTGGAAACTTATTTTGGCGGAAGCGAGACCTTAAAAGGAAAGCGATTCGCACTTTGGGGGTTATCGTTCAAGCCGAACACCGACGACATTCGCGAAGCCCCGTCGCTTGTTGTAATTGAAGAATTGCTCAAACGTGGCGCAAGCATTGCCGCCTTCGACCCCGAAGCCATCGAGAACGTGCGCAAACTTTATGATGGAAAAGTCATGTTTGTCGCTTCGCAATATGATGCGCTTGTAGAAGCCGACGCGCTCATCATCGTAACGGAGTGGAACGAGTTCCGCAATCCTGACTTTGAGAGAATTAAGAGAACGCTCAAAGAGCCATTGATTTTTGACGGACGCAACGTTTATGACATCGAGAAAATGAAGCATCTTGGGTTTAAGTACTTCAGCATCGGCAGGCCTGTTGTCAATTAAGATGAAATGAAGCGATGACGGTCAAAGTTCAACTTTTTGCGATTGGGCGCGAAATCGTTGGCAGTTCTGAACTCACGCTCACGCTCGGCGACGGCGCAACGGCGCAAACCGTACTTGATGTGCTCAAAGAACGTTATCCAAAATTTCAAACCGTTAAAACGCTCATGGTCGCCATCGGCACAGACTACGCGGATTTGAAAACTGAACTGCACGATGGAGACGAACTTGCTATCATTCCGCCTGTGAGCGGCGGCTAAACTAAATAATGATAAAAATGCAAAGCGAACGATGATGACGATTTCAGATAAGCCACTCGATGTTCAAACCGTGATGAACGCTGTCCAAACTGACGAGGCGGGTGCAATCAATGTGTTTATTGGCACGGTGCGAAATCAAACCGCGCAAAAAAATGTCGTCGGGTTGGATTACGAAGCCTTTGAAGCCATGGCGATAAAAAAGATGCAGGAAATCGCCGAAGAAGCGAAGGCGAAATTTCCTGTGCTGAAAGTGGCAATCGCGCACCGTGTCGGCAAGTTGAAGCTCGGCGAAATTGCCGTTGTGATTGCCGTTGCGACACCACATCGCGCCGAATCCTTTGCCGCCTGCAAGTTTATTATCGACACGCTCAAAGAAGTTGTGCCGATTTGGAAAAAAGAAATTTTTGAAGACGGCGATGTGTGGGTATCGGCACATGCTTGACGTCAAAGGTTAGACTGATTTGGAGCAGGCTCTTGTTTTGGAAGGCGTCGGAAATACACCCAACCTGCTTCGATTTTCAAGACTTCCAAATTCGGATGTTTGAGAAATTCATCGGCGCGAGTGATTTTGGAGACGAAATAAGCAGGTTTGTCAATATCGCCGTTCAAAAGCCAATCGAGGTCGGAAGTGCGCGGATTTGTTGGAGGCTTTTTTCGGAAGTAAAAGAGATGCGCGTAACTTTTGTAGCCAAGCGTTTCCACATAGCAGTCTTCGTTTTGCAGTTGCTCAAAGAATGCAACAGGTCCGCCTTGCACGTATTGGTCAATCTTTGGCGCGATGGCGAGCGTGAAAAGGTGCATGGTCAGTGCCGTTGAGAAAAAGAGCGTTGCAAATCCTGCTTGAAACTTCTTGCGAAAAAGAAAAAGCGTGGCAACCACAAGCAAGGCGAAATACAAAACCCCAACCAAAAACTCGTAGCCCGACCACTTCACGTCCGCTTTCAAAATTTCAACGGCGAGACGGTCTTTCTTGACGAGTTCCGCGAGCCAACCATATTCAACCGCAAGCGGAAACCACGCCAGAAGCCCCGCCACGATTGCGCCAAAGAGCAAACAAAAAATCGTCGTCGCGTTTGTCCACTTGGCTTCGCCGCGAATCACTCGGTAAGCGTAATGCGCCGCAAGGTAGGTGATGCCGAAATAGCAAAGAGAAGAGTAATGAACGATTTTCGTTTTTGAAATCGAGAACACGATGAACGGCACGAAAAAGAAAATCGTCATCAACAGTTTGAAGGCGCGTTGTCGCTCATCGTCAATTTCATCTTTGCGGATCGACGCAAGCGCGAGGAACGACGACGGAAACACGCCGAAGAGCAAAACGACGAAATGGTAATAAAATGGTTGCTCGTGTCCCGCGATGTTCTGCGTGTAAATCCCCGCTTGATAAACGAGGAACTCGCGAACAAACCAAAAGCCATTTTTAATGACTTCGTAGCCATACCAAAGCGTCGAGACGAGAAACGCAATCGCGACGTAAATCGCGCCTTCTTGGAAAGTCGCAATCAGTTTCTTCGTCTTCGCGAGCGCAATCAAGCCGAAAACGATTGCGACGAGCGTGCAGATTAAAAACGCGACGGGACCTTTCGTCAAAATGCCAAGCCCGATGAACAAGCCTGACAGTGCGAAGAGCCGAAGTCGCTTTTGTTTATCAGCGTCTATGGCAAGCGAAGTTGCGCGGAAGATGTAATAAATGCCGAGAAAAATAAACAGGTTGAACCAAGGGTCGATGATGCCGCTCTTGAAGTAGAAGTGCGGAAGAAATGAGCCGAAATACGCCGTCGCCCAAACGAGACCAAACCGCTCGTCGTGAATTTCTTTGCCGATTCGGAAGAGAAGAAGTAGCGTGATAATGCCGCAAATCGCGTTGGGGAATCGCGCCGCAAATTCGTTGATGCCGAAAAGATGCATAAAGAGCGCTTGCAGCCAAAAAAAGAGCGGCGGCTTTTCCCAAAACGGTTGAAAGTTGACTTGCACGCGGCTGTAATCGCCTGTAACCATCATCTCGCGAGCGGATTCGGCGAAATTCACTTCGTCCCAATCGAAGAGCCGCGTAAAGCCGAGAAACGGAATGAAGGTGAGCGCGGCAATAAGGACAATCCAAATGGTAATGCGGGTTGTTCGATTCATAATTATTGCGTGATAACCGTGATGGTTGCGCTTATTGGGGTCGAGCCTTCAACGCCTTCTTCGCTCGCCTCGACGACGAACGCGTTCTCGCCCTTGCGCAATGGAACTTCAAGCCTGTTGCCGAATCCAAGAACCCGCTTGCCCTGCGACCACTTGTAAATCACCTTGCTGGAGTCGGGGCGATTGACTTTCGGCGCGGAAAGAATCACGGTCGGATTGGCGGGATTCCAAACGAGCGTTATTGGCTTTGGCTGTTCAACGAACTTCAAACTTTCCCAAACCGTCAGTTCATAGAGTTCAATTTTCAAAATCGCCTCGCGTGGTTTCCAACCTAATTTCAACTCGTTTTTGCCGAGCGTGGTGGCTTGAAACGACGGCGCGATGTCGTTTCCGTTCACGAAGCCAATCGCGTTGGTTTCAAAGAGTTTTCGCATCTCGATGGACGTGCCTTGTATGATATGTTTCGGAAGCGAGGACGGGAACGGCGGCGATGGCGCGACTTGAATTTCTTTTATCACCGAATCGCGAGAGTTGGCAAGGTTGCGTCGGTCGTCGGCGGTGAGTTGAACGACGTGCCGTCCCGCAGAAAATCTCACGGAATCGGCGGAATAAGGTTTTTGATTAATCAGCCAGGTGAAGCGAAGCGTATCGCCGTCGGAGTCTTGAAGCGGTTTTGGCGAGAGCGTAATCAATTCGTTTTCATAGACGGGCGAGGGAAGCGTGATTTCAGGCTTTGGCGCGGCGTTAGCAAAGACGTTAAAGGCTTGCGTTGCGGAATTGGTGCGCGTTGGGGAGTCGTCGGTGATGGTAATGTCGATGCGATGATTGCCATGAGTGTCAAACAAGTGCGCGACTTTCGGCGTTGCGCCGATAACCTTTCCGTCCGCTTTCCACTCGTATTTCACGACGATGCCGTCGGGGTCAGACGATTGAGACGCATCGAGCAGGAATCGCTCGCTAACGGCGACGGCTTTCGGAACAGAAGCAACAAGCATTGGCGGCGCATTGACGCGAACATATTTCGTAACGCTCGCGCTTCGGCAAGAAGCTTTTGAATCGGTCTCAATCGCAAGCGTAATCGGATAAACGCCATGCTTTTTGAAGATATGGGTCGTTCTAACGCCAACGCGGTTGAACTTGTCGCTCTCGCCTTGCTTCAAGGTGTCGCCGTCGATTTCCCAACGATAAGAAACGATGTTGTCGCTCGCGCTTGAAACCGAAGCGTCAAGCAGAACCGTGTCGCCAACGGCAACCCAATTTTGATGATTGAACTCGGCAATCGGTCCTGCCACCACGCGCACGATGGCGGAGGATTGGCTCACGTTGCTACACTTGCCGCGCTTCGCCACGCCTTCCGTGCCGACGACCGTCAAGGCGACGCTATACGTGCCGGGCTTGGAGTAAATGTGTTGAACCGTTTGCCCTAACGCCGTTTCGCCGTCGCCGAAATCCCAAGCGTAAGAGCCAATCGCGCCAACGGGATTGACGCTTCGGCTTCCGTCGAACGTGAGCATCGCTTGAACGCAAACGGTTGTGTCCGTGAACGATGGAATCGCAAGCGGCGAGCCTCCGATGAAAACGGGAATAATGGCAACTGTTGGCTCTTTGGAAAAGCCGTCTTCCAAACGAAGCGAGACGCTGTATTGACCAGGCTTCGTGTAGGTATGAGCTGGGGCGGTTTCGGTTGAGGTTTTGCCATCGCCGAAATCCCAGAAGAATTTGAGCGCGTCGCCGTCGGGGTCATAACAGCGTGAGCCATTGAAGAGAATCGTTTGTCCCGTGCAAGCCTCGACGAGCGAATCCACGACAGCGACAGGCGGGCGATTAATGAGGATTTTAACGGTCTCGCGAGTTTTGCTATTGGCAACATTTTGTTCGTCATCAGCCGTCAGGGTAATGAAATGAACGCCGTCGCTCGGTGCGTCCCAAAAGAAGGTTGCGCCGCTATTCGTTGAGCCATCAGGAAAAAGCCACTCGAAGGAAAGTGCGTGTTTATCAATGTCGTAACTCTTTGAGGCATCAAGCAAGATGCGGCGCGTGTTGGCGCGAATCGCGGTTTCGGTTACGATAATGGGCGAACTGTTGATGAGCACTTGACCTTGAACCGATTGCTTGCTGTTCTCGAAGCCTTGCCCGTCATTGACCGTGAGCGTGAACGGCTGAACGCCTGAATTGGCGAATTGCTTTTTGACGATTGCGCCTGTCGCAGTCGAGCCATCGGCAAATTGCCAAAAAAATGATTTAATCTTTCCGTCTCTATCCGATGAGCGTGAGGCATCGAAGGCAACGGGTTGATTCGGACTTACAACCAATGATGAAACCGACCACTTCGGAGTCGGCGCGTAATTGAGATGAATTTTTTTCGTTGTAACGCTTTGCGCTTCTTCAAAGCCTGAATCGTCTTTGACGACAAGCCGCAGGTCGTGGTCGCCTGAATCCGCGATGAAAATTGTGGCGGTGTCGCCTTCTGCGATTTTATTGCCGTCGACGAACCACTCATAGCGAGAGATGTTGCCTTCGGGAGCGACGCTTTGACGAGCGTCTAAGAAAATGGGCTTGTTGGGTTCAGCCAAAGCGGGCGCATTGAATTTGGCGGTCGGATAGCGAAAGAGGCGAAACTCGCGCGTCGTTTTTTGAACGCTGTTGGTTTGCCGTCTGCCGTCGTCGACCGTGAGCGTTACGACATAGCGTCCGCTTTTTTGGTAGGTGTGGGTCGCTTCAACGCCTTGCGCTTTGGAGCCGTCGCCAAAATCCCACAAGTAGCGCAGGGTGGAGTCGTCGCCATCGGTCGTGGCGCGCGCGGAAAAGGTTTGACGGGCGACGGTGGATTTTTCAACCGCGTCAATGTTCGGGACGGGCGGAAAGTTGATGTGAATCGGAAGCGTGAGCGATTGCGACGAGTTGGAAACGCCGTGTCCGTCGTCGACCGTGAGCGTTACGTCGTAATCGCCCGGCGCGGCGAAACGAATGGCGACGTCGCGCTCGTCGTAAGCCTGACCATCTGAAATCGCCCACGAATACGAGAGGTTTCGGTCGTCCGCGTCGGTTGAGGCGGCGGCGGAAAGTCGAATCAAATCGCCCGGCGCGGCAAGCGAAGGCAGAGTGAATCGAGGAATTGGCGGCGCGTTGACGCGATAGGTCGCTGAGGTTTGATACGATGAGTTCGAAACGCCCGCGTTGTCGCTCACGCGAAGCGAGGCGCGGTATGTGCCGTGTCGCTCGTGCAGAACGATGACGGAATCCTTCGTCCTGTCGCTGATAATGCCATCGCCCGACCACTCATAGCGCAAGGAGTCGCCCTCGCTGTCTCGCGCGTTTTTCGCTTTGAACGGCGTTTCTTCCTTGATGGCAAATTCAGGCGGGAAGTCAATTTCGGCGTAGGGTTGAGAGTTCACGGTGATGAACGCCGTATCGGTTGCGGAAACGCAAGGCGAGTTCGTTGCATTATCAATGACGCGCAGAACGACTTTGTAGCGGTTCGGCGTAACGTTTGAAAAGCGAAAGCGAGATTGCGTGCCGCGAATCGCGCCATCGATGAACCACTCGTAGCGCAGTTTGTCGCCATCGGGGTCGAAGGAACTTTCTGCCGCGAGCGTCGCAAATTCGCCCGGCGCGAGAACGGCGCGGTCGAGCGTGATTTTGGCGACGGGCGGCGCGTTAATGCGCACGGAAAACGGCTTGACCCAAACCTTCGGAAAAAATTTGCCTAGCGTCGGAATCCAAAGTTCCGCGCCATATGCGCCGGGTTTTCCAAACGCGATGCGCGCTGTGTCGCCCGTTGCGCGCTTTTCGCCGTCGGGCAGTTTGGCTATCCAAACGAGACCTTGGGAAAAGCGTTGCGCGAGCGTTTTGTCGCTCAGGCTGAATCGCACTTCGTCGCAGGCACTGCCTGGCGTTTGAACGACGGAAACGTTTGGCGCGGATTGAATCGCGGAAACATTGGCGCGCAAGTTCCACAGCGCAGGCTCTTTCGCGCCCGTAATCGTGAAGAAATTGTATTTGCGCGAGCGCGAAATCGAAAGTCCCCAATGGTTCTTCTCGCCTGAAATGACGGGCTTCCAGAACGATGTCGCGTCCGAAAGCGGCGTTGCGTTTCCGAAGTCGTCTTTCAGCAAAATGCTCGCGCCTTCTTCGCCCTCGACGGAAAGCGCGGGCGGCGGCTCGTCTTCAAAGAAGGGTTTGAGTTGAACTTCCTCGTTTGCGGGCAGGTTAATCGTGCCAATCGATAAATCAATCGCAATCAACTCCCAATTCGCGCTTTGCATTGAAAATTCGGTCAGTTCCGTAACGCTTAGTTTGAACGCGTTGACGTCGTTGCCGTCGGAGGCGCTCACGCGAACAATGTAGCCGAGCGAATCAGGTTCAATCTGCGAAAAAAACTCCCACCGATTGCGATACTGCTCTTCATCGAGAACGGAAAGCGAAAAGATGGGCTTTGCGCCCGCGTTCTTTTTCGGCGCGAGCGTCTTGTCTGAAAGCGCGTAAAGGTCGGAAAAGCGGAAGAGTTCGAAAGAAGTTCGGGTGTCGATTTTTCCGTAAATCACGTCGCCTGTTCTGGGCGAAATCGATGCGTCGAAAATGCGAATCGCCGCCGAGCGCGCATCGGCATTGGGCTTTGTCCAGTAGTCAAAATAATCGCGATTGATGCCGCTGATGTTGTTTGAAGATTTGCCTGAAATGCAGAGCGAAAATTCTTGCGCTGGCGCGGTGGAAAAGAACGAGCAAAGCCAAAAGGCGAGAAAATGAAAACGAATGACGAGCAGATATTTCATTTCACGAAGTATGTTCGAATTAGCGTTCGTTGTTTGGAATCCGGCGATTCAAACGAAACGGTTAAGGATTGATTGGCGAGAGGTTCGACGGCGATTGCCCAACTGCCTTTTGAATCTGCCGTTGCCGAATATGTTTTGTTTCCGTGCGTGAAAAATAGCGATAAGTTCGGATACGCCGTTCCATAAACTTGCATCGGCACGCCGCGCGAAACGAGCGTATCGCCATTGACGGCGCAGTTCCATTTCATTTCGTTAAGCCGCTCGCGACGAATCGGGACGATTCGAAGCGCAAGGTCGCGACGATTTTTGGCGATATCGAAAGCGGAAAGGACGATAATTTTTTCCGACAAGTTTTCTAACGAGACGGCAAATTGAAACTTTCCGTCGGGCGAGACGTCAATCGGCGCGCCGTCTTTGAGCAAGCGCGCATTCGGCTCGGTTTCGCCGCGAATATCGAGTCGTGAGAGCGTGGCGTATCGCGTGAGCGTGTCGCCAAGTTGAACGGGAAACTCTTGAACGAAAATGAACGGCGGCTCGGTATCGGGACTGCGCAGAATGCGGTAAGTCGGGCTATCCGCGCCGCGCAATCCGAATTTGTCCAATGCTTGAAGCCGAAGAAAGCGCGTTTCGTTGGGAAGTTTTTTGAGAACGAGCGAGAGCGATGAGGTGGAATAGGTTTGAACGTTCTGACTGAAATCGCGCTCTGAACTCATTTCAATTTGGTATTTCACCGTGTTGGGAACGGGGTTCCATTGAAGCGTCAATTCATCGCGAAAAACGACCGTGTCCAAGCCGCTCCATTGAAGGCGAGGCGCGGGCAAAAGCTCGACGGGCGGTGTTGGCTCTTTGCCTTTCAAGACCACCGTGCCTTGATTTTTCTTCAAGGTGATGATGGCTTCGCCGGCTTTGACTTCCATCGTGCCATCGTAGTTGGCGAGTTTGGTTGAGCTGGCTTCATTGACGCTCGCCCAAAATTTTCCTGAACGCACGATGGCTTCTGAACCGCCAGCACTCAATTTGAACGTGCCCGATTCTTGCGCCTGCTTGGAGAGTTGCGAAAGCAAACTGCCTTTGATGAGAGCGATGTTGGCGTTCACGGTGCGGTCGAGTTTATCGATGCGCGAGGCGCGCACGACGGCGGTGGTGGCGGGGTCAATCAAAACCTGACTGCCGTCGATGAACGCAAGCGACGCCATGCTGTTCGCGCCCGTGCGAATCGCGTCGGATTCGGCAAATAAATCGCCCACTTCGGACGGCTTCCACAGCCCAAGCAAGCCTTTACGCTTATCGACCGCGCCCGTTTTCTTCTGCAACTTGGCTTCAACAGATTCGGTGCGCCGCGCTTCAACGGCTTTGGAGAGAATTGGGAGTGAAAACAAAAACGCTTCGCCTTCTTGAAGCGCATTGGCGATATTGCCATCGACGACGGCTTTGTCGTGCGCTTGAAGGGCGTTGCTCGTTTTTGAAAACTCCTCTTCGGCTAAAACGGACGCGCCGCGCTTGACCAATCGGCTCAACGTGGCGCGCTCGCGATTGACCTTCGTTCTCAACTCGGAAAATGTCCGCAAAACTTTCTGCGCCGACGCGGAAATCAAGAACTCATTGGCGTTGGCGCGTCGCTCCGCCGAAGCCACGACGATTTGCCACGCCGTCGAATCGCCCACGAGGCGTTGCGACGCTTGCATCAACTCGCCCGCCTTGAAGACGTAGCCGCTCTCGCGCTTTTGCGCGAAAAGCAGGATTGGAGAAAGACAAAGGAAAACAAACAGCAGTCGCGTTTTCGTCATAAAGTTGCCGAATTAAGTTCAACGGCGGCGGGCGCTTTTATCGGCAAAGTAATAGTGAAGCGACAGCCGATTTGCGCATTGGATTCGAGCGAAATCGCGCCGCCGTGCTTCGTAACGATTTCCTTGACGTAAGCTAGTCCCAAGCCCGTGCCGATTTCGCTTTTGGACTTCGCGTTTGGGACGCGGTAAAATTTCGTGAAGAGTTTGGACTGCGCTTCGGGCGGAATGCCGTAGCCGTAATCGGTAATCGAGAAAATCACGTGTTTACCGTCAGCGCGAAGTTCTAATTCAATCGTGCGATTTTCGCCGCCGTATTTAATCGCGTTGGTCATCAGGTTTTGAAAGGCTTCCATCATCAACTCTTCGGAAGCATAAATCATAGGCATTGGGTCGTCGCATTTGAATGAAAAACTGACAGATTTTTTTTGCGCCTGCGCTCGAAGCGAATCGATGAGGAGTTGAATAATGTGGACAAGATTGACCTGCGAGCGCGTAATTTCTTGCCGCCCTGATTCCAAACGCATCACGTCCAAAAAGCGATTGACGAGTTTGAGCAACCGATTGCCGCTCTCGTTAATCATCGCGATAAATTCTTGCTTGGACTTTTCGTCAAACTCCATCGGTTGCAAAAGCAAGTCGGAAAAGCCTATGACGCTGTTGAGCGGCGAGCGAAGTTCGTGAACGATGATGTTCATCGTTTCGGCTTTGATTTTCTCCAACTCCCGCTCCTGCGTGAGGTCGTGCAAAATGATGAACGAACCCATCAAAATATGGTCGGCGTTGTAAAGCGCGACGGTCTGCACGCGGTAGGATTCGGTTGAATCTTTGAACGCGATCTCGATTTCGCTTTGGTAGCGCTCCATATTGAAGGTAGCCACTGGTTCGCTCGTCTTGCTTTTCTTGACGACTTTCAAGAGATGATGTTGGAAAAACTGCTCTCGCGTGGGCGCGTTTTGAAAGCCAAGTTCCTTGCAAAGTTCGGCGAAGCGTTTGTTCTGAAAGGTGAATCGGTCGTCGCTTCCCGCGATGCCAATCATATCCTCGCTGTATGTCATCAGGAGTTTGTTCTTCCACTCCTCGAAGATGATTTTCTCGACGTTGAGTTTTTGATAGCGGTCGAGCGTTTGGCGCATCGAGTCAATCGTCAGGGAGAGCGCGCGAAGTTCGGGAAGAGGCGACGGCTCAATCGGCTTTGAAAAATCAAGCGATTGCATCGGCTTGACGGATTCAACGAGCGCTTCAACGGGCTTCGTTACTTGCGCCGACGCAACCCAACTGACGATGAAAAAAATGACCAAGACGACGCTGATGAACGAGAGCGAAAACATCGTCAAGCGCGTCGCGGGTTGCAAAACGACGTCTCGCGGAATGAACGCCAAGAAGTAGAGCGAAACGGCGCGGAACGGCGACGACATCATCAAGTAACTTTTGCCGTCTTGTTCAATCATGCGCGTTTCTGAAAGCGAAGAAAAGCGCAGTTCAAGAATCGGTTGGAAGTTTGCAGTTGAAGCCAAGAGCAAAAGTGAATCGCGTTGTGAGAGAAACAAAGCCGTTTGTGCCGCCTCGTTCAAGGGAATCGTGAGAAGTCGGCGAAATATGTCCGTTGCATCAAAGTAGCAAGTGAGAAGATAGGGCTTATTGAGAAGCGAGGTCTCGGCGCGAATGGCGCAGATAAAGTTTGAAGAATCCGCGCGATAAAAAGCAATAGAGATGGACGAATCAACATGCGAGGATTGCCAATCGCCTTGTGAAATCGCATACTCACGATTGGGAAAATTGCTGTTCTGCGCTTCCAATTCGTCGCCCGTTTGAAGCGAAAGAACTGAAATACGAATGAGGTCGGCGTGCGTGGCAATTTGGTCTTTGAGGGCAAGTTCGAATTGGGAAGGACGAGCGGAAAACAGCGTCGCCAAATATCTCGCAATGCCAAACCAACCGTTTATATCTTGGTCGGCGGAGCGAATCGCGTAGTGTAGTTGTTCGCTGACAATCGTAACGCGCTCATCGAGCAGCGCTTTGTCGTATTGCGGGCGCACAAACGCATACACCACCGCAAGCGACGCAAAAAGCAGAAGGGAAGAGAGCGCGAAAAATCTGACTCTCAACGAAAAGCGCGAAAGCAATCGCGAACTATTTTTTTTTGCCACGTTGTAACCGCTGAATTCGACTGCTTCATTCCGATGAGGTCGCGCAAGATAACAAAAAGGGGCGAGATTGCTCCCGCCCCAACATTAAACGATTCGTGTGATTTGCGCTCGGGTTACTTCACCAGCATCATTTTCATCGTTTGCGCGAACTCGCCGTTGCCTGCGGTCATTCGGTAGAAATACGTGCCTGACGCAAGGTTCTTGGCGTTGAACGAAACGGCATAACGACCCGGCGCTTTGTTTTCATTCACCAGCGTTTGAACTTTTTGACCAAGCACGTTGAAGAGTTCAATCGTAACGCGACCCGCTTTGGCGACGTCGTATTGAATCATCGTCGAGGGGTTGAACGGGTTGGGATAGTTCTGCCCCAGCGCAAACGATTTCGGAATGGCGTTTGGCGCGTCGCCGATTGAAGAGGTGGCAAAAGTTGCGAAACTAAGCGCATCAACGGCGAAGTAGTCAGAGTTTGCGCCGTTTTGTCCGCCATTGACGATGAAGTAGCGAAGCGCGACTCGATAGTTCGCGCCCGTCGGCACGCCGTCGCTCACTCTGAAAGCGAGGCGCGTCCAATTGTTCGGCACGCGGAAATAAGCGATTTCGTTGAAGTCCGAGACATTCGTGCCGCCCGTTGGCGAGACCATGATTTTCAGAGAATCGGGGAAATTTGAATCAATGCGCCGTGTGTAGAAAATCAGCGAGTCAACTGTGGTCGAGCTACCGCGTGTTTGTGCAGGAAGCACAAGCCAATCGTCAATAAGGTTGCTTGAATTTGCGCCGTTGAAGTTTGCGGCTACGGCGCGAGCGCCTTCAAAGCCAGGGAACGTTGCAGGATTATGAACGAACCATGGTCCTGTTGTTCCGCCGCCATCGTTGTTGATGGTCAGCCAACCTGATGGCACGACGAGGTTGAAAGTTGCGCCGTTGAAGAACTGAGTGCTATCGTTGAAGCCTGTGAAGAACGATGCGGCGGCAGGGAAGATGTAAATGCCCCCTGTGGTAACGCTATTGTTCCCCGTGTTGCCGTCTCCCGGCACAGTTGCGGTGCAAGTAATGCTGTAAATGCCTTCGGTGCTTGGAATCCAAGACTCTGAACCTGTGAAAGTAAAGGTCGCCGTTTGTCCGGGATTCAGCGCGGGACCCGCATTCACCGACACAGGCGTTCCGTTGTTAATCGAGAAACTCACGGGATAACCTGCCTGAACGGCTTGTCCACCCACATTCTCAATCTCCATCGTAATCGGATACGGCGTTCCTGCTTTGGTATCCGTTGTTGGAAGAATCATTCTTACGACGCGCAAATCCGTCGCGGAGGCTTCGAAGACTTCGACGCTATCAAGGTAAATGCGGAACTGGTCAAGTTCTTTGTATTGAAAGCCGATGTAGATATTCTGCGCTTCAAACGGCGAGAGGTTGACGACATAGCGCTCGGCGGTCAGACCTGGCGCAATGCGAGCCACAACGCTGGTAAAGTTTGCAGGATTGCTGGGGTCTGAACCCGTCGTGGAGACCCAAACAATCAAACTATCCACGAAGGCTTCGGATTGACGTTTTGCCCAGAACGCCAAGCGCGACGCGGAGGAAACGGACGTTTGTCGAGTAATGAGCCAGTCATTGTTGGCGAGCGTTCCAGATTCCCATCGCACGGCGGCGGAAGCCGTTCCGAAAATTGGCGTGGAGGTGAAACGATCCCATCGTTGCGTGCCGCCATCGAGGTTATAGACCGACCAACCAAGCGGCGGGAAGGTGGTTCCCTCAAAGCCTTCCGTCCAAGCGGGCGTTGGCGTATCGACAAAGAAGGTGAAGCGAGACGTGTCGTTGGCGGCATTGCCATCGCCCGGAAGTTGCGTATAGGCGCGAATCGTGTAAAGCCCGCCCGCCGTTGGCGTGAATCTGAACTCCCCATCAAAGACGGCTGACGCGCTATCGAGCGGCGCAATCGGTCCAGGAATCGTTACGGGACCAATCGGCGCGCCGTTATTGACGGTGTAAAACACCGGAACGCTCGTCAGAGGTTGCGAGCCGAAATTGCGCACATTTGCGGTAATCGCAATGGGTTGATTGAGCGCGGCAACGAGCGGAACATTCGTAATTGAGGTTACGCCCGCGTCGTTGGGTTGAACTTGGAAGACTTGAACACTATCGACGGTAACGCGCAATTCGTCAAGTTCTTTGTAACGGAAGGCGATGTAAATATCTTGCCCTGCCCAAGGCGCGAGCGAGAACTCAAATTGTTGAGCAGGTGCGGCAAGCGGGCGAACCGTCGCAATTTTTTCGGTGAAGTCGGCAGGGTCAAAGCCTGTGGTAGAAACGCGAATCTCGACGCTATCGCTGAAAAAGCCGCTGCCCGTGGCGAAGAACGAGAAACGGCTATTCGCGGCGGCGGCGGTTTTGCGCGTAATCAGCCAGTCATCGTTGGCGAGCGTCGAGGATTCCCATCGCACTGACGCAGAGCCTGCGCCGAAAAGCGCGCCCGTGCCCGTTACGCGCGACCATTGTTGCGTGCCGCCATCAACGTTGAAGACGCGCCACCCTTCGGGCGGGAAGAGCGGGTCATCAAATCCTTCGCTCCACGTGGCAACTGCGGCTTCGACGAAGAAATTGCTCGAAATCGTGTCGTTCTGCGGGTTTGCGTCGCCTGTCAGGCTTACGAAGCCTTTGATGTTGATTTGTCCGCCTTGCGTGGGCGTGAACGGCGTTGCAATCGTTACGGAATCGGTTTGATTCGTGCCGAGCGTGCCCGAATAGGTTTGCGTAACGGGCGCGCCATTATCGACGCGATAGCCAATCGTGAAGTTGCTTTGCGGCGCGCCAAGGTTGCGGAAGCGCACTTGCACTTGCGCGGGCTGATTCGGCGAGAGCGCGCCAATGACCCTTACGCCCGTCGCCGTCAGGTCTCTATCGGGCAACACATTCACCGTAACGGCAAGCGTATCGTTGGCGCGAACCGTATCGGCAGGAAGGTTAATCCACGCGCGAACTTGTCTCGTTCCCGTCGCAGGATTTGCCCAAGTGAATGTAACGCTGTCGGATTGAGCAATCGCCAGCGGCGTGTTGATAGTCGGCGTTGTGGCTTGAAGCACGCCATCGAGCGACCACGAAACCGTGTATCCGCCTGAAACGGCATTTAAGCCAACATTGCGAAACTTGACCACAAGGTTGGTGGAAATCGTCGCAATCGCCGTGCGCGGTTGAATATCGGTAACGGTCAAATCATTGGCGGCGGGCGGCGCGAGCGATTCAAGTTTGACGTCGTCAATGTAAAGACGGTCTTGGTCGGCGGGCGAATTGCAGTGAAAGCCGATGCGCAAATTGCCGCTCTGCGGCGCGATGAACTCCACCTGACCCATCACCCAAGACGTGTCTTGAATCGGCGGCGTGGTTGGCACAATCACGGAAACGATTGAGGCGACGGTCGTGTCGGTTGATAAAACGACGCGGAAAGTCTCTGAATAAGGATTGGTCGAGAAAAAGGCAGAGTGATAGTAATAGGTCAAGCGGTAGTTATTGCCCGCTGTTGCTGAAAAGGTCGGCGTAAAAAGGTAATCGTCGCCCGGCGTCGTTCCATTATCGTGCCATTGATACATCGCCGATTTCGTGCCGCCCGGTCGGCTGGGGTTAGGCTGTCGGTTGGTTTGCGTTTGCCAACGACCGAAATAGGAAGTTGGTGTGCCGCCCGCATTTGAACCGTTGAGATCGACCGAAACCCAGCCTGCAGGCAACTCCGTCGTGTAGGCCGGACTGCCTGTAACCGGAACGCTCTCGAAAGTTTCTTCAAAAATCACGCTGTTGGAGTTGGCAGTATTGGGATAGGTCGGTGCCGGAAGGCGTGGGTGAGCAGGCGCAATATAGTCTTGTGGCGGCGGCGTGTAGCGCGATTTTGACGCAGGCGTTTCCTTTGCTTTCGGTTTGAACGAACGTGCTTCGCGGGCTTTTTCTTCCATCGCCTTTTGACGTGTTAAATCCGCTTCGCGATTCAATCGCGATTGCTCTTCCATCTCTTTAAGGGTGCGCGACTTTGTTTTGTCGCTTGCATTTGAAGCAGATTTTGTGCGTGCTTCTTGTGCAAAACTCGGCATCTGCAGTGCCAAAACGAGCGCAAGAAATGCAAATAGAGACGCAGTGTATGTTTTCCGTGTGTTCATCGTGTATGTGAGTTTGTGTTGAAAATGAACCTGCTTTGAAGCAGATTTTGTGGACAAAATGGCAAAGGGCAGAGCAGTAGAATGGTGGACTGTGGTGCCTTCATTGAAATCAAGCGAATTGTTCAGGTCAATTTGTTTGGAAGCCAATGTAAAAAAAAAAGCATTTCGAAAGCAAATATCTTGACAAAGTTTTACACCTCGCCTATCTTCGCACCCTTTGTTTTAACTTCAACTTGCTTTCCAAATGTTTAACATCATTGACCATCTCTCGCAAGAACTTTCACTTCCTTCCAAACATGTTCAAGCCGCCCTTGACCTTCACATCGAAGGCGCGACCATTCCCTTCATTGCGCGTTATCGCAAAGAGCGCACAGGCGAAATGAATGAAATCACACTCCGAAATCTCTTCGAGCGATATGAATACCTTTCCGAACTTGAAGAGCGCAAACAAACCATTCTCAAATCTATTGAGGAGCAAGGCAAACTCACCGACGATCTGAAAGCGAAAATTGAAGCCTGCACGCAAAAAAACGAACTCGAGGATTTATATCTCCCGTTCAAGCCCAAGAAGAGAACCCGCGCAACTGTTGCCAAAGAAAAAGGCTTAGAGCCGCTCGCCGAGTTCATCAACGCCCTCAATCAGCCCGACGCAAGAGCCTGTTCGCTCAACCTTGAAGCCGAAAAATTCATCAACGCCGAAAAAGGCGTGAACTCGGTTCAAGAGGCGTTGCAGGGCGCGTCGGATATTCTCGCCGAAGCGTTTTCCGAAAATGCAGACTATCGCGCCCTCGCTCGAGAATACATCTCGCAACACGGGATTTTTGTCTCAAAAATTAAAGATGAGTTTCCAGAGGGAACAACGAAGTTTGAAAACTACCGCAATTTTCGCGCAAGCGTCAAAGCCATTGAGCCGCACCAAATGCTTGCTCTGCGGCGTGGCGAAGCCGAAGGCGTGTTGTTCTTTGATATTGAATTTGACGAAGAAGAAATTCTCCGCCGCCTTGAACAAAAAGAAATTCGCACGCCAATTGCAGAGGTGCGTGCATTTTTGAAACAGATGATTCAAGACGCATTTGAGCGGCTGATGAAAACCGCGTTGATTGGCGAAACGCGCTACGAGAAAAAAGTTTATGCCGACGAAGAATCTATCAAAACCTTCGAAGCCAACTTGAAGAATCTTCTTCTCGCAAGTCCAGCGGGCATGAAACCGACGCTCGGCATTGACCCGGGATTCAGAACAGGGTGCAAAGTGGCGGCGATTGATGGCACAGGCAAATTTTTGGAATACAAAGCCATCTTCCCGCATCAATCCGAGCGCGAAAAGCTCGAGGCAGCGGCAACGCTCATTCGCCTTATCGAGACGCACAAGATTGAACTGATTGCGGTCGGAAATGGCACAGCAGGGCGGGAAACAGAAGTATTTGTGCGTGCGGTCGTCAAAGAAATGGATCCAACGATTCCAAAGCCGATTGTCGTGATGGTTAATGAGGCGGGCGCGTCGGTTTATTCGGCGAGCGAAGTTGCCATCGAGGAATTTCCTGATTTGGACATCACGGTGCGCGGCGCAATTAGCATTGCACGAAGACTGCAAGACCCGCTTTCCGAACTCGTGAAAATTGAGCCGAAGTCTATCGGCGTAGGGCAGTATCAGCACGACGTCGACCAGCGGCGGTTGAAGAAAAAATTGGAAGAAACGGTTGAAAGCGCGGTCAATTACGTCGGCGTTGATTTGAACACAGCATCGTCGGAGTTGCTCAAATATGTTTCGGGCTTAACGGAAAGCACGGCGAAAAACATCGTCAAGTATCGCAATGAGCGCGGCGCATTCAAACAAAGGACCGAACTGCTCAACGTCCCGAAATTCGGCGCAAAAACCTTCGAGCAAGCGGCAGGATTTTTGAGAATCCGAGACGGCGAAAACCCACTGGATAACACTGCCGTTCACCCTGAACGCTATCCCGTCGTCGAGCGCATTGCCCAAGATTTGCAACTTCCCCACGAGCATATTTGCAAAGCGCCTGAAAAAATTAAAGCCATTGACTTAAAGCGATACATCACCGACGACGTCGGCGAACCTACCCTGCGCGACATTCTCATCGAACTTCAAAAACCCGGACGCGACCCGCGCGCTGAGTTCAAATATGCTTCGTTCAAAGAAGGGGTTACCGAACTCAAAGACCTTAAAGTCGGAATGACGCTCGAAGGCATCGTAACCAATGTCGCCAACTTCGGCGCATTTGTCGATATCGGCGTGCATCAAGACGGCTTGGTGCATCTCTCGCAGTTGGCGGATAGATTCATCAAAGACCCGAAAGAGGTCGTCAAGGTCGGGCAGATTGTTAGCGTGCGGGTGCTGGAAGTCAATGAATCGTTGCGACGCATTTCGCTCACAATGAAAAAAGAGGACGCGCAACAAAAGCCTGTGAGTAAAACCCAATCACAAAAAGGCAAGCGTGCGCATGCTGAAACGCGCTTCTCGATTGATGATTTGAAGGCGAAGTTTAATCGCAGGTAATTCATACTGATTCTGTTGCAGGCGACTCGCAAAACCTGTGGTCGCTTGTAACAGGTTTGTAGGGAACTTCCTATCACTTCAACTCAAAATCATTGAACAATAAGAAGGCTCAAAATTTCTTCAACCTCTTTCGACGCCTCCGTCATGACTTCCTCCACCGTGCCGCCAAATGATTTGGCTAAAATGCCGCTATTCATTCGTGAGATATAGGTTTTGCCGTTGCTCTTTTCATAGACGCTGATTCTGCAAGGCATAACGGATGAAACAATGCTTTCATCGTCTTTGAGTAAAATTTTACTGGAATGTTTTGGATGGCATAACTCAAAAACCTTGACGGGTAATACATCTGTGCCATTCTTTTTCAATGTTTCCTTTAAGTTATGAACGACCGAAATTTTCCAAGTTTTTTGGCAACTTCATGATGTCAGTTTTGCAACAGTTTCAGAGAAACTATACTTGCTTTCATTTTCCAAGAGCATGGGTTCGTTCATGGGTGTAGGTTTAGTTTGATGAGTTTTGTCCATTGTTTGTGCAAAACAAAGTTGCGGCACTGAAAAAACGACTCCAAGAGGAAGAGAGGTGCTGAATATCATGGTTCTGAACATAATCGAGAAGTTTTGAAATTAGAGATGAGAAGTGCTAAACAGCCATTAAGTAAGTTCATATTTTTTGCGCAACTCCCAAAGCGACTTTTGAGAAATGCCGAGTATGCTTGAAGCCTTTGTATAGTTTTCGCCGTATCGCCTTAAAATTTCCTGCACATATGCGATTTTAATTTCTTCCAAGCTTTTGCCGATGGGAATGGAAAAGTGGGTTGAAAGTTCGTCGGGTGCAGTTGGGTTTGTAGCGGCGTGGCGCGAAGGGAAGACGAGGTCTTCAGCAGAAATCGGTTCATTTTCAGATGTGAAGGCAATGGCACGCTCGATAACGTTTCGAAGTTCGCGCACGTTGCCTTTCCAAGTATGCGCCATCAATTTTTCTTTAGCCTCGTCGGTGAAGCCATTGATGATTTTACCCATCTCGCGAGCAAAGCGGTCTGCGAAATGCTCCGCCATGAGAATCACATCGTTGCCGAGCGAGCGAAGCGGCGGCATTTCAACGGTCATAACGGTAATGCGGTAAAATAAATCTTCTCGAAACTCTTTATCGGAGACTTTTTTGGCGAGGTTGGCATTGGTGGCGCAGATAAGCCGCACATCAATCGGAATATATTCGTTGCCGCCAATGCGTCGAATGCGTCGGTTTTCCAACACTGAAAGCAACTTGGTTTGAACGGAAGGCGAAGCAGAGTCGATTTCGTCGAGGAAAATCGTGCCATTGTTGGCGGATTCAAACAAGCCTTTGCGGGAGGCTTTCGCGTCGGTGAACGAGCCTTTTTCGTAGCCAAAAAGTTCGGCTTCTAAAAGTGTTTCGGGCAAAGCGGCGCAGTTAATCTCGACGAATTTGCCCAAAGCGCGTTTGGAGGATTGATGGATAAACTCGGCGGCTAAATTTTTTCCCGTTCCTGTCTCGCCAAGCAAGAGCACGGTAGAATCAAGCGAGGCAAGGCGCGTAAGGGTTTGCTTGACGCTCTTTATCGGCTTGCTTTCCCCAATCAAATCAATGGATTTCAGACGTTTTAACTCTTCGCGGAGCGATTCGGCTTCGTGCTTGTAGGTTGAACTTTCAATGGCACGTGCGATAAGTTCTTTGAGAATGGTGAAGTTGGCAGAAGAAACGCCGCCCGCCGATGTTTTTTCCAAGAAGTGAAACGCGCCTGCTTTGAGTGCACGCACGGCGGCATCGACCGAGCCGTAGTTGGTGAGCATGATAATCGGCAGATAGGGTCGCTTCGCTTTTACCCTTTCGATGAGTTCAATCCCGTCCATATCGGGCATTGAGTAATCGGTGAGAATCAAATTCGGCTCTTCTCTCTCCAATTCTTTCAAGAGCGAAGCGGGTTCATGAAAAAGTTTGGTGTGATAATCGCGCGAAAGCGTTGCATCGACCAATGTCCGAAAGGTAGGTTCGTCATCTACAATAAATATCGTTCGCTTCATTGGATTAAAATGTTGATTGAACGGTTAAAGTGTGTATGTGTATGTTTTCTGCATCATCAAGCATTCATTAGGTGCTTGCAAGTGCTTCGGATTTCAAAAGACGAAGCGTTTCGGGAAAAGCGGATTGCAGTTTTTTCCACGCATCAAGCAGAATCACATCATTTCGGGCGGCTTCTTCGATCAATCGACAAAGTTCGGCGACGCGCTTCGCGCCGACATTGAGCGATGAACCTTTAAGGCGATGTGATGTCATCTGAATTTGTTTGAAATTTTGTTCGGCAATCGCATCGGAGATTTTGCTGAGTTGAACAGGGGCATGTTCAAGGAAAAGTTCGATAACTTCGCTGACTAAATTTCTGTGGGTTTGTTCTGAAAGTTCGGATAAAATTTGAATCGCATTTTGGTCGAGAAGCATCTCGCGGCTGAGCACATCATTTTTTGAAGAGGATATTTTCTCAAAGGTGGATTGAAGCACTTCTACGAGGCGCGGAATCTGAATCGGCTTCGTGAGATAATCGTCCATTCCGACTCGCAAGGCTTGTTCTTTATCGCCCAGCATGGCGTTGGCAGTCATGGCGACGATGCACGGGCGTGCCTCGCCGTAGCGTTCAATAATTTGCTTGGTGGTTTCATAGCCGTCCAGTTCAGGCATGGAAATATCCATTAAAATCAAATCGTATTTTTTTTGCGACAAGATGTCCAAGACGACAACGCCGTTTTCGGCGACGTCGGGTTTGTATCCCATTTTTTCTAAAAGTGCAACGGCGAGGGTTTGATTGACGGGGTGATCTTCGGCGAGTAAAATTTGCAACGGATAATCTTTGGCGATAGTAGCGTCAATAGCGGCTTGGTCGTTTGCTTTTGGCGGCATGGGCCGCTCGGAGATAAACGAAAGCAAGATTGAGTAAAGCTCTGTCGGACGGACAGGCTTCGTTAAAAATTTGAGGTGGTCGTTTATCAGGTCGTCGCCTTCGCCGACATCGTTCATGAGAATTAGAGGAAGTGTTTGGTCGCGTTTGTGAAGTTCGCGGATCATGTCGTGCTGTGTGAAGGGTGCGAGGTTGCCATCAATCACTGCAAAGTCAAATGAAGAGGCTTGCGCGAGGCGTTCCAAGCCAAGCAAGAAGGAATCGAAGACTTCGGGAATCATGTGTGCGCGAAGGGCATATTGCGCAAGAATGTGTCGATGCGTGGGGTTATCGTCGATAATCAAAACGCGCTTATTGTGCAGGAGCGAAAGGTCGCGGCTCTGTGGGTTTGGGGCGTGCGTGCTGGGAAGTTCAACCGCAATGGTGAATGTGAAAGTTGAACCGACGTTGGGGGTGCTTTCAACCCAAATGTCGCCTTGCATCAGATTAACTAAGCGTTTGCAAATTGCTAGTCCAAGCCCGGTGCCGCCGTATCGGCGCGTGGTGCTTGAATCAGCTTGGGAAAACGGTTGGAACAAACGCGTTTGCTTTTCTGCAGGAATGCCAATGCCCGTATCATGGACGCTGAATTTTATCATAGCATTCGTTGGATAATGTGCGTCATTTTGGAGCGGCTCAAATCGTGAGATGTGAAGATAAACTTCGCCCAAAGAAGTGAACTTAACGGCGTTTGAAAGCAAGTTCGTCAGCACCTGACGAAGCCTTGCGACGTCGGCAAGAACAAAGGGCGGCACATCGTCATCGATGAAAAACATCAAGTCTAATTTTTTTTCAGATGCTTTCGGGGCGAGCAAAGCGCACACGTCGGCGACGCAATCGGAAAGGCTAAAGAGGGTTGATTCCAACTCTAAATTGCGAGACTCGATTTTTGAGAAGTCGAGAATATCGTTGATGATTTTCAGAAGTCCGTCGCCACTTTGTTTGATAGCCTCAACATAACTGCGTTGTTCGTCGTCGAGCGTTGTGTCCTGAAGCAGGCTTGTCATGCCGAGCACGGCGTTCATTGGAGTTCGAATTTCGTGCGACATAACGGCGAGAAATTCCGACTTGGCGCGAACCGCATCTTCAGCCGCTTCTTTGGCGCGACGCATTTCGGATTCGGAAAGATGACGCTCAGTTACATCAATAGCAAAGACAATCGCGCCGCCGCGATAAGTATCAGGGAAGTAATATGCCTGAAAGAAAATCGGTTCTTCGGGCGTGCCATATTCCCAAAGGGTTTGCACCTCGCCGCCTGCAAAAACGCTTTTGAAAAGATGCGCTGAATCGGAGAAAACATCATAAATCGTTTTTCCGACGAAGTCCGCCGCCGTGCGACCAATCTTTTCAAGCCCCGAGCCTGATGAACTATGAAAAATGCCGTCTTTATCAATCCGATGAAGAATAATGGGAATGTTAGCGGAAATCGCGCTCATAATCTGGTTGGCACTTTTGATGCGCTCTTCATTGATTTTCCGCTCCGTAATGTCTTGTGCTGTGCCAATAATTTGATGCACAATGCCATCGCTCCTGCGCAGAAAGCCTGTATCGCGTGAGAGAAACCATCGCCACTTACCACGAGCATCTTTCAAGCGGTATTCAATCTCATATACCTCGCTGGCTTTGTCTTCACGAAGTTTGGCAAAGTGTTGCGAAACCTTCATGGCATCATCGGAATGAAGCAAAGTTTGAAACACATTGCCTCTAAATTCTTCTATTTCGTCAGGGGAGTAGCCTAAAATGCGCCACAGGTCTTTATTGGCATAAAGGTTGCACTGTTCGTCGAGGTCAAAAATATAGACGATGCTGGGGACGGCTTCGACGATTTTTTCGTTGAAGAGTTGAACTTGTAAAAGTTTGGCTTCTACGGCTTTGCGAACATTGACATCGTTAAGCGTGTGGTAACTAATCAAATCGCCCTCGTCGCCCAAAATTGCGGTGGAATTGAGCAAGCCGAAGAAAATTTCGCCATTTTTCTTAATGAGTTCGCACTCGACATTTTTCAGCGCGCCTTCGACGCGAAACTTTGCAAGGTGGTCGGCATACGTCGCGCGGCTATCGGGCGAGAGCAACTCAACGAAACGTTTTTTGCCTAAAAGTTCATCGCGTTCATAGCCAAGCCAACGCAGTGCCGTATCGTTGATGCGCGTAAAGTAGCCTTTTGAGTCAAGCGTGTAGTAGCCGCAGGGCGCGTTATGATAAAGGTCTGAAGCTTCAGATTCTATCCGACGCTTTTCAGTAATATCTTCAAAGATGCCCTGAATTTTAATGCGGTATCGATGGTCAAAAACCTCAACCAACTGCCCTTCGGTTAAAACGCGCCTGCCGCTCTTGCTGACAAAGGTAAGTTCTAATTTAGATGATTGATGAGACGAGACGATACGGTTAAAAAATGCTTGAAAATAATCTCGATTGTCTTCGGCAAGTAGTTTGTCAAGGGTTAAGGTGTGAAGGTCGGCTTCACTGTATTCAAGTGCATTGCACAAAGCAGGATTGGCTAAAAGTAGTTTTCGTTCTTCATCAACTTGAAAAATCAAATTGGTTGAGTGAGCGAGGCAAGTTTTGAAATCGGCTTCAAGATTGGCTTGTCGTTGCTGATTAAAAACGCGGTCCGACTCTAACTGCAAAAGATTTGTTTGCTGTCTATTTAATTGGCGAAACAATACAAACAACAACAACACAAATAGCAGGATAGAAAGCAGAATTAAAATAATTTGCCAAAGATAATGTTGGCGATGTTGTGCTTGAGCAGAGTGCTCTATGGCGAAGAGCAGAGCATTGACCGCATAAGAAAAATCGCTTTGATAATCGTTAACTGCCCAATCAATATCGGAAAGCATCGTTGCTGAAAGCGAATCGCGTGCGTTCCAAACAAGAACGAGATGGGGCTTATAGGCGCGCCAAATGGAATCAACCTTTGCGAGAGCAAAGCGCGATTCCTCAGAGCGGAGCGGCGAAACGACGACGGGACGAAAACCAGTAATACTGATTGTGCCCCCGTCTTTGAATGCGGCAAGGATGTCGTCTGTGGCGGTAATGCTTTCGTGCAACTCGTCGCGTGAAGTGCGCGGAAACCTTATAAACGGTGCGTCTGATTTTTGCCGCCCTACATCGTAAATCACCTTCGGAATTTGTTGCGACAAAAGCCGCATCCGCTCCCCAAGCATAGTTTCATTCCGCCGCAAAGTTTGTTCGGAATCGGAATAAAAATTGAGCAAAATCAAACCCGCTGTTAACAGAATGAAAAGCCCTGTTAAAATCAAACCCGCGCGAGAAAAAATCTCAAAAACCGAATGTCGAAGAGAACGCATGTGTCTGGTCTCTTTTAAGTTGATGGTTCATCTGACAAGTTGTCTTGATTGTTTGAGCGACTGTTTTTTTGAGGATAAAGTTTCGCTACACAATCAGGACAAATGCCATGCGTAAAATTGAGTTGTAAGTTTTCTTGGAGGTAAGCTTCAAGTTGATTCCAATACCCTCTATCATCTCTAATTTTTTTGCACGATGAGCAAATCGGAACTAACCCTGAAAGGCGTTTAACATTTGCCAGTGCCATTTGCAGTTCGCTCAAAAGTTTGGTTTGCTCTGCAATCATCTTCTTGCTTGCAAGTCGCGCCTCATGAAGTTCAATGGCTTGACGAAGCGTGATGCCGAGCAGTTTTAAGTAACCTTTCTTTTCATCTTTTACGATGTAATCCATTGCGCCGAACTTCATCGCTTGAACGGCGATTTCTTCGCTTCCATGTCCCGTCAAAATCACAACGGGCGGCGCATCATCGAACTGTTTGAGCGAAATTAAAAACTCAATTCCATTCAGCGACGGCATTTGATAATCCGTCAAAACAGCATCAAAACGATTCGCAATGCAGTAATTTAGTCCTTCTTCTGCACTCGAGGCAACCATGACCTCTAACCCTTCTTGTGCTAAAACTTGGCTCAAAATAATTAAATGGGTTGGCTCATCGTCAATACATAAAATTTTTCGAGGTGATTCGGTCATATTCAAAAAGTGATAAAAATCGGTTAATAGTCATCAGTTAAATCAAGAACAGTGCCGCACTTTTGAACGCACCCCGAATGTCTGCAAGGGTAGGTGCGGATTACAAAAAGTATTACAAAGATGAAGTTTTGTGATTTTGGTTGGTAAAAAAGTAAGAAACGATGGAATGTGCCTGAAAATGAAATTACTTACGGTATTACTTTGTGGATTTTTTGGGAAAATTCAACGAGAAGAGCAAGGAAGATGATGGTTTGATTACTCAACAGCGAAAATTTTGTCAAATGGAAGTTCAATATCGCAGGCTTTATCCGTGATAGTGCCTTCGACAAAAGTTTTAAGCGGATAAGATTTGGAGAACACCGATACCGTTTGAAGTTCAGGCTGAATAATCCAAACCGATTTGACCCCTGTTTCAAGGATATGTTTGGCTTTTTCAATCGTAGTTTCCGTTGATTGAGACGGGTTTTGAATTTCAATGGCGAGAATAGGCGGCTCGGTCAGAGCAGGCTTGGTTTCAAGCCAATTGACGGGACGCTTGTGAAAGACCAAGACATCGGGCGTAACAGCTGCCGTTGGCGTTGGAATTGAGACTTCAGAGACGACGGAAAATTGCTTGCCGTGTTTGCTCTTCCATTCTTTATCATCGTTTAAGTTCAAAAGAAAATACAAAAGGCGATGAACGTTGTCAATTTCTGATAAATGCAGTGATTGAGCATGGTTATATCGATTGTTTGGCAGTATTTTGAGACCGTCATTTCAAAAACCAAATAAAGATGTGATGGAAGAAGCATTACTATTTCTTTTATTCATTGCTGTGATAGTGCTACTCATTCGCCTCTCAAATTTTTCCACACGGCTGGCGCGATTGGAAACGCAAATGCTCGACCAAGCACAAAAAATGCGCGACCTCACGCGCCGACTCGACGAAAAGCCCGCACCAATACCAACCACTTCTCAAACTACAAAAGACCTCAAAGACGACATTGCAAACGCACCCGAAATCAACCTTGCTCAAAAAACAGTAACAGATGAACCCCTCACCGAAAAGCCGCTGAAAGCAGAAGCTCAATCAAGTTTCTTTGATGATGTGCCCGAAGTTGAGTCGCTTAAATCTGATGCAGTGAAATCGGTTGAGGCGCAAGTGCAGAAAGGTGCGCCACCATCGAGTTTCGGGAGGGTTGAGTTTAAGATGTTTGAAAAAATTAAAAACACGGCGGAGTTCGAAGCGTTAATCGGCGGAAACATTCTCAATCGAATTGGCGCGATCGCGCTGATTTTCGGAATCGGCTTCTTTTTGAAATATGCGTTCGATAACGATTTGATTCCGCCTGTTGTGCGCGTCTTGATTGGCTTTGTAATTGGCGTGAGTTTAATTGTTGGAGGCATGCGTGCAAACGTCAAGAAGTTTGAAGTCTTTTCACAAGGTTTATTTGGAGCGGGAATTTCAACGCTCTATCTCTCGATTTACGCCGCGCTGAATTTTTATCAACTGATTCCGCAAGCGATTGCCTTCGTGTTGATGTCGGCAGTTACGGCGGTCGCGCTTTTGGTTGCGGTGCGATACAACTCGCTTGCGATTTCGCTTTTGGGGTGGGCAGGTGGATTTCTCACACCATTCTTGCTGGCAAGTGCAGAGCCAAATGCCATCGGGCTTTTCGTCTATCTGGCTTTGCTCAACTTGGGTATGATTGCCGTTGTCTTTCTCAAACCTGAATGGGTGTTGATTGAACCGCTTTCTGTGATGGCAACTTTTCTCGTTTATGCCGCATGGTTTTCAGAGCACGGCGAAAAAACAGGAATGCTCACGAAAGCATTTTTCCTCACGCTCTTTTGGAGTCTCTTTTTGGCAAGCGAAGCCTATCGTGCGCTAAACAATGAACGCGGACAATTCCGGTTGCGTGCGACGACCAGCGCGCTCAATGCGCTCTTTTACTTCGGCTTTTTGTATGCGTCCGTTATGCCGGCGTGGTGGTTTAGCATTGCAACCGTGCTTATCGCAAGCGTTTATCTCGCGCTTTTTTGGACGATACAAAAACGAAACCCTGCCGCAACAAGCGAATTGACGGCGATTTACAGCATTGGCGCAATCGCGTTCACGGCGGCGGCGATTGAGGTGCAGTTTGGAGATTTTCTCACCGTCGCATTGTGGGCGGCAGAAGCCATGGGCGTGCTGTGGATTGCGCAGAAAGCCTCGCAGAAACTCTTGGAGCGTGTCGCTATGATTTTGCTTGCTGTTACAATTTTTCGCTTGTTCATCTCGCCTGACGCGCTTTCATATCAAGCCATTTCAGACTTCACCCCGATTCTGAACCTTCGCGCAGTTGGATTTTTTGCACTTGCCCTCTCGCTTTTAATCAGCGCACAATGGATTAAACCATCAAATCCGATAGCATCGACGCTCCTGACTTACGCTTGGGCGTTCATTGCATTCACGCTCTTGACCGTAGAGGTGAATGATTTTTTCTTAAAGCGCGAAGCACTGCTCGGCGAGACGCTTGATTTTTCGCGCTCAACGCGAGGCATGAGTTTTTCGATTATCTGGCTTTTTTATGCGGTTGCGCTCTTGTGGTTTGGCGTGAAGAAGTCGTCGCGAAGCCTTGTCAATACAGGGCTTTTCGTGCTTGCGCTTGGCGTGATTTGGAACTTGGTTTTCGGACTTCGCTTTCAGCCGATAGAAATTTTCTTTCCGATTTTGAACCTGCGTGCGTTGGCGTTTTTGCTCGTCATCGGCGGCGTGCTAGCGACGATTTCCTTGCTCGAACAAACGGGCGAAGGCAAGAGCAGAACAGCAGAACTTTTGCGCTATGCGTTCTCATTGCTTCTTTTCTTGTTGCTCACGGTTGAGGCAATCGATTATTTCCGATGGGCAAGTTTGAAGAGCAAAACGGACGAGGGCTTTTATCGCGCCTTAACGCTCGTGCTTCTTTGGACGCTTTACGCAACCGCAATGCTTTATTTCGGAATTGAAAAATCCGTCAAGCCTTTATTTTATGCGGGCGTGCTGGCGTTTGGGCTTTCAGTCATAACTGCGCTCTTCGCTGGATTTTCGTTTGAGCCGATTGAAAATTTTGCATTGTTATTCAACTATCGGGCTTTGGTTTATCTCGTCTTGATGGCAGGCAGTGCGTTTATTGCGATTAGACTTTCGGAGCGAGAATCGTTTGCAAGGCTTTCGGCATGGTTTGGAATTACGGCGGCACTGCTCGGCGCGGTGCTTCTCATAGCAGAGTCAAACGATTTTTTTGAACAGAAAATCAACTTGCTTTCTTTCGGCGAACATGCAGAATCCACAACGCGCGACCTTATAGCCCAATACGAAAATCAAAAGCAACTCTCGATTTCCGCCGCGCTCATGCTCTACTCAATCACCTTGATGCTCTATGGCATTTGGCGTTCGCGCCAACCGATTCGGTTGATGGCAATCGCATTGTTTGGGCTGGTGATACTCAAAATTTTCATTTACGACCTATCGTTTCTCGCTACGCTGTATCGAATTTTCTCGTTCATCGGGTTAGGCGTGCTCTTGCTGTTGGTGTCGTATCTCTATCAACGGTTTAAGCATCTAATTTTACCTGATAAGCCTGTGTCTGATAAGCCTTAGCGTTCAATCGGGAAGGCGAATCGGGCGTTGGTAGGTGTGCGGCGGCACTTTGCGTTTGAGTTCGGTCATAAGCCGATAGCGTCCGTCGGGTTGGCGTTCGAGCGTAACGATTTGGCAATTTTTCGGATTGGAATACGTCTCAAATTCTTCTACCGTCCAGTGAAACCAGCGCATAAGGAAAATGCGAATGGTCATGCCGTGTGTGATGATGACGGTGTTTTCGGGGTAGTCGGGCTTTTCGAAATCGCGATAGAGCGAGGAGAGAAAATCGCTCACGCGGTCATAAACATCGGCACCCGATTCGCCATCTTCAATGCGGTAGTAAAATGTGCCGAAGGCATCGCGCTCGCGGTCGGTTTTGGCGCACTCTTCAAGGTTGCGCAAGTGTCCCCATTCCTGTTCGCGCAAACGTGGCTCTTCGTTGTATTCAAATTGAGCGGGCGGAAATGATTTGACAATTTCTTCAAAGGTCATGCGCGTGCGCCAGAGCGGAGAGACGTAGAAAAAGACGCGCTCATTTTGAACGAAGGATTTGAGTTCTTGTCCTGCTAAGCGCGCTTGTTCTATGCCGTTTTCGGTGAGCAGAAGTGTATAGTCGGGCTTTTCGCCATAAACGCGGCGATTGATATTTCCTTCGGATTCGCCGTGCCTAATGAGTATGATGCGATTGGGTTTCATGCGATTAGATGGTCTTTTGAGATGAATCTTTATTTTGCACTCAAATGTTGCGGTCAGTGCAATGAGTTTAACGACGATTATGCAAAAACCAAACGAACCACGTCAATCGTTTTCCATTGATGTAAAAAGCCGATATACGGAGCTCGTGGTGTTCGGATTGATTTTTATCATGCTCGTGGCGGCAATGTTTCTCCTCAATTATTTCCTTTCAACCAAAAGTAGCGACGATGCCGCGCAAACCTTCTGCGCCAATCGCACAGAACGTGCTTGGCAACGCGCCGTCAAAAATTTGACCTCTTTCAACATCGGCTTTTATGGACAAGACGACTCTCTGCTGAAAGCCTTTGATGGATATAAAGAAAACATCAAACGATTCGATTCCCTGTTAGCCGCCCTCGACCATGGGGGCGTAATCAACGCCAACGGCGAGGCTGTTGAGGTCAAGCCCGTTGAAGATGAGATAACAAAAAAAATCTTTGAGCAAATAAACTTTCTGTGGCGCGAAGCAAAAGAGGATTTCTTGAAACTGGCAGACATGAAACCAAGAAGTGTGAGCACGGCTACGCTTGACCGATGTGTTGAATATGCAATCAAAAAAGATGACGAAATTTTAGACGCGCTCTCGTTGCTCATTATCAACCTTTCTGAAAATTCAAGTCGACGGTTGAAACAAGCACAACTCGTGCAGGTAGGTGCGTTGTTAATTTGCGTGATTATGTTTATCGGAATGGCAATTCGCTTGACGATTTCTTTGAGACGTAGCGACGCTATTATCGAGACACGCAATCGCGAACTGACGGCGCAACGCGATGAAATCGCACGCGAAAAGGAAACCGTCGAGCAACTCTTAATCGACCTCACCAATACGCAAGCGCAACTGATTCAATCCGAAAAAATGGCGTCGCTGGGGCAGATGGTCGCCGGACTTGCGCATGAAATCAACACGCCGCTCGGCTTTGTGATGACGAACGTCGGCATCATTGAGCGCAACATCGGGCTTTTCAACGAAGCCATTATGCAAACCAGCGAACTTGTCGCCATGCTTGAAAACGGAGACCTCAACGACGCTCTGCAAAAACTTGACGACACGAAGTTTTCCTTGCAACGCCTCTTCGACCTCAATCTGCTTGAAAAAACAAAGAACCGCGTCAACGAAGCCAACATCGGGTTAGAACGCATTCGAGAGTTAATTCTCAACCTCAAAAATTTTTCGCGCTTAGACGAAGCCGAAATGAAAAAAGTCAGCGTGAGCGAAAGCCTTGAATCTGCATTGCTTATCGCACATAACTTAATCAAGCACAAAGCTGAAGTCGAGACGCACTACGAAGAAAACCTCTTCGTCGAGTGCTATCCCGCTCAACTCAATCAAGTATTTCTCAACATCATCACCAATGCCGTTCAAGCCATCGAAGACTTTGGAAAAATCACGATTAAAACTTGGACAGAGAACGGCACGGCGAAAATTTCAATCGCCGACACAGGCATCGGAATTTCCGAAGTAAATCTGAAAAAAATTTTCGAACCTTTCTTTACCACAAAGCCTGTCGGGCAGGGAACAGGGCTTGGGCTTTCCATCGTCTATAAAATCATTGAACGCCACGACGGAAAAATCGATGTGAAAAGTAAAGAAAATGAGGGCACAGAGTTTATCATCACCTTGCCGCTTCGTCAAGAAGCCGAACGCATTGACCCAACACTCACCATTTCTTAAACAGCATTCAAAAACTTTTTCGGATAAAGAAAAAAGTTAAACACGCATTTGCCTTGTTCAAGACTGCGCCACGAGGGCGAATCGAGATTGACGGAAAAAATGCCACATGTCGGCACATTGTCGATGCTTTTATCGGAAAGAAAATTGGCAAGGTCAGTAATGGCAGGATTGTGGCAAAAAATTGCCGCACTGTTGAGCGTATCGGGAAGCGACTGAATAATGTCTAAAAGCGTTTGCCGAGAGGATTCATAAATGCGAGGCTCAGTAACAATTTGTGCGGCTGGGTAATTCATCGCGTTGGCAAACAGTTGAGCGGTGGTCAGAGCGCGTTTGGCAGGACTTGAAAGAAAGAGTTCTGGCGCAATCTGCTTTTCGCGTAAAATCATGCCCATAAAGGGGGCGTCGCGCAAGCCGCGCTTGTTGAGCGGTCGCTCAAAGTCTGTGAGGTCGGGATAGTCCCAACTGGATTTGGCGTGCCGAATCAAATAAAGTTGTTTCAAAGCCTATCCTTTGAAGTTAGAAAGTGATTCTTTCAAAAAGTCAATGGCTTTAACCGGCGTTGCATCGATGCCGTTCAAAATGGAAAGGTAGTAACTCACCCAATCCCCAAGTAAAATCAAGGAGAAAAGCCGTGTCAGAAGCGACTTGCCCTCGCTCTCAATATCAATCACATCGGAAGCATATTTCTTGATGATGGATTTTGTAACGCTCATTCTGAACGCGGTGCGCGGGTGGTCGCTCTTGTCGTGAAGCATCATCACCGTCGTTTTTTTGAGCAGGTCTTTATACTGATTCCACCCAACGAGTTCGTTGTGATTGAGTTCGGGAAATACATTTGAATACGCGAGCATTTTAGCGTTCTCGCAAATCTGACCTTTCCAACGCACGCCGACGGCACTGGTGAAATCGTCGCTGGTGTAGATGATGGGCAGTTTGCCGTAGCACTTCTTGGCAAGTTGAACCGCAAAATTTTGCTTGTCTTTGAAATTGGCGTAAGCAAGTGATTTTTCCTTCAAGTAGCGAGCGGTTTCGGCAATGTCTTTGTCTTTGTTCCCGATAAAGCCAAATTTGGCGAGGGTTTGTAGCATAGGCACAAGCGAGTAGCCGATTGCCGTGCGTGGCGGCGCGCCTGTCGGAATTTTAACGGTGTAGTGTTTGTGCTTCAAGGCAAGGGCTTCAACCTCTCCGCCTGATGTGATGCAAAAAACTTGCGCCTTGCGCTTAATTGCATCGTGATAAGCAGAAAGCGTTTCTTCTGTGTTGCCCGAATACGACGAGACAATCACAAGCGTTGAATCATTTACAAAGGCAGGTAAGGTGTAATTGCGATTAACGAAAATCGGAACGGAACACTCTCCTGAAACGTAGGCACGCACCAAGTCTCCACCGATTGCCGAGCCGCCAAGCCCTGTAACGACAATGCTTTTGACCTTGCTCTTTGAAATTTTACTCTTCTCGTTGAGAAGTGAAAACTCGGTTTCAAATTGCTGATAAAGGTTTTGAATGCGCAAGTTCATTTGCGACTTATCGACAGCACGAATAGTTTTTTCGGATATGGACATGGTTTTGAATGAAATCGGATTACAGTGAAAAAGTGAGCCTTCAAAAAGCGGTGATGCGAATGGCGGTCAATGTTGCGCACAAAGATAAGGCTTTTTGTGAATTGAAAAACAAACTTGCGTGTTTATGACACATAAATCATAATCCAACAATTATGACGCACATTTATCCACAAGATGCAGAGAAAAAATTAAACGAGGCGGACGTCGTTTTTCTTGATGTTCGCACGAGAGGCGAATATGCACATCGCCGAATTGCAAAAGCCATCAACATTCCGCTCGATGAACTCTTGCTTCGCCAGAGCGAATTAGACCCCGAAAAAGAAATCATTGTGCTATGTGAACACGGGATTCGCAGTCAAAGCGCGTCAGGCTTGCTCATTCAATTAGGCTTTGTAAATGTGGTGAATATGATTGGGGGCATGTCGCGCTGGACAGGCGAAACCGTGTCGGGTTAGCGAACTTGTTGGAGAACGCCGTCGCGCATTTCAAACGTCCGAGACGAAAGTTCGGCGTAGCGATTGTTATGCGTTACAATCACAAATGATGTGTTTTGCTGATGCGAAAGTTCGGCAATGAGTTCGTAGAGTTTATCGCTGTTTTTGGAATCTAAATTTCCTGACGGCTCATCGGCAAAAACGACAACGGGCGAATTGACAAGTGCGCGTGCGATTGCAACCCGTTGCGCTTCGCCACCGCTTAATTCCGAGGGCAGATGATTGAGCCGCTCCTTCAAGCCGACCGTAACGAGCAAGGCTTCGGCTTTCTCTTTGGCAAGTTTGAAATCATTGGTCAAGATGTAGTGCGGCATGGCGGCGTTTTCAAGTGCGGTGAAATCATCGAGCAAATGATGAAACTGAAACACAAATCCGATGCGCTGGTTGCGAAACTTCGCGATGGCTTCGGGGTTTAAGTGAAACTTCTTGTTGGAAAAAATCACGTCGGATTTGAAACGAAGTTCGCCGTCGTCGGCGGTGTCGAGCGTGCCGAGAATGTTGAGCAGTGTGGTTTTCCCACTTCCTGACGCGCCGATAATCGAGACAATTTCGTGCTCGCCCACAGAAAGCGAAACGCCTTTGAGAATATCGATTCGCTCTCTGCCTTTGGGGGTGTAAGATTTATAGAGGTTCTCTGCTTGAAGAATCATCAATGTTTTTTTTCTGCGAAGCAATCGCAAGTTGTTTGTTCAAAATCTCAACGAGAAACGCCGAGAGCGGCACAGCGGAAAGCACGCCGAAAAAGCCGAAGAAATATCCGAAAAGAAAAATGGCTAAGAACAAGACAATCGGATTGAGTTTGACGCGCTCACCAATGATTTTCGGAACGAGAATGAAGTTTTCAATCGCGTGAACAAGCGCGTAAATAATGAGAATCAGCACAATCGTCCGCCCAACTGCTTCGCCAAAGAGTGCCACAATCACGCTAAGCGTGAGCGCGATAATCCCGCCGATATACGGCACAAACGCCATCACGCCATAGACAATCCCAAGCAAAAGCGAGTAGCCTAACCCAATCAAAAAGAAAAGCGATGAATAAATCGCAATCAAGATGAACATGATGATGACTTGCCCACGCAAGTATTGGCGAAGAATCGCCCCCGCAAGCCCAAAGTATTCCGATGCCGTCGGGAAGTATTCGCGCGGAATGAGGTTGAGAAGCGTTTGCTTAATTGTTGGAAAATCGCTCAGAAAGTAAAACACAAGTACCGGAATCAAGACGATATTGACAATGGCTGAAATGAGCGTCGGAACGCTTTGTGCCGCTTTGGAGAGAATATCTGTTAGAAGGTTGCTCAGTCCGTTGCCTTTGGCTTGAAAAAATGAAACGATTGAACTGCGAAGAGCGGAAATATCAATGTCGTATTGTTTGACGAGCGGGAGTTGCTCGAGGCTGTCAAAAATGCTATCGAACTGTTCGGGCAAATTAGCGAGCGCGTCGGCAAGCGATTGCGATTGCGCTGTGATGAGCGGAATGGTTAAAAAGATTAAAAGGAAAATGCTACCGACACCCAAAAGCGTAATCAGCACGGCGGAATAGGAACGCTTCACCTTTTTTGAGACAAGCCATTCCATCAGCGGCTCAAAGAGAAAGGCTAAAATAAAGGCAATGATGAACGGCGCGAGCAAGCCTGAAAGCACGCTCAAAATCCAAATCACAATTAAAACGGTAGAAAGCCAAAAAAGTCGGACGACAAACGCATTCGAGCGGAGCGGATAGCAAAGCGCGGCGATGAAAAGATATATGATAAACGGGGAGAGCGACTCGCGCATCATGTAGCCTAAAATGAAAAACAATACGGTCGCAAGTCCAATGATGAGGTATCTCGATGAACTACTCTGCATGGTGAATAGGGCTATAGCCTTTGAGTTTATGCATGAAAATGGTTGCACCAGAACAGGCATTGATGGTGCGTAGGCGCAAGAGTTCAAGCGGGGCATTACGGAGTTTGGCGCGAATCGAGTTCAGCGAGTCAAACCGATAAACGGCTTTGCTAAGCTTAACAAAGCCATCGAGCGAAGATTTTTTAATCGAAATGGCTTCCTGAAACCCGACTTCTTTGCAGGCATCAAGAACCCGTGCGTTGAAATTGCCGAATGGAAACGAAATGCTTGTAACTGCCTTGCCGAGCAAATCTTCCAAAAACTTTTTTGAATCGAGAAGTTCGGCGCGAAGCAGAGAGGGCGAGAGCGTGGTGAGCGCAAGGTGTGATTTCGTGTGGCTTCCGATGTTCCATCCCGCGTCGGAAAGGGCTTTGACTTGTTCGCGCGAAAGGTGCTTGAAAGTGCCGAAGAAGGTAAAATCCCACGAGTTCAATTTTCCCAGAAGCCCTGTAATGATGAAGAGATTTGCTGTAAAGCCAAATTCGGAAAGAATCGGAAAGGCATTGGTGAAGGTGTCCTCGTAGCCGTCGTCGAAGCAAAAGTTAGGGCGTTGGTCGTCGGGGAGGGAGTGAATCAAGGCAACGTCGTTTCGGAAGTCGCGAAGGGTACGCGTTGTGATTCCGAAATCCATGCGGTCGGTGATTTTATGATACGAAAGCAAGTTCGCGTTCATGACGATATGATTAAACTGCGCAATATAACGCATCTGACTTAATCTGTTCAGCGAGGTCTGTTTTGAGAATCGGTTTGAAGAGAAGAGGCTAACGCGCGAGAAAAGTCGCCAAAAAGTTGGGAAACATTTTTGTAAATTTGCGCCCGTCTTTCAAACATCATTTTCAATAGCCTTCCAAGAAGTTCTGCAAATGGAAACCGTTTCATTCATTTTGTTTTCGTTTTTGGGCGCGTTAGTGATGGTGGGGTCAATCGGTACGGTTTGGTCGAGAAATCCTGTAACCAGCGCGCTGTTTTTGGTGCTAAATTTTTTCGCACTTGGCGGCATTTACTTGCTGCTCGAAGCGCAGTTTATCGCCGTTGTGCAAGTGATTGTGTATGCGGGCGCGATTATGGTGCTTTTTCTCTTCACAATTATGTTGCTCAACTTGGACGATGAGCAGGCGCTTAAAGAAAAATTCGATTTACAAAAAGGCTTCGGCATTTTGCTCGGCGGCGTTTTGCTGGTGGAAGTGCTCTACATTCTCGGTTTGAAAATCAATCTGCCTCAAAAGTCCACGACGCTCACGCCAGTTGAAATCGGAGAAGCGAAAAACATCGGACGCGAGTTGATTACGAACTTTCTCTTTCCGTTTGAAATCGTTTCCATCTTGCTGCTGCTTGCAGTTGTTGGTGCGATTGTTTTAGCCAAGAAAAACTTCAGTCCGAACACATAACAACAAAACTCACGGTGAAATGACCGCGCACATAAGGACTTTAATTGGGTATGTTTTAATATCTGTTATTGCAATAAATTGTTCTTCCAAAAAAACAGACAAAGATGAGAAAGGGGAGAAGTTCAAATCAGGGTTGGTGTTTGATGTAGGCGGTCGGGGCGATAAATCCTTCAACGACGCGGCATTTCGCGGCGTAGAAATGGCAAAAGAGAAGTTCGGAATTGGTTATGAATACATTGAACCCGGAGAAGGCGCAGACCGCGAAGCCGCACTCCGACAACTTTCCTCACAAAGCGATATTGCCATCATTATTGGTGCAGGGTTTATTTTCACCGATGATATTACAGCAGTTGCAAAAGAATTTCCCAACAAAAAATATGTGTGCATCGACTATTCGGTCGACACAAGCAAATCTATTCCTGAAAATCTTGCCGCCATAACCTTTCGCGAAGAAGAAGGCTCATTTCTTGTGGGTGCGCTTGCGGCGATGGTGAGCAAAACGGGCGTGATTGGCTTTGTTGGCGGAATGGATTCGCCGCTGATTCGCAAGTTTCAAAAAGGTTATGAAAACGGCGCGAAGCAGGTTCGCCCTGATGTGAAAGTGATTACGGGTTATGCAGGCTTGACGGGTGAAGGCTTTAAGAACCCCGCAAAGGGAAAGGAACTGGCACTTTCGCAATACAACCAAAATGCCGATGTAATTTATCACGCCTCAGGTATTACGGGGCTGGGCGTTTTTGAAGCGGCGAGAGAGAAGTCGCGGCTCGTTATCGGAGTGGATATGAACCAGGAAAATGAAGCCAAAACGCCTGATGGCAAAACATTCGTTTTAACCAGCATGGTCAAAGTTGTTGATGAAGTGGTGCTGAATGAAATTGGCAATGTGAAAAATGGCACATTCAAGGGCGGGCACAAAGTCTTAGGCTTAGCGGAAAAAGGGGTTGACTACATTTACAACGATGTGAATCGATATCTCATTTCTGACAGCGTTCGCACAGCAGTGGAAGAATTACGCCGTAAAATCATTCAAGGCGAAATCAAACCGATGTAAAGGAAATTGTGGGAACATTCGACGTTCTCTATTTTGCAGTTGCAGGTGCTTAATCGACATATTCTGAAAACCTTTAACAACAATAATCAATGGTTCGAAACATTATCCTGTTCTCATTCCTCGCACTCACGGTCGTTGGTTGCAAGCCGACGGCGCACCAGCAAAAACTCATTGGCGATATCGAAAAAACGCTTGCAACGATGGAGCAAGAAGTGGCGAAGTTTGAAGGCACCGCCGAGTATCTTTCAAAAGAACAAGCGGAATTCGATGAAATTAACGCAAGGCTGAAAAAAGAACGCAAAGGCAAGGCGGATTCCATCTACAACGCACTTACAAAAGAACATCGCAAAATCGTCGACGCGCACAATGAAAACTTAGAAAAGGCCAAAACGGCTATGGACGGCATGAAATCCCTGTTGGAGAAACTCAAGCAGCCTCTAAATTTCACGCACAGCACGGAACTCATCGATGAAGACTTCACGACTTACGACGTGATGTATGTTGAAGCTAAGCCAGTGCTTGAGGCTTCAATGGAGGCGCATGAAAAAGTTGAAAAAGACCTGAAAGCAAGGCTAAAAGAAATCGAAAATGAAAAATTGACGGCGGCGACTGCATTGGCAAAAAATGAACTGCCTAAATCGTCTGCAAAGTCAAAGGCGCAGAAAAAGTGATTGAAAAATAAACTCCGTTTTGATGAACAGAACTGTGCTGAAAAACACACAAAGAACATTTATAGCAAAAGTAACTTGCATTCGCTATGCAAGAACCCCATCTGAATTGAGGAGAATGAACTATGGACGTTTTAGTAACAGGCGCGACAGGGTTTATTGGCTCAAACCTAGCGCGACACCTTGTCGAATTAGGTTATCCTGTGCGCATCTTAATGCGCAAAAAGTCGAGCCACCGTGCCATCAGCGACTTTGAATCGCGCGTGAAAATCGTCTATGGCGATATTACCGACAAGGCATCGCTTGATGAAGCAACCAAAGGCGTCTCACAGGTTTACCATTGTGCAGGAAAAGCCTACATCGGTTCGGGAAAACGCGAGCAACTTTACAACATCAACGTTGCGGGAACACGCAATTTGCTCGATGTTGCAAGAGAAAACGGCGTTTCGCGAGTCGTCTATACAAGTTCCGTTTCTGCAATCGGAATTACAGGAACGAAAGAGCCCGCCAACGAATCCCAACAGTGGAATTTGGACGACCTCAAAGTCGATTATTACACTTCCAAGCACCTCGCTGAATTGGAAGTCGCCGAAGCGGTCAAGAAAGGACTTGACTGCGTGATTGTCAATCCAAGTTATGTTTTTGGTGCAGGCGACATCAACTTTAATGCGGGCATGCTGATTCGCGATTTGTATTTGCGAAAAGTGCCCGTTTATCCTTCGGGCGGCGTGAATGTGTCGGATATTGAAGATGTGGTTGATGGGCATCTTGCGGCGATGGAAAAAGGCAGAACAGGCGAACGGTATATTTTGGGCGGAAAAAATCTCTCCTATAAAGAACTCTTCGACCTCATCTGCGACATCGTCGGTGCGCCGAAAGTCTTTGTTCCAATTACTGAAAGCATTGTCAAAATTTTTGTGGCTTTGACCGAAAACGCCCGTAAAATCAGGCGAATAACCGCACTTGCCAATCGAGAAATCCTGTTAAGCGCAACAAAGTATTTTTATTATACACCACAAAAAGCCATTCAAGAACTTGGGCTTAAAGTGCGACAGCCTGAAGAAAGCATCGTTCACGCCTACGAATACTACAAGATGAACCACTTGCTTTGAGCGATGCCCGAAGACTATCGCAAATACCTAAACCCGCAGACGGTTTCTACGCTGAAGTCTATTGAACTCAAAGCAAAAGCGATTGTAGAAGGATTTATCACAGGCTTACACAAAAGCCCGTATCACGGCTTCAGTGTTGAATTTGCGGAGCATCGGCAATACACATTTGGCGACGAAGTGCGGCATGTCGATTGGCGCGTTTATGCTCGAACAGGAAAGTATTATGTCAAGCAATACGAAGAAGAAACAAATCTGCGTTCTTACATTCTGCTGGATACGTCAAGCTCCATGCGCTATTCTTCGGACAAAAAATTTCTGCCGAAAATTGAATACGCAACCTACCTTGCCGCCGCCCTTACGCTTTTGATGGTTCAACAGCGCGACGCCGTCAGTCTCGTAACTTACAGCGAAAAACTTCATCAGTTCTTTCCGCCAAGCGTAAAATCGTCGCATCAAACCTTAATCCTTAAAACGCTCGCCGAAACAAGCAAACTCGTTTCTGAATCCCAAGGCGAAAGAACCAGTACCGCCAGCGCATTGGCAGATTTTGCCAAGCGATTGGACAAGCGCAGTCTCATCATCATTATCAGCGACTTTTGGGACGAGGTCGATAAAACCGTTGCCGCACTCAAACATTTTCGCCATCGCCAAAACGAAGTGATTGCCTTTCACTTGCTTGATAAAGTAGAGCGAGATTTTGAAATCGGGGGCGATTCGGAACTCTTGGATTTGGAAACGGGAGAAGTGATAACAACCTCGCCGAAACAGATTCACGCCGCATACCTCAGCGCGTTTGAAGCGCATATCGGAAAATTGCGGCGCGACCTGACCGATAACGGGATAGACTATGTTTTGTTTGACACATCAGAACCCTTCGACCGCTCATTGCTCGCTTACCTTCGTAAGCGCGTCGACATGATGTGAGTTCAAGCATGCTATCAAATTCAGCATCATAGTTCTATAATCATAGTTCTATAATCATAGTTCTATAAAGCGCACGATTTCATCGGCGTATTGCATGGTTGTAGCTTCGCCGCGCAAGTCGGGCGTGAGCACTTTGCCTTCCCCAAGCACGCGATAAACCGCGTTCATAATCCGTTCTGCCGCTTTATTTTCGCCTAAATGTTCAAGCATCATGACGGCGGAAAGAAGCATGGCGGTTGGGTTGGCAACGCCTTTGCCTGCAATGTCGGGGGCTGAACCGTGAACTGCCTCAAAAACACTGGCTTCAGTACCGATATTTGCGCCGGGCACAACGCCTAATCCGCCGACCAATCCTGCGCACAAATCCGAGACAATATCGCCATACAAATTTTCAAGCACCATCACATCAAATTGAAGTGGATTCATGACCAATTGCATGCAACAGTTGTCGACAATGACTTCATTGTATTCGATTTCGGGATAGTCTTTGGCGATTTCCTGACAGCATTTAAGGAATAGCCCGTCCGCCAATTTCATGATGTTGGCTTTGTGAATGGCGGAAACTTTTTTGCGCTTGTGCGAGCGGGCGTATTCAAAGGCGAATTTTGCAATGCGCGTTGATGCCTCGCGTGTAATCACTTTCGAGGCTTGAATAACGCCGGGTGCGATTTCATTTTCAATCCCTGCATAAAGGCTCTCCGTATTTTCGCGCACAACCACAATGTCTACATTCGTGTAGCGCGCTCGCGTGCCCGGAATAGACTTCACAGGACGCAAGTTGGCGTAAAGATTGAGCGTTTTGCGCAGTTGAACATTGACAGACTTAAAGCCCTTGCCGACTTCCGTCGTCAGCGGTCCTTTCAAGGCAACTTTGTTCTTCAAAATGGAATCAAGCACGGTTTGAGGGAGTGGGTCGCCAAATTTTTCAACGGCGAGTTTGCCTGCGAGATGCTCTTCCCACGTAATTTGGATGCCGGAAGCGGCAATGATTTTCTTGACGGCGGCGGTGATTTCTGGACCGATGCCGTCTCCCGAAAGAAGTGTAACGGTGTGAGACATACTACGAAAGATGGTTTTTAATTAAAGCACCTCAAAGTGAAGTGTAGCGAAGTTGGTGGTCAAATTCAGGCATTAAGAGTTCGTCAGGAATTTGCCATTGTTCAACCGCGAGAAAATAAAGCAACCGAATTGATTCTTGAAAGGAAGCAAGGCAGAGACGCAAGGAGCCGCCTGAAACTTCCGCCGCAACACCTACCGACGGAATCCCGCTTTGTTCGGTAATCAACAGAGCACGACAAAGTTGGGGCTTGCTTGTAATAACGAACACCATCTCACATTCAAGGCTATCTAAGAGCAACTTTGCGAATTGAATGTTGTCGATCGTGTTGCCCGCTTTGGCTTGCAAGACAATATGATGCGATGGCAATCCTTTTTCAACCAAATATGTTTTCATCGCTTCTACTTCATGCTCGGCAAGTGAGACATTTGGATTGCCTGCGCTTAAAATGAAGAGTGTGGCTTTATCCTCTTTGTAAAGCGAGATGGCTTTATCTAAACGAAGACAAAGGTCGGGCGTGATTTCGCCTTGTTCCGAAAACTCGTTGCCGAAGATAATCGCGGCGGAAAGCGATGGCGACGGCATTTCTTCGCACTCTCGCCAAGTTTCATAAATCAAAAGCAGTGCGCCTGCAAATAATGAAAAAGAGAGTGTTCCGAGAACAATCAAAGCGTTTTTTGCCCAAATCATCGCGACAAAGTCAGATATGTTTGAAAAGGTGATTCCAACGATTCAAAGAATATAGCAAGATGAAAAGTTCTTTTTCAACATATCAGTATGAAATCCCGGATATTGAAAATTGTTGTCAGAGGCATTTGAATTGCGTGCAAAGGGGAAGTATATTTGCAAAAATCGCATCAAGCCGCCTGTTCAAATTCTAAACCAAAACGATTATGACGGGACAACTAAACACTGTGGGAATTGAAAACAAAATCGTCGCTATCGTTCAAAAACTGAAAGCGAGGTATCCTGAATTAGGAAGATATGAAATGGCGTTTCACCTCGATCGCTACAAAGGCGAAGCCTATTACGACAGAGTGCTGGAAACAATAGAAGATGCGGGCGGATTTCGTATACGCTTCACCGATAAAAGCTCTATTGACATTCCAATCGAAGCCCTTGCAGATTATCAAAATCCTGCGTTTGCGGAGAAGTGGGGCGAAAAAATAATGGCGACGCGACGCACATAAGTCTTTCGCAACACATTCGTCCAAGCAAGTTCTAACAAGGCGATTTACAAGTCGCCTTGTTCGTTTTTGAGCAAAAGCGAGTTGAAAAGGGCGACCGACGAGGGCGAATGTCCCGCGTAGTGATTGTTAAAATATCCAAAAAGCGTTTCGCCTGATTGCGCGCGAAGCATAGTCGCCCATCGTTTCATTTCCTCTGTTTTGTCCAACTCCAATTTCGTGAACGGCTCGCGCAAAATTCGCCTGTCGCCAAGCCATCGCGCATACATAAACGGAGCGGTTCTCACCTCAATGCCCGACATGACAGGTAAATCAGTTAAAGCCAGTGCGACACCCGTCAAACGCAATCGCTCGAAAAATTTTTCTTTTAGCCACGAACCGTGCCGCACTTCAAGCGCGAACCGAAACTCGCTCGTCGGAAGCGAATGCAGAAACGACTTCATTACTTCAACGCTTGCGAGTGTGGCGGCAAAGTCGGGTGGCAGTTGAATGAGAAGTGCGCCGATTTTTTCTTTCAAGCGCGAAATCGTGTTGAGAAAAAGGCGCAACGTCTCTGAACAATCGCGAAGCAACTGCTCATGCGTAATCGCCTTCGGAATCTTCGCGCTGAAGACGAAATTGGGCGGCGTTTTTTCATACCAATTCGCGACAACCTCTGGGCGCGGAATCGCATAAAAAGTCGAATCAATTTCCACTGTCGGAAACCGCTTGGCGTATTCGGCGAGAAAATCCGCCGACTTCGTTTTGGGCGGATAAAAATTCCCGACCCAATCTTTTTGCGACCAAGTCGATGTTCCAATCAGGTATTTCACTTTCGGCTCAATCAAAAAGCCTTCCCAAACGAGAAGGCTTTGAAGAAAAAACGATGGCAAATCTTTTACTTCACGGCAGAAGAGCCTTCGGGCGCTTTGATGCCAAAAAGCGCGAGTGCACTGTCGTTATGAACAAACTTGCGAACTTTGACGGTTTGAAGCGGATAGCCCAAATCGCGAAGCGACGCGCCTGTGGTGTCGGGCTTTTCTTTGAGAAATTCTGCCGCCATTGTGCCACATTGATAGCCCCATTGATAAAAATCAGCGCCGTAGCCGAAAGCCGCGCCGCGTTTGACGAGTCCCGCTTCGGAAGAGACAATCGGAATTTTGGCGTCATTCATCGTCTTGACAATCGTTTCAAACGCATTGAAAACAACATTATCGGGCGGCGCGAAGAAAACATCGATTTTAGCGTTGGCTAAGGCTTGTGCCGCAGGAAGCGCGTCAATCGTGGCGGAAATGGCACGTTCTTCAAGGGCGAAGCCATATTGCTTGGAAAGCGAGCGAAGCCGTCCAATCGCGTTGGTCGAGTTGATTTCCGAACTGTTGTAAATCACGCCGATTTTCTTGGCTTTCGGAAACGTGCGTTTGATGAGCGCAAGGTTGCTGTCGATGTAAGTGAGGGTTTCATAAACACCGGAAAGATTTTTCGGGGCTTTGATGTTTCGACCCGTTGAATCGACTTCGGTCAGGTTGTTAATTGTCGGCGAAGGTGCAACCATCATGAAAATCGGAATGTCTTTCGTTTTGCCTAAGGCACTTACCATCGCAACGGTAGTGTTTGCCGCAATCAAATTTACTTTTTTAGCGACGAATTGGTCGAGAATTTGGTTGAGCGTGGCGTTATCGCCTTGTGCGTTTTTGTAATCAATGTTCACTTTGCTGCTGTCGAATCCGCCCGCTTTTAGCGCATCAAGAAAACCACGACGCGCGTCGCTGATGGTTTCGTCTTCAACTGTTTGAACGAACCCGATAACGGGAACGGATTTTTCTTTGGTCTTTTCCTCTTTCTTACCGCACGCCGAAATCGCAAATGCAATCACGAGCGCAAGAATAAACTTGTTTCGCATAGTTTTTTTTGACTTTGTTGTTACAATGTTGGTGTTAAATGCCTATTGGCTGATTGATGCGATGTTGTGAATTGAATACGAAATTACAAATCTTTCAGCAGTTTACTCACACTCGGACTTTTCGGAGGAGCGAATGGCAACCCGCATTTTGAGCGTGGTACCTCTTTCAGAAAAGGCATAATGGACTTGTTCGGCGAAATTCTTTATCAAAAAAACGCCGCGCCCTGACGGTTTGAGCAAATTTTCTGGGTCAAGCGGGTTTGGAAGCGCGTTGAGGTTAAAGCCACTACCTTCGTCACTGACTTCAATGTTCAAGTAGCCGTCTTCAATCGTGCAGAGAAGCGTTGCGCGTTTGGTTTTATCAAATTTATTGCCGTGCATAATGGCGTTGTTCGTTGCCTCTGTAATGAGAAGCATGACGTCGTGAACGAAGTTTTTCTCAAAGCGGTGCTCTTTGCATATCGTTTTGACAAAACCCTCGACTCGGCGAACTTCACTTAAATCGCTCTCTAAAATCAATTCGTAGCGGCTCTGCATGTCGGGAAGTATGACGTTTCAAAAGACAAACTGAAAATACATCTTTCACGCAAAAGAGTTCTAACTTTGGAAAAGAAAACCAATATGAACATCACTTGCAGAGCATTTCGACTTGACCTCTCGAAGCCAAATCTCATGGGCGTTTTGAACATGACGCCCGATTCCTTTTCGGACGGCGGACGCTTTTTTTTAGGTGAAACCATCGACCTCGACAAAGCCATCGAAGCGGCACGCCAAATGCAAAAAGACGGCGCGACTTTGATAGACATCGGAGGAGAATCCACGCGCCCCAATGCCACGCCTGTTCCCGCCGACGAAGAAATCCGCCGAACCGTGCCGCTCATTGAAAAACTTTCAAAAGTGCTCGATGTTCCCATCTCGATTGACACTTACAAAGCAAGCGTTGCCGAAGCCGCTCTAAACGCAGGCGCAAGTTTGGTGAACGATGTTTCGGGATTTCGTCTCGATGTCGAGATCGCCGACGTGTGCGCCAAATACGACGCGCCCGCCGTCGTGATGCACAGCCGACAAAAGCCGTCGCAAATGCAATGGAGTTACGAAGACAAAACGCAATACGCCGACGTGGTCGCCGAAGTCAAAAGCGAACTGTTGCAGTCGGTTGAATTTGGAAAGGCAAGGGGGGTGAAGTCGTTCATTCTTGATGTCGGATTTGGATTCGGTAAAAATGTCGATGCTAATTACGAACTCTTGATGCGGTTGTCGGAATTTCTGCCGCTCGGCTATCCGATTTTGGTAGGGCTTTCGCGCAAGTCGTTTATCGGCAAAGTATTAGACCCCGAAAACATTGCGCCCGTCGAGGCGCGGCTTTACGGCACGATTGCCGCCAACACCATCGCGATGATGAACGGCGCACACATCTTGCGCGTCCATGACTGCAAAGCCAATGCCGACGCCGTGAAAATCTTTTGTAAGGCTCGAGAAGCAATCACTGCAACGCGCTGAAAGGGATTTGCAGTAAAGTAGCATTTGCGGAGAAGTGATTTTTTCTTACTTTTGCATCCTTTCAATGATCGGGGTGTAGCGCAGCTGGTAGCGCGCTTCGTTCGGGACGAAGAGGTCGTGAGTTCGAGTCTCGCCACCCCGACAGCCTTCCAAAACCCTTGTCTCAACAAGGGTTTTTCCGTTTATGACTTATGACACTTTCGCTCATATCTTGTTTCGCTCATATCTTGCCTTTGGAATACCGATAAAAAGATTGAACAGACGCGCACGGATTTTATTAGCAACTCGAAATGAACTTGATTTTTATTTTTTTGGACGGTGTAGGTTTGGCGGAACGCTCGGCGCATAATCCCTTTTTCACGACACTAATGACGCGCTTCAAGCGTGCCTTCGGGTGCGAACTCTTTTTGGAAAATGCTCCCTACTTGAACTCTAATAAACTCATGCTCCCGATAGATGCAGGGCTTGGCGTTGAAGGCGCGGGCGAAAGCGGCACAGGGCAGTTCAGCATTTACACAGGCATCAACGGCGCGCGGCATTTCGGGCGGCATTACGGTCCGCATATTCCCTCGTCGTTGCGTCCCGTTCTTGCCGAAGAAAACATCTTCCGCAAACTCAAATCGCTTGGAAAATCTTGCCTTTACGCTAATGCGTATCCGAAACGCTTTATTGAGTGGTGTTTAGACCAGCGCACGAAGGGCAAAATTCGGAGTTCGGTTTTGTTTGAGGCGGCAGTGTTGGAAGGCGTCGCGATTCGGAGCAGTGAAGAGTTAAAAGCGGGAGAGGCGATTTCGGGCGACATCATCGGACGGTGGTGGAAACTGAACGAAACCGACGGCGACCCTTCAATTCAAGAAATTTCCGCGACCGAAGCGGCGCGACGTCTGCTCGCGCTTTCAACCAAAGCCGACGCGACATTCTACGAGTTTTTCCTTGCCGACCTTGCCGCACACGGCAAACTCAAAACGCCATCGACGGAAATCGTCAAGCGATTAGACGAATTTCTTGCGACGCTCGTTGAAGAACTTCCCCAACAAACCACGCTCGCGCTCACCAGCGACCATGGAAATTTTGAGGACGCGAGAACCTTGAAGCACACGCAAAACCCCGTACCGCTCTTGGTCGTTGGCGAGGGAGCATCAGCGTTCAAATCGGTGAAAGCGATTGACGAAATCTGCGAAGCCATGCTTGCGGTCGCAATGCGGAGCATTTGAGTATTAGGCGGGAGCAACTTCGCCAATGCGCCAAAACGGTTCGCCAATGGTTTTCAGATGCGCGCCGATGCGGTCGGCTTCGGACGGAGAGGCGATAATCACCAATCCAATCCCCAAGTTGAAGGTGCGGCGCATATCTTCAATCGGCACATTGCCTTCTTTTTGAATCATCTCGAAAATCGGTAGCCATTGCCAAGAATCCCAATCAATCTTCAAACTCAATCCTTTTGGAATAACGCGCATCGTATTGCCAACCAATCCGCCGCCTGTGTTATGCGCAAGTCCTTTAATTTCAAAGCGTTGAAGTATCGGATAAATTACATTGAGGTAGGAGCGATGAACGGCGAGCAGGGCTTCGCCGATGGTTGCGCCGAGCGTTTCGGAGTGCTCGTTCAGGCGACCTTCAAAGACTTTGCGCGCCAATGAGTAGCCGTTAGTGTGAAGTCCCGTAGAAGCCAAACCGAGCAACACGTCGCCGGCGACGATGGATTTGCCTGAAATGATGCGCTCCTTCTCGACGATGCCAACAATCGTTCCCGCAAGGTCAAAATCCTGCTCCGCATAGACGCCGGGCATTTCTGCGGTTTCGCCGCCAATCAGGGCGCATTCGTTTTCGGAGCACGCAACTGCCATTCCGCCAATGACGGCAACGGCGTGGTCAGGCGTGAGTTTGCCGCACGCATAGTAATCCAAAAAGTAAAGCGGCTTCGCTCCGCAAACAAGAATGTCATTGACGCAATGATTCACCAAACATTGACCAACCGTATCATATTTGCCAAGTTCAACGGCGACTTTCAACTTCGTGCCAACCCCATCGACGCTACTGACAAGCACGGGGCGTTTGTAATCAAACAGGTCAAGCTCGAAAAAGCCGCCAAACGCGCCAATGTCGCCAAGCACGCCCTTCGTGAAAGTTTGTTTGACCAAAGGCTTGATGCGGCTGACGACCTCTTCGCCCGCGTCGATATTGACCCCTGCTTGTTTGTAATCCATTTGTCCGACCAATTAAAATGTGGAAAGTTGAGTTTCAGAAGCGCAAAGATAACACTTTCGGACAACCAACGCGTAATCAGGCTTCGCGACGCATTTGGACGAAAAGATATGATTGTTCGCGGAGCGTTTGAGGCATCTCATTTGCAGAACGATGAACGCGCGCTTTGAAAAATGCGCGCCACTCCTTACGTTTTCGCATCATAACCATCCGCATTGCTCTTTCTCAACATTGGGCAACCTCTGTTGAACGAGGCGAAACAGCGATTGCCCCATCTTTTGCATTCGCCTCTGTCAAAAAGTCAAGAAGGAGAAAACCAATGAAAAAAAACATTGCCACGTTTGTAGCTGGCCTGCTT
>JAJUFC010000001.1 GCA_029263855.1 Candidatus Thermochlorobacteriaceae bacterium | reverse complement strand
TACATTAACCCAAGCCGACGCGCTGTTGTCGCGCTTCAAGACTTTCAGGTTGCTGAAGTTCTGAACGCCTGCCAGCGTAGAGAGGTCAAGCGTGAGCGCGTAGGTAAAGCCCGTGAGACCCGTTTGGTTAATCGTCCAGAAGCGTTCGGCGATGTTGGTGATGCCCGTAGGAAGCGAGCCGACGACGGTCGGGCGCGCGTTGGTTACCGAGCTTGAAAGCGAGCCTGCGCTTGTGCTGGGCGTGGTGAAAGTTACGCTTGCGCCCGTTGCGCCAAGCACGAATGTCCCGCCTTGATTTGCTCCAATGGTCGGATTTGTAATCGTGCTTTGTCCGATGCCGTAGCGCGCCGCAAGGTAACTATGCGCTTGCGCTAGTTCGACATCGCTCAATGCACGATTGTAAAGAATTATCTCAGCGATTTCGCCTTGATAGTAAGCGTTGTCTGCATATTGTCCCCGTCCGATGTAATTCGTCGTTCGATTTGTTACCGCAGGGACTTGGGTATTTGCCGAGCCAAAGTCCCTTGCGTCTCGGAAGAGCCTTGTTGCGGCGTTTTGCCCCGCGTTGCCCGACGCGCGTCGCGCTGAAAGAATCTGATAACTTCCATTCGTCATCGTGCTTGAACTTTCAACCGTGTTTAAAATTCCGCCTGTGATTGTTCCAAACAAGACGGTTTGTTGAGATGCATTACGCGCAAAAATCATCGAGTTATTAGCTGACTCGATGAACTCGAAGAAGCGCGCGGAATTTGCCGTTGCCGTTGGTTTAGCGACGACGAACGCCGTTGTTCCCGCCGTAAAGTTTCGAAAGTTGGCGTTAATCGTGAAATGTTGGTTGAGTGCGTTTCCTGGTCCGCCCGCAAAATTAATCGCGGGACGTCCGTTGATGGCGTTTGAGACGCGGGTTGGGCGCAACGCCGCACTGGATTGAACGGCGTTTTGGTCTTTGCCTGAAAGGTCAAACCAAGTTTGCACGCCGCCCGATGCCGTGTCCACAAAATCCGCGCGAAGCCAAAGTTGCAGACTATCCGTTGGCAATCCCGTTGGAAAATTTGCGGGTCTCGGCGTGAATTGAATCAAGTCGCTTTGACTTGTTCCAAACGAATTGCGCGCCACTAAACGATAGAAATAGGGCTGTTGCTGCAAGCCTGAAATCGATGCGCTGACGTTGATGGTTGTCGTGCCGTTCTCACCGATTAAGGTTGGAATTGAGACCGAATCAGTGAGGTTGCTCGAGTTTGTTCCGTAGGCGAATTTCGCGTCCGTAATCGCCCTCCCATTAGGATTGACCGAGCCGTTGAGCGTGGCGGACGTTGCGGTAATGTTCGTCGCGGGCGAAGCGATTGTCGTGGCTAAAAGTCCGATTCCATAGCGTTGCCGAAGATACTCCTCGACTGCCACGCGCTCGCCCGATGAAAGTTCGGTCGCGTAAATGATGACTTCCGCAATGTCGCCTCGCCACGATCGGTTTGCCGTTGCAGACGTGGGCGGACGGTCAAATGAGAGCGTGCTGACAGGTTGCGTAGCGCCGTTAGGAATCTGCATTGTTACAATGGTCGGCGTCGTCGGACGGTCGGTTGTAAATGCGGGGCGCGGCTCTCCGTTGTAAAAGAGATTGATGTTTGGAGAGGCAAACGTCGCGTCCAAAAGCGTGGTTGTCGCGCCGCCGCTGAATCCGAATCCAATGCTATCGCCAATGATGAACTGATACGGGGAGTTTTGCGCGTTTCTCGCCACGATGAAAATGCTTGCCGCATTGAATCGGGGAAAAACAAGCCCGGTGTTGCCGTTGTTGGAAAGGGTCATAACTGGACGATTTCCGAAAAGAGACGAGCTCGGATTCAATGTCGCCCGTTGCGTCGGGTTGGGCATTGTGCCGTCTCTCACGTTGCCCGAAAGGTCGTAGGCGCGGGAAATGCCGCCGGCGGCTGTGTCAAGGTTGTCGGCGCGAAACCAGAGCGCAAGCGAGCCAGTTGAAAGCATGTTGGTCGTGAAAAATGCGGATACGTTTGACGCTTTTGTTCCAAATCCGTTTTCAGCGACGAGACGATAGTAATACGCTGTGTTCGGCGTAAGCCCCGTCAGAAGCGCGCTGACGCTCACCGCCGAGCTTCCTGCGCCAATGCCCGATGCGTTCGGGGTGGTATTGACGGATTGAACGCCCGTTGCAAAAGTTCGGTCAGTAGATACTTCAAACCTTGCGCTCGCAATGGCGTTTCCGTTTGGATTGATAGTTCCGTTGAGGGTAATTGACGTGGAAGTCAGCGCGCCGCGCGGCGAGAGGCGAACAGTCGGCGCAAGCTCATATCCGAATGTTCCCGTTGCAAATCCGCCCGCAAACGCCTCGCCATTCGCAAACGCAATCGCCTGCATTGTCGCTGTAAATCCGTTTCCTAATGCGCTCCATGAGTTGGTTTGCAAATCCCATCTTGCCACGCGATTTAATCCCGTCGTTGCGCCCGATTGAGTAAATCCGCCGCTCACATACAAGTTGTTGCCGCCAATCGCGATGCCCGTTACGCCAAAAGGTCCCAATCCTGCGCCGAGCGAGTTCCACGTGTTGGTTTGCGCGTTCCAACGACGGATGTTTTCAGTGGCGAAGTCGCCGCCGGCATAAACATCGTTTCCGATTGTCGCGATTGTTTTAACGCTGCTACCCGCAATACCCGTGCCGAGCGCGCTCCATGAGTTGCTCTGCGCATTCCATCGCGCAATGTTCGTTGCCGCTATGCCGCCGGCTTGCCCAAACCTTCCGCCGACGTATAAGTTGTCTCCATCAATGGCAAGCGCGTTGACAGCGGGAGACATGCCGAATACGCCCGCTCCGAGCGAATCCCACGCATTCGCTCCCACATTGTAGCGCGCTACATATCCCACATTCACTCCTCCTGCCTGCGTAAACGTGCCGCCCGCAAAAACCGCGCTTTGCGTCGCGGCAAGCGCAAACACTGTTCCATTCCCGATTCCCGTTCCAAGAACGCTCCATTGTTTTGTAACCGCGTTCCAACGTGCGACTCGATTCGCCGTTTGAATTTGAGAGACCTCGTTTCGCGCTTCAGTAAAAACTCCTCCAACATACACATTGTCGCCTGAAACTGAAATCGCATACACTTCGCTATTGACGCCCCATCCCATCGCTTCCCATTCGCGCGTTCTCAGATTGTAACGCATCACATTGTTGCTGGGCGTATTGTTGCCAGTTTGATTAAACGAGCCGCCAACGTAAAGGTAATCGCCAGCAGCGGCAAGCGCGAAAATAAACCCTCCGTTTTGAGGTCGCCCTAAATTCACCCAAGCGCTTGTTGAATTAAATAACAAGTCTCCGTTTGCGCCGACGTTCATCTCATATCCTCGCGCGTCAAACGACCCTTGAACGCCCGTTTTAAGCGTTCCGTCAGGGTTGAGCGCGTTTTCAAGAGACCTTTCTTGCGCCGCAAGTTCGTGCCGTGCCCAAAAAAGCCCCATCATCAACAGAATGAAGAGCGAAGTCAAATTGCGTTTCATTGTTTGTTTGCGTTAAAGTTGCGTTCAAGGGGATTCTTGAACCGCCACAAAGAACGCAAATCAAATCAGGCGAGACAATAAGGCAACTGCCTCATTTTTGATTGGTCGGAGAAATCAGTCCGCTTTTGAGGGCTTTGGCGACCGCTTCCGATTGCGAGTGAACGTGAAGCTTGTCATACATATTTTGTAGATGATTGCGGACGGTCTTGTAACTGATAAAGAGTTTTTGCGCAATCGTTTGAAGGCTCATACCTTCCGCCATTAACGACAAAATTTCTTTTTCGCGTTTCGAAAGAAATCGCGTTTCATTTTCTTCGGGGGCATATTTTTTATAGAGTTCGCTGACTTGCTTAGCTACGCTTGGAGAGAGCGGCATTCCGCCTTCCATTGCGTCTTGGATTGAGGAGAGAATGCGCTCTGGCGGCGTGCGCTTTAAAATGTAGCCGCTCGCGCCAAAGAGAATCGCCTGACTTATGGTCGTTGGGTCTTCCAAAACGGTGAGCATTAAAATTTGAGTTTTTGGAAATTTCGCCTTCAGTTCTTGAAGTCCTTCTATGCCCGACTTTCCGGGCAGATTTATATCCAGGAGCGCGACGTCCATTTCATCGGTCGCGACCAACGCCGCTTCAAGCGACTCGTGCTCGCCGGCGCACGCGAATCCTTCGGTCTCGCTAATCAGCATTGCGAGCGTTTGGCGGAAGTTTCGGTTATCTTCAATGATTCCAACTCGAATCATAGTCGTCGCACGTTTAGTTTGTTCAAAACTTGCGAACCTGCACGTTTCAGGCAATAAGGCATTTGCCTCAAATTTCGCGCAGATTCGGACGAAGGACTGGCAGTTTAACGAAAAACGTCGCACCTTTATCCTTGCCGTCCGATTCCGCCCAAATTTCTCCTCCGTGCGCCTCAACGAGAAGTTTTGTGATGTAAAGCCCGATTCCCGTTGAACTCTCGCCGCCCGTTGGTCGCGCCGAAAGTCGCTGAAATTTTCCAAAGAGTTTCGTTTTGTCTTCTTCTGTCAAGCCTTGCCCTTCGTCTTGGACGGCGATGGTGAGATGCTCGCCGGCATCCCGTCCGTTGAGGGTTGAACTTTGGCGGACGAAGACGGAGATGCGCGCGCCGTTTGGGCTGTATTTTATGGCGTTGCCGACGAGATTTTCTAAAATTTCTCTCAGTTTCTCTTCGTCGGCGTAAATCGTCAAATGCTCTTCGCAAGCGCAATGAATGACTTGCCGTTTCAATGGGTCGTTCAAATCAGCGACGACGCTGGACAGGAGCAGTTTGAGATGCGTTTCTTTGCGCTCAAGTTGGTGAAGCGGCTTCTCGGCGGCGGCTTCAAGCAAGTTGACGATTTGCCGCATTATCGTTTTGGACACATCACCCACGCGCTTTGCTAAATCTCTGAGCGCGTCGTCGTTTTTGATTTTAAGTTTCATCAAATAAACCAGATTGGCGATGGCGCTGACGGGCGTTTGCAAATCGTGAGCGACGACGTGCAGAATTTCGGTCTTGATTCGATTGGCTTCTTGGGCTTGGTTGAGCGCTTGCGCCAACTCGTCGTTTTTAATGCGCTCGATTTCCGCTTCTTTCTTCGCTTGCTCGACTTGGTGAATGGCTTGAAGTTTTTTAGCGCGTTGGTCGGATTCTTCGTTGAAAATCTTTTTCTCGGCAAGATGATATTGCTTGTAATGCCAAAGCGACTTTTCCATTTCTTTGCGACTTTCATACAGTTCTGAAAGCGCGCGGTGCATCTGCATTTTAGCGTCTTTGGCATCGATTCGCTCCGCGATGTCGAGCCCCTTGAGCAAGAGCGATTCTTTTTCTTCGCGGTTTTCGGTCAGAACTGCGAGATGAAAGAGCGATTGCGCTTCGCCTTTGGCGTTGCCGATGCATTGGCATATTTCAAGAGCTCGTTGAGCGGCGCGACGCGCGTTTTCCTCATTGAACAAATGACGCTCGGCTTCCGCCAAGTTTAAGAGGGAAATCCACTCGTTTTGTCGGTCTCCGATTTCCTTTCTCAAAGCGATTGATTGCATCGCGTTGTCTGCCGCGTCTCGATACCGATGGAGCCGCAAATGCAGGGAGGCGATGTTGTTGAGCAATGCCGCTCTTGAAAACGCTTCATCGAGCTTTTCCCGAATCGCAAGGCTTTTTGAAAAACACGCCAACGCTTTTTCATGCTCGCCCAAATTTTGATGAATGTTTCCAAGATTATTGAGCGCAGAGGCGATTCCGCTATCATCTTGCAAACGTTCTCTGATGGATAAACTTTGATAGAGAAAATCCAACGCGGTCGGGTAGTCCGCGAGTTGCCCATAAATGCTGGCGATGTTGTGTAGCGCTTTTGCCTCGTTTTGCTCGTCTCCGATTTTTCGCCACAACTCCAAACTTCTGAAAAAGAACGACAGCGCGTCGGAGTAAGCGCTTCTGACCATTTCATAATGCGCCAAATACGACAAGGCTTTGGCTTTTTCCGCCATTAACGCCTTGTCTGTCTTCAAAGGCGAATTTCTCTCGCTCATCTCGTCAATGCTATCGAGCACGAACTGAGACAAACGCGCAGACTTTTCAGGCGCGACATTCAACTGATGCTTCGCTTCATCGTTGGCTTTGACAATCTCTTGAAGAGAAATCATTTTCGTTTGAATTTCATTGCGCGAAACAATGCGTTTGCGTTAAATCGCTTCGCCGCGTTGCTTCTCTGCACTCGACAAGTTATCTTTTCTCCGCATAATAGCCGACAATCAAACAATATGACAAAAACATCGCTTCTCTGGCTCATTCTCTTCCCTCTCCTTTTCGCTTGTGGCAAAAAAAACAAACCCGACGACAAAGAAACTTTCACGCTTTTGAACGGCGGAATCAAACGAGGCGGAATTTTTAGAACGAACCTCGCCTCCGACATCTCTAACCTCGACCCGCCGCGAATCGCCAAACAAGCCGAGATTCTCGTCGCGCAACAAATTTACGACCAACTCATCGAGCTCGACCACGCCACGCTCAAACCAATTCCCGAACTAGCTCGACAATGGGAAATTTCCGACGACGGCTTAACCTACACGTTTCATCTTCGAACCGATGTTTTCTTTCACGACAATCCGTGCTTTCCCGACGGCAAAGGCAAACGGCTCACGGCTCGCGACGTGAAGTTCTCGCTCACGAACAGCGTCGATGCGCGCGCGCAATCGCTCGGCGCGGAGTTTTTTACGTCGTGCGTGCTTGGCGCTCGCGAGTATTACGACGCTACCATTGAAGCCGTCCGCAAAAAAGAAGAACCTCGCGTCAAAGACATTTCAGGCTTTATCGTCAAAGATGATTCCACCTTCATCATTCAGCTCAGAGAGCCTTACGCGCCGTTTCTTTATCACTTGGCGACGGCGTTTGCCTCAATCACGTGCGAGGAAGCGGTCAAGCATTATGGCAAGTCGCTCTCGCGCAATCCCGTCGGCACGGGCGCGTTCGTTTTCGTCAAGTGGGAAGAAGACCGCGAGGTTGTCTTGAAGCGCAATCCGAACTATTGGGGACGCGATTCGCTTGGCAATCCACTTCCGTATTTAGACGGAATTTCGTTCAAGTTTCTCAAAGAAGCGTCGGCTCAACTCTTGGAATTTCAGAAAGGCACGTTCGATGAATCGGTCGGCATTCCGCAAGAGTTCGTCGCGAAAATTTTTGATGCGAATGGCAAAGTTCAAGAGCCGTTCACGAAATATGTACTGAAATCTTGTCCCGAACTGCGCATTGACTACATCGGCATGCTTTACACCGATTCGCTTTTCAAGAACACGAAACTTCGCCAAGCGTTCAGTTGGGCGATTGACCGAATGAAGATTGCCAAGTATGTGCTGAAAAATCAAGTCGTTTTGCCGACGGGCATCGTCGCGCAAGGCATCGCGGGCTACGACAATCGCGACGTGATGCTCGCGGATTACGACGTCGCAAAGGCGAAAGCGTTGCTCGCCGAAGCGGGCTACCCAAACGGACAAGGCTTGCCCGAACTCACGCTTCACAATTTCGTGGGCGCGAAATACGCCTACAACAAAGAAGTCGCCGAAGCCGTCCAAGCGATGCTTCAAGACATCGGCGTGAAAGTCAACGTCGTTCAATCGGAGTATTCAACGCACTTGCAACAAGCGTATTTGGGGAAGTTGCGATTCTTCATCGGCTCGTGGGGCGCGGATTATCCCGAACCAGAAACATTTTTAAATCTCGTTTATGGTGGCGTGGTGCCGAAAAGCGCCGACGAAGAAAGTTACATCAACCTTTCGCGCTACTCGAATCCCGCTTTTGATAAACTCTTCTCTGATGCGCTGAAAGTTTCCAATGAGGGCAAACGGTACGCGCTCTACAAGCAAGCGGAAAAAATCGCGCTCGATGACGCGGCGATAATCGTCTCCTATCACCGTCTTTCTTATCGCTTTGAACAGCCTTACGTCAGAAACTATCCGATTAACGCGATGGATAGGCGCGATTATCGCGAGGTTTGGTTGGATAAGTAGCGTTCAGCCTTTGCGCTCAAAAGCGGAAATGCCCATAAACGCAAGCCCCAAAAGCAAATTCACGCTCACCAAGCGCGTATAAGTTTTGTGAAGTGAATTAAACTCGTCGCGAAAGGCTTGTTTGGAGACATCGAAATTGTCGAAGTCTTTGATTTCAACGACGCGCAAAAATTCCAGTCGGTCGGTAACGAATTTGCCATAAACGACGAGCAAGGCAATCATCGCGAGCAAAATCGCGCTCTTGATGAGCCGCGCCGTCGTGCGTTCATCGGCTTGCAAGAGAAAGTAAATCGCGCTGATGACGAGAAGCGCGGAAGCGCAGGCTTCGAGCAGGTTGAGTTTGGCTAACACTTTTCCGTTCAGATGCCCCGCGAGGTTAATGCTTCCCGCTTCTTTGAAAATCGTGCCTGCGACGGCGAAAGCGAACATCGCGATTGCGCCAATCCAAATGGCGACGCCAAGTTGCTCAATGAAATAAAAGATTGAATGAGCGATGGATTTATTCATTTGGTTAGTGAAGTGGTTGGTTCGAGTTCTTCTTCGCGCTCGGCGCGCTCGCGTCGTTTTTGCACGGCGGCAGAAATGAAAATGCTGATTTCATACAAAACAATCATCGGAAGCGCGAAAAGCATCATCGTGAGCGCGTCGGTCGAAGGCGTAAGAATCGCCGCCAGAACGACAATCGCGACAATCGCATACTTGCGATAGTGCCGCATAAACGGCGGCGTGAGCAATCCGATGTTTGAGAGGAGATAAACGACGAAAGGCAGTTCGAAAATCAATCCCGTCGTGAAAATCATTCCCAAAAAGAAACTGGCGTAATCGGTTACGGCGATGTTGTTCTCGATGTTCGGAGAACCAAAATTGGCGAAGAAATTCAGCGAAAACGGAATCACGACGAAGTAGCCAAACGAAACGCCTGCAAAGAAACAGACACTCACGAAAAGCACGATGAAGCGCGCCGCTTTTCGCTCTTTGGGCAACAAGCCGGGCAAAACGAACTGCCAGATTTGATAAATCAAAAACGGAAACGCGAGAATGATGGCAGAAAACAAAATCGCCTGCACATACAGCGTCACTTGACCGTAGGGGACGAGGTTTTGCAGTTTGACGTTCGGACTGCTTTTAAGAAGCGGCGCAATAAGAATTTGATTGACAATGAAATCGGAAAAGTATGCACAGATACTCACGGCAACAATTACGCCTAAAAGCCCTCTGAATAAGCGCACGCGCAGTTCGTCGAGGTGGTCGAGAAATCCCATTTCGTCGGTCGGTTGTTGCTTTGCCATTAGTGTTTTACGTCTCCGATTTTACTTCTCGTTAAAGCAGTTGGCGTTGTTTGTAATAACGGTTTGATTTGAGCGCAATCATTCTCAATTAAAATTATCGCTATTTCATTCCGAAATGCAGATTACAAATTTGCGACAATGTCGGCTTTTCGCCAACGCTTGACGCGGAAAATCCCTAATTTTTACCTATTATTGCAGGCTTTGGCAATTAACAAAGCGTTTTTTGAAATTGAAGAAGAACATCGCTATCGCAAAAATTGTTATCGCCATAGACGGACCAGCCGCGTCAGGCAAGAGCACAACGGCGAAATTGCTCGCCAAAAAGCTTGGCTATATTTACATCGATACAGGTGCAATGTATCGGGCTTTCACGCTCAAAGTATTATCGGAAAATCTCTTGGAGCAACTGCTTGGCGACGAGTCTCGACTTCGGCAGTTCGTAGAACATACCGATGTCCGCTTGACCGATACACAAGTCTGGCTCGATGGGCGCGACGTTACTCACGAAATTCGTTCAAACGAAGTTTCCAAGCTCGTCAGCAAAATCAGCGCGCTGAAAGCGGTTCGCGACAAACTTTCCGCGATTCAAAAAAAGTTGGGCGAAGAAAAAGGCGTGGTGATGGACGGGCGCGACATTGGCACGGCGATTTTTCCAAACGCGGAACTCAAAGTCTATATGATGGCATCTGCCAAAGAACGCGCCAAACGCCGCTACGCCGAGCTCAAAGCCAAAAACGCCAATCTCGATGTGAGCGTCGACGCGCTTGAAGCGGAAATCAAACAGCGCGACGCAGAAGATATGAACCGCGCCGTTTCCCCGCTTCGCAAAGCCGACGATGCGATTGAACTCGATACGTCGTCGCTCACGATTGACGAACAAGTCGATCGGATTTATCAGTTGGCGTTAAAGAAAATTGAATCCGATGGCGCTTCCTTCAGGCCGCCCTCTGAAAGTCAGTCAGTTGATTGATTGGGCGATTCGTCAAGGTTGGACGCAAGAAGGCGGAGGCGCAATGCCAATTTACTTTCGCGACGCGAGCGGTTTGGTGAGACTCAAACTAAAAAAGGGTAGTTCGCGAACCAAAGGAAGCGAAATGCCTCACGCTGAATTTAGAAATGGCAACGGTCAGCGAATCGACATCAACGGCAATCTCGTTTCGCGCAGAAGCAAAGCCAATCATACGCCAATCGTTTGGGATATATGACGAAGACAACGGAAAATCTGACAGCGACCAATGAACTTGACGCATTCAGCAATGTGAATCTTGCAGATAGCTTCTTGCTTAACATCGTGGAATCGCCAAACCAAATCTCGTTTTTCATTGAGGCAAAACTTGATGAAGCGCATCGCGCTTATCAAGCTCCGATGACTGACGCAAGGGGTTGTTATCGCAATGCGGAACTCATCTTTCCAAATGTTCGCTCTATTGTCTGGGAGAAGAAACGATTGTCGCCGATTCTTGACCAAAACAATGCGGTTGACTATGGCGGGATTGACTTGTTTGAATGTTTAGGCGAAGAGTATCGTTTAAGCGGTGAATGGGGAACGGTGAAGATTCTTTCCGACAAGCCTCAACTTATTTTGAAAGGAGAAGTTTTATGAAAGTTACCGTTGATTCGCAATCAGGATTTTGCTTCGGGGTTCAATTCGCCGTAGAGATGGCGGAAGGCGAACTTGCCGAGAGCGGTTCGCTCTATTCGCTGGGCGACATCGTCCACAACGCCGTCGAGGTCGAGCGTCTCAACAAAATGGGCTTGAAGACGATTACGAAAGACGACTTCAAGTCGCTTTCAAACACGAAAGTTTTGATTCGCGCGCACGGCGAGCCGCCCGAAACCTACAAGTTCGCGATGGAAAACAACATCGAGTTGATTGACGCTTCTTGTCCCGTCGTGCTCAAACTTCAACGCCGCGTCAAAGATTTTTACGACGAAGGCTATCAAATTTTGATTTATGGCAAGAAAGACCACGCGGAAGTCATCGGCGTAAATGGTCAGTGCAACAACGAAGCCATCGTGATTAAACATTCTGATTTGAGCGACCCGAGCGAACTTACGGCGATTGATTTCTCGCGCAAAACCGTGCTCTTTACGCAAACGACGCAAGACACGAAAGGCTTCTACCAACTGCGCGACAATCTCAAAAGGCTCTTCGCCGAAAAAAACGCGAGCGAGAAATTTGACGAAGCCGCCACGAATCAAGAAGCGATGGAGTTTCTCGCCAAAGACACGATTTGCCGACAGGTGTCGGGGCGCGACGAGAAACTGACGAAGTTCGCTCAACAAAACGAGGTCATCGTGTTTGTGGCAGGCAAGAAAAGTTCAAACGGAAAAGTGCTATTCGGCGTTTGCAAAGCCGCCAATCCGCGCGCTTATTTCGCCGAGCATGAAGGCGAACTTCAAGCCGAGTGGTTTGTGCATGAAGACGGTTCACCCGTTGAAAGCGTTGGCGTTTGCGGCGCAACCTCAACGCCGATGTGGCAAATGGAACTCGTTGCCGATGTCATTCGCAAAAAATTCGCGCCGAAAGAAGAAGCGTCAGCGGTCTGACCAACGATTTTCAAAGATGGCGAGCTCATTGAGTTCTTTCTTGAAACTGAACAAGGCGCCATCAACTTTGCTTCTGACGTAAAATTGGAGAACGACGTTCTGATTCTCTATAACATGCTGATATATGGGAGCAAGAACGAGCCGTTGAAGGGAAATTCCGGACTGTTTCTGAAATTGCGAGATGAACTCAAAGCGCTTGCCAAGCAAGATGGCTTCAAGACAATCATTTTGATTGGCTATCGCTCTGAAAAAAGTTCTTCTGCAAATCCGAAACGAGACGTGATTTTAACGATACGCTTAACTGACGATAACGATGCTTAAAATCATTCACGAGCCAACTCCAGAAAGACTGTTTGCGGAACGCCGCGCTTCTGACTTGAAAGATTTAGGAAAATCCGCAGACGAAGTTATTCAGATTTTGCGCGACGACAACGTCAGCATCTTGCATGCGATTTTAGCGTTACGAAGCGTTTTTAGCATTGGCGCAAGAGAAGCAAAAGATAAAGTGTCGTCGCACGTCGCTTGGCGGCGCATAGCCGAACAATCAGACGCTTTTCATGCCGAAATTATCGATGAGATAGAGAAAGCCGCTCATTCAACGGATGGCTCTGAATATGTTCAAAAAACGACGTCATAAGTTTTTGTTGTTTGTTTCGTTAACCTAAACCCGCCCGATTTTGCTCTCTGAATCGGAAGCGGTAAAACCAAGAGAGAAGGGAAAATAATGTCAACTCAAACATCAGAAGCGATGCCGACGCTAAATTCGGCAAACGGCAGCGGCGCGCCTGTTGCCAAAAAGCAGAAGCCCGTTCGCTTCTTCGCCGATTACAATGACGAAGAATTAAAGCGACTCGAGGCGCTCTATTCAGGCACGTTCAACGAACTCACCGAAGGTGAAATCGTGAAGGGTCGTGTGGTTTCCATCAACGAAAAAGACGTAACGATTGACGTCGGTTTGAAATCCGAAGGCATCGTTCCGTTGATGGAGTTCAAAGACCCCGCATCGGTCAAAGTCGGCGAAGAAATTGAAGTCTTCCTCGAAAGCATTGAGGATAAGATGGGGCAACTGATTCTTTCCAAGCGCAAAGCCGATACCATGCGCGTTTGGGAAAAAATCTACGAATCGCTCGAGAAGGGCACGATTATCAGCGGCAAAATTACCACGCGCGTTAAGGGCGGCATGACGGTTTCGCTCGGCGGCGTCGAGGCGTTCTTGCCTGGCTCTCAAATCGATGTGAAGCCCGTGCGCGACTTCGACATTCTCGTCGGTCAAACGATGGACTTCCGCGTCGTTAAAATCAATCCGCTTACGCAAAATATCGTCGTTAGCCACAAAGTTATTATCGAGCAAGAATACGAAGCGCGCCGCAAAGAAATGCTCTCCAATATCAAGGTGGGCATGGTGCTTGAAGGCACAGTCAAGAACATTACCGACTTCGGCATTTTTGTGGACTTGGGCGGACTCGACGGTTTGGTTCACATCACCGACATTACTTGGGGTCGCATTTCGCATCCGTCGGAAGCCGTTAAACTCGATGACCCGATTAAAGTCGTCGTTATCGGCTACGATGAAAATAAGCAGCGCGTCTCGCTCGGCATGAAACAACTCACGCCGCGCCCGTGGGATAGCATCGAGGAAAAATTCGCGCCCGGCACCCGCGTCAAAGGCAAAGTGGTTTCCATCGCCGATTACGGTGTGTTCATCGAAATCGAAAAAGGCATCGAGGGATTGGTTCACATTTCTGAAATGTCTTGGACACAACACATCAAGCACCCCAGCCAATTCGTAACCATGGGTCAAGAGGTCGAGTGCGTGATTCTGAACATCATCAAAGACGACCAAAAACTCTCGCTCTCGATGAAGCAAGTCGAAGAAGACCCGTGGGTGAAAATCGCTGAAAAATACGCGCCCGATACGATTCACAAAGGCATTGTGCGCAACCTCGCCGACTTCGGCGTGTTCGTCGAACTCGAGCCCGGCGTCGACGGCTTGATTCACATCAGCGACCTTTCTTGGACGAAGAAAATCCGCCACCCCGGCGAGCTCGTCAAAAAGGGCGATGAAATTGAGGTCAAAGTCTTGAAAGTCGATACCAAAGCGCGTCGTATTGCATTGGGTCATAAGCAAATCACTGACGACCCATGGAACGCCTTTGAAACGGTTTATACCGTGAGCACAGAGCAAAAAGCTAAGATTACGCAAATCATCGAGAAGGGCGTTATCGTTGAACTTCCAATGGGAGTCGATGGCTTCGTTCCCGCCTCGCATCTCTTGCAAGGCGGCGTGCGCGATATGAACGCCTCGTTCAAAATTGGCGATGAACTGCCGCTCAAAGTCATTGAGTTTGACAAGGAAAATCGTCGCATTATTCTTTCCGCGCTTGAGTATTTCAAAGGCAAGAGCAAGGAAGAAATTGAAGCCTATATGCAACAGCATCCCAACGAAAAGCAGAAGATTAAGGAAGCCACTGCATCTCTCGATGTGGCAGTGCCCGAAGTCCCTACCGACGTTGACAAAACATAAGGATCAGACCACGACACTTAACTCATGAGCATCAAGGGGCGGAGATTTTCCGCCCTTTTGTATTTTGCGCCGCTCTTCTTCAAAAATTGTTTCTCAAAAAACAACACGCCGTTCATGAAATCTCTTCACTTTGTTTTCTTCTCGCTTTTTGCGCTCTCGTGCGCGCCATCGTCAAAAGAAACCGTGATTGTCTATTCGCCGCACGGCAAAGAGATGCTCAGTTATTTTGAATTGGAATTTGAAAAAGCAAACCCCACGATAGACGTGCGATGGTTGGATATGGGCGCGCAAACGGCGTTTGACCGACTGCGAACCGAGAAAAGCAATCCGCAAGCGAGTTTGTGGTGGGGTGGTCCGAGCGATTTGTTTGAACAAGCGGAAGCGTTGGGCTTGCTTGAACCCTACAAGCCCTCGTGGCATGATAAAGTCGACGCGCGCTACCGCTCGCCAAACGACTTTTGGTATGCGTCGTTTCTCACGCCCGAGTGCATTATGTTCAACAGTGAAAAACTTACCAAAGAGACCGCACCGCAAGATTGGGACGAGTTACTTTCAGAACAATGGAGGGGGAAAATCGTCATTCGCGACCCCGTTCAAAGCGGCACGATGCGCACGATTTTTTCTTCGCTCATCGCCAAAGAACTCGCACGCACAGGCTCTCTCGATTCAGGCTTTCACTACCTCGCACAACTTCATCGCAACACGAAAAGTTACGCCGCCGATCCCTCGCAACTCTATCTCAAACTCTCACGCGGCGAAGCCCTTGTAACTTTGTGGAATTTGACCGACGCGCTTTTGCAAGCACGACAAAATCAATTCCCGTTTGGCTTCACTATTCCTAAAAGCGGAACAGTCGTTGCCGTAGAAGGCATCGCACTTGTAAAAGGTGGGAAAAATTTGGAGGTCGCGAAAAAGTTTTATGAGTTCGTTACGCGTAAAGAAAACTTGAATGTTCAAGCGGAAAAGTTTTATCGCTTGCCCGTGCGCACCGATGTTGAAGTTCAGGCAGATTGGGCGAAAGAAGCAACTTATACGCTTTTGGACATTGACCATAAACTTGCTTCTAAAAAACAATCCGAGTGGATGTCGCGTTGGGAGGAATCCATCAAGAATCAATAAGCGTTACAAATGCTTTTTCATCACGGTCATTGTTTCCGAATAAACGCGGTTTAAGGTTTCAAGGTATCGGGCGACGAGTCCAAGGGCTTGTGATTGCGCCGCTTGTTCAATCGCAATGCAAATGCTCGACATGCGCGCCGCGCCGATATTCATACACGCTCCTTTGAGCCCGTGTGCTACTTCTTTGAGACTTTTGTAATCTCCCGCTTTGACCGACGCCGCCAACTGCTCCAACTGCACGGGCGCGTTGCGCGCAAAAATTTCGACGAGCTCTTGTAGAACAGGCGATTCCGTCGCGCCGCCTAATTGACGCAACATCGAAATCGTTTCAAGATTCAAGACCGCATCGGAAAACTGCTGATTGGATACACTCTCGCTTTTTTCAGACGCGAGTGCGTCGCCGCTCCATTTTTCAAGCATGCCCCGCACGGCATCAATCGAGACCGGCTTTGAGAGGTAATCGTCCATGCCGAGGGCGAGATATTTTTCGCGGTCGCCTTTGAGCGCGTGCGCCGTAACCGCAATGATTTTCGGTCTCGATTCGGGCGGATATTCAGCAATGATTCGCTCGGTGGCTTCCACACCGTCCATTTCGGGCATTTGAATATCCATCAAAATTATGTCGTAGCGTTTCGATTTTAATTTCTCCAAGACTTCAACACCGTTGTTGGCAAGGTCAGGCGTGTATCCGAGTTTTGCGAGCATTGCGATCATCAATTTTTGATTGACGAGATGGTCTTCGGCAAGCAAGATTGAAAGTGCCTTAGTGGGCGTTGGAATTGTGCTCTCTGCGCTATTTTCTTTTTGTTCCGCCTCCGACTCGTTTGTTTTTTTCGGGGAAAGTACTGAAACGATGAGGTCCAAGAGTTGATTTTTCCGAACAGGTTTGAGCATGATGCCCGCAAAGAGAGACTCTGCCGCTCTGATTCCTTCTTGCTCCGACTTGCTTGCGGAACTAAGGAGCAACATTGGAATTTTTGAATCGGGGTAACGCGTGCGAATGGTTTTAGCAAGTTCAACCCCGTTTTGCATCGGCATGTTCATGTCAATCAGTGCTAAATCAAACGGTGCGGAAAGTTTCTGTGCCTCGTCCATCAATTCAATCGCATCATCGCCCGACGCTGTTACAGAAGCAACCATTCCCCAACGCTCGGATTGCATGGCGAGCAAGCGACGGTTCGTCGCGTTGTCATCGACGATGATGACGCGCTTGTTTTTGAGCGTCGCTTCGGCGTTCTGTTGCCCAACCGCGCGTTGTTTCGGCGCAATCGGCGCGGAAAGCGTAAAATGAAACGCTGTGCCTTTTCCGACTTCGCTTTCAAACCAAATTTTTCCGCCCATGAGTTTCACCAATCGCTCGCAGATTGCCGTGCCAAGCCCCGTGCCGCCGTATTTGCGGCTTGCATAGGCATCGACCTGCGAAAAAGGCTGAAAGATTCGGTCGAATTTATCCGTCGGAATTCCGATGCCCGTGTCGCGCACGGTAAAGCGCAGCTCCGCAATCAATCCGTTGATTTCCATCAACTCGACCGAACAAACCACTTCGCCTTTTTCGGTGAACTTGACGGCGTTAGCAAGCAAGTTGATTAAGACTTGACGCAATCGCGCGGCATCGGATTTGATGAACGGCGGCACAGTTGAGGGAATGTCGCAAATCAGTTCGATATGTTTTTCCGCCGCCTTCGGCGCGAAAAGATTGCACGCTTCTTCAACGCACTCGGCTAAATCGAAGGCATCAATGGAAAGCTCGAGTTTGCCCGATTCAATCTTGGAGAAATCCAAAATATCGTTGATGATTTCTAAAAGCGCGTCGCTACTGCTCCGTATGGTTTCAACAAATTCTTTTTGCTCTTTGGAGAGCGGGGTGTTTTGCAAAAGGCTAATCATGCCGATAATGCCATTCATCGGGGTTCGAATTTCGTGCGACATCATGGCGAGAAATTCCGACTTGGCGCGGCTGGCGGCTTCGGCTTCGTCGCGCGCGAGCATCAGGGTTTCTTCCGCCGCCTTGCGCATCGTGATGTCTTGGGCGACGACCATTCCCGCATACACTTTTCGCTCGCGATTTCGGACCGGCAAAATTTGAAAGGTGTAAAAATTGCCGTCGATTTGATGTTCCAAAATTGAGGTATGTCCCTCAAAAGCTTTTTTGTAGAGCGGCGTAAAAATCTCAGCGAGATGAGGGTGAACTTCCGCAAGGGTTTTCCCCTCAATGCCAATGGAGCGCAAGCGTTGCTGGTCGTTGAGCGAGCCATCAACGAGAATGTATTTGAGGTCTTTATCAAAGAGCATCACGGCGGTTTGCGGCAGATTCGCAGTGAGATAGCGGTATCTCTCTTCGCTTTCTTTGAGGCGCGTTTCCGCGTTTTTCTTTTCGGTGATGTCTTCGCAGACGATAAAAATCTGCTCGCGATTGTTTCGGTCTTTAATGACGCGCGCCGTTTCTCGAACCCAAATGACAGAGCCGTTTTTGCGAACTTTTCGAAGTTCCCAATTCGTAATCTTGCTTGGATTTTTCAGCGCGCTTTTAATGAACTTCATCGCCGACGCTTGGTCATCGTCGTAGATGACCTTCGTCGCTAAACATCCGACGAGTTCAGTTACTTGGTAGCCCAACTGCGCGGCTCCGGATTGATTGACAGCGAAAATCGTGCCGTCTTGCGCGAGCGTGAAGAGCATCAGCGGGTTATCGTCGTAAGAGGCACGATAAAGCCGCTCGCGCTCTTCGAGCGTGGCGACAATTTGCCTGCGCTCGGTGATGTCGCGGGCAATCGCTTGAAAGCCCGTTACTTCTCCATCTTCCAAAATCAGTTGCACGTTTTGCCCAACCTCAATTCGCTTCCCTTGCTTCGCGTAGAAGGCGTATTCAAAATACGTGCTGTGCGTTTTGCGTTGAAACTGAACGGCGTAAAACCGCTTCGCCGCAAGGCGCGATTCGGGCGCGATGAATTCCGTGAAATGTTTGCCAATGATTTCTTCTCGGTCATAGCCCGAAATGCGCAGTCCAACGGGATTGACGTAGGTGAAGCGACCGTTTTTATCGGTGAGAAAAACGATGTCGTTGGCGTTGATGATGAGTTCTTTGTAGCGCAGTTCGCTTTCTCTTCGCGCTTCTTCGGCACGTTTGTAGCGCGTAATGTCCGTAATGCGAACAAGGTTGATGACCTCGCCGCCGACTTTGAGTTGCTTTGTGGCAATGTTGCCTAAGAATACCGTGCCTTTGTAGGTTTTGTAGGTATGTTCGCGCGTTACAGTTTCACCGCGTGCCAAGCAGATGCGGTCTTGTTCAATCAACTCGGCAGTCGTTGGATGGTTCTGAAACTCTGAAATGGTTTTTCCAATCAAGTAGGCTTTCAAGGGAACTTCAAAGAGCTCAGCAGCACGGCGGTTGCAGTCGTGAATTGTTTCGTTGCGCACGTCGACAAGGAAAATTGCATCTGCCGATTCATCAAACACTGCTGAGAATAATGCGTCCCGTTCTTGCAACGCTTGCATTTTTAACATCTTTGAGGCGGTTAAGGCTTGCAATAAGCGGCGATGAGCAGTTAAACATAGAGAGTTTTCTCCTGAAAAGCAACTTATTTCCCACGAATCAAAAAAGACGAGGTCTCTCTCGTGAGAAAGAAACCCCGTCCGATAGTTCATCATCAAGGCGACTTTACTTCTCGCCGAACTTTCGCGAGGCTAAAAATTCGTAGAGATGATAGCGCGTTTCGGCATCATGCTGCGCTTCGGCGAAGAGCTTTTCGGCTTCGTCGGGGTGCAGTTTTTCCAACTGCTTGAATCGATTTTCAGATTCCAAGAACGATTTGACCGATGCTTTCGGTGCTTTGCTATCGAGCTTCAGCGGATTTTCGCCTTTTGCAATCAGTTCAGGATTGTAGCGATACAAGAGCCATTGTCCTGAATCAACCATAGACTTTTGATGATGCAGGGCGTCATGCATTTCAATGCCGTGCGCAATGCAGTGCGAATAAGCAATGATAAGCGAAACTCCGTCGTAGGCTTCGGCTTCTAAAAATGTGCGGAGCGTATGCTCGTCGCGCGCACCGATGGCGATGCTGGCGACATAGACATTTTCGTAAGTCATTGCCATCAAGCCCAAATCTTTTTTGCGTCCCGCTTTGCCCGACGCGGCGAACTTGGCGATGGCGCTGCGCGGCGTGGCTTTCGAGGCTTGTCCGCCCGTGTTGGAATAAACTTCAGTATCGAGCACGAGGATATTGACGTTCTTGCCGCTTGAAAGCACATGGTCTAATCCGCCGTAGCCAATGTCATATGCCCAACCGTCGCCGCCGACAATCCACACCGATTTTTTCACGAGCATATCGGCAATTTCTAAGAGTCGCTTTGCCCAATCGGCTTCAATATCGCGCAATCGATTTTTGAGACGCTCGACGCGCTCGCGTTGGTCATAAATTTCGGCTTCGTTTTTTTGCGTGGCGTTGATGATGCTCTCGACGAGGTCTTCGCCGATGTCCGCCGCATGTGCTTTCAGCAGCTCGATAGCAAATTCGCGTTGTTTATCGATGGAAATTCGGAAGCCGTAGCCGAACTCGGCATTGTCTTCAAAGAGCGAATTTGCCCACGCCGCGCCGTAGCCATCTTTGTTTTTTGACCAAGGCGTGGTTGGAAGATTACCACCAAAGATAGACGAACAGCCTGTTGCATTCGCAACGACTGCTCTATCGCCGAAAAGTTGCGTCAGGAGTTTGAGATAAGGCGTTTCACCGCACCCCGCACACGCACCTGAAAATTCGAAGAGCGGCTGTTGAAGTTGCTGCTGCTTAATCACACTGACATTGATATTGCGGCGGTCATATTCGGGAATATCGAGGAAGAACGCCCAGTTCTTTTTTTCGCGCTCGTGAATCGGGGCTTGCGGCACCATATCCAACGCTTTGTGGTTCGGCACTTGCTTGCTTTGCGCAGGACAAATGTCGACGCAGAGCGAACACCCTGTGCAATCTTCGGGCGCAACTTGAATCGTGTAGTTCAGCCCTTGCCAACTGCGGTCTTTGCCTTCGGTCGTCTTGAAGCCTTCCGGCGCATTGACCAAAACACTTGGCTCGTAGGCTTTGACGCGAATGGCGGCGTGCGGGCAAATCATCGCGCACTTTCCGCATTGAATACACAGGCTTGAATCCCACGACGGTATTTCTTCCGCTAAATTTCGTTTCTCATATTGCGCCGTGCCAACGGGATAGGTGCCGTCCATTGGGAAGCAACTTACGGGGAGCGAATCGCCTTCACCGAGAATAATTTTTCCCAACACCTCTGCGACAAAGTCGGGCGCGTCGGGCGTAACAGGCGAGTGCATCTGCACTTGGCTTGTCGCCACTTCGGGGACTTTCACTTCATACAAATGTGCTAATGTGTTATCGACCGCTGCGACATTTTTTGCAACCACTTCTTCGCCTTTTTTCTTGTAGGTCTTCCGAATTGACTCTTTGATTTCCGAAATGGCTTTGTCTTTTTCGAGCACGCCTGAAATCGCAAAGAAGCATGTTTGCATCACGGTGTTAATGCGCCCGACCATGCCGTTTTCGCGCGCGACTTTATAGGCATCAATCACATAAAATTTTGCTTTTTTCGCGATTAACTCTTCTTGAACAAGGCGCGGCAGTTTATCCCAAACTTCATCAGCCGAATAAGGCGCGTTGAGCAAAAATGTTCCGCCTTTCTTTAAGCGTTTGAGCATATCGTAACGCTCAACGAACTGCCATTGATGACACGCCAAAAATTGCGCTTCGTTGATAAGATACGGTGCGCTAATCGGCTCAATGCCAAAGCGCAAATGCGAAATGGTCAGCGACCCCGATTTCTTCGAGTCATAAACGAAATAGCCTTGTGCGTAATGGTCAGTGTTTTCGGCGATGATTTTAATCGAGTTTTTATTTGCGCCGACCGTTCCATCTGCACCAAGTCCGTAAAAAATCGCCCGCACCACGTTGTCGGATTCAATCGTGAAATCGGGTTCTACTTCGAGGCTCGTGTGCGTGATGTCGTCCGTAATTCCGACCGTGAAATGATTTTTCGGCGTTTCTTTTTTGAGGTTATCAAACACAGCTTTCGCCATAGCGGGCGTAAATTCTTTTGACGACAAGCCGTAGCGTCCGCCCACGACTTTTGGCAACTGTTCTGGTTCAAGCCCTTCGTAGAGTGCACTCATCACATCGAGGTAAAGCGGCTCGCCTGTCGCGCCAGATTCTTTCGTTCTATCCAAAACGGCAATGGCTTTCGTGCTCTTCGGCAGAGCTTTCAAGAAGTGCAATGCGCTAAGCGGACGGAACAATCGCACGGCTAACACGCCTACCTTCTCACCGTTTTTGTTCAGATAATTTGCGGTTTCTTTTGCCGTCTCTGCACCCGAACCCATCATCACCATTACGCGCTCGGCATCAGGCGCGCCGAAGTATTCGTAAAGGTGATAACGTCGCCCTGTTAGTGCCGCAAATCGCTTGAACATTTCATCAACCACATCAATCGTGGTGATGTAAAATGGATTGGAACGTTCGCGGGCTTGGAAATAGGTGTCGGGATTATGCGCCGTGCCGCGAATGACGGGATGCTCAGGCGCGAGCCGCCGACGACGATGTTCGGCAATTAAGTCGTCGGGAATCATAGCGCGAATCACATCGTCCGAGAGTTCTTCGATTTTGTTGATTTCGTGCGAGGTGCGGAATCCGTCAAAGAAATGCACAAACGGCACGCGTGCGCCGAGCGTTGCGGCTTGTGCAATCAAGGCAAAATCGTGTGCTTCTTGCACCGAGTTTGAGCAGAGCATTACAAAGCCAGTGGCGCGCGCCGCCATTACATCGCTGTGGTCTCCGAAGATGGAAAGCGCATGCGTTGCCAGAGAGCGTGCCGCGACATGCAAAACAAATGGCATCAGTTCCCCTGCAATTTTATACATATTCGGAATCATCAACAGCAAGCCTTGCGAGGCGGTGAAAGTAGTCGTGAGTGCGCCTGTTTGCAAGGCACCGTGAACTGCGCCAGCCGCGCCTCCTTCGGATTGCATCTCGACAACGGTCGGCACCGTTCCCCATACATTTTTCAAATGCTGACTTGCCCATTCGTCCGAAAGTTCGCCCATCGATGAGGCAGGCGTAATCGGATAAATCGCTATGACTTCGTTCGTTCGATATGCAATACGTGCAACCGCTTCGTTGCCGTCTATCGTGATGAACTTTTTTTCTGTTTGGATTTTCTTGGAAGAATCAATGAGTGCGGACATGTTACTACTCCTTATGGTTACTTAACGAAACTTCTTTTTCACGCGCTCTGTGGGGTTATTAGAAGGTATGAAATTAGGCGTAGAAACAGGTCGGAGGCGGCGTTTTCAAACAGCCGTTTTGGACGATTTTTATTCAATCACACAGGGAGTAGGAAATAAAAAAGGCGACCGTTTTTTCAGTCGCCTTGCTTAGCCCATGTAGAGATATGGTTTCCAAGTATCGGAAATGTTGCCGATGAACCGCTGCATGAACATAATGTGCGTCGGGCGAATTGGTTTTCGGCGCAGTTGCATACCCGCTTGTTCGGGCGTGCGATTGGCTTTTTTGTTGTTGCATTTGGTGCATGCCGTAATCAAGTTTTCCCAAGTGTCGCCGCCGCCTTGTGATTTCGGCACGATGTGGTCAATCGTTAGTCCATCTGTGCGTCCGCAGTATTGGCATTGATTGCCATCGCGGCGCAAAATGTTCCGGCGCGTGAGCATAATTTTCTTATACGGCACGGCGATGAACACCATCAGCCGAACGACCGATGGAATCGGAAACTCTGCCGAGACCGAGCGAATGAACTGGTCGGGGTAGGTTGCGACCGTTTCAGCTTTGCCCGCAAAGACGAGAATAATTGCCTTTTTGACGTCGCAGACGCTCATCGGCTCGTAGCTTTGATTCAGCACCAACACTTTTTGCGAGATTCTGCCCATATCAACAACAAAAGGTTATGATTAGTGAATGATTATGTAACAAACATTCTCTCGTCTGCGACGGCGGATTTCGCCCTCAAACACTCCAACTCATCGGATAGTTCGCGTCGTCAAACCGCATGGCATCAACCGTCAAATGCAAGGGTTTGAACGTGTCTATCATCACGGCATATTCGTTTGTTTCTTTCGAGCCGATGCTTTTCTCGACCGTTCCCGGGTGCGGTCCGTGTGGGATTCCGCCCGGGTGCAAGGTTAATGATGCCACATCAATTCCTCGACGGCTCATAAAATTCCCGTCGACATAGTAAAGCACCTCATCTGAATCAATGTTGCTGTGATTGTATGGCGCGGGAATTGCCTCTGGGTGATAATCAAAAAGGCGCGGCACAAAATTACAAATCACCACATTGTGCGCCTCAAAGACTTGATGCACCGGCGGGGGCTGATGAATCCGACCTGTAATCGGCTCAAAATCATAAATGCTGAATGCAAACGGAAAATAAAACCCGTCCCAACCGACAACATCAAACGGGTGATAATCATATTCATATCGGGCAATCAAGTTGCCTTTCTTGACGCGCACCTCGAACTCGCCTTTTTCTTCTTTCGTAACGAGCCGTTCAGGCGGGCGCAAATCGCGCTCGCAATACGGGCTATGCTCCAACAACTGTCCAAACTCGTTGCGGTATCGCTTCGGGGTTTGAATCGGCGAATGGGTCTCAACAATGAAGAGACGCGGTTTCTCCTTGAACACAAATCGATGCGTAATACCGCGTGGAATCACCACATAATCGCCTTGCTTGAACGGCACTTCGCCAAGTTCGCTTTCAAGCGTGCCGATTCCTTCGTGAACGAACACCACTTCGTCGGAGGCACCGTTGCGATAGAAATATGTCGTTTCGTCTTGCGGCAAGGCAATGTAGAGCGTTGTATCTGCATTAAACAAAATCGGCACGCGCGCCGAAAGGTAATCGCCCTTGCGCTCAGCGGATTTCATTCGCAAATGATAGGCGCGCAACTCATCGGCTTGATGCGCCACGAGCGAAAGGACTTCGGTTTTTCCAAGTTGTTTGATTTTTGTAGGGGGCGCAAGGCGATAGGCATTGCTGTAAATGCCTGAAAAGCCTTTGGTCGACATCAACTCTTCGGCGTAGAGCGACCCATCGGGCTTTCGGAATTGAATGTGTCGTTTCGGCGGGATTGCTCCCAACCTGTGATAAAACATAACGAGTTTGGGTTAGTTCATTCTGCAAGCCCTGCAAAATTTCGCTGAATTTAATGCGCGCCTTCCAATCAAGCAAGATAACCTTTGAAAAAAAAGTGCGTTATGCTCGCTCGTTACGTTTCTTGACGACGCGATTCAATCGCTTGCGACGGCGAGCATTTTTTCAAGCGAGACGCGGCTTTCTTCTTCAAACTTTTCAATCGAGAAGCGCGGCACCATCACGGTTGAAATCGTGAAGGCAAGGATAACGACCGCGAACAGCATTCCGTAAGCCATCATTGGCGAAGCAAGATGAAGCATCACATCGCGCAATGCGCCCATTCCAATGTCGCCCGAAAACATCGCGGCACTTTGCGCCGTCCCCCAAAGTCCGATATACAAGCCTGTTCTTCCCGCATGCATGGAAATCATGAACACGATGTTCCCAATCGTGCAAAATCCCAATCCAATTCCGACCGTAATCAAGGCAGAATAAAGCATCGGCACGCTTTGCGAAATTCCCGCGCCCATCAACATTAAAAAACCAACCGTTGCAATCGCGTTGCCCGTGATAACCGCGTTTTTAATACCAATCCGATTGATGAAAAAGCCCGTGAGCAACATAAAGAGCAACTGCGACGAGCCAAGATACTGACGGAACTTCGTCGTATCTGAAACGGAAAGCCCAAGCACATCTGCACCAAACGGCTCCATGATGAGTTCATGACCAAAGGCGGCGAAAATGGAAATGAAGATGTAAAACGCAAACGCTTTGGTAATCGGCGAAGCGTTAATGAGTTTTATGGATTGAAGGAAGGTGAGCGACTCTTCTTTTTTGGCATCAAGTTCTTCATATCGCCGTTCCAGTCCAAGAATCATTGAAAATCCAATCGCGCAGGCAATTAGGCTTGCCGTTGTCATGGCTGTCGCCAATTTTTCGTGAGTAAAATCTTTGAGATAGGTCGACATCGCCACCGCCGTAAAAATGCCCGTTAGTACCATCAAGCACCAGCTGACGGCGGCAACTTTGCTCAAATTTTTCTCGCCCGCGTAGTCGGAAATGAGTGCGTAGTAAGTCGTCAGCGAGGCGTGATAGCCAATTCCGAACACGGTGAAAATCGCCATCAATTCAATCAAACTCACCCAAAAGTTCTCTTGCATTTTGAACGCGGCGGGCGCGATGAGCGAGAAGGCGACGGCGCTAATGAGCAAGCCGCCCAGCACAAACGGCGTGCGGCGATAGCCGAAGAAGTGCGTTTTGTCGGAGAGATTTCCCGCCCAAATTTTCACGCCCAGAAACGCCATCAGTTCGCGTATGCCAATCAATCCGCCAACGATGAACGCGGCGATGCCGAGTTCAATCGTCATCACGCGGTTGAGCGTATCAGTGAGAATGGCGTAGATGATTCCGAAGGAGATTTGAAAAAGGGAAAGTCGAACGAGGTTGAAGTAATAGATTAGGCGGTTCATTTTTTAATGTTCGAGTTAGCAGTTTCAGGTCGTTCTTGTTACGGGAAATTACGCATCACGCTTTGAGGAATCAAACCTCGAAATAAAAAAGCAAAACTGCGCACGTAAGCCGAATTCTGTTTTCGCCTTTCTGCACAAGGCAGAAGAGCGAAGGCAATCATTTATCTATTGCGGCGCACCCGAAAGCGTTGAGCCAACAGCTCATCAGGCGAGCAACCTTTCTGACCGAAGTCTACGCCTTCCTACATCGCCTTGCATCAGGGAGGCTTGCCTCGCGTTTGTATCGCTACAAACGAGGGTGGGCTCTTACCCCACCGTTTCACCCTTACCCCGCTTTGAAAGCGAGGCGGTTTGCTTTCTGTTGCGCTATCTGTCGAGCGAGGATTGCTCCTGCCCGCCTGAACTTGCGCAACGCCGAAGCGTTGCCTTGTTCAGCGCCTTGCTCTGTGATGTTCGGACTTTCCTCTATGCCTGAACTTCGGCATAGCGATTGCCTCAGCGCAGTTTTGCCAGTCGTGAGTTTTGCAAATTGAAGTTACGCATTTTCGTGCGGCTCGTTGCGATTACTCTTCCCAAATGAACTCGAAGAGCATCAGCGCAACGAAAAACATGACGAGCGTATAGGCGGCGAGAATTTGCAGTTCGGTTTCAGCCCGAAAAAACGGTGCGTCTTCTTGTGTGGCGATTCGTGTGGCGCGAACCGTCATAAAAATCGGAATCAACAGCGGCACGAAAGAAAGAACCGCGAACAAGCCACCACGCGCCGACGTGTTGGCGACCACCGCGCTGATGAGCGTCAGCACAATCGAGATGCTCGCGCTTCCAAGCAGAAGTGTTGTTAGAAAAATGGTTGGATTTTCAATCACGAGCGAAAGCAATCCCAAATAGAGAACCGCAATCGCGGCATTGACGAGAAGCGAGAGCAAAAAGTTGTAGATGAGTTTTCCGAGAAAAATCGCAGTGGGCGTTGCCGAAAGTTTCAAAAAGAGCATCGTGCCGCGCTCCACTTCGCTGACAAACCCGCGTTGCATCGCTGAAAGTGCCGCAAAGAATGCCGTGTTCCAAAAGAGCGCCGACGTGAGTTCACTTGTTAGAAGTTCCGCCGATACTGAAAAGACAATCAGCGACACCGAGACCAAAACAAAGAGCAGGATTGTATTTACTCCGTATCGCGTTCGGTATTCGAGCAAAAATTCTTTTTCCAATACGGCGCGAAGTGCTGTTATCATTTCTCAATAAACATTTTTGTGTTGAAGCCTTTTTTCAAGCCCCTCTGTTTTGTGTTAATGTTTTCGTGCTAATCGGACGACTGATTTTGGCTTGTTTGAACGAAGCAAAGATAATCGCCGTTTAGTTATTCAGTTCGAACTTCCTTAACACTAACTACAAAGAACTTGAATGAAGAAACGCACTTGGTTTGATTCCATCACAAGAGATAAAAAGACACCCTCGCAGTATGCACGCATGGCACTTTACGCCGTCGGTTTTGGCTTGATTTGTGCCTTCACGCTCACGCTTTTCACGGGCTCATACAACGGCACTTGCTACGGTTTCGTTTTTGGTGCACTCTTCGGCGTGCTTTTCGCAACGCTTTCGCGATACATTGCGCGTCAAATCGGTGAGGGCGGAATTTTATGGTATGGCTTTGCGGGTATTCTTTCAGGAGCGATTTCAGGCGCGGTTACGAAAATGATTTGCACCCCGATTGCGCATGAAGTATTGACGGCGATTTATGGTCGCATCGACTCGCCCGTCCAACTTGCGTTTTACGCCGTCGTTTGCGCCGCATACTTGGGCGGTTTCTTTGGGTTGTTTCAAAGTTTGATTTTCGGCAGAAGCGTCTCCACGCAAGAAGTTGGATATGATGCGTCTTTCAAACCAGATTCTATCAAACAGAAAAAACAAATGGCTCAACCGTCCGAAAAAAAATACGAAGCAACTTTCCGAGCCGATTGAAGCGAATCGCAATCGCTAATCGTGTAACTTCTCAAACTAAAAACCAAGACTTGCCATGAAAATCGCCATCGGAAGCGACCACGCGGGCTACGAAGCCAAGAAACTTGTCGCTGATTGGCTTTCGCAACATCGTTATGAAGTCATTGATAAAGGCACATTCTCGCCTGATTCGGTCGACTATCCTGATTTTGCCAAAGCCGTTGCACACAGCGTTGCACAAGGCGAAGCCGAACAAGGCATTTTGCTTTGCGGAAGTGGCGTCGGTGTTTCTATCGTCGCCAATAAAATTAAAGGGATTCGCGCCGCACTTGTTTTCAATGAAGAAATCGCACATCTTTCACGTGAGCACAACAATGCCAATGTGATGTGCCTGCCCGCACGATTTTTAAGCACGGAACAAGTTGAACGATGTTTGACGAATTGGTTTAATGCACAATTTGAAGGCGGACGACACATGCGCCGAGTCGAGAAAATTGAATCTTAGAAATCTCAATTCAATCATCAATTTGCAAAAATACTTTTCAGTCCCGACATTGAACCAGCGGCGATGATACACCGCGCTTGAAGTAACTCTAAACCGTCAAGACTATGAGCCGACTCATTCTTCACACCGATATTCCGACGCTGAAGCCGACCGATAAACTTGCAACTGCCGCACTGCTCATACAAGAAACTAAACTCGGCGGCTTACCCATTCTCAAACAAGACCAACTCATCGGCACGCTTTTAGAGAGCGATGTTGAAATGCTCACCGATGCAGGCGAAAAAAATCTTCATCGCCCGATTTCATCTTTTACGCTTTATGCCCCGCTGACGCTCGACCTTAACGACCACCCGTATCACGCCATCAAGCATTTCGGAAAAATCGAGCACGATTTTCTTCCTGTTGTTGATAAAGCCATGAACTATCACGGCGTTGTGCTTCGTGACGACGTCATGCAAGAATTTTTTGACGACTTTTATTTTTCGGACGATGCCTCCCTTTTGGAAGTTGAAGTTCCGCTTTCGAAGTTCAAAATGTCGGATATGATTCGACTTATTGAGCAAAACGAAACAACCGTTTTAAGCATCGCCTCACGGCGTTCTATTGACAATGACAACGCACAACGCATTACGATGTGCGTGCAAACCCGCGATGGATTCCGCCTTCAACGCACATTGGAGCGATATGGCTACTTTATCACCTATAACTCTAACGCTTCCAACGACTACGAAGAAGACCTTACTCAAAAAGCGCAAGCCTTCATGCGCTATCTTGAAATGTAAGCCACTTTTTGACGCTCTTTCGCTGACAAGCATTTCAATACTTATATCCCCCACTCCGTCCATATTTAACAAAAAAGAAATCTCTCCGCTGTAACACCGTTTCTCCTTCTTTCGTATGCTATGCCTGTCATCGCTTATCTGATAAGCATTTATGGCTATCGTCTATTACTCGACCACATTCTGCATCAATCAACTTATCTAAATCAATTCATTGTTATGAAACAGTCAACGCTTCTTATTGGCTTTTTTGTCGCCTTGCTTTTCACAGGTTGCGCTCAACTGCGCCAAAGCACTTCCGAGCAACCGCTCACCTACATCTATAACGGTTCTTCTGACCGCCTGTTTGAAACATCGCTTGCAACGCTTCAATCGGAAGGCTTTACCGTTGCTCTCGCCGATAAGCAACGTGGTGTCATTCAGACTGAACCTGTTGTAATAAACGAGCAAACTGCCCTCGCCTTATTTGACAAGTCTCTCGATGCCAACAACAAATCTTTCTCGCTTCGCTTTAACATCGCGCCGATTTCCAACAATAAATTTCAATTAAACATCGCACTCTTATCTGACGAGAAAAGCAACGGATTTCTTGAACAAACGTTGTCGAATAATGTTATCGCAAGACTGAATGGTGAAGATTCGCCTGTGGATACAAAAATTGATGTTGCTAAAATGCCGATTGTGAGCGTTTCAATGAAAGACAGATCAACCGTTGAAGGCTACTTGTTGGACGATACACAACGCGGGTATTTGCGTTTGAAGCTAAAGTCAGGCGGAATCATGCACATTGAGCGAAGTGATATCGAGCGATATACACTCGCAAGCGAATCGGCTTCGGTTAGAAATTAAACTATCAGATTGTTGAGAGATTTCAGCGGCGCATTGATGAAGATGCGCCGCATTTGTTTTCACTCGTCGTTTTTTTCTTTATCGGTTGTGGCTTCCTCAATTGGCACGGGATAATTGCCGCTGAAACAAGCCGTGCAGTAACTTCCCTTTTCATCTTCATATTTCGGCACGCTTGCCAGCAAGCCTTTCATGGAAAGATAGATGAGCGAATCGACGCCGAGTTCTTGACGGATTTTCTCGACATCGCCGCCGACTTGATTCGTGATAAGTTTTTCTTTCGTCGGGAAGTCCATTCCATAAAAGCATGGGTTCGTAATCGGAGGCGAGCTGATGCGCAAATGAATTTCTTTCGGGTGCGCTTCTCGCAGAAGTTGAACCAGCATTTTGGAAGTGGTGCCACGCACGATGGAATCATCGACGACCACAACGCGCCGATTTTTCAAGACGCCGCGCACTGTGTTGTATTTTGAACGCACTTTCAAGCCGCGCTCTTGCTCGCCCGGCTGAATGAACGTTCTTCCGACGTAGTGATTGCGAATCAATCCCAATTCCAGACGCGCCGCGCTTCCTTGCTTATTGCTCTCAGTTACAAATCCCAATGCCGCCGTGTTTGAAGAGTCAGGAACACTGATGACGGTTACATACTTTTCGTCGCCGATTGGCTTCATTCCGCCTTCGTGCGAAAGATTTTTTCCCAACTTGCGGCGCACTTTATCAACCGATTCGCCGAATATGGTGCTGTCGGGACGCGAGAAATAAACATACTCAAAAATACATCGCGCCTTTTTCTCGGACTTCGGCAGAAAGATGGATTTTACTTCTCCCGTTTCAAGCGAGTCTTTGTCAATGACGACGATTTCGCCGGGCAAAATTTCGCGCTTGTATTTGGCAGAGATGATGTCAAACGCACACGTCTCGCTTGCAACCACAAGGGTGGGTTTCAATTTTTTCCCGTGCTTGTCTTTGTTTTCACGCATGCCGAGCGCGAGCGGACGAAATCCAAACGGGTCTCGTGCAGCAATAAGATGCTCATCGGTGAGAATAACGAGCGAGAACGCACCTTGAATTTGCGTGAGGGCGTCATAGACTTGCTCAACAACCGTTGTGGCTTTGCTTCGCGCAATCAAATGCAGGATAATTTCGCTGTCGGAGGTAGCTTGAAACAACACGCCTTCATCGATGAGTTTCTTACGCAATGGCTTTTCGTTGGTGAGGTTGCCATTATGCCCGAGCGCGAGATGCCCCGATTTGTAATTGACCAAAAACGGCTGAACATTTTGCGACGTTTTTGCCGACCCCATCGTTGAATATCGATTGTGCCCAATTGCCGCACGCCCTTTCATGGACTCGAGCAATCGTTCATCGCGAAAGACTTCGGAGACAAGTCCGAAGTTTTTGACAATGCGAAAGGTGGCTTTCTTTTTTTCGTCGTCGTAATCGGAAACCACAATTCCCGCGCCCTCTTGTCCGCGATGTTGCAGCGAATAAAGTCCGTAGAAGGTTTCTGTCGCCGCAAACTCCGAGTTAAAAATCCCAAACACGCCGCACATAATCCGTTGTGATAAGTGTTAATGCAATCTGTTAAACTTAAATCTTCTTAAACGCGCCGATAACGACCGTGCCGATACACGGCTCTTACGCCATAAAATAAAACGCCCAACGCAATCAGCGACGCGGCGATGTTCAAAGCGAAAAGGCTCTTCGGACTTGCGTAAAGAAGTGCAAAGAGCATTGCTCCAAGCCCTGCAATAAGAAACATCGCGAAGGAAAGTTGTAATGAGGCCCCGCGCGCGCTCTCATCTTGATAGGCTTTGCTTCGTCGGTAAATGCGATAGCCGCCGAGACCGAACGCAACAATCCATGCCGCAAAATGAATTGACATAGCGTAGTAAGTATTCTTGCTGAATTTCAGCCAGAGATGCTCTTCTCCGAGTGAGAACGGCATTTCGGCTCTGATATTGTAGCGCACCGATGCGTTGAAGAGGCTCAATATCTGTCGCCATGTCCAATCGTTATAGCCAATCATTAAAAAAAACGCGAGCAACAGGAGGGTTGTAATGAAATAGACGTCGTAACTTTTTTTATCGCGCACAAATCCAAGCGCAAAGAGAAATCCAAAGAAGACAAACCAAAGAAGCGAGACTTGCCAGCCGAGCCAATAGAGTTGTCCGTAAAATTGCGACGGCAAAACATTTGAAAGCGAAAGGGTTGCCAGAATGAAAAATCCGCCTTGACTTGCGAGCGCGAACAATGCAGCCGATGCCATTCGAAGCGACTTTGCTTGCAGGCTATCATTGCGCTTGGCGCGTTGCGCACGTAAGTAGAGCAAATAAGCGCAAATCAATCCTCCAATGAAAAGCACCACTGCCCCGATAAACAGCCACAGCAGTTCAGGCGCAAACACTTTATCCGTCCAAATTGAAATTGCAGAACGCCCCGTGTAGAGCGTAGAATCTTGCGAGCGTTCTAAGAGGCGCAGCTGTCGAAGTGAATCAATGAGAAGCGACTTTTCGTCAGGCATTAATGCATTTAGGTCTGGTTTGAATTAAAGTGGTTATGGTGTTTTGCGCGTGAGCTTCACGACGTCAATTTTAGTTTTCGTCGCCTTTGAAATGGTGATTGAAAACGGTTCAATGTTAATGATTTCGCCTTGTTTCGGAATGCGTCCGCAGTTCGCTAAAATATAACCCGCCAGCGTTTCATAATCGCCTTTTGGGATTCCGAGTGCGAATTTTTCGTTGATGCGTTCAATTTCTAAGCGTGCACTGAGCAGATAAGTATTTTCGGAAAGTGCGCGAAAGACTTCGTCGTCTTGGTCGTATTCGTCTTGAATATCGCCGACAAGTTCCTCGATTAAATCTTCGGCAGTAATCAATCCTGCTGTTCCGCCAAATTCATCAACCACGACGGCAGTGCTTTGTCCCGTCTGCAGAAATTCCGATAAGAGCTCGACCGATTTTTTGGTTTCAGGCACAAACATCACCTCTCTTGTGATGCTCTCTAAACTTTTCGGTTTCTTGAAAAGGTCTTGCACGGCAACAATTCCGATGATTTTATCAATGGTTTCATCATAGACGGGCAGTCGCGAGTAGCCTGATGTTTCAAACTTTTGAAGCACGTCTTTCATCGCCGATGATTTTTCAATCGCGGCGATTTCCGTGCGCGGCACCATGCATTCCCTCACACGCACATCGCTGATGGTGAGCACATTGGTGATGATCTCGACGTCTTTCTGTTGCGTTTCCGCCAACGAGTTTTCGCGAAGTAGCACTTCAAAATCTTGTTTGCGGTAAAATTCCGTCGTGCTCGGAAGCGACGCACCAAAGAGTGCCGCGAACCGTCGCGCCGTCCATTCAGAAAAGAGAATCAGAGGAAAAACCATGACACGAAAGAAGCGCAGAATCGGCGCACAAATCAGCACCGCATAGTCAGCAAGTTCTCTGAACAGCGGCTTTGCCAGCACATCGGCAACAAAGACAATCACTGTCGCCGTAATCAGCGTATCAATTAAAATGGAATTTCGTCCGAAAAATTGGGCAAAGAGCCCTGAGAGAAGCATGGCAAACATCACAGAGAATAGCACACGTGCAACCAGCGTTGAAGAGAGGACTTTTTCAATATGCGAAAGGTAGTGATTGGCTAATGATGCACCGATGAGTTTTTTGCGCTCAAACATTTTGAGGCGTACACGATTTGCCGTAATGAAGGCGGTTTCCGTTCCCGTGAAGAAGGCGATGGCGAATAGTATTGTTATCAGGAAGAAGAGTTCCGTCATGGCGAGGTCAATATCCGTGGTCAATTCATTAGGCACTTATTGGGGCGACCCTGTCGCGGTTGAACCTGAACGGTTGACCGTTGTGGAGATAAGGAGAGTCGAACTCCTGACCTCTTCAATGCCATTGAAGCGCTCTACCAACTGAGCTATATCCCCATTTTCAAAATTCGTTTGGCAACGAGTGACCGCAGAATTTTGAGGCGCAAAGATAGCAATTCTCCCCTAACTCGCAAATTTCTTTTTCGCTCTGAAACTTTCAACCCTTCAAAGCGTTTTACTGACCGCGAGTCATTTTCTAACTCACAGTCATTTTTCTACCTAAATTTGCTTCATCAATCGCACATAAACGATGAAAAAGACGCTTTCACTTTTTTTGGGATTGCTTTTTAGTTGGTCGCTCGTCGCTCAACCCCGCGCGCTCTCCATTAGCGACGCGGTTTCGCTCGCGCTTCAAAACAATCGCGACCTGATTGCCGCCAAACTCGACCGCGAAAAATCCGCCGAAGGCGTTCGCGAAGCGCGCGGGTTGGCAATGCCCAAACTTTCCTTTGACTTTCAATATGGACACTCGTTCCGCCAAACTCAATTTTTCCCGACGAATTTATTTCCGACCGGGGGCGGAATGAGCGGCAATAGTGGCGGCGCGGCGCGTTCCGGCGGTTCAGGATTCGCGGCGATTGAACTGAACAACATTAACAGTTACACTGCCTCTCTCACGCTTCAACAGCCGATTTTCCGTCCGCAAATTTTTACCGCGATTGGCATTGCCGGCACGATTAAAAATCTCACCGAGCAGTCGTATCAAGCCTCCCGAAGCAACGTGATTACCGACGTCAAAAAATCTTACTACGACGTCCTCATCGCGCAAGAACAAACCAAACTTTTGGCTCAAAGCATCGCTCGCGGCGAACAAGCCTTGAACGATACGCGCCTCCTCTACAAACAAGGGCTCGCCGCCGACCTTGACACGCTTCGCGCTTTCGTCAATGTCGAGAATCTTAAACCCTCTTTCATCAAAGCTCAAAGCCTCGTCGACGTCGCGAAAACCTTGCTGAAAACCAAACTCGGCTTGAGCGCGTCCGACGATTTCGTTTTGACGGATTCGCTGACATTCGACGGCAATCCGCCCATCTTGAACTTCGCGACCGCATACAGCGAAGCGATTGAAAATCGTCCCGAAGTCAGCCAACTCAAATTGCAGATTGACGTCGCCGAAGCGCAAGTCGACGCGGAAATCGCCAACTTCCTGCCAACGCTCGACGCGCAAGCGCAATACCAACGCCTCACGCTCGCCAACAATTTTCAATTCGACCAATACAGTTGGGGCAACAATTTATCGGTAGGGTTGCAACTTTCCGTTCCGCTCTCGCTTCCGCTCATTACGGGCACTTACACGCAGACATCGGCGAAAGTCCAACAAGCCAAACTTGAAAAAAAGAAATCAGAAACGCTTTACGAGAACGCGCGGGAGAACATTCGCGCCGAGGTGAAGAATGCCGTTTCAACGCTGGACGAAGCGACGAAGCGGTTGCAAGTTCAGGCTACGACGGTGCAAAGCGCGGAACGCTCTTACAACATCACGCGCCTGCGTCGAACGCAAGGGATTGGTTCTGCATTAGAACTCACCGACGCAGAACTCGCGCTCACCCAAGCCAAAGGCAACTATCTGCAAGCCGTTTATGATTACCTCGTCGCCAAAATCAACCTTGAAAAATCGCTCGGCAGAACCGCGAAACTTTACGCGGACATCACGCCCACGAAATAGTCTCACTCGCCGATGAGTTTCACGTCGTCGGAGCGAAAGACTTTCTTTTGAATCTCGCGCGCGGTTTTGGCGTTGGCAAGTCCGCCTAACGCCGATTCTTTCAGGCGGGGCGACATCAACTCGCCCACCTCTTTCGTCGCGAAAATCACCTCGTCGGGCGGAATCAAACTCTTCACGCCCGCCAGCGCGATTTGCGCCGACGTAAAAGCATTCGCCACGCCAATCGCGTTGCGAACCGCGCACGGTTCTTCGACAAGTCCTGCGACAGGATCGCAGACCAAACCCATCGCGCCTTTCAGGGCAATGCCCGCCGCCTCGAAGGTTTGCTCAATCGTTCCGCCCAAGAGATACACAATCGTGGAAGCCGCCATTGCCGCCGCGCTTCCCGTTTCGCCCATACATCCGGCTTCGGAGCCCGCGAAGGAACTGTTCTTCGCGAAAATCAATCCAACCGATGCGCTCACCAGCAAGCCTTCAATCAATTTTTCTCGCGGAATTTGATGCTCTTCGCGCATCGTAACGAGCGTGGCGGGCATAATGCCCGACGAGCCAGCGGTCGGGGCGGCGACGATTTTGCCCATACACGCATTGACTTCGCTCACCGCTAACGCGCGCGCAACGGCTTTCTGCAACGGCAAGCCCAGCGTCGAGACCTTCGCTTCGAAGACGGTTTTCGCCCAATTTTTGAGCATGCCGCTTTTGGTGAGCATCAGTTGCGTTAGCCCTTGCTCGACGGCTTGTTCCATTACGGCGAGCGTTTTGTCGAGCATCGCGAGAATCGCCTCGCGGGAACTGCGCCCTTGCGCGAGTTCGTAGTCGAGCATCGCGTCGGGAATCGAGCAGTTTTTCTCGGCGCAGTAGGTTGCGATGTCGGAAAGCAGATTAAAGGTTGGCATTTTGATTACGATAAGAGTTCGACTTGACGATGTTTCGGAAGTTTCGCGCTTAATTTTTCTGCGACGGCTCTGCCGCTTAACGCCGCGCCTTCCATTGACGCAAGATATTTCTGATAGGTGTAATCGCCGCACAAAAAGAAGTTCGCAATCGGCGAGCGTTGGTCGGGGCGGAATTTATCCACGCCCGGCACGGCTTTATAGACCGATTCCGGAATTTTCACGATCGTCGATTTGAGCAACGTTGCGTCTTTGGCTTTTGGGAAGAGCGTTTTGAGTTCGTTCATCACTTGTTCGACAATCACATCGTTTGGCAACTCCATTAAGTGATGCGCGGGCGCAAGCACAAGATTCAAAACGCTACCGCCCGTCGCCGTGCCTTGTCCCGCTTGGTAGTCGTCCGTTGCGGCGATGGAGACGTCGGCGAAGGTCGCGAAGGTCGTGCCGTGAGAGAACATCAGGTTATCCGTCTCGGTGATTTTTCTATCGAACCACAGTTGGCAGTTCGCGACGGGGCTTCCGACGAAGTGGAAAAGATTTTTGAAGTAATCGTATTTGAGCCACGCTTTGGGAATCACTTTTTTGAACGAATGAACGGGAAGCGCGGAAATGTATGCGTCGGCTTCGATGCGTCTACCTTCGGCGAGCAACGCATATTGAATTTCGCCCGCTTCGTTTAGCGCAAATTCTTTCAATCGGGCGTTGTTTTCGATGACACCGCCTTTTTTCAAAATGTATTGGCGCATCGGTTCAATCATTGAGTCGTTGGGGTTGGCTTTGAAGAAGCCGAAGCGCGCGTCTTCGTAGTTGCGCCCGAAGTAGTTGAAGATGGTAATCATTGGTCGGGCGGAGATGACGTTCGGCTCGATGAAGTTGAGCGCGAGCGAAATCGGTCGCCACAGGCGTTGGAGCGCGTTTTCGGTGATGCCGCGCCGCGCGTGCCAATCGGAGTAGGTGATGTCGTCTTGCGAGCGAAAGTAGTCTTCGTTTCCAAACAGCAAGAGCGGCAGAAGCCCGCGAATGAGCGAGAGTTTATCGCGCCAAGTGATGACGTTCGTTTTCAAGCCGCCAAGCAGTTCTGCCAGCGGACTCGGCAAGCCTTTCTGTTTTTCAAACGAAGTTTGCTTGCCATTTTTTTCGGCATAGACGAGCGCGAGGTCTTTCCACAAAATCGCGTCTTCCGCGCCGATATGCTTCAAGATGGATTGAAGTTCTTTGTAGCCGCCAAAAACCACGTGCAAGCCCGATTCAATCGAGTCCCCGTCTGAATCTTTCCAAACGGAAACCTTGCCGCCCAAGACGGAACGCTTTTCATAGACCGTAACCGAGTAGCCTTTGTCCAAGAGGTGAATCGCCGCCGTCAAGCCTGCGACGCCGCCGCCAAAAATCGCGATGTTCATTGTTCGTCGTTTTTTGTTTGTCGTTAAAAAGCCCTTTTGCCCCTCATTCGTTTCATTCTAACTTGCCGCATCACGATTAAACGATTCTGCGATGCGCACCGATAAACTGGTTTATCTTCTCTTGCAACTCGCGCCGCAAGGCTTTTTTTCGCTCATCGGCAGAAACCCCGACGACGCTTCACGCTACGAGTTCAAATCCGTTGAATTGAAGGAGACTTCCTTCCGCATTGATGGCGTGTTCGTTCCCAAAAATCCAAACGACGAAGTTTACTTCGTTGAAGCGCAATTCCAACAAGACGAGCAGTTCTACGCCCGCTTCTTCGCCGAAATTTTTCTCTATCTCAAACAATACCCCACTGCTAAATGGCAAGCCATCGCGATGTATCCTTCGCGAAGCGCAGAGCAAAAACAGATTGAACCTTACGCCGACTTGCTTGCATTGAAGAGCGTCAAGCGAGTATATTTGGACGAATTACCCGAATCAAAATCCAATGCGGCGGCGTTGTTTGAGCTGTTGATTGCCTCGGAGACAACGGCGGGCGAGCGAGCGCGCAAAATCGCGGAGAAAGCGACCGTTGCGGAATTGAATTTGATTGAACAAATTTTGTCCTACAAATTCCGAACTTTAACGCGAGAGGAGATACGCAAAATGTTGAAGATTCAAGAAGAACTCGGATTGAAAGACACGGCATTTTACCGAGAAGCCTTCTCGGAAGGCAAGTTGGAAGGCAAACTCGCCACCGTTCCGCTCTTGCGCCGATTGGGATTATCGGACGAACAAATCGCAAAAGAACTTGGACTCTCGCTCTCCGACGTGCGCCGCATACCCAAGCAATCCTAAACCCTCGCAAAAAAAGAACGCTTCGCTCGTTTCGCTTTTTTCATTCGCTTCTCCGCAAATAAAAAGGGCGAGTTGCTCACCCGCCCTTTCTCTAACCTCCAATCCCTAACCTCTTGTCTTACTTCACCAACATCATTTTCTTCGTCTGAACGAACTTCTCGGTTTGCAGGCGATAGAAATACACGCCGCTCGAGAGCCCTTGTGCGTTGAAGTTCACCGAATACTCGCCCGCTTCCTTGCGCTCGTTCACCAGCGTGGCGACTTTTCTGCCGAGCATATCAAACACCTCCACTTTCACCTCGCTTGGCGCGGCAACTTGATAGATGATGCGCGTCGAGGGGTTGAACGGGTTCGGATAGTTTTGCTCGAGCTTATAGGTGAAGACTCTCGGCGCAAGGCGCGTTACCTCGACCGTTACCGTTTGCGGATAGTCGTGAATCGTACCGTTCAGGTCGGTCGAGCGCAAGGCGTAGCGGTAGGTTTTGCCCACCTGCACGCCTTGGTCGGTGTAGGCATAGTTGTGCGCTTGGCTCGTCGTGCCTTGTCCAACGAGCGACGGCGTTGTGCGATACGACGCTACCGTCAGCCACTCTTGCTCTACGCCGTCGATAATCTCGGCGCGGCGCACATCGAAGCCCGCGTTGTCGGTTTCGCTGACCGTTTGCCAGCGCAATTCAACGCCGCGTGGAATGTTCGCGCCCGTGAACGAGCCAAGATTCACAGGGAGCGGGTTGTCGCCGCTTCCGCCTCCGATTCCAAAATCCGAAAAGCCTGTCAGACCCGTCGCAGTCAAAATGGCGCCCGACCGCGTCGTTGGAAGTGCCACCCACGACGCGAAGCGATTTGAACGGCGCAGAATGTAAAGTCGGTCGGGATTATTGATGCCCGGAACGCCCGTATAGTCTATCGAGACATCGTAGTTAATCGTGGCGGCGAGCACTTGACCATCGTAAGTAACCGTCCACCAGCGTGGCGCGGAGACATCAGGCGTAAAAATAGAACCGTCAGGCGCGGTTGCCGATGTATTCGTTGCATATTCGGTCGTAGCATCGCTCGTTGGCGCATTGTTGAAGCGCGAGAAGTAGAGGTTTCCACCCGTGCCGCCAAAGTCGGTAAAGTTGATGGTCAACCCAAACTGCGCGAATGACCCGTTTGCAGTAACATTGCTCGTTGCCAATTGCGGCACATTTTGAATCGTAACATTGGCAATCCACGCATTGTTGCCAAATGCCGATGTCGCGCGAAACCCAATCAGCACATCGGTTTGACCCGCAAGCGAACTTAAATCCACCGTCTCGTGCCGCCATTGGCTCAACGCGCTGGGCGTGAAATTAGACGTAGAGTTTGCCAAAGTCGCCAGCGAAGGCGTAGAGTTGCGAGACTTGTTGTAGACCGTCGTGAAGGTCTGACCAGCATCGAGCGAAACCACCACTTCCAGTTGGTCGTTTTCGCCTGAGTAACTCCGATACGCCACGTCAAAATTCAGCACCGGATTGCCCGAAGGCAAGTTCACGAAGGGCAGTTGCAAAATTTCAACGTTGCCCGCCGTTGCGCTGAAGAAGTTCGCGCGAGCGGCAAAGCCCGTCGCGCCGCTGGGCAGTGTTGCGCCTGAAACTTGCGACCACACTTGCGCCGTTCCTGCCACTTCGCGAATCGTCCACCCCGCGCTCGTGAGCGTTGGACCATCGACGTTCAGCGATTGGAAATACGGCGTGGGAAGCGATGTGATGCCCGTGCCACGAATGGCAAATGTGTATGGGTTCTCATCGGCATCATCGTTGGCAATTTCAACCGTTGCATTTTTCACCCCGTCAGTCGATGGGTTGAAGGTAATTTGCAAGGTCGTGCTTCCAGATACCGCAACCGTCGCCGAAGGTGACGCGGTAATAGAAAACTCTGCGGCATCAGGTCCTGTGATTGTAACGCTTGAAATGTTCAGAACATCAACGCCAGTGTTGGTGATAGTGAAAGTTCGCACAACCGTTCCAGGTAGCGCGTTCGCTATGGGCATATCGGTTGGCTTGACGCTCACACGTGCTGCCGATTCGCCTTTGTCTTTTGCTTCTGCCGATGCAGACGACGCGTTCTTTTCAAGCGGACCGATTTCCGTCGTAGGCACGGGATACACATTCGGGCTGGGACGTGCGGCAGTGGTACTCACAAATCCGAAATCGGTGTGGTTTGCAAGTGATGGCGTTGTGCTTCCGCTTGTAATCGGATTGCCGTTGCCCGTTACGCCGATTTCAGGACCGGACGGAACGGAAATGCGCACATTATCAATATACATATTGCGGTTGGCGCCGGCTCCTGAACCCACGGCTTCAAATGCGATTTGGAAGCCCGCGTTGTTCGTCGTGCCCGTCAGGTCAAGCGATTGCTCTTCCCAAGCATTTGCCGTTCCTGCGCGATTTAGCGTAGCCACAGTTGAGAACGTTACGCCGCCGTCGGTTGACAACAACACATTGATTAAATCCGCGCCCGTAAGCGTGCTCTTGAAAAAGGCAAACTCCAATCGAGCGGGGTTTGTCGATCCCGCTGAACTGAAAAATGGGAACACCAATCGGCGCGTTTCACCTGCAAACGTCGATCCCGTGTTGACTTGCGCTTGGCGCACACCTGCGAAAGGCGTGTTGGCAGGTGCCGTTCCGTTTTGAATAACCGTCCAATCAATCAGCCCTCCTACCAAGTTCACTTCCGTCAAGCCACCGCTAAAAGTTGTTCCAAGCGCATCACTTTCAAATCCGTTAAAGTAGGCTGTCGGAGTTACAGCAATCGGAGTTACGCCAACGCCACTCACCGCAAAAGTATAAGGCGTGCTGGTATTGGGTGCGTCGTGCGCAATTGAAATCGTCGCATTTCTCGTGCCTGAAGCCGACGGGTTGAAGGTAACCGTGAAGGTGGTTGAACCCCCTGCTCCGATTGTGGCAGATGGCGCAGTTGTAACCGTGAAGTCAGCGGCGTGCGCTCCCGTAACTTGCACCAAAGGCGAACCCGTGAGATTAAGCCCCGCAAGCCCGCTGTTTGAAATCGTATAGGTTCGGCTTCGCGTGCCATTATCGACGGGCAGTGATTCAAAATCCGTTCCCGTCAGGAGTGATGGCGTTACGCTGCCGTTTGCAATCGCTTCCGTGCCGAATGCCACCCCGATTGACGCCGTGAGGGGAATCGGCGAGCGGCGAATGCTCACCGCATCAATCGCAAAGATATCAGAACTACCGCCTGACCCACCATCAAAATGCAGGTAACGAAAGGCGACGCGGTAGTTGGTCGTTCCGCCCGGCAAGAAATCGTTAAGTTTGAAGGCGACCCGCTGATAGGTCGCTGTGAAAGGCGAGACGATATATGCGACCCGAATGGTGAAATCTGCGGCGGTTGTGCCAGCGGGAACACCGATGCCCGGCGAAAGCCGAATATCAATTGAATCTGCAAAATCGCTATTGCGCCGCGTATAAAAGATCAGCGAATCGGTATCAGTGGAAGGCGAGTATCCTGAAATTTCAGGGGTAATTAAATAGTCGTCGATGTTAAAGCCATTTGCGCGCTGAAAATTATTGGCGATAGAACTGCCTTCAAATGCGTTAATTGACCCAGCCGTCGGCGGAATCATAAAAAAGGGTAATGTTGTACTTCCGTCGGCGTTGATGGTCAGCCAATTCGGCGCCGTGATGGTTACAGGGTTACCTGAAAATCCGGCATTAAAATCTTCGCGAAGAACGGTTTCGTTCGGGAAGAAATATCTGTTGGAAAAAATCGCTGAATCGTTCCCTGTGTTTCCATCACTTGGCACAGATACCGCCACGCGAATGACAGGCACTCCGCCGTCATTGGACATCACGAGTTGTTGCGCGCCCGTGAAGGTGTAGGTTTCGGTTGCGCCAACGCCAAGCGCAGGTCCTGCGCCGGTAGCGGTCGTAAAGGGTCCGCCATTCACGCTGTAGCTGATGTCGTAACCCGCGCTTATCGCTGAAGTGCCTGCATTGTTGATGCTTACGGTTAAGTCATATCCCGTGCCCGCAACGAGTTGTCCTGCTGGCAGGGTTGCCGCCGTTGGTCGTGCGTCAATCGGCAGCGGCGGGCTGAATCTGTAACCATTTCCATTTCCCACCCACGCCGTCGCTGTGGTAGTGCTATTCGAAAGACCGTTGAGCGCATTGATGTAGTTTCCTGTTCCGCCTACGCTGTTCTCAATACCTATTGACCTTCCAGTGGTGGGCGTTGCGGTTGCCGCTCCGTATAACAACTCGATTCGTCCAGGCGCCGAACTCGCAGGTCCATACAACCGAATTTGAAAACTAATTCTGTTTGTTGCGCTCACACTAAAGCCACTACCCGAGGCTTGAAACCACTCAAATACATAAACATCTGTTCCGTCTGTTCCATGACGCATTTCGCCCTGTCCTGTCACTCCAAAGTTTGCATTTCCATCACCAAACCATGCCGCGATTGTGTTATTGGGAATTGTCGTCGTAAAGAGGTTACCTGCTGTTCTACCTTGTGATGCTGTTGGTGCGATATGCCCCATTGCAATCCATCCGTTTGTTGAGAAAGTAACCTGCGTAAAGTTTGATCCATTGTAGGTGAATGTAAAAGGGAGCGTAACATGTGCATATCCATCATCGGAGTTTCCAGAAGTGAGCCCCGCATCCGAGCTAATAACGGTTCCTCCTGTTAGATTTGTATATGTGCCCCCTGTAAGCACAGTTCTAGAATACCCTGCAACCTGCGTAATCGGAGTTCCGCTGTTACCGGGTCCTCTATTTTGACTTATGCTCTGTAGTTCAGCCAGTCGCTCCCAGTGGTGAGACAAACTTTCGTTTTCAGATTTTGTCAGTTCTCCGCCGTTGATATACTTCATTAAAGTCTGATTGATTTGTTCAGACTCTTGAAGTCGGCGCGCTTTGTCGGATTGCGCCCAAAGCCCGCTCGTCGTGAAGAGGGCTAAAAAGAAATACAGTAACGCTTTCTTCATAATGGTTGGTGTTGATGTTGTTGATAGAAAATGACCGTAAAGCAGAGAACTCGAAGCGGCATTTTGGCGACTCTGCTGTTTTGTTGATGGGCGATGATAAAAAAATCGCGATTCATTTCAAAATAAGTTCATCGCGTTGAACGCAATAAAAAAGGGGAGATGGCTCTCCCCTCGCGCTTGATATTGCCGCAACTCAAACTTATTGAGTTTTCTTCGGTTCTTCGGTTTTCTTTTGCTCTTTGCGCTCTTCTTTCTTGGTTTCTTTGGCTTTTGCGTCAGAAGCGGCTTTGGTTTTCGTTTCAGCGGCTTTGGCTTTGTCGGCTTTTGCGTCGGCGGCAGGCGCGGCTACGGCGTCGGTCTTGGCTTTTGCGTCAGCCTTTGGCTCTTCCGCTTTTTTGGTCGTTTCCGTTTTCTTCGCTTCTTGGGCGGGCTTTGCCGTTTTGGCTTCTTGCGCATAGATTCCGCCCGCAATCAACAGCGCGGTCAAAAGAGAGAGAATGCTTTTCATACGTTTGTTGAAATTAGCGTTTTGAGGTTTAGAAAGTTGTTGTTTGCCATCGTTTTGAAGCGATTGGCGCGCGAAAATAGCATTTTTCCTTGACGTTTCAAGTCGGCTTCGGCTTATCGAAACAAGGCTTTAATGCTTCCCCACGTGCGACGGGTGGTGGAGGTTTGAAAGGCGACTTGGGTTTGCAGTTCGGCGGTGCCGCTGGCGGTTACGATTTTGAGCGTGTAGGTGAGGCGTTGAAGCGAGAGTGGCACGGGCGGGTCGTTAGGATTGCTGTTGCGATTGAATCCGCCGACGGACATATCGATAAATTCATAGTTTCGGTTGTTCCCTTGCGGCGAAAGCGTCGCCAGCAAAGTTGGCGCGTTGTTGTCGGTTTGGCGATACAGTTCGTAGCGAATGAGGGTGGCTTCGTTTTGAGACGTCCAACGCACATAGACGCGGTCGCTGTCGGGAATAGCAACGAAACTGCTAACGATGCTCGCGGCAACGAGGAGCACGGGAACGAATGAAATCAGCAGAGCGAAAATCGTTAATGCGCGACGCGCCATTTGGCTATGGTTAAAAGTTTTGCGGGAAATTTAATCAATGCCTCGTGATTTGCAAACGGTGCTACTTCTGAAAGCCTTTTGTGGATTCCCGCCTGCGCGGGAATGAGAGCAACAATGCCCGCAGCGACGCGGCGAATTAACGCTCTCACTTCTTGAAGATGCTTCCCGCAATGGCGGTTACGAGCGAGCGCGGCACGAATCGGCTTGAATTGACCATCAGTTTGTTCATCGCGCCCGAGACGACGACGGTTTCGCCGCGCTCGTAGCCCTCGATGCAGGTTTTCACCACGTCTTCGGGCTTTTCAAGCGGAATCATCAATTTGGAGCGTTCATATTGGGCGTTGTCGAAGAATGGCGTGTCCGTTCCGCCGGGACAAAGCGCCATCACGCGAATCCCCTTGTCTTTGAGTTCAAACGCAATCGCTTCCGAGAAGCTCAACACGAAGGCTTTGGTTGCGGCGTAGACTGCCATATTCGGCACGGGTTGAAACGCCGCTGTTGATGCCACGTTGATAATTCCGCCCGATTTTCGTTCAGCGAATTTCGTCGCAAAAAGTCGCGAGAGTTTCATCAAGGTTAGCGCGTTGAGCGTTACCATTTCTTCGAGCCGCGCGACATCGTGCGAGAGAAATTCGCCCAGCATTCCGAAACCCGCGTTGTTGACGAGCAAATCAATCTCCAAGTTTTTTTCGTCGCAGAATCGGACGACTTTTTCGGCGCCATTGGGCTTGGAGAGGTCTTGCGCGAAGACCTGCGCCACAATGCCATGCGCGTCGGAAAGGCGTTTTGCTAAGGCTTGAAGTTTATCTTCGGAGCGAGCGACGAGCACGAGGTTGTGCTTGCGCTTGGCGTATTCTTCGGCGAAACTAACTCCGATGCCCGTCGATGCGCCCGTGATGAGTATGGTCATGGCGTTGTTGGATTAGCGTTAAAGCAAAATCACGCCTTCGACTTTGGCGGCTTGTTCGTAAATGGCGATGATTTCCGTTGAGGATTGCATTTCAAGTTCGGCGGTGATGCTGATGTAATTGCCATTGCGCGAGGGATTGACTTTGACGGGGTATCCTTCGAAGATGCTTCGCAGTTGGATTAACCCTGCCAGCGGCGCAATGAACTTGAACATAAAGGCGGTGGGGTATTCGAGTTTGTCCAACTGAGTTTGCAGTTTGTCAAATGACGGCGTGTTCATTCTCCACTCCTTTGCTGTGTTTGCTTTTCTGAAAGTCAGGTTGAAAGTAAGAAATTCGCGGAATATCTTCTTGGTTTCCTCGCTTCGCTCGGAATGACAAACAAGGCGCTCCAATTCGCTCCAATTCGCTCCAATTCGCTCAATAGAGCAAAATTTCTTTTCGCTTTCGCTCAAAGTTCAAACGGGTTGCTTTGGCGGCGTTCAAGATGGCTTCGCGGCTTTCGCCTCGCAAAATCATTTGTCGCAGGCGATTTGTTCCCGCGAGTTTATCGAAGAAATCATCGTTCCAAACGAGCGATTTCGGGTACAGTTTGTTCAACGCTATGAGCAAGGCGACGGCGAGTTCAAACGGCTTAACCTTTTCGCGTTCTGTGATTTTGAATCGCACGCCGTTACACTTTTCGCTCTCGAATTTCGGCGATGCACTTTTGCCCTTCTGCGACTTTGGAACGAAGGAAACGGCGACGACTTCAACGCCGCTTTGTGCGCCGAGTTCCCTTTTGAGCCTTTCGCCGTCAATGAACGGCGCGCCGATTTGTTCAAATGGGAAATCCGTTCCGCGTCCTTCGCTCACGTTCGTGCCTTCGAGCAAAACCGTCGCGGGATACAGAATCATCGCGTTGACGGATTGGATATTGGGCGATGGCGGCACGAACCGCGATGCCCACGCGCTATCTTCGTCGGCGAACTTTTCTCGCGAATAGTTTTCCATTTTGACCACCGTCAGATTGAGCGAGGGCAATTCCTCATGCTTGATAAGCGTTGCGATTTCGCCAACCGTGAGCGAATGAATGAACGGAACTCGCGCCAGTCCGACGAATGAACTGAACGCCGTATCGAGCATCATTCCGTCCGCCTCAATCGGCGCGATGGGGTTCGGGCGGTCTAAGACGATAAATTCTTTTTGACACGCTTCTGCCGCTTGCATCGCAAGGTGCATCGTGGAAATGTAGGTGTAGCAACGTGTGCCGATGTCTTGAATATCGAAGACGATGGTGTCAATATCGGCGAGCATCTCGGGCGTTGGTTTTTTGGTTTTGCCGTAAAGCGAAATGACTTTCAGACCGTTGGCAAGCACACCATCAGAAATTTTCTTGCCTGCTTCATCGAGAATTTGGAATCCGTGTTCGGGCGCGAAGACGAGGCGCAAATCGAGGCGATGTTTTTGAAACAGCGCAGTGCTCGATTTGCCCGTTGAACTGACGCTGGTTGAATTAGCAATCAGCGCGAGCCGCTTGTGCTTGAGCATGGCAAAATCGGACGCCATGAGCACATCAAGCCCTGTGCGCAGTTGTCCGAACAGCACCGCAGGAGCAAAAGCCAAAACGAGCGCAAGGTATTTCATGAAGTTGAACGGTTTTTCGCGCGGCTGTTATTGGCGAAAACAAGATGCGATTTTTCCCAAATCACCGACACGTGTTTATTCAGTATGATTTTTCTGCCCGATTGCGTTTGAAGCAATCCCACAAGGCTTGACAGGACTTGCGCCGACGGCTCAATATGCAACTTCATCAGTGCGCGTTTGAAAATTTCTTTTTGCTCAAAGGTCATAAGTTTTTTGAGCGCGGCGACTTCAAACGAGCGTGCTTCAAACGATAAGCCTTTGCGCTTCATCACTTTTTTGATGTGCGATTCCACAAAGGCGTTCAGTTCAAGGGCGTTTTCGGACAGGCGCGAGAGGTTTTGCGAGAACTTATGCTTGAATCGCTCTTCAATGGTTGGAATGACGCGCAGGCGAATGAAGTTGCGGTCGTAGTCGTCGGAAAAATTCGATGCGTCGGTTCGATGCGGGGTTTGGGTTTCGCGCAGATAGGCGGCGAGTTCGTCGCGCTCCAAATGCAAGACGGGGCGAATGATGTTGCCGCGTCGTTCAGGAATGCCTGCTAAGCCCAAGAGCGAAGCCCCACGAAAGAGGTTGAAGAGAATGGTTTCGGCGTTATCGTTTTTTTGGTGAGCCGTTGCGAGTTTATTGAAGCCGTGTGTTTGCATGAGCGTTTCGAACCATGCGTAGCGCAGGTTGCGCGCGGTTTCTTCGATGGACGTTTTTCGGGCTTTGGCAAGGCGTTTGGTATCGAATTTTTTAGAGAAGAGTTCTACGCCGAGTGCCTTGCAGAGCGTTTTAGAGAAGGCTTCGTCGGCATCGCTTTCAGTAGCGCGCAATTTGAAATTGCAGTGCGCGGCGGCGAGCGAAAATTTGATGAACGGCTGAATGGCGACGAGCAGTTTGAGCAAGGCAACGGAATCCGAGCCGCCCGAGAGCGAGACCAAGACGCGGTCGCCATGCTCGAGAAGTTGGCGTTTGGTGCAGTGTTCTAAAAATCGTTTTTCAAAGTGAAGCAGGTTGGCTTTCATGGGCACTTGTGTAAGAGTCGCTCTCTCAACTTAGGCAAGCGTTGGCACATGGTTTCCGTAATTTGTCGGTGAAGGTCGTTGATGGATTGCAACGCATCAAGTTCCACGAAGCGATGGGGGTTTTCTTGCACCAACGTTTTGTATCCGTGCCGTACGCGTCGATAAAATTCCAATCCTGAACTTTCCATTCGGTCGAGCGGCGTTTCATTTTTTCCGAACGAGAGCGGAAGGGACTTTTCGGAGAACTTGCGCATCATGGCGTCTTCGGGGAGCAAATCCAAGTAAAAGGTCAGTTGAGGCTCAATGCCGAGCGACGCGATTTGATTGACGGCGCAAATGGTGTTGAGGTCGATGCCGCGTCCGTAGCCTTGATAGGCGGTGGTGGAATCGTAGAAGCGGTCGAGAATGATGACTTTGTGCTGTTCAAGTGCAGGCAACACAAGGGTTCGGACGAGTTCGGCGCGGCTTGCTGAAAACAAGAGCAGTTCGGTTACGCTTCCCATTTCTTCTTTGCTTTCCAAAAGCATCGTGCGAATTTGCTCCGAAAGTGGAACGCCGCCTGGCTCTCGCAAGGCTAACGCTTCCACGCCATTTGCATGCAAATACTGCTTGAGCAGTCGAATCTGGGTCGACTTGCCGCTGGCATCAATCCCTTCAAACGTGATTAACATTTGAGGATTAACATTTGAGTTTGAATGGTGGTCATTAGAACGATGCCCCCACGCCTATTTGCATCAATTTTAGGTCGACTCCGCGAGGGTTCAGGTATTTATCCAATTGAGCAATTCGAGCATTTTTTCGTCTTTCATCGGCTTAACCTTTTCGTCGAGCAATTCACGGACGATGTTGGCGATATTTTGTGCGGACGTGCCGCCGTTTTGAATGGGTGTCATTCGGCGCAAGTCGTTAAGGTCGAAGTCGGAATAAACTTCCTTGCCAAGTGCCATACCGACATAAACCGTCGAGGAAAAGCGCGTGATGAGCACATCGCAATTCGCAATCATTTCTTCGGCGCTTCCAGAAGTGTAGACGAGCGCGCCGGGTGCGTATTTTTCTATTTCTTTTATGGCGCGTTTGAAATTTTCGTTGGGGTGAAGTTTGAAGATGAGTTGTCGACCGTTGGCGATTTCGACGGCGCGCTTGATGAAGGCTTTGCGATTTTCGTATTTGAGCGTCTCGCGAGAATCCGACGTGCAGACCAAAACGAAATGCTTGTGCGGAAAATCGTTTTGACAATACTTCACGCAATTATCAAAATTCGGAATGCCGGTTACGCGAATTTTTTCGGGCTTAATGCCTTTGCGAATAAAGAGGTCTCGATAGCCTTCGCTGGCAACGCAAAAGACTTCGTAGAGGTCGCTTAGCCCTGTCGTCGAGGTGCTGGCAATCCATCGGGGCAAGAACGGAAAGATTTTGACGAGATGATAGGCAAAATTTTCGGGGTCAGTCATGCCTTCTTGAACGAGCACGACTTTTTTGTTGACGATGTTTTTAGGAATCACAAGGTCGGAGCAAGTTACGACTAAATCATACTCGTCGATGTTTTTGCCTTGATAGTCAATGGCAAGGTCGTGCAGTTTGAGATAGGCTAAACAGCGATTCACCATTCGGTTACAAGCAACGGACATTTGGTCGATGTTGTATTTGCGGAGAAGGTCTAACAGCCCATCGCCGTAGAAGGGTGAAAACACATGGTCATACTCGGGAAGGCATTTGGCGATTTGGTGCATCTGGGTGGTTTGATTCGTAGAACCGCAAATGAAGAAAATCTTTTTTCGTGACATAATGCTTTGCTTTCGTTAAGTGAAAAACTCTTATGAGCCTATTTCATGAGCCTATTTCATGAGCCTATTTATTGCTCGTTTCGCTCTCTGCAAGTTCTGACGCTTTTACGCCGCCAACCGCCATTAAGATATAACCTATTACAATCCAAATCAGTTCTTTTGACCGCTTTATCAAAACGAAGGCAACGCCCACGCTTTCCGCATCAGGCACGCCAAACGATTTAAGGAAGAGCACATAGCCGTAGTCTTGAACGCCCAATCCCGCCGGCAAGATAAACAACAGTGCTCGAATAAGCGACATGGTCGTTTCCATGCACATCAGCGCGCCAAAAGGTAAGTTGACATCTAAAAGTGTCAAAATCAAGAGCGAATCAACGGTCTCGAACATCCACCCGATAAAAAACATCAAAATTGCCAGCGATACTTTGCGCCGTTTGATGTTATGAAATTGCTCGAAGTGCGCGTCGGTTTCGATGAAGTGCTTTTCTTTCTCCAAGAGCCAATCGCGCAGACGCTCAATAGGAATCGCCATCAAAAGTTGATGAAGGCGTTGTGAAATGCCGCCGTAAAGAAAGAGAAGTGTCGCGCCACCAAATATGACGAACATCAATATCGAGGCTAACCATGCCAACCATTCAAGCCCCCGAAACCCAATCATTTCTTCTGAAACCAACCGCAACGCCCTGAATCCGAGCGTCGCGCTCAGTGCCAAATAAAACCCATGCGCCACGCCCAGCAATCCTTTTTTGACGGCGACAATGGCAATCGCTTCAGGCACTGCCATGCCGACATCGCGCTTGAGCAAATAGGGTTTCGCCGCTTCGGCAATCGCCGCGCCGCCGGGCAGGCTCATCAGCATGGCTTCGGTGCACAGACGAATGTAGAGCAATCGCAAATACGGCACTTTTTGGCTGACGCTTTCAATCGTAATTTTCCACGCCATCGAATCAAAAATGCCGATGCACAAATACGGCAGAAGCACCAACACAATCGGCACCCCGATTTGCCCAATCAGACCAAAGACTTTCTCAAACTCAACATCTTTGAACAAATGCAAAATCAGGAGCATACCGACGACGACCGCCGTGATTTTGGAAAGCGTATCGATGGGGCTTCTTTTCTTATCGGACATTTCGTTTTACAGGAAAAGCACCTCAGTTTTTAGTTCCATGACGGGTGATACGCTTCTTTTGCAAATCATTCTTCCGCGACTGCGCCTGAACTTCAAAGAGCGAAAACGCTTCTTTGAGTTCCTCAAACGCTTCGGGATTGAGCGTATAAGCAACGCACGCGCCGGTATCGCGGCTCAAAACAAAGCCCGCTTCTTTAAGCACCTTCAAATGCTGTGAAACGGTCGCTTGTGCAAGCGGCAGTTCGCCAACGAGTTCGCCGCATAAACACTCGCGCTCTTTGAGCAAGCGCAAAATTTCAAGCCGCGCTGGGTGCGCAAGGGCTTTGAATTTGAATGCAAATGCTTCGTAGTGTTCCAACAGATTTTTTTTCATATCGCACGGATTGCGTCGTAACTTTAACAAGGGTTTTCTAAAATAACTTGAAATTTCAGAATCAACGCATCGGATTTTCAACTTGCGTCACTTTCATTTTTTCATTATTGGCGGCGGCGCGGCAGGCATGTGCGCGGCGCTTGGCGCAAGAACCCTCTTGCGGGAAAACAACCTTCCCGACTTTGCTTGCCAAATCGCTATTGCCGAGCGCAACAACCGATTAGGCATTAAAATCCGCATTTCAGGCGGCGGCAAATGCAACATCACCCACGCAGGCGAGATGATGCATGTTCTTGCCGAAGGTTTCCTCCGCCAAGGCGAACAACGCTTTCTCAAACCGTCCTTTTTTGAACTTTCCAACGAGACAGTACTCTCGTGGCTTCACAGTAAAGGCGTTCAAACCCTTACGCGCGAAAACGGACGAATCTTCCCGCGTTCAGGCAAAGCCGATGATGTGCTCTGCGTCTTCGAGGAACTGCTTTCTGAACACTCGATTGAAGTTTTATTGAACGCCCATGTTCAGAGCGTCCGAAAAGAAAACGGCGTGTTCGTTGCCGATGTCGACGGCGCACAAATTCAGTCGGAGCATCTGCTCATCGCCACAGGCGGCGTTTCCTACTCGAAGACTGGCACCACCGGCGACGGACTGCGATTCGCCAAAATGTTCGGACACACCATCGTCAACCCGATTTCCGCGCTTGCTCCGATTTACTTCACACAAAAGCCGCCAAGCGACCTCATTGGCGTTTCGCTTCGCAACGCGCTGTTAATTGCCGAAACTCCGACAAGAAAGCTCACACGCAAGGGCGATGTGCTCATCACGCATTTGGGAATTTCAGGACCTGCGTGCCTTTCAATTTCGCGCGATGTCGCCGAAGCCTTAACGGCGGACCGTGTTTCCCTTTTCGTCGATTGCTTTCCCGATGAATCAGAGCAACTGCTTGAACAGCAATTCATCTCGTTTCAGACGGCACGCGCCGGGCAATTTGTTCGGACGTTTTTTGAAGAACGACTGCCAAACGCGATTGTTCCGACACTTTTCGCACAAGCCGAAGTTCCGCTTGAACAAAAATGGAAGAACCTCTCGAAGCCAATGCGGCGAAGCCTGACGGCGATTTCGAAGAAGTATTTTTTAGGTGATGTCAAAGAAGTTCCGATTGAGCGCGGAGAAGTTTCAGCGGGCGGCGTCGCGCTTCATGAAGTTAATCCGAAAACGATGCGCTCGCGGCAAGTCGAGAATCTCTATTTTGCGGGCGAAGTGCTCGATGTGGCGGGCGAAGTCGGCGGCTTTAATTTGCAAGCGGCCTATTCTACGGGCTGGTTGGCGGGCGAAAGCGTCGCCAAAGCCCTTCTCGACGAGGGCGAGTCGCTCAACTACAGTAATTGACAACGACTTTTTCAGCCGCTATATTGTTTGCTCTTTTCTTTTTTCTGTTGTTCAACAAAAAAATCAAAGAATGTCTCGCTTATCGAAAAAAGTTGTTTTGATTACGGGCGCAAGCTCGGGCATTGGTGAAGCATGCGCGAGGGCGTTTGCTCGCGAGGGAGCAAGCCTTGTGATTGGCGCGCGCCGTTTAGAAAAATTGAACGCACTTGCCGATACCCTTTCAGCCGAGTATCATGTTCGGGTTTTGCCACTTCGGCTCGATGTAACCGATGCAGAAAGTTGTGAGCAATTTATTTCGCACGCACTTGAACAGTTTAGACATATTGATGTGCTCGTTAATAATGCGGGATTAGCACGCGGGCGCGATACAGTCGCCAACTTGCAAGAGTCGGACATGCGCGAAATGTTTGAGACGAATGTTTTTGCGGTGCTTCGGCTCATAAGGCTTGCGCTTGGCTCAATGCTGAAAGTGGATTCAGGGCACATCATCAACATTGGAAGCGTGGCAGGCTATGCGACTTACGAAGGCGGCGCGTCGTATTGCGCGACCAAGTTCGGTGTGCGTGCCATCAGCGAAGCCTTGCGATTTGAACTGCTCGGAAAAAACATTCGCGTCAGTTCTGTTTCGCCCGGACTTGTAGAAACCGAGTTCAGCCTAACGCGCTTTCGCGGCGACGCTGAAAAAGCCAAGCGCGTTTATGAAGGCTATGCCCCGCTCACAAGTGAGGACATTGCCGAGTGCGTCGTGTTTGTCGCCTCACGTCCGCCGCACGTCGATGTAGAAGAAATGATTGTGCGCCCGATTCATCAAGCTGGATTCAAAGTTCACCGAACATCTTAATTATGAAAACCTTATTCTGCCTTTTCTTTGCTTGTTTGCTTCTTGTTGGAAACGGGCGTGCGCAAATTCTCGGCGAGTCGTCGGGTGCTCGTCCAAAGGACGATGTGTTCGTGCCGCTGACGCTTCGCAGTTTTGAAATTGGCGGCTCGCAGGCGCGTTTCACGCCCTCCGCAGGCAACAACGGCGAGGTGCAGTATTTTCTCAATCGCCCGCTTCTCTCGTTCTTGCTTCGGCAGGATAACTCTCTGCTCTTTTTTGATTACTCCAACCGCAAAGTCGACGGCGAAGAGGTCGGGCTGAACGCTTTCGGCGCAAAGTTCGATTTCGAATTTTTACTCACCGATTATCGCAAAGCCTTCAAGCCGATGATTGCGATTTCAATTATTGCCGATTTAATTCAAGCCGACCGACGCGGCAATGTTGAACGCGATAACCCGCGCTTGACTTCGCTTTGCATCGGCGGCGGCGGCGGATTCAACTATTCCACTCGACGCATGATTTTCGTCGCCAAAGGCGAAGCCTTCGTTGGATTCGGCACGCAAGGCTTCAGTGCCGTCGCGGGAAACACGCGCGGATTTCTCATCGATGCCGCTTTGCAATTTCCGAAGCTCATTGGCTCTTACGGCGTGGCGTTTAGTTACCGATTGCGATATACCATTTCCGATTATTCAGAGGATAGATATGATTATCTTTTCAACATCAACAGTTTCACAGCAGGAATTTCATTTTAACCCTGCATTGAATTTTTAGAACCATGCGAAAGCAAGACATTCTCACCGAACTTGAAGAGGCGGCGAAAAAATTAGGCTACCGCGTTCGTTACGAAAAAGGGACGTTTATCGGCGGCGGCTGTCGCGTGCATCAAGATAAAATTCTGGTCGTCAATAAGTTTCTTCCCGTCGAAGGCAAAATCGCTACGATTGCGCGCACGCTCGGAGAAATCGGCACGGAAGGCGTTTTCCTGACGCCCGAAGTTCGCAAAGCCGTCGAGGACGCCGTGCGCACCAAAGTTTCTGACGTGCTACCTGAATCTGATGAGTTATCTTGAAATGATGTTCCAACCTAATTTGACCGATGAAAATTACCCTACTTGGCACAGGCACGTCGCAGGGCATTCCTGTTCCGATGTGCACTTGCAAGGTGTGCGCCTCTACCGATTCACGCGATAAACGCCTGCGTTGTTCCGCACTTGTTGAAACAAATGGATTGTCAATTCTTATCGATACCTCCATTGACTTTCGCCAACAAATGTTACGCGCGGGCATCAAGCGTATTGATGCTGTGCTTCTCACCCATCACCACTTCGACCATCTCTTCGGATTGGACGATATTCGCGCATACAGCACCGCGCAACAACATCTCATCAATCTTTATACTTGTCCGCAGTCCGAAGAGGAAGTCTTGGCGCGGTTCGGCTACGCCTTTGGCAAAGCGGAAAATTTGAAGTGGGGCTTGCCCGCCTTGAAGATGAATGTGGTTCGAGAGCCGTTCAAACTCAATGATTCGTTGGAAGTTGTGCCGATTGAAGTTGGACATGGCAAAATCAACATCTACGGCTGGCGCATCGGAAATTTTGCTTACATCACCGATTGCAAAACGATTCCTGAACCAAGCTACGCCTTACTTAAAAATCTTGATGTGATGGTCATTGATTGCCTTCGCTATACCACACACCCGACGCATGCCTGCCTAAGAGAAACGCTCTCCTACATTGAGCGCATTCAGCCCAAACGCGCTTACCTCATTCACATGAGCCATGAAGTCATGCATGCAGAATTGGAATCCAAACTGCCCGACCACATTCGCGTCGGCTACGACATGATGGAAATCATCGTCGATTGAGACATCGTTCTCTGTGCGAGATTTTGATGTTGGATTGTTTGTTCTGCCGTTTTATCTTCTATTTACACGATTAACTTTTTCCATCAATGAAGGCATATTACTTTTTAACTGTTTTAATCTCGCTTGCTATGCTTCTCTCCACACTTAGCTGTTCAAACTCTGCGACCGAAACCGAAACCCCTGCACACCCTTTGGATAAAGAAGGCTGGAAGTTTGTTTGGGGCGATGAGTTCGACGGACCGCAAATTGATTATGCTAATAAGTGGAATGTTGAAATCGCGGGAAATGGCTTTGGCAACAACGAAGCGCAGTATTACACCGCACGCACAAGCAATTTGCGCATTGAAGATGGAAAGTTGATTATTCAAGCCCACCGCGAAACCTTCACCGGACCTGACGGCGTAACGCGCAACTACACTTCGGGGAAATTGATGAGCAAGCGACCAGGGTTTCTTTATGGACGATTTGAAGCTCGCATTAAACTTCCACGCGGACGCGGCACTTGGCCTGCTTTTTGGATGCTTCCCGACCAACAAACCTTCGGCACGCAGTATTGGCCTGATAACGGCGAAATCGACATTATGGAACACGTTGGCTTCGACGAGGGGCGCATTCACGCCACCGTTCACACCAAAAGTTTTAATCACCTGAATGGCACACAGCGCGGCGGCTCATTTATGCTTCCGCCCGCGACGAGCGCGTTTCACACCTACGCGGCGGAGTGGTCGGAAGAGAAAATCGACTTTTTCATCGATGGTCTCAAATACTTCACCTTTGAACGGGAAAATTTAGGATGGGAAGGTTATCCGTTCACACATCGCTTTCATCTCATTTTGAACCTTGCCATCGGCGGAAATTGGGGCGGCGCGCAAGGCATTGACGACAGCACCTTTCCGATGCAAATGGAGGTCGACTATGTGCGCGTTTATCGCAAAGCCAACTAATTTGACTACACTTTGAAGCGTTTGAGCTCTTGCTCGATTTCGGCGGCGGTCGGAAGTGCGAGACAAATTTTAGCGAGTTCTTTTGCGTCGTCGAGCGTTGTTGCGCTCACGATTTTTTTGAAGGTCGGCACGCTTGCACTCACGATGCTGAACGATTCAAGCCCTAATCCCAACAGAAGGGGAATGGCGAGTTTATCCGACGCCATTTCGCCACACATTGAAACGTCGCACTTGTTCTTCTTTGCGGTTCGAATCACGCTTCCGACCATGCGCACAATCGCAGGGTGAAATTTGTTGTAGAGGTTTTGCACGATGTCGTTGTTGCGGTCGACGGCAAGGGTATATTGAATGAGATCGTTGGTGCCAATGCTGACGAAGTCCACCATTTTCGTAATCTCCTCAATCATCGCCACAGCAGAAGGCACTTCAATCATGGTGCCGAGTTCGATTTCATCATTGACAATTTCCTTTTGCTTTTTGAGTTCGGCTTTCACTTTTGCGACGCTCTTTTGAATCATTTGAATTTCCTCGACCGACGCAATCATCGGAATCATCATTTTGATATTGCCGTGAATGTTCGCTCGCAAAATCGCTCTGACTTGATTCTCCAAAATTTCAGGCACATCGATTAAAATTCTCGCGCCCCGCCAGCCGAGATTGGGATTGGTTTCTTTGTAAGAGGAAAGCAAGAGTTTGTCGCCGCCAATGTCGAAGAGCCGAACTGTGAGCGGCTTTGGCGCAACGCTTTCGGCGAGTTGCAGATAGTAATCATATTGTTCGGCTTCTGAGGGCTGTTTGCCTGTTGAGAGATATAAATTTTCACTGCGATAAAGCCCAACGCCTTCCGAGCCGTATTTGGCAACGCCCGGGATTTCTTCTTTGAAGTCGATATTGGAATAAACGTGGATTCGTTTTCCGCACTTGGTTTTCGTTTCGGCAACGGCGAGTTTTTCAATCGTGGTTTGCGAAACCGTTGTGCGTTTTTGTTTGCGCTCGAATGTTGCAACGGTTTCGGGCGTTGGGTTGAGAACTACCGTGCCTGTATAGCCATCAACGATGATGCTTTGTCCGGTTTGAACATGGTCTGCGAGTTGATGCAATCCAACCACCATTGGAACATCGAGAGATTGGCATATCAGCGCGGCGTGGGAAGTCAATCCGCCGCCGTCGGTTGCACAGCCTAAAATGTTTTGACGACTGAATAAGATTACATCCGCAGGGGTGAGCATTGAGGCAACCACGATAGAGCCTTCGGCAATGCGCGAAACCAGATGCCCCGATTGAAGATTGCGAATGATACGCTCTTTCAAATCCTGAATATCGTCGACGCGCTCACGAAACGAGGCATCTTTTGACGCGAGCAAAATTTGTTGATACTTCCCGATTTCTTCACTGACGACGACGCTGGCATGCTTGCGCTCTTGAATAATGCGATTGCGCACAACGTTCATCATCACTTCGTCGTGAAGCATCATGATTTGCGCTGTGAAAATCTGCGAATAGGTTACACCGACTTTTTGCTCCGTTACCGTTGCGATTTTATTGAGTTCTTTTTCGGAACGCTCGATGGCGGTCTCGAGGCGAATGAGTTCGGCTTCAATCTGAGCATCAGAGAGTTCGCCTTCCTCGACCTCGATTTTATCGCGATGAAATAAATAAACTTTGCCAATCGCCACCCCCTTTGATGCGCCAATGGCTTCAAAGAGTTTTTCGGGTTCGGGAAGGTCGTAATGTGCGTAGTTGTTCATCAGTGCTGGCTATTCGTTTTTTCAAAGGAATATAGATTTTTTTTATCAGAGGCAAATTTGATTGCGTGCGCGTGTTGTAAGCAGGAGCGAGATTTTGCGGGTTATGGTTTCGCACTCTTTTGAAGCCGCTCGATTTCACCCTCGATGGCAACATCGTGAAAGGAGTTTCGGTCGACGAAGTTTCTGACGATGGGGTCTTGGGTTTCAGCAAGGTCTTTTGGGTTTCCGAGAAAATAAATTTTGCCTTCGTGCATCATCGCAACTCTATCGGCGACCTTATAGACGCTCTGTATATCGTGCGTAATGACGACAGAGGTTACGCGCAATTTCTGAGAAAGGTCTTTGATGAGCGTATCAATGGCATCGGACATAATTGGGTCTAAGCCTGTTGTCGGCTCGTCGTAGAAAATGTATTCAGGATTTGTGGCGAGCGCACGAGCTAACCCAACGCGCTTGCGCATGCCACCGCTCAGTTCAGAGGGTTTCATCTGCTCGATGTTCGGCAGTCCGACCAACGCTAACTTTTCAGCCACCACGTCGCGAATTTTTTGCTCGCTCATCTGATAATTTTCTCTTAGTGCCAGCCCGACATTTTCGCCGACGGTCATGGAGTCGAAGAGAGCCGCGCCTTGAAAGAGGTATCCGAACTTGGTGCGAATGCTATAGAGTTCGGCTTGGCTCATTTTTGAAATCACTTGTCCGTCAATCCGCACTTCGCCTTCGTCGGCTTTCAGCAACCCGACCACGTGTTTGAGAAGCACGGATTTTCCGCACCCGCTCCGCCCGATAATCACCATCGTTTCGCCCGTTTTGATAGAAAGCGTTACGCCGCGCAAGACTTCTTTTTTTCCGAAACGTTTTTTCAAGTTGTTGATTTCTATCACGAGCGTGCGATTGATTATGAGTTGAGAAAATTTGTGGTCTCAATTCTTAGCCGATGAAAATAAACACTTTGCGGGTTTCATCTCTTCGTCTCAAAAAAATTCAGTCGGAAAGACGAATTGAAATCGTAACTTATTGCTTCACTTTTATCAATTTTTCTCTTAATCAAGAATGGCTAAAGGTAAATCGTCTGGCAATGATGGTTTTTTTGATGCCGTCGTGCATTGTTCATTTTGCGGTCGCAGTAGCGACGAAGTAACGAGCATGGTCGCAGGTCCGAATGCTTACATTTGCGACCGATGTGTTCAAAGTTCTGTTGAAATCATTCGCAACGATTTGAGCGCGTTTCAGAATCGCCGCTATGGCAATCGACGCGCCAAACTGCTCTCGCCGGCTTCCATCAAAGAGGAGTTGGATCAATTCGTTGTTGGGCAGGAAAAATCTAAAAAAGCCCTTTCGGTTTCGGTCTATAATCACTACAAGCGAATTGAAACATCGTCGGATTGGCTCAATGAAAACAATGACGACGTGCAACTTGATAAGAGCAACATCATGCTTATCGGTCCGACGGGCACAGGCAAAACGCTTCTTGCGCAAACGCTCGCCAAAATCATCGATGTGCCGTTCACGATTGCCGATGCTACAACCATCACCGAAGCGGGCTATGTCGGCGACGATGTCGAGAGCATTTTAGCACATTTGCTTCAAGCCGCCGATTTCAATTTGGAGCGTGCCGAAAAAGGCATTGTTTATATTGATGAAATCGATAAAATCGCCCGCAAAGGCGCGAATGTCTCTATCACACGCGATGTTTCAGGCGAAGGCGTTCAGCAGGCATTGCTCAAAATTTTGGAAGGCACAATTGCAGGCGTTCCACCCAAAGGCGGTCGCAAACACCCCGAACAGCATCTCGTCAATGTGAATACGAAAAACATTCTCTTCATCTGCGGCGGCGCGTTTGAAGGGTTAGATAAAGTTATCGCTCGCCGTCTCTCAAAAGGCTCAATGGGATTTGCCGCCGACCCGCCCACCAAACAAGAGCGCGAAGGCTCGCACCTTATTCATCAAGTTCAGCCCGAAGATTTGCTCGAGTTCGGTTTAATTCCCGAATTCATCGGTCGCTTGCCCGTCATCACCACGCTGGACGCGCTCGATAAACAAGCCCTTCGCAACATTCTCACTCAGCCGAAAAACGCCATCACCAAGCAGTATCAAAAACTTTTCCGAATGGAAGGCGTGGATTTGGTCTTCGATAATGACGCGCTCGAAGTCGTTGTTGAAGAAGCCATGCGGCGTGGAACGGGCGCGCGCGCCTTGCGCTCCATCTTGGAAAATGCGATGCTCGACATCATGTTTCACCTGCCGTCAATGAAGGGCGTCAAAAGCGTCGTCATCACGAAGGAAGTCATCACGAGCCACGCGCAACCGATTTACCTTTACGACGACCAAAAGAAACGCTCGGCGTAAGCCGCTTGTTCTTACACTGAACACAAAGCCTCGCGCTCTCGTGAGGCTTTTCTTTTTCCTACTATGCCTAACCATGTCATTGTCATCGGCGCAGGGCTTGGCGGACTTTCCGCCGCCATTCGCTTAGCCCATCGAGGTTTCAAGGTTTCAGTCTTCGAGAAAAACTCGACCGCAGGCGGCAAAATGCAAGAAGTGATTTCAGACAACGGCTATCGCTTCGACGCAGGTCCGACTTTGATTACGATGCCGTTCGTCTTTGAGGAGTTATTCAAAAGCGTTGGGCGCAATCTCAACGATTATCTTGCCCTCGTTCCGCTTGAAAGCGCGTGCAAATACTTTTTCAGCGATGGCTCATCGTTTACGGCGTATTGCGATTTGAACCGCCTTCGTGAAGAAATTGCTCGCGTGTTTCCGTCAGAAACAGAAAACTTCGAACGCTACTTCCAATACTCGAAAAAAATCTATGATGCCACAGCGGAAAATTTCATCTACAATCCGCTCTCCTTTTCGCGTCTCTTAAAATCCAACCCGCTTGATTTGCTCCACATCGATGCGTTTTCAACCACCCATGCCGCCAACGCCCGATTTTTCAAGGATTCTCGGCTGGTGCAATTTCTCGACCGCTTTCCAACTTACGTTGGCTCTTCGCCCTATCTCGCGCCCGCCACGCTCAACGTCATTCCCTTCGTCGAGATTGCCTTCGGCGGATTCTATGTCAAAGGGGGAATGATTCAACTTGCCAAAGCGTATCAGCGACTTGCCGAAGAGTTCGGCGCGACCTTCCATTTCAATCAAAGCGTCCAAGCCATTTTGACCTCCAACGGCAAAGTTTCGGGCGTGAAACTTGAAAGCGGCGAAACGATCGAGTGCGACGCCATCGTCAGCAACGACGACGCGATTCACACCTACGCCAACCTGCTCGGCGAAAAACGCATCGAAGAAAAATATGAAGCGTCGTGTTCGGGGTTCGTGCTCTGCTTGGGCGTTGGCGCAACGCACGAGCGTTTGGCGCATCACAACATTTTTTTTGCGTCGGATTACGAAAAAGAATTCGCGGAAATTTTCGAACAAAAAATGATGCCCAGCGAGCCGACGATTTACATTTCCATTTCCGCCAAAAGCGACGAAGGGCAAGCCCCCGAGGGCAAAGAAAATTGGTTCGTTTTAATCAACGCGCCATTTCTTTCGCCCGCTTACGATTGGGAGAAAAACCAAACCGCGTATCGCAACTTGGTCGTTAATCGCCTGAAATCGCTTGGTTTTTCAAGCCTTGACGGGCAGATTGAATTCGAGCGCGCGATTACGCCAATGGATTTGAAGATGAAGTTCAATTCGTTTCGCGGCTCGATTTACGGCATTTCGTCCAACAATCGAATGAGCGCGTTTTTGCGTCCGCGCAATCGCGGCAAGGTCAAGGGCTTGTATTTGGCGAGCGGGAGCGCGCATCCGGGCGGCGGCACGCCGATGGTTACGCTTTCGGGCAAATTCGCGGCGGAACTCTTGATGGCGGATTTCAAAGTTTGACCCGCCGCTACCGCAACGGTTCTTGAATCGCGAGATACAGCCGCGAGGCAAGCGATGGGCTGAGTCGCTTCAAGGCGAAGTAATGCTTTGAGGCAAGAAAGGTTTCTTTCAATCGGACATAAATCATTCCCGCGTGGAAGTGCGCATCGATGTTGTTCTCGTCCAACTGCAAGACGGCTTTGTAGCACGTCAGCGCGTCGCGCCAACGTTCGAGCCGTTCATAGACTCTGCCGAGCGAGGTATGGGCTTCGATGAAATCGGGCTTCAACTTGATGGCGCTTTCAAGCGTCTGCGCGGCGGCGTCGAAGTAGCCTTGTTCGGCGTAGGCGATGGCGAGGGCGTTGTAGGCTTCGGCGTAATCGGGCTTCAAGCGCACCACTTCGCGATAAGCGTAACTGGCGTTTCGCGCGTCCCCGATGCTCAAATACGCGACGCCCATCGTCATATAAGCGTCGGCGAAATCGGGCTTGTAGGCAGTTGCGCTTTTGAAGGCGTTGAGGATTGCGTCGTATCGGCGAAGTTTGGGCGGCTTTTCAAAGAGCGAGCGCGATTCCATCGCATCGAGGCGTTGATACAAAGGCTTGGCGAGCAGTTTGGTTTCGATTGAGCGCTCGAATTGCAAGAGCGCCACGCCCAATCCATAATGCGAATACGCCATTTCCGTTTGCGGTTGTTGCTGAATTTGATTGCCGCAACGAATCGCGGTTTCGAAGGCTTCAATGGCTTTTTCAAGCATCGAGAGGTTGAGAAATGCGTTGCCGAGCGCCGCGAAAAGCCCGACGATTTCAGGCGAATCGCTCGATGTGAATTTGATGGCTTCTTTGAACGCGGGGATTGCGTCGTCGAACTTTTTTTCGCGCGCGTAAATCATTCCGAGGTTGCGATGCGCGGCGGCGTAGTCGGGCTTTTGTTCAACCGTTTTTTTGAACCATTCAATCGCGTTTGGAAAATCTTTCAGGTAGAGATAGGCGCTCGCGATGTTAAAGCAGAGTTGCGCGTCTTTTTTGCGGACGCGCTGAACGGCTTTGAGGTAGCGAATTTCCGCTTTCGCTTGCGTTTGCAAGGCTTCAATGCGTTTGGACAAATCAAACGCAAGCGGACTTCGAAGCGCGTAAAGTTTTTGAATCGCCTGCTCGACTTCTTCCCATTCTCCAAAAATCAAATACGCCAAGCCGACGCTTTCAATCGCTTCCGCCGAATCGGGATTGGCTTTCAGCACGGCGTTGAGCAAGGAGAGCGCGGCTTCGAGCGCGTTTCGGGCTTCTTGCTGTTTGCCAAGTTTGAGCGAAACGGCGGCGAGTTTCATTCGCGCTTCGACATTTTTCGGGGCAAGTTCGACGGCGCGCAACAGGAACGGTTCAGACTCGCCGTATTGAAACGCTTCGGCGAGCGCCACGCCCAAAATGTAGTTCGTTTCGAATTGATTCGGCGCAAGCCGCTCGGCTTCTTGGCTCAACTCGACGGCGCGCGCCTGTCTCCCTTTTTGTAACTCCGCCTTGGCGGATTCAATCAACGCTCTCGCTCGCAACGAATCGTTCGCGGAGCGCGCTTCGGCGGCGGCGTTGCTTGAACTCATCAGCCCGAAGAACGCGAGCAGAGCGAATTTTGAGAGGCGCATAAAACGTTTAGTTTACGAACTAAAATATGTCTTCAATCGCAAACTTCGCCGAAAATCTGATATGCCACGATGAAACCAAATGTTCAGGAAGCGCATAAGACGCTTGAAGACAAATTCGGTCGATTGAATAAGATTGGCAATGGGCAATCTCTCTTTGAAATTCCTGCCGCAAATGCAATCGTTTATTTCCGCTACTCCAAAATTTTCCAAGCCCAGCAAGCAAGTCAAAAAAGCGTTTTATGGGCTTCGCAAGGTGGATATCGATATCCTGATTCAGAGCGGCAAACGCTCGTTTCTTTATCTCATTACCGATGAAGCAAAGAACAACTTGCTCATTCCGTTTAAGCAATACGAAGCCTACTTTCTCGCCGCAGAACCCTCGAACGACGGGCAATACAAAACCCTCATCTTTTTCAAGCCGACGGGCGCAGAGATTTACTTCGCGAACATTGGCAAATTCAGCGCGGAAAGATATTTCAGTTTGGATCCGTTGCTGAGCGCTTCGCCAAGCGCGATTTCAACGCCAAGTTTGTCCCATCAGCAAGTTCAGTCTCTCGTTGGCGCGATTGGCATTGCCAAAGGCTTTGAGGTATGGTATCCCGAAAAAGACAAAAGCGAGATCGATTTTTCCGTTATGGATCGGGCTCGCGTAGTGGAGCGATTGCCGCGCTTCAACAACGCGATTGATAATATTGTGAGCGAAATCGACGTGATTTGGCTTCAGCAAAATCAGTTCGTTTCATTTTGGGAAGTGGAACATTCTACGCCAATTTATTCGGGCTTGTTAAGATTCAACGACGTGCTTCTTACAATCGCAAATGCCGATAATTTCAACATTGTCGCCGAGCGAGAACGCGAAGCGAAATTCGGTCGCGAAATCAATCGCCCGACGTTCAGACAAAGCAAATTGATCGAGCGCGTTACTTTCGTAGATTATGCGAGCGTTTATCAATGGTTTTACCACCTGACAGGCAAGCGATATGGCGTTCAGAGCGAAGAATAAATGTCCGAACTGCGGTTCGGAAGAGTTTGTAACCGAACCCAATCAATACGACATGCTTTATTTTGAAAACGGAGAATTTCGCATTTCGCATACGGAATTTGTCGATGTTTATGCAATTCGTTGTCGCGGATGCGGAGGAGATATTGATGAAGAAAAATCTATCGAGCGGAAGCGAGTCGTTCTCAAAAAATTGAAGCGATGATAGCGTTTCTTGCTTTGAAAGCCGCGCAAAAACTTGTAAATCACGATGCTTAAAAATGCTTAAATGCTTCGCAAAATGAAGTTCGCGCTTCTCTCGCTTCTCGCTCTCTTCGTTTCTCTTTCCAGCGCGCTGGCGCAAGAGTTTGCGTCGTATCGCGCCTTTCGCGATTCGCTCAACCGCATCATCGCGCTTCCCAACCCGAACGACCGCAACATCGCCATCACGAACTTTCTCAACGCGCTTCAAGCCGCCAACAAAATTCCGTTTGCTATGGGCGACAGCGTCGCGTTTCTTTATCGCGGCGCGGCAAATAGCGTCCGATGGAACGGCGACTTCAACAGTTGGGGAAGCGTCAGTAGCGTTCAAACCAACGGAACGCGACTTGGCGACACAGACCTCTGGATTTTGGAGCAAACCTTCCCGAGCGACGCAAGGCTCGATTACAAAATCGTCCTCAACGGCAACACGTGGATTTTAGACCCGCGCAACGCCTTCCAACAAATGAGCGGCTTCGGACCGAACTCCGAACTCCGAATGCCGAACTATGTTTTTCCGCCCGAAGTCATTCGCCGCCCGAATGTCCCACAGGGCGCGTTCTCGCCAAACCAACTCATCAATAGCGCTCATCTTGGTTACGCCGTGCAGTATCGCGTCTATATTCCTGCGGGCTACGACACGCTTTCAAACTTGCCCGTCGTTTATGTAACCGACGGACACGAATACGCCAACGACCAAATGGGCAGCATGCTCATCGTCTTGGACAATCTCATTCACGACGGCGCGATTCCGCCCGTGATGGCGGTTTTCATCGACCCGCGCAACCCCAGCAATTTGAGCCAGAACCGACGTATGCAAGAACTGCCCATCAATCCGCTATACTTGCGCTTCGTCAAAGATGAACTCGTGCCGCGCATCGATTCGCTCTATCGCACCAATCCCTTGCCGAGCGCGAGAGCGATTTTAGGCACGTCGCTTGGCGGCTTGAACTCCGCATACTTCGGCATTGCCGCGCCCGAAACCTTCGGCTTGATTGCGATTCAATCGCCCGCGTTCTGGTATCGACCCCAAATTCTCACGATGTATCAAGATTCCGCGCGCCGCCCGATTCGCATCTCAATGACGCTCGGCACGTTCTTCGACGGACAAAACGAAGCGCGACAAATGCGCGACATTCTGCGCTCGAAAGCCTATCAACTCTACTACCGCGAAGTTCCCCAAGGACACTCGTGGGGGCAGTGGCGCGGCTTAATCGATGAAGCGTTGATTTATTTCTTCGGCGTGAAATCTTCCGCGCCCAAAGAGCAAGGCGCAAAGCCCATTCGGCACAAACTTTTTGGCAACTATCCCAACCCGTTTAATCCAACGACCATCATTCGTTATGAACTTTCAGCGACGAGCGACGTGCGGCTCGAACTTTTTGACGTGGTGGGGCGGAAAGTCGCCACGCTCGTCAATGCGCGTCAGAGCGCGGGCGCATACCACTTTTCTCTCGATGCCTCGCGTTTTTCGCTTGCGTCGGGCGTATATTTCTACCAACTTCGCGCCAATGAATTTTCTGACACGAAAAAAATGCTCTTGCTGAAATAACCTTAACGCAAGAACCTTAATGACACAACGTCGTCCGTCTCGCAAGCGTTCTCCCTCTAAATCAACGACAAAACGCGCGCGCAAAACTCGCGCATCGTCAGCGTTGCCCAAACTTCCCCGGCGACTGCTCCAACAAATCGGCTTTTTAAGCCACTTCTTCGACGATGCCAAAATCGGCTTCTGCGTCGAGAGCCACGAAAACAAACTTCTCGCCTACAACGACGCGCTCGCCAAAATGCTTGGCTACTCGCGGCGCGAACTCAAAACCTTCACAACCCAAGACCTAACGCACCCCGACGACTACGAGCGGGAAATTGAAATCTATCGAACTCAAATCGTCGACAAAAAAAGAAACAGTTACCGCATCGAAAAGCGCATCAAGCGCAAAGACGGCTCTTACTTTTGGGCAAGCGTTACCGCCTCTTTGGTTCGCGACAAGAAAGGCAACGTCCAATACGGCGTGGGCATCATCGAAGACATCACGGAGCGCAAGACGACCGAAGCGCGCCTTTCAGAAAGCGAAGAGCGTTTCCGCATCGTCTCGGAAATGGTCTCCGATTACGCCTATTCCTATCGCGTCAATGAAGACAGCTCGGTCGAGCGCGAATGGACAACCGACGCGGCGACGCGCATCACGGGCTACTCGCCCGAAGAACTGCTCCACCAAAACACGTGGCTCAAAGCCGTTCACCCCGACGACGTCGCGCTTTCCACAGCGAAACTGCAAGAAGTTTTGAGCGGCAAGCCCGTCGAGTATGAACTGCGCATTATCACAAAAAGCGGCGAACTGCGTTGGGTGCGCGATTATGCGTTTCCGATTTGGGACAGCAAGCGAAAGCACGTGGTTCAAATTTATGGCGCGGTCGCCGATGTTACGGAGCAAAAGCGTTATGAGGAGCGATTGCGCGAGAGCCAAACGTTCATTCAGCGCATTTTGGATGTCTCCCCGCATTTCGTCTCCGTGCAAGAACTTAAAACGGCGTCAGTTCTTTTCGCCAATCGCGCTTGCCTCGACTTCTGCGGGCTAACCGCCGAAGAGCTCAAAAACAAAAGACTGGAATTTTTCATAGAGACGCTTCACCCCGACGACCGCGCGCAATACGCCAACTACTTGGAAGCATGGCGCGAGGCGGGAGATGAGTTCATCTTCGAGAGCGAAGCGCGCGTCAAAAACGCGCAAGGCGAATACCGTTGGTTGCAAATCCGCGATACGGTCTTCAAGCGCGATAGCGAAGGCAATGTCGAACTCATCTTGCGAATGGGCGTGGACGTGACGGAGCGCAAAGAAGCCGAGACTCGCGTCGCCCAAAGCGAAGCGCGATTCCGTCAACTCTTCGAACTCGCGCCGATTGGCGTGGGGATTGTCGAATATGGCGGAAAGTTCCTTGAAGCCAATCCCGCCTTGTGCAAGTTTTTTGGCTACTCCCGCGAGGAATTGCTCGCAATGAACGTCGCCGACGTCTCTCACCCTGACGATATGCCCTCCAACTTGCAAGCTTATCACGATCTTTCGCAAGGCGAGCGCGATTATGTCGTTTTCAACAAACGCTACAAAACGAAAGACGGTCGCGAGGTCGTCGGCGAGTTGCATTTGCGCTTGTTCGATAAACCCGAAGGCAAGCCGCCGCGCTTCATCGGGCAACTGATTGACATTACCGACTATCAGCGGGCAAAGCGGCAGTTGGAAGAAAGCGAGCGACGATTCCGATTGCTTGTTCAGAATTCGTCGGACATCACGGCTATCGTCAACGCGCAAGGTAAAATCACTTACATCAGCCCGTCGGTTGAGTCAGGGCTTGGTTTTCCGCCCGAATCGTTGATAGGCAGAGACGTGTTCATCGGCGTTCACCCCGACGATATGCCCAAGTGTCGCGCCGCGCTCGCGGCGCTTATTTCCGAAGCGAGCGAACTAAGGCTTGAATATCGTCGCAGAAACAAACAGGGCGAGTGGCGGGCGTTTGAGGTCGTGCTGAATCGGCAGTTGGACGAGCCGACGATTCGCAGCATCATCGTCAATGCGCGGGACATCACGGAGCGCAAGCAAATCGAGCGACAGCTCCTGCAATCTCAAAAGATGGAAGCCATCGGCACGCTTGCGGGCGGAATGGCGCACGACTTCAACAACATTATGGCATCGATTCTTGTCGCAACCCAACTCGTCAAACAAAATCCCGAACACGAGCGAACCCGCGAGCGAATGGAGATGATTGAACGCGCCGTGAAGCGCGGCAAGGGCATCGTAGAGCAGCTTCTTTATTTCTCGCGCGAAAAGTCGCTTGAAATGAAACGAGTCGACTGCGCGCTTGTCGTGGAGCAAGTGATTGAAATGATTGCGCACTCTTTTCCGAAGTCCATCGCGATTGAACATCATCTTCAAGCGCGACATATGATTCTTGGAGATGTTGACCAGCTCTACCAAGTCTTTCTAAACATCGCCATCAACGCGCGCGACGCGATGCCCAACGGCGGCACGCTCGCCTTTCAATCCGAAACCTGCTACGATGAAGTTACCAACGCCCAACTCATCGCGATTCACATTACGGACACGGGCACGGGCATTTCCGATGAGGTGATGAAACGAATGTTCGAACCGTTCTTCACGACGAAAGAAGTAGGCAAAGGCACGGGGCTTGGGTTAGCCATCGTTCACGGCGTGATGAAGGCGCACAAAGGTCGGATTGAGGTTAAAACCAAACTCGGCGAAGGCACAACCTTTTCTTTTTTCTTTCCCGTTGCGCCGTGAACGCCAAAAGCGACCCGCAAAGAGTCGCTTTTGACGCAAAGAGCCGCTTTTGATTTCGTTGAGCGGGCGACGGGGTTCGAACCCGCGACATCAACTTTGGGAAAGTTGCGCTCTGCCAGCTGAGCTACGCCCGCATTTTTCCAAATTTAACGCTATCGCGCCTAATAACGATGCGCTTGCCGATACGCGAACAGAATCTTTACGCTTTCAAAATGCCAAACAAATCGTAGGCTTCGGCATCCGTTACTTCTGCCGTATAGAACGCGCCAACTTTCAGCGAGCGGACGTCAAATCCGCTTTCTGCCGATTGAATGACGAACTCGTTATCGACTTCGGGCGCGTCGAATTCGGTGCGTCCAATCGCCACGCCGTTTTCAATTCTATCAATCAATGCGCGCAGTTCTTTGCCAATCAACGCGCGATTTTTTTCGAGCGAGATTTTTTCTTGCAGTTTCATCACCTCCGCTACGCGACGCTTTTTTTCTGCGAGCGGCACTGCGTCTTCGAGTTCAAACGCCGCCGTGTTTTCTTCGTGGGAATACGAGAAACAGCCCAATCGGTCGAACTTCGCTTCTTCGATAAACTCTAACACGTCGTTGAACGCTTTTTCAGTTTCGGTCGGATAGCCGAGAATGAGCGTGGTGCGAAGCCGAATGTTCGGCACTTCGTCGCGAATGGCGTTGATGAGGTCTATCAATGCGTTTCGCGTAACGCCGCGTCGCATCGATTTGAGCACGTCGGTATTGACGTGTTGAATCGGCATATCGAGATACTTGCAGATGTTTTCGCGCTCGCGAATCACGGGGAGAATGTCCATCGGAAATTTCGCGGGGTAAGCGTAGAGCAAACGAATCCACTCGAAACCAATGTCAGACAGGCGTTTGAGCAGGTCGGATAAAGTTCGCTTGCCGTAGAGGTCTAATCCGTAATAGGTGAGGTCTTGCGCGATGAGCACGAGTTCTTTCGCGCCGCCGTTGCGGAGCGTAGTGGCTTCGCGAATCAAGTCTTCCATTGGTTTGCTTTTGTGTCCGCCGCGCATCAGCGGAATGGCGCAGAAGGAACACGGGTTATCGCACCCTTCGGAGATTTTCATATAGGCGTAATGCGTTGGCGTGGAGAGGGCGCGCTCGCCGAGCAGTTCGGTTTTGAAGTCGCCGCCGAGTTCGCGCAGAATGTTCGTGAGCACGGTTGTGTCCAAGCCTATCGTGCCGAAGTAGGCATCGACTTCGGGGATTTCTTTTTCGAGGTCGGGCTTGTATCGCTCCGAAAGGCAACCCATGACGAGCAGTTTTTCGAGTTTGCCCTTCTTGCGCAGTTTCGCGCCGCTCAAAATCGCGTTGATGGATTCCTGCTTGGCTTCTTCGATAAATCCGCACGTGTTCACGACGAGCATATCGGCTTTTCTTGCGTCATCGACGATGAGAAAATCGTTGGCTTTGGCTTGCGCGAGCAAGAGTTCAGAGTCGACGGCGTTCTTCGAACAGCCGAGCGTGAGGACGTGAAGTTTCGGCAATTTTGTTTTCATAATCGCGTTGTGAATTTCAAAGGCGGCAAAGATACGAAAAGAGGGCGAAGGTTGAAGGGAGAAGGTTGGCGACGCGATTGCGAGCGCCATTCGCTCCGTCTTCTTCGCATAGAACGGCGAGTTCCGTTCAACGCTTTGCGTTCATCATTGCGCGTTGATTCCGATGGATTCTTCCAAGCGCTTGATTTCATCGCGCAAGTAGGCGGCTTTTTCGTATTCCATTTTTTCGGACGCATCGCTCATTTCGGCATACATCTGCGCAATCATTTCCATTTTTTCTTCCTTCGTCATTTTTTGCATCACTTCGTTAAGCACGTTTTGCGGGTTGACGCTCTGAATGTCCATTCGGCGTTGATGGGTTCGTTGCGCGGAATCGGCGACGCTGGTCGTGGTTTTGATTTGCTCAATCGATTTCTGAATCGTCTTCGGCGTAATGCCGTTGGCTTTGTTGTATTCGTCTTGCAGTTTGCGGCGGCGAGCGGTTTCGTCGATGACGGCTTTCATGGAGTCGGTGATTTTATCGGCGTAAAAAATCACGAGACCGTTTTGGTTGCGCGCCGCTCTGCCTGAAATTTGAAAGAGCGATTTTTTGTCGCGCAAGAATCCTTCTTTGTCCGCGTCCAAGATGGCGACGAGCGAGACTTCGGGCAGGTCGATGCCTTCGCGAAGCAAATTCACACCGACGAGCACATCAAATTCGTTCATGCGCAGGTCGCGTAAAATTTGAACACGGTCGAGCGACTTGACTTCGGAGTGCAAGTATTGCGAGCGAACGCCGATTTTGTCGAGGTAATCTTGCAAATCTTCCGCCATTCGTTTCGTGAGCGTGAGAACTAAAATCTTTTCGCCAATCGCGACGCGCTTGCGAATTTCTTCGAGCAAATCGTCAATTTGATTTTTCACGGGTCGGACGACGATTTCAGGGTCTAACAAGCCCGTTGGTCGAATGACTTGCTCGACGACCACGCCGCCCGATTGCCGCAGTTCAAAGTCGGAGGGCGTGGCGCTCACGTAAATCGTTTGCGGAATCATCTCCTCGAATTCTTCGTATTTGAGCGGGCGATTGTCCAATGCCGACGGCAAGCGGAAACCATATTCCACAAGGTTCATCTTGCGTTGGCGGTCGCCAGAATACATCGCGCGAATTTGCGGAATCGTTACGTGCGATTCATCGACCACCAAGAGAAAATCTTTCGGGAAGTAATCCAACAGGCAATACGGGCGCTCGCCCTCTTTGCGTCCTGAAATATGACGCGAATAGTTTTCAATGCCGGAGCAGTAACCGAGTTCGCGCATCATTTCGAGGTCATATTTCGTGCGCTCTTCCAAGCGTTGCGCTTCGACGAACTTGCCCTCGTCGCGTAGCGCGTTGAGCCGCCAAACGAGTTCCTTTTGAATGTCGCGCATCGCTCGGTGAAGGTTGTCTTCCATCGTAACGAATTGCTTTGCGGGGTAAATCGTAACATAATCCACCAACTCGAGAATGGTGCCGGTCTTTGCGTCGAAGATGGAAAGTTTATCGATTTCGTTGTCGAAGAACTCCACGCGAATGCCATATTCTTCGTAAGCGGGGTGAATATCGACCACATCGCCGCGCACGCGAAATTTGCCGCGCGTAAATTCCACATCGTTGCGCATGTAGTGAATTTGAATGAGTTCGTGAAGTAACTTCTGCCGCGTTTTGCGCTCGCCTGTTCTTAACTGTATGACCTGCGAAAGCCACTCTTCGGGCGACCCCAATCCGTAAATGCACGAAACAGAACTCACGATGATGACATCCTTTCTCCCTGAAAGTAACGCCGATGTGGCGCGAAGTCGCAGGCGGTCAATTTCATCGTTGATGCGAAAATCTTTGGCGATGTATTTATCGCTTGAGGGAATGTAGGCTTCGGGTTGATAGAAGTCGTAGTAACTGATGAAGTATTCGACCGCGTTGTTCGGGAAGAATTGTTTGAATTCGCCGTAGAGTTGCGCCGCGAGCGTTTTGTTGTGCGAGATGACGAGCGTTGGCTTTCCGACGTTGGCGATGACGTTTGAAATGGTGAACGTTTTGCCCGACCCCGTAACGCCGAGCAGGGTTTGATGCTTATCGCCGCGCAAAACGCCTTCGGTGAGTTCTTTGATGGCTTTGGGCTGGTCGCCCATTGGCTTGTAATCGGAAACGAGTTGAAACGGTTTGTCGTGAATCGGTCGCATCGTGAGTTTGGTAAAGTGAATTAAGATTGGGAAGATAACGCAAGTTCTCTATGCAACGTGCTCGCTCATCTCGAGATTATCCATCGAGATTATCCATTTTGCTTTTTCAAAACGGCAATACTTGGTCTCTCTGTTGAAAGCACACATATACCCGTTTTATATTCGCCCTGAACCTTTTCTAATCAAAATCAGATGAACTCAACTTACGAAGATGAGACTGTTGCTCATTCTTAGGCTTGTGCGCCGTATTTGCTCTCTGTTGCTCTTCTTGACAGCGGTTACGCCTGTTATAGTAGCACAATATCCGTCATATAGTCAAGAATTTATCCGATTCACTTCGGAAGATGGACTTGCTAACAATACGATTCTGTCCATTGCGCAAGACGCACGCGGGTTTCTTTGGTTTGGCACCGATGATGGCTTGAGCCAATTCGACGGCAAGACTTTCAAAACTTATCATCTAAAAAATATCAACGAGAAGAACACGCCGAGCCAAGATTTCCTACAACTCCTTGCCTCCAAAGGCGGAAAAGTTTTTTTTAGAACAAGCCTCCATGTAGGGTATTGCGTTTCGTCGTCGCTTTCTTTGACACTGATTCCTGAATGGTCGGCGACGGATTACATTGCTTTGTTTGAGCAAAGCGGAAAAGAGTTTCTTTATTTGGTTCGCTCCGATTCGCTTTTCAAGGTGGAGCTATCGGCGTCAGGCGAATATGCGCATTGCGATTCTTTACGTCTCGAAGGGTCATCGCACGCTCAACCGATTTATGTTTCGGATAAGCGCGGAAACTTTTTGCTCATTGAATCGGGTGAAATTAAAACGGTTTCTTGGTCGAGGCGGTGTGTTGAAACAAAAGCCATACTGCCTGCCAACGCGCCAAGCGTTTATACAGCGATGATGGATAACGACGAAAACTTATGGATTGGCGGTTGGATTCAAGACGAAAGCCAAAACCTGATTCTGATTCCGACCAAAGGAGCACGCGCCTTTCAAGCCCAATTTCCCTTTGATGCGCTTAAAGATTCGCCCGCCAAAACGGCGTTAATTGCCGAAGGCATTAACTTTCTCGCCCAATCGCCTTCTGGCACGATTTGGATTGGTACTCGACGCAACGGCGCGTTTCGTTTCTCGCCGCCATTGAACGGCAAAGAACACTCGCTCGCTCATTTTGTTTATGACCCCAACGACCCACTCGGATTGAGCGGCAGCCGCGTAACCGCCGTCTTTGAAGCGCGCAACGGAGGCATCTGGTTCGGCTTTGAATCTTTCGGCGTAAATCAACTGCCGATTCTACACAAACCGTTCTTTTTGCTTCGGCATTATCCCTTAAAACCTAATTCGCTTTCTAACAATTACATTCGCTCCATTTACCGCTCAAACGAAGGCGACCTTTGGGTTTGCACGCAATTCGGCGGACTCAATCGCGTGGATTTCAACCGAAATAAAATCACGCATTTCAATCAGTCTGGAAAATTGATGAACTGTTGGGCAATCGCAGAGCGGCGCGACGGCAAACTCATTGCCGGATTCAACGGACAAAAAAATGGCGTATATCTCATTGACCCAAACACCGACACGACCGACGCCCAATTCAGAAAAATTCACGCACTTGCTCGAACCCAAGTTATCAAAGCGCTCGGCGACGACCGTTTTTTAATTGGCGGCGAAGGACTTTGGGTTATGGAAACTAATCAGTTGAACTCACTTAGCTTGAAACCATTTAGATTGAAACCATTTGGACAACTCGGCGAGGCAACTCTCGGACTGATTAACGATATTCTGCTCGCCCCCGACCAAACCTGCTGGATTGCCGCCGACGATGGCTTGTTCCACCTCGACTCAAACGGACGCTTGCTTCAGCGCATTACCACCTACCGCGATGCCGCAGGCACACAAAAACCTGCACAATTTCTTTCAGGCTTGCTCTTGCGCTCAAACGGCGAGATTTGGATTGCCTCAAAAGGACACGGGATTCTCAGGCTTGAATCGGGAAAGCCGTAGCAGATATTAATTTAGACGGGCGTCCGGATTTAATTGCTACGAGTGCAGGGTCAGGAGCCGTTTCTTACCGTGTTGGCGATGGAGCAGGCGGGTTCAGCGGGACAACAAACTATAATGCAGGCGGCGGCGGCACGCTTCCGCGAAGCATCGTCATTCAAGACATCAATCTTGACGGCAAACCCGATATTCTTACTTCAAACTTGAATAGCAACAACGTTTCGGTGCGTGTTAGCAATGGCGTGGCAACGTACAACCCCTTGGTCACTTTCAGTATGGGCACTGACCCATCTTACGGATTGGCGGTTTCAGACATCAATCTTGATGGGAAGCCCGATATTCTCACGGCGAATCAAGGGAGCAACACGATTTCGTATCGGCTGGGCGATGGGCTTGGAAGTTTTGGCACGGAGCAAACGATTGCTGTTGGTGCAAGCCCAAGAGGTATTGCAACCGGTGATATCAATAATGATGGCAGATTGGATATTGTGGTAACCAATTCAGCCGACAACACGGTTTCGGCGTTATTAAATACAACATCAATTGCGCTTGGTTCTTTTGGCACTGCGACCAATGTCAGCACAGGGTCAAGTCCTCAGCGCGCATTCATCACCGATGTGAATTTAGACGGCAAGCCCGATTTAGTTGTAGCGAATGCTTCAAGCAGTGATGTCGCCATCCGACTCGGTGACGGTTTGGGTGGGTTCAGCGGCACGACCAACATCAGCGTCGGTACAAATCCTGTGAGCGTTTTTGTCGCCGACATGAATTTAGACGGCAAACCGGATTTTGTAACCGCTAATCAATCTGGGAACTCGATATCGGTGCGGCTTGGCGACGGGGCGGGCGGATTTAGCGGCTCAACCACCGTCAGCGTTGGCACAACAACTCGCAGCGTTTTTGTCGCCGATGTGAATTTAGACGGTAAGCCTGACTTGATTACCGCAAATAGAGGTGCAAATTCAGTTTCCATTCGGCTCGGAGACGGCATGGGTAACTTTTCAGGAACAACCGAAATCAGCGTTGGCAATCAGCCTTTGCATGTCTTTGTCGCCGATGTGAATTTGGACGGACGCCCTGATATCGTTACAGCGAATACTGCCTCATCTGATGCCTCTGTGGTGCTGAATGATGTCTCGGCTATTCCTGACTACACGGGACCAACGTCGGACATTACGCCCGGCATATTCAACAATGTAACCTTCACCGCAAGCGGCGCACTCACTGGCGATGTTACAATCAACGCCATACTTACGCTCAACGCTGGGGTTATTTCTGACCTTAACGGCAACACGATTACCGTTGCTAACAATATGCCGAGCGCAGTAGCAGGAGCAGGATTCATCTCGGGAACAGGCTCGCTCGTGCGTGCGTTCAGCGGAGATTTTGCATACACATTTCCATTTTTAGAAGGAAGTAATAACCGTACAGCGACCGTTCATTTCACATCTGGCACTAGCACAGGCAACCTTACTTATCAATTTTTCAACACACCGCCCGGCAACGCGGGCTTGCCGCAGACTTATGTTGGACAGACAATCGGCGTTGTTGCACCATTTTATTGGCGCATTGACGCATCAGGAACGCCGGGAACTTACACGCTCTCGCTCTCAGGCGAAAACACCGTCGGCGTTACGAATGTCGCGACACTTCGCATTGCCAAGCGCGCCCCTTCAAGCAGTTGGTCAAGCCTTGATGCGGGGACAGGTAGTGCCAATATCGGAACGGTTGTCAATCCAACAGTTTCCCAATCGGGTCTCGTTGGTTTCGGAGAAGTTACTATCGGCGGCGCGGGCGGTGCTGACAATCCGCTTCCTGTTTCGCTCACTGCTTTCACGGGCAGAGCCGTTTCAACGGGCATTGAACTGAACTGGCTTACGATTTCCGAAATCGACAACGCCGGCTTTGCCGTCTTACGCAACGGCGAACCCATTGCTTCTTACCAAACTATTTCGTCGCTACAAGGTCAAGGAACAACGGTTAACGAAACCAGATACACCTTTATTGACAATGGCGTGCAAATAGGATCAACCTACACATATCGCCTACGCTCCTTTGATTTGAATGGAACGCTTCACGATTATCCAAACGAGGTAACGGTTCGGGCGGAGTCGGTCGCGCCAAAGGTCTATCGCTATGAACTTTCTCAAAACTACCCTAACCCCTTCAACCCAATGACGCGCATCAACTATGAATTGAAAGAGGCGGGCTTTGTAAGTTTGAAAGTCTATGATGTGATGGGGCGCGAGGTGGCAACCTTAGTGAACGGTCGGCAAATGGCGGGGGAGCAAGAAGCCACCTTTAATGCGACCGGTTTGGCAAGCGGCGTGTATTTCTATCGCTTGCAAGCGGGCAACTTCACGCAGACAAAGAAAATGATGCTGGTTAAATAGTTGAGAATTGGGGCGGCTCTTCTGAATCGTCCCTTCACGTTGGATTCCTCCTTGCTTGGATTCTTCGCTTCGCTCAGAATGACAAAGTGCGAGCGGTCTGTGCAAACAGCGTCGTCATTGCGAACAGCGTGAGGAATCCATCTCCCTATTCATTATTCAATGTTCTCTACTCATTAGGCGCGGTCTCGATTCTTCGCTCCGCTGGGAATGACAAGGAAATTCCTCGGCATGACATTTATCGCGCCGCCTTCGACTTTGAGCCGCCCGCAACAATTTATTCAAGCTTGATATGAGAGAATGCGGAGAACAATTTGCCCAGACTTAAATAAATAACGGCTTGCTCGCGCTTTGCCCCAATGTTGATTGAAAGACTCAAACCGGCATTGAGTTTTTCAAGCGATTCTTTGGGTTCGCGCATGCGTAAATGAAGCGCGCCAAGACCGGCGAGCGTATTGGCGATGCCGCGTTTATCCCCGATGTTTTGTATGATATCAAAGCATTCTTGGCGGCAACGCATTGCATTGGGATAGTCCAGAAGAAGCTCATACACAGAACCAAGATTGCCCAATGAATCAGCAATGCCTTGTTTATCTCCGATTTCTCTAAAAATCGTCAGACTTTCTTGGCAATTTTGTAGCGCGTTTGGGTAGTCGCCAAGATCATTGCACATCACGCCAATGCGATTGAGCGAAGTGGCAATGCCGCGTCTATCGCCAAGTTCTTGAAAAATCGATAGGCTTTCTTGGTAACAGCGCAAGCCATTGGGATAGTCCGCCAGTTGGTCATAGACAATGCCTAAGTTTCCAAGCGAGGTGGCAATGCCGAACTTATCTCCGATTTCTTCTTTGAGAGAAATACTTTCTTGGTAACTGCGCAACGCCTTGGCGTAATCTGCCTGATGAAGATAGACATTGCCGATATTGCTCATCAGAGAGGCAACGCCTTGTTTATCGCTGATTTCTTGAAAAATCGCTAAACTTTGTTGGAAATAGCGCAGCGCGGCGGGATAATCCGAATGATTTAAATGCATGACGCCGATGCCGTTGAGCGACTTGGCGATGCCTTGTTTATCGCCGATGTCTTGTTTGGTGATAAGGCTTTCTTGATACTGTCGCTTTGCGTCGTCGTAATCGCCTAAAACCCACAAGGAATGTCCTTTTTGAAGAAGTGCGTCGGATTTTTCTTTGGCAAAATCGGCTCGTTCGGCAATGAGATCAAGGGCTTCGTCGGCAAGGCTGAGGGTGCGTTTTGGTTCTGTGCTCCATAATGTTTTGGATAAATTGATTAAGGCGCGGATTTTTTCGGCTTCGGTTTCGGTCATGCTAAACATTTTCCAGTTTTTAGGCCTAGGACAGCAATACTTATTCTGATTGACTTTTGGAACGAGTCTCTATCTCTGAAAAAAATCTTCCCAGCGAAAGATAGCATTCGAGTTCAGTGTGTTTCGCGCCGAGTTCAACAGCAAGTGAGAGCCCTTTGATGAGCGTCGAGTAGGCATCAGGATAACGATTGAGTTTCATCAAAACGCCGCCGAGGTCGACGAGCGTGAGAGCAAGCCCGTGGCGATCGCCGATTTCATTGCGGATAGCGAGGGTTTCTTGGTGCACCGCGAGGGCGTGATTGTAGCGTTCTTGTTGCTCGTAGAATTTGCCGTTGTTTCGTAGCAACATTGCTACCGCATAACGATCGCCGAGTTGGCGAAAGATAGTAAGACTTTTTTGGTGGTGATGCTCCGTGCCCTCATAGTCTTTCAAAGCGAACAGCACGCTGCCGATGTTCATTAGCACAGATGCCATGCCGCGGGCGTCGCCTTCTAGTTCTTTCTGTTGTAAGACATCGCGGAAGTTTGATAAGGCAACATTGAAATTGGCAAGGGCAAAATTGACCGTACCGATGTTGCCGATATTGACGATTGCACCGCGTTTATCGCCGATTTCAAGACGCAAGGCGAGGCTTTGCTCGTAGTGTTGAAGTGCGTTTTCATAATCGCCAAGCATTTGATACACATTGCCGAGATAATTGAGTGCGGAAGCCATCCCTTTCTTTTCATTCAGCTTTTCATAGCCGTTGAAACTTGCCTGATGATGTTGAATGGCATCAGAAAAATTTGCGCAATTAAACTTTAGAAATCCAATCAGATTCAAGGTATCACAAGCGGCGAGTGTAGCACCGTGTTTGTCGTAAAGGTTTAGAGCGGTTTCGGCATGTTCAATGCCGAGTTCAGGGTTGCCCGTGCGCGAATAAATTGCACCAAGAATAAAGTGCGTCTCTGCTCTGTCTTTTTCAAATGCCGACTCTGAACCGATAAGCAATAATGCTTCTTCCGCCAACTGCCGCGCTTTCTCAGGCTCTTTTTCTCGTAATGCTTTCGCTTTATTTAGCATTGCAAGATGAGGCTTTTCTGAAGCCTTTGCTGAGTCTTTTGAAGAGTTGAGCATAAGTGAAGCGTTTAGCGGCTTTCGTCAAGCGATTGAGGTCGCAATATCGTATTTTTGCTACTCAACGATTTAATTTCAATTTAATTTGCTATGAATATGCCTTACCGAATCTTGCCGACGCTTGAAATTCCGTCGTCGGAAGTCTCGTTTTCTTTTACGAGAAGTGGTGGCAAGGGTGGGCAAAACGTAAATAAAGTTGAGACGAAGGTCGAGCTGGCTTTCGATGTTCTCAATTCTCCTTGCTTAAACGCAACACAACGTCAAACGCTTCTCTTAAAACTTGCTTCGCGCCTCGATTCAAACGGCGTTTTAAGAGTAACTTCTCAAAAACATCGAAGTCAAATTCAAAATCGTAACGACGCGATTGCAAAGTTTATCGCGTTGCTCGCCGAAGCGCTCGCGCCCGAAAAAAAGCGCACGAAAACCAAGCCAACAAAGTCGTCGAAGGAAAAACGCTTGACGGCTAAAAAACAGCACAGCGAAAAGAAATCAGCACGACGCGCCACCTTCATTTCGTAGGGCGAATTTTTTTTCAACGATGTTTTATATTCCGCCGCCTCTCAATCAAAAGGGAATTCAATGAAACTTGGAAATCCTCAATACGCGCTGTATTTGCTTTTGCTCGTGCCGATTCTCGGTTTGGCGATTTACTTTGTTGTGGCGCGCTTCAAAGCGTTGCAAGAATTGGGTTCAAAGGAACTCACGCGCAAGCTTGCCGAAACGCTCTCGCGTCCGAAAGTCGTTTGGCGTTTGGTGATATGGTTTGTCGCGATGTCGTGCCTATTCGTCGCGCTTACCGCACCGCAAATCGGCACGCGCCTGCGAGAAGTGAAGCGGAAAGGGATTGAAATTGTCTTCGCGCTTGATGTCTCGAACAGCATGCTTGCTGAAGATGTCAAGCCAAACCGTTTGAACAAGGCGAAGTATGAAATTTCGCGTTTCGTAGAGCGATTAGGCGACGACCGTGTCGGGCTTGTCGTGTTTGCAGGCGATTCGTTTTTGCAATGCCCGATGACGCTCGATAAAGCCGCGCTCAAACTCTTTCTCGATATTATCTCCACAAGTTCTATCGAGGCGCAAGGCACAAATTTTGGCGCGGCAATTAACGAAGCCATGAAGGCTTTTCGCGGGAGCGAGCGCGCCGTGGATTCGCCCGAAAAAGTACAATCGCGCAATCAAATCATCGTTTTGATTAGCGATGGCGAAGACCACGAAAAAAGCCTCGATGAAACGCTCAAGCGCGCTGTTGAAAATAAAGTGCGCATTTACACCGTCGGTATTGGCTCTTCTCAATCCACTCCCATTCCCGTCTATGACGAAACCGGTCGTCGCGTCGATTTCAAACGCGATAAAAATAATGCCGTCATTACAACAACCTTCGACGACACCATGCTTCGGCTCGTGGCTGAAAAAACAGGCGGCAAATTTTTTCAAATCGATGCCAGCGGTGCCGATTTAGACCGACTGTATCTTGAACTCCAAAAACTCGAAAAAGAAGAACTTGCTTCAAAAGAATTTGTCGACTTCGACCACAAGTTTCAAATTTTTATCGGAATCGCGTTCGCTTTGCTCGTGCTTGAAATGCTGATTGGCGACCGCCGCAAAGTCAAAACTTAATTCACTATCGCTATGAAAATCATTTTCACTCTTTTTCTTTTCATACTTCAACCGTTGCTTCTCAACGCGCAATACTTTGACCTGCGCGAAGGCAACAACAAATACCTCGCTGGCGACTACGACGAAGCCAAACGCCGCTACGACAAAATCATCGCCGAATCGGAAAAATTCGACGACAAAAAAGAAGCCATCTTCAACAGCGGAAACGCGCTTTACCGCATGAACAAATTCGACGACGCTGAAGCCGACTACCGCAAAATCGCCGAGAACAATACCCTCGCCCCCGAACTTCGCGCAGACGCTCTTTACAATATCGGCAACGGCTACTTCACCCGCGCCAAAAATGCACAAGGCGAACAAAAAGAAACCTTGCTCAAAGATGCTGTTAAACACTACAAGGAAAGCCTCAAACTCACCCCCAACGACTTACAGGCAAAACAAAACCTCGAACTCGCCAAAGCCCTCCTGAAACAAGAAGAAGAAAAGAAACAGGGCAACGACAAGAACGACAAACAAGACAAAGACAAGAACAAAAACGATAAGAACCAAAACAAAGACGACAAGCAAAACGATAAGAACAACCAAGACCAAAAGAACAACAAAGACAAACAAGAGAACCAACAAAATCAAAATCAACAGAACCAACAGAACCAAGACAACCAAAACAAACCCAAAGACCAGCAACAAGAGCAACAAGGCAAACAAGGCGAAGCCCAAGTCAGCAAAGCCGATGCGGAAAAATTGCTCGATGCCTTAAAACAAGACGAAAAGCAAATGCTCAAAAAGTATTTGATGAAGAAATCCAATCAAACCAAATTCGATAAAGATTGGTAAATCTTCCCCCTTCGCGTCTTGCACGTTACCAAAGCCACGACCAATCCTCAACCTTATTTCATAACTGACGGCGTTATTTTATCTTACGCGCTTTCAATCTGGGACACTCACAACTTTCTATTCTTTCAGATGTTATCAGGAAAAAAAGTCGGAATTATCGGCGTTGGGAAATTGGGTGAAGCCATCGCGCTCGGTTTGATTAAAAATGGCGTGCTGAAAGCGTCGGATATTTTTGGCAGTGCTAAGCGCGAGATCTCAGTAGAGCGAATCCGCACCAAAGTCGGCATTGAGGCAGCTCAGTCAAACTGCGACGTGGTCATCAATTCCGACGTCGTCATTCTCGCCGTCAAACCGCAGAACATCGCCAAAGTCTGCAAAGAAATTCGTAGCGCGTTGAAGCCGACCCAAGTCGTCGTCAGCGTCGCCGCTTCCGTTTCCACTTCCTACATCGAGGAGCATCTCGAGATGGAAGTGCCTGTGATTCGTGCCATGCCGAATACGCCGTCGCTCATCAACGCGGGCATGACGGCGATTTGCGGCGGACGCTTCGCCACAAAAGCGCATTTGGCGTTGGCGGAGGAAATTTTTGCTTCGGTCGGACTTGTTGTCAATCTCGATGAATCACTCTTTGACGGCGTTACCGCACTTTCAGCTTCTGGTCCCGCCTACATTTACGTCGTGATTGAATCGCTTGCCGAAGCAGGTGTGAAGTTGGGAATTCCTCGCGACGTGTCCACGCTTCTCGCCGCACAAACGATGCTCGGCTCTGCAAAGTTGGTTTTAGAGACCAAACAGCACCCTGCTCTTTTGAAAGATAGCGTAACAACGCCCGCAGGTTGCACCATTGACGGATTGCTCGAGTTGGAAGATGGGCGGCTTCGCGTTACACTCATTAAAGCCGTTGTTAAAGCCGCTGAGCGCGCCTCGCAACTTGTAAAAACATAACTCTTCACTTATCGCGATATGCTGAAATCCTTTTTCGCTTTTCTTTTTGCGTTCATTTCCGCCGAGATGCTCACGGCACAAGGCGTTACGGTTCGCGCTTTCGTGAATGAAACCAATGCAACGCTCGGCAATCCGATTTACTATACGGTTGAAATTCAAGGCGGAACGGGCGGCGATGTTGTTCCGCCCGCCAGCAACAGCGATATTGACATTCAGCGCAACAGCATCTCTGCTTCACAAAGCATGAGCATTGTCAATGGGCAAATGTCTCAAACGAAATCGCTCACATTTATTGCTGTTCCGAAGAAAGAGGGCAAGGTTACGATTCCACCTGCGACGGTTAAAATTGGCGGTCAAGTCTTGACCACAAACAGCGTCAGCCTTACGGTGAGCAAAAGCGGCACGCCGCAAAGTCAATCGCCAAACGGCGGCACGTTTTCAGGCGGAAGTGAGATTTTCATCCGCCCTGTCGTTGATAAAACGAAACTCGTCGTTGGGGAAGGTGCAACGATTACTTACAAACTTTATTACAAACTCAACGTCCGTCAATACACCAGCGAAGAAGACATCAAGCCCGAAGGCTTTTGGGTCGAGCGATTCGATGTTTCCAAACTTCCACAGGTTACCGAACGATACAACGGCTCGATGTATCACGTGGCGGTGATTAACAAAATTCAGGTTTTCCCTACACGCGCAGGCAAATTGGAAATTTCTGGATACAAAGGCACTTGCGAAGCGTTGATTTCCGATGTGAAGCGGCAACGTGGATTTTTATTTGATGACTTTTTCGCCTCGCCCGGACGTATGCAACGCTTGAGCGTCGCCGCGCCCGCCGTGCGATTTGACGTTAGCGAACTTCCCGAACCGAAGCCAAGCAGTTTCAATGGTGCTGTCGGCGATTACAAGTTCACTGCCACGATAGATAAGCCCGAAGTCAAAGTAGGCGAAGCCGTTACGCTCAAATTCAACGTTGAAGGCGAAGGCAACATTAACTTGCTCCCAACGATTAACCCCGATTTGCCGTCCGAGTTTGAAAAATATGAGCCGAAAGTCGATGTGAAGGTGAACAAAAATACGAGCGTGGTTACAGGCTACAAGACGACGGAACTTACCATCATTCCGCGTGCGTCAGGCAAGTTTGATTTAGGCACGGTTGAATTTTCTTACTACAACCCCCAAAAGAAGCAGTATGTAACGCTCACTTCGCCGCGCTTCGAGCTCAATGTTGAGCCTGACCCGAAAGCCGCTATGGCAAGCGTGAGCGGCACAGGGGAAAAACGCGACATCAAAAAATTCGCCGCCGATTTTCGATACATTAAAACAAGCACAAGTTCGCTTCGTTTGGGAACGAGTTCGCCGCTCTACAAAGCGTGGTGGTTTTACCTTTTGATGCTCCTGCCGGTTGGTGCAGTTGCATTCTTTTTAGTCTTGCAAAAGCGTGAAGAACAAATGAAAGCCGATGTTGCTTTTGCACGTAGCGTGAAAGCCTCACCCGAAGCCAAGAAACGGCTTAAACGCTCCAAAGAATTGCTCAAACAAAGCGACCAGCAAGCCTTTTTTGCCGAACTTGAAAACGCACTTATCAAATTTATCGGCAATCGCTACAACACTGACGACCACGCGCTCCGCAAAGATGAAATCAAAGCCTTATTGCTCTCCAAGCAAGTCGCGCCTGAACTCATTGAGAAATTGATGCGCATTTTGGAAAAGTCGGAATTTTATCGCTATGCGCCTGCCAAAGAAACTCAAGACGATTTAACGTTGCTTTATGAAGATGCCTCCCAAATCATCTCGGAACTTTCAAAAACACGTTAATCGCTCATGCTCAACTACGCACTGCTCTTTGCGCTCTTTTGGCTTTTGATGCCGTCCGCTTCAGCACAAGGCATAGACGCGGCGGGCAAGTTCAACGAAGCCAGCAATCTTTACACGGCGGGCAAATACCGCGACGCCCTCGCACTTTACGCCTCGATCGACTCACTTGGCTACCAAAGCGGCGAACTCTATTACAATCTTGGGAACACTTACTACAAGCTCAATCAAGTTGGGAAGGCGATTCTCTACTACGAAAAAGCCAAACGCTTCATTGACGGCGACGAAGACCTGCAAGCGAATCTCGACCTTGCACGCTCGCGCGCCAAAGATAAAATTCCTGAGCTGCCGAAGTTTTTTTTAGAGGCGTTGTTAGATAATGTGTTGGATTTTTTATCGCTCGGCGCGCTGGGCTTTTTCGCTTTGCTGTTTCTCTACGGCACAGCGGCGATTTTTATTTTTCAACTGCGCGATTTATTTGCATTTAATTCTCTTGTTGGACAAATTCTCAAATACACCTTTCTTGTGCTCTTTGCGCTCTCGCTGTTTTTGTTTGTGATAAAATCTTCCCGCCTTGCCACACAACGCGACGCAATTATCTTAAACCCTGTTGTTAATCTCAAAAGCGAGCCGCGCGAGCAAAGCACGACGATTTCCGTCATTCACGAAGGTTTGAAAGTGCAAATTTCGCGCAAAGAATCGGACTGGATAGAAATCAAATTGCCTGACGGCACCAAAGGATGGATTGAACAACGAGAAGCAGGCGAAATATAGCCGTTCGCAACGCTTTGCGCACGGCTCAACAAAACTCTCGGAATTGTCGTATCTTTGAGCCGTTCCCCGTGTTGTTCATAACATTTTGTTCTTAACATTTTTAAGAGGAGTAAAAAATGAAAGTCGTTCCTGCCGAAGATGCCGTAAATGCAATCCAATCACACAGCCGCATTTTTGTTCATACCGCCGCCGCGACGCCAACCGTTTTGCTTGAAGCATTAGCCAAGCGCGCCGATGAACTTGACAATATTGAGTTCATTCACTTGCACACCGAAGGACGTGCGCCGCAGGTTTCATCTGAATTTGCAGGTAAGTGGCGCGATAGTTCGCTTTTCATTGGCGCAAATGTTCGCAAAGCCGTGCAAGAAGGTCGCGCCGATTACATTCCGATTTTTTTATCCGAAACGCCGCTCTTGTTCCGACGCGGCATTTTGCCGCTTGATGTTGCGCTTGTGCAAGTCTCGCCGCCCGATAAGCACGGCTATTGCACGCTTGGCGTTTCGGTTGATTGTTCGCTTGCCGCAGTTGAAACTGCCAAACTTGTCATTGCACAAATCAACCCACGAATGCCGCGCTCGCACGGAGACAGTTTGATTCACAAAAGCAAGATTCATTACAGCGTTGAAGTCGATATGCCGATCTTTGAAATCGCACCTGAACCGCTCGATGAAACGGCTCTTGCAATTGGAAAATATGTTGCGGGCATTATTGAAGATGGCGCGACGCTCCAAATGGGCATTGGCACAATTCCAAACGCGGTTTTGGCTTCACTCACCGAGCACAAGCGATTGGGCATTCATACCGAAATGTTTTCCGACGGCATCATTCCGCTCGTTGAGAGCGGCGTGATTACGGGCGAAGGAAAACGCATTCATCCGCATAAAATCGTCGCAACCTTCGCAATGGGCACGCGCAAACTTTATGACTTTATTGATGACAATCCCGAAGTAGCCATGCTCGATGTGCAATATGTCAATGACACCGCCGTCATTCGGCGCAATCCGAAAGTAACAGCAATTAACAGCGCAGTTGAAATTGATATTACAGGGCAAATCTGCGCCGATTCTATTGGAACGAAAATGTATTCAGGCGTGGGCGGACAAATGGACTTTGTGCGCGGCGCGTCGCTTTCAGAAGGCGGAAAAGCCATCTTTGCCTTGCCCTCGACGACTTCCAAAGGCGAATCGCGCATTGTGCCGCTCTTGAAGCCCGGCGCAGGCGTGGTTACAACGCGCGCACACGTGCACTACATCGTTACTGAATACGGCGTGGTGAATCTTTATGGAAAAAGCCTTCGCGAGCGCGCCGAATTGCTTGCCTCGATTGCTCACCCCAATCATCGCGAAACACTTTTGAAAGCGGCGCATGAACGCTTCGGCTCAAAGCAATTCTCATTGGCGTAAGATTAGCGTGAGCCTAAAAAGAATTGGTCGTTATCAGTTTAAGAGTTAAGCGTGGGCGGTTTGTTTTCAGCCGTCAACTTTTAACTCTTAACTTTTTTGCTTGGCGTGAGCATATTTCATCGTAGGTCGCTTGCCTTGAGTTCTCGCGTCCAGAGCGGATTCCCATCTTTGCTATAAATCGTGATGGTCAAAACGCGCTCGTTTTGCTTGCCTGAAAATTTCAAGATGCCAAAGTTGTGCTCGGTAACAATCGTTTCGGGGACGCGATGCGCGTTCTCTTCTTTTGCGGCATTAACGCTCACGCCCGATGTGAGCGGCGAGACGGTAAGGTCGTAAAGCGGATAAGTGCCCTTGCGGTCAAGTTTGGAGAGTTCGGTGTGATGACGGTCGCCGTCTAAGAAAATAACGCCTTTAATGCCTTCATCGGTTATGGCTTGAATGAGGCGGGCTTTTTCTTCGGGTGCAATGTTCTCGTAGGTTTCATATTTGGCAACGCTGTTCAGCACTTGTCCGCCAATCGCAATGAGTTTGAACGTGGCTTTGCTGGTAGCGAGGGCATCAATCAGCCATTGAAATTGGGCTTCACCGAGAATGGTGCGCGTTTGGGTTTTGCGAGCGTTGGGCGTGCGGTTGTATCGGTTATCGAGCAAAAATATCTCCACATCGCCCCATTGGGCTTGTCCGGTAATGCCGTTCAAGCCGGCGACACCATAAGCAGGATTTCCCCAAAAGAGTTTGAAGGCTTCGAGCGTGGTTTCTTTGTTCCAGAAACTGCGGTCGTGGTCGTTTGGACCGTAGTCGTGGTCGTCCCAAATGGCGTAGTGATGCGTGGAGGCAAGAAGGGGTTGCAGTTCGGGAAGTGAGCGCGCATGCGTATAGCGGTGCAAGATGCCTTCGCGCGTGTTCCAATCGGGTTCGCGCAGGTAGATGTTATCGCCAAGCCAGAGCATCAAGTCAGGCTTTTTGGAATGAATCGTTTTGAAGATGTCGTAATTGCTCCCGTAGCCGCGTCCAGGGCGGTCGTATTGTTCTTCGTTGGCGTAGTAGCAAGAGCCAATGACAATCGTAAATTCGGGCGGGTCGGTGCGCCATAGCCAGAGCGGTTGCGTCTGAAATTCTAACGGGTAGGAACGCTCGACTTTCTGTCCGTTGATGTAGAGCGTGTATTCGTAGCGGCGACCGGGTTCAACTTTATTGGCAATGGCTTTGGCGGTAAATGCTGTCTGTTTGTTCGTGTAAATCTCTTCGGTTGTGAATTTCTGTTCAGGCTTACCTTTTTCCCAGTATTCAAACTTGACTTTGGCTTGCGATTTGGTTTGAACCCACAAAAGTGTTTCTTTCATGTCGCTGTAGCCGAGCATCGGACCTGACTGCAACAGTTCGGCTTGTGCCAAAAGAAGAGACGCATGAACAAGGAGGAAAAACGATAGAACGATATTTTTCATTGGTGATAACGGAATGATTGATGGCAAAAGTTACTTACAGCCAGCATAAGCTGAAAGCCTGAGCGGTTAAACTTCTGTAAATTTTCAGAGATTGCGCGGCTTCTGCGAAAAAAAACATCTGAACCAAAACAAGAAACATGCTTCCATACATCAAAGCCAAACCCATTAAAGAGCTCCTGTTTGAGGATTTCATCAACACCGTTCCGCCTGCGCCACATTACGACGACGGAAGATGGCTCATTGAGTTGATTGCGCGCCTTCGTCCCAATAAAGAAGAGACGAGCGACGAAGCCGCAAGACGACTATCGGAACTGATTCAAATTTTGAGAAAGTCGCCCGAAACGATGGCTAAGTTTAAGGCATATCTGAGTTTTCAAATTGAGACGCGCAATCATGTTCGGCTCTTCACCGAAGAAGGCGTGAGCGTGCTTCCGAGTTTTTTTGCGGAAGTCTTGGGGCGTTTGGGCGAAAAACTTTTGCCGCCGCTCTACAACCCGACGGAACTGGCTGATTTTCTCGACGCCTGTTTTTCTGAACGCACTGACTACTTGTGGGTGAAAGCCATTCCGAGTGCGCTATGGCTCGAACTCTGGAAACTGCTCATCCGCGACGGCGTGCCAACCGCTGTCAATGTGTTTGAACTCTCCGTCATACAATCTATACTCGTTCTCTCGCATCGCATTAGTGCAATGGGCTTAGAGCCTGACCTCATGAAGCGAATTCCTCCTATTGAACACCATGCCTCGCCGTTCCTCGAAATGGACACGGAAGTCGGAAACTATGTCGAGATGTATCAAAAACGATTGATGAAGTCTGATGAAATAACCGACGACATGCTTTGCGCCCAATATGAACGCGCCATGAATGCGATTGGCAAAACCATGGATTGCTTAGAACAAGTGCAAGAAAATCAAGCCGTGCAAGGTGTCAGTTTAAGATTGGTGTATTTGCTTTATCGGATTCGTCGCGCTGTGAACCGTAAAAAAACGCTCATGCGCTTGCTTTCCCCGTTTGACCGCATCAATCAAGCCATGCTGGCAATTTCGCTCTTCAAAGAGTTGGTGCGCGACATCAACTCGAGCCACGACTTGAAAGAGCATTTCGCCGAAAACACGAGCCTTTTGGCTTACAAAGTCGCCGAGCATACCAGTTCAGCAGGCGAACACTACATTACCACGTCGCGCAAAGAGTATTGGGATTTTTTGGTCGATGCGATGGGCGGCGGATTCATTATCGCCTTTACAAATTGGGTCAAGTTTCTGATTTCATACTTGAACGCCGCACCGTTAGTTGGCGGATTTCTTTATGGTCTAAACTATGCCGGTAGCTTTTTGACGATGTATGTCTTCCACTTTTCGTTGGCAACCAAACAGCCCGCGATGACGGCTTCCGCATTGGCACGCTCGCTCGACGCGACGGATTCAAGCAATCATAACCTTGAAAACACGGCAGACCTAATCACGAAAATTTCGCGCAGTCAATTTGCGGCGTTTTTGGGCAATCTTGCAGTCGTGTTGCCGCTCGCCTTCGCGCTCTCGTGGATTTGGTATTTCATTTCAGGCTCACACATCGCCACCGAAGAAAAAGCCTTCTACACGCTTGCCTCCTTCAATCCCTTCACAACCTTGACCGTTTTTTACGCCGCGCTCACAGGCGTCATTCTTTATCTCGGCAGTTTCGTTTCAGGCTACTGCGATAACTTCGTGATGTATGGACAGTTGCATGAGCGAATCCGCACGCACCGCTTTTGGCGAAAGTATGTCAAGGAAAAAACGCTCGATAAAATCGGCAAGTATCTCGAGCAAAATCTCGGCGGAATTGTTGGCAATCTTTTCTTGGGATTCGCGCTCGGCTTGACGCCCGTTTTAGGACAAATCACAGGACTTCCGATTGATGTGCGACACGTAACCATCGCTGGCGGCGGCTCTGCCATTGCCTTTGCGGCAATTTGGGATAAACTTTCCGCCTTGAATGTGGTTGTTACGCTCTTCGGTGTTTTTTGTGTGGGATTGATGAACTTTCTGGTGAGTTTCGGTCTCTCGCTCACACTGGCGATTAGTTCGCGCCGCGTTGATTTCAAGGACAGCCGCGCACTGATTGGCATGGTCGCTATTCGCTTCAAAACGAACCCGATGCAATTTTTCTTCCCGCCAAAGTCGCGTGCAGGTGAGTCGGGCGAAGCAGCCTTGCAGAAGGCGACCTAAGGGAAAGTGAATAATGAATAACGAAGAGTGAAGAGTGGCTTGCTTCTCGCTCCTTGCTTCTACTTGAAACGCGATTCACAACTGCACGCCAAGCGTCAGATAAACGCTTCGCCCATCGGAAGGAATAATGCCGGGACCAGGATACGACTCCGCCCGCCTTGTGAAGTAAAAATTATCAGTGAGATTATTCACGCCTGCCTCGACTTGAAATGCCTTAAATTGATAGCGCGCGGAAAAATCCATCACCCAATACGATGGAATAACGCCGTTGACTGCGGTTGCGGTTTGGCGCGCATTGGTTGCGTCGGTGAAATGCTCTCCGATATATGAAAATTGAAACGTCGTTTGGAACGAGTGGTGACGAAGGGTTGCGCCCGTGCGAATCGTAACGGGCGGTACGAGTTCGACCTTGCGATTCCGAATCGCAGGCTCGTCGGTGTTGACATAGCGCGCGTCTAACAGCGCGATGTTGGAGAAAAGCGAAAAACTCGTCGTGGGATTGTATCCTGAAATCAAACCGTAAAGGTCGGCTTCAATCAGCGTTTCAACGCCGTAGGTACGCGAATCGGCGATGTTCGTCCGCAAGCGATATGGCAGAAAGAGCGGCGGCTGGTCGCTTTTGAGAAGCAATCCGATTTGATTGTCGTAGCGCAAGTAAAACAGCGTGAAGTCGTAATAAATCAGCCCTTTGTAATTGCCGCGCAATCCCAAATCGGCGTTGTAGCCGCGCTCGTCTTGAATGTTGGGGTCGACGACGAAGTTCGGATTCACGACGCGCAAATCGCTGAACGTGACGGAGCGATAATTCTGCGACACGTTCGCGTAAAGTTCCGCGCTTTCGCTCGGCGCATAACTCGCCCCGATTCCAAAAAAGACAAAAGCGCGATTGCGCGAGCGGCGTTCATCTTCGCGAAGCCTGCCGACGATGTTCCCCGCGCCATCGTAAGAAAATTGCTGAAAGAATCCTTCCGCCGATGTTTGAATGTTCTCGTAACGCATTCCGGGCGTGAGCGTGAAGTTCGGCGCAATGACGAAGATGTTTTCAATGAAGGCGGAGTAATTGCGATTCGGGAATCGGAAGTCGGAGTTGTCGGGCGCGCCATTGATGAATTGAAAATTCGGATTGGCTGTGCTATCCGCGTCGCCTTGTCGTTGGGTGGTCGTGCCGTGAAAGGCGCGCGCGCCAACGAGAAAAGTCGATTGATTGCCCAAAAACTTGTATCGATGAATTAGTCGCGTTTCGTTGGCGATGTTTCTGAACTCGCCTTGAATGAGCGTGCGATTGCGCGTGCCATCGAGGCGCGGCACGAAGTCGGCTCGCGTGAGCGGCTCTAAATTTCCGAGCGATTCGCGGCGCGAAGCAAGCGCGTAGAATCGGCTGTTGAGTTGCGTTGTTGGAGAAAAGAAATAATCCGCCGTGAGCGAGGCGACGTTCCAATCGACGCGAAACCAATTTCGCGGGCGCAAGGATTGACGCGGGTTGAGCAGAAATTCGTTGTCGCGAAGTCCGCCGGGCTGACGCGCCAAGTAGTGCATAAAGGTGTAATCCGCCGCGAGCGTGAGTTTCTCGCCGAAAACGTAGCGGGTGGAAACGTAGGCAGTGTGTTGGTCGAACTCGGAATTTGGTCGCCAGCCGTCGCCGCGCTTGAACTGATAGAAGCCGTAGTAATTGAGGTCTTGAACCGTGCCGCCAACGCTGTTGAACGAACTGAACAAGCCAAACGAGCCGCCGGTTTGTCGCGAGAAAAATTCAAATGGTTTATCAGGATTGCCGCGCTTAAAGGCGAAGTTGAGCATACCGCCGAACTGCGTGCCGTATTGGAGCGATGCCGCGCCGCGCACAACCTCAATGCGTTCTAACGCTTCAAACGGCGGCGTGTAGTAACTTTCAGGATAGCCGAGCGGGTCAGCGGAAATGTCGTATCCATTTTGCCGCACATTGAAGTTCGACGTGCGATTCGGGCTTAATCCTCTGCCGCCGATGCCAAGTTGAATGCCCCCACCGTCCGATTCCCAAATGTTCAAGCCCGACACTTTCGCGAAGGTTTGTCGAGCATTGTTGACCGCCAAGTTCGCCGTGATGTCTTTAAGCGAAATCACTTCGGTTTTTTTCGCCTCGTAAATCGCCGTGCCTTCGACCGACCCCAACTTTGAAATGCCGAAACGATTGGCGGTTTCGCCCTCGACCAAAATTTCGCGCGATTGATACTTGCGCCGTTTCAAACGAACCGTGAAACTTGCGCCGCTTGGCGCGACGTCGCAAGCAAGAACGGCGCGTCCAAATCCGACTGCCGAAACGACCAGCGAATCGAATCCGACGCGCTTAGCACGAAACGAAAACTCGCCTCTTTCATTCGTGAAACCGCCAACGCCCTGCGCTTTGAGAAAAACCGACGCGCCCGCGATCGCTTCCCCCGTTTCATCGTTCAAGACCGTTCCCGAAACGAACAAGTCTTGCGCCTGCGCGGAAACTCCAACAAGAATCGTAACAAGCAGAATCAATCGTTTCATTCTTTCACCTTCGAGAGAGCGGGTTGTTCGTGGAAAGGCAGTATCCAAGATTTATCGTGGAATCCCTCTCGCTCGTTGGCGAGATTGACGCTCGGGTCAATGAGCAACTTGCCCAAGCGTCCGTTCATCGTGGCATAAACTTCGGCGCGCACTTCGGGGTTATGCACGCCTTTTGCGGCGTAGTGGCGTTTGAGAAAATGCGCAAATTCCAAAATCATATCGGGCTGAAACGACATCTGCTTTTCTTGGGTCGGATTCAAAAACTCGCGATTATCGACCACGCCTTCGCGTCCCGTCTGCGTATCCTTCACATAAAAAATCGCCGTGCCTGCTTTCTCAACCAGCATCACGCGCCACGAAAAGCGGTAGCCTTGTTCGTTCCAAAAAAATTCGGTCGGATTCCACCACTCGTTTTGCGGATAAAGGAGAAATCGGAACGGAATCAAGAGTTGAAGCACAAAGTGAATCAGGAGCACACCGAGCAAAATCGGCTGAAAGCGCGTGGTGTAAAGTTTCAGCGTTGAAGTTGCGAGCGGTTTCGGGAAAATTTTGCCAAAGGCTGAACGCAAAAGGTCAATCGTTTTTTTGTGAAAGTTTTCGGAAAAGAAAATCGTCGTTGCGCCAATCATCACAATCGGAAACACGCCAATCGGAAACATCATGCCCGTGATGACGTGAAAGCCAATAACGGCAAGGTAAGCGAGTGCGCGTGTAGGTTTCCACATCAAGAAGAAAACAATCGTGCAATCGTAAAGCATGCCCGCCCAACTGAACAGGTATGCCGTGAGGTCGTAAGGCATTGCCCAGCCGATGAGTGGAAGCGCGTCTTGTGCGCGAAGCCACAAGCGAAGCGGCATTGCGTTGAGTAACCATTCGGAATTGATTTTCGCAATCCCTGCAAAAATGTAGACAATCGCAAGTTGAAGTTTGAAGAGGTCAATCGTCCAGCGTGGCACTTCGGCGCATTCGAGTTCGGGATTGCGCCAAACATCAACCGAAAAATATCGATGCGCAGGCACAAGGGTGAGCAGAAACGCCGTGATGCTGACGAAGTAATAATGGTTGAGGTAATAGGCTTTGTCGAGCAGTTCAACATAAGTGAAGGCGAGAAAAAAGACGATTGATGACAAACGATAAAACGCGCCCAGCATGATGCCCAGCGCGCTGATGCCCATCACTAAAAAGATGAGATACATTTCCACAGCGTTGAGCGGCTCGACCCACTCGAAGCCATAGTATTTGAAATGAAAGACGGGCGAAATGTATTGGTCTTCAATCCAACCCAAGAGCCAAAAGCGGACGACGCTGACGAGCATCACGAGTCCGAAGACAACGCGAAACATCGCCAGCGGCGCGCTATGAACGGGCGATTCAAGGAAAGTTAAGAAGCGTTTTGCAAGATGATTCGCCATCGCTTAATCCCCGTCGCCACTGCTGAACGTAATCGTAAGCGAAAGAAGCGATGCCATTTCGCTCTTGAAGAAGCGCGTGTGGCGTTGCAATTCGGTATGGAGCGCGTCGACGAGCGCGAAGTTGGAGACGATTAACTCCGACAATCGCGCGTCGCTCGGAAGCGCGTTCAGGCGGGTTTTGACGACAGCAAGTTGCGCTTCGGTTTGCTCAATCAGAGCGCGTCCGTTTGGAACGCTTTGCAGATACTCGACGAAGCCTACGCCATCAACGCCGTTGCGCCCGATTCCGTAGTAAAGTTCCTCGACGGCTTTGAGATGCTCGCGCATCAAGCGAATGGATTTGCCGCTGTAAAAGGCTTCGACACGTGCAGGTTCAGGTTGAGTTTGACCCGGACGGCGTCCGAGCGGCACGCCAAGTTTGAAGTTCTTGATGCTTTCAAAGTCCATCACAAATTCGTTGAAGAGAATCGAGGTTGAACTGCCGATGTCTGTTCCCACATTCGAGACAAACTCTGCCCGATAGGATTGCCAACCATTCACAACGGTGTCAACCGTCGCTTTGAGTTCGGCAGTAATGGTGAGCAGGTAATCGCGTCGGTTTTGGTTGCTAAATTTTCCAAGCACTTCGCTAACGCTAACGGCATCGTAGAGCAAATACTCAATCGCATTGAAGCCGCGTGTGTCGCGCGAAAGGTCGTTGTTGAAGGTGCGGCTTGCGACGAAGCTTTCAATTTGCGAAGCATTCACAGGAAAGATGCCCGCACGTTGAAAGAGCGTGCCGATTGAAGTTTGCGCCGGTCCGAAGTTGAAGCCACTGGCATATTGCCACGAAAGGTAAGCCTCTTCCCACGCGGCGCGCGAGGCTTGCAGAGTGGTTTCATTTGGCGTTTGCACAAATGCGTTGACGGCACTATTCAGCGCATTGACTTTGGTTTGCAGTTCGGCGAAACTTGGAATGATGATGTTGTCGGCAACATTTTCGAGCATGGCTTTGCGGTTGAAGGTATCGCTCGGAGTGTCCGTCAGAGTATCTTTACAGTTAAAAGAAACAAAGGCAAGTGCTAGGCACGCCGCCGAGACCGTCAATTTCAAGGTTAGTCGTTTCATTGAACAAACAGAGATTTGAGTTGTTGAAAAAAACCGAGTGCAAATATAGTGCTTATTTAGACTTTTTCTAAATACAAGAAAAATGATACGGCAGTCTATTCGGCGTGATTACGAAAGTGGAAGATTTTGTAGCATCTTTTTGCTTATTTCGCACTTCATCAAAACTGCAACATGAGCGACCTTCAACTTTCAGAAACGCTTCAACTCAAACTCGACGGCTTGCCGATGTCGCCCGGCGTTTATCAATTCAAAGACAAAACGGGCAACGTGATTTACGTCGGCAAAGCCAAAAACCTTCGCGCGCGCGTGCAATCCTACTTTCGCAACCTTTCCGACCATAGCGAAAAAACGCGCCTGCTCGTCAGCAAAATTTATGACCTCGACCTCATCATCACGAGTTCCGAAGTCGAAGCCCTCATTCTCGAAAACAATCTCATCAAACAACTTAAACCCAAATACAACATCAACCTGCGCGACGACAAGTCTTATCCCTACATCGTCATCACGAATGAACCTTTTCCGCGCGTCTTTCCGACGAGAACGGCGCGGCGCGACGGCTCAAAGTATTTTGGTCCTTATACCGAAGCCAAACAAATGCGCTTGTTGCTCGATGCCATCGGCGAAATTTTTCAAGTCAGAAGTTGCTCGCTGAAAATGACCCCTGAAACGATTGCGCAAAAAAAGTTCAAGGTCTGTTTGGATTATCACATCAAGAAGTGTCAAGGACCGTGCGAGGGATTTCAAACGATGGAAGATTACCGCGCGATGATTGACGAAGTGAAGCGATTGCTTTCGGGAAAAACGAAAGAAGTTTCGCGCTCGATTGAATCGCGAATGAAAGCATATGCCAAAGAGATGAAATTTGAGCAAGCGGCGGCGCTCAAAAGGCAACTCGACGCGATCGAGCGATACTCCGCAAGACAAAAAGTGTTGAGCGTCGACGACATCGACCGCGACATCTTCGCCGTCGTCTCCAATCAATCCGACGCATGCGGCGTGGTCTTCAAAGTCCGCGACGGAAAACTGCTTGGCTCGCAACATTTCTACTTTTCAAATGTGATGGACGAGAGCGAATCGGCGATGCTTTCGCGCTTGATGGAAAAGTATTACTTGGAAACAACCGATGTGATGCCCGATGAAATTTTCGTGCCGTGCGAAGTAGAATCACGCGAAGCGATTGAATCGCTCATTGCAAAGCGCGTGCAAGAAACAGGCGAAGCGAAATCGGTGCAAATCCATATGCCGCAAATTGGCGACAAAGCCAAACTCGTTGCCATGTGCCGCGCCAACGCCGAGCATCTCTTGAACGAATATCTCCTGCAAAAACAAAAGCGCGGCGAAGCGTTGGCGATTCCAAATAGCGTCTATTCGCTCGAGCGCGACTTGCGCCTGCCCAAACTCCCCCGCCGAATCGAGTGCTTCGATAACTCGCACTTCCAAGGTTCGGAGACCGTTTCCGCGATGGTCTGTTTCGTTGATGGCAAGCCGAAGAAATCAGAGTATCGCAAATTCAAAATTCGCACGGTCGACGGCATTGATGATTTCACCTCAATGGCAGAAGTGATTGAGCGGCGTTATAGTGGCTCGCTCTCGACCGAACTGCCCTTGCCTGATTTAATCGTCATTGATGGCGGCAAAGGACAACTTTCAGCCGCGTTTGAGGTATTGCAAAAACTGGGATTGAACATTCCCGTCATCGGCTTGGCGAAGCGGCTCGAGGAAGTTTTTTTTCCGAACGAATCGCTTCCGTTCAACCTGCCGAAAACCTCGTCGTCGCTCAAACTCTTGCAACAAGCGCGCGACGAGGCGCATCGCTTTGCGATTACTTTTCATCGTGAGTTGCGCGATAAACGCACGCTCTCGACCGAACTGACCGAAATTAACGGCGTGGGCAAAGCCAAAGCCGAAAAACTCCTCAAAATCTTCGGTTCTGTGGCGCAAGTCGAAGCCGCGCCATTTGAGCAGTTGGAACAAGCCGTCGGGAAGAAAACCGCCGAGACCTTGCGACGCTACTTCGACCAAAAGCGCAATAAGGAACAAGATGTGGTGAGTAATGAGCAATGAAGAATGAAGAGAGAAAAGCGATTTTGATCGATGCTCAATCTGTTGAATTCTTTTCCGTGCTTTGCTCCGTTCTCAATAACCGTTCGCGAGGAATTGAGTTTTACTCAATAAAAAAGGCAACCGTTTCCGATTGCCTTTTGACGTTCCGATGAAACGAAGTGCTTATTGAAACAGCACAATCGTTTTAACCACCACTTGCCAGACTGCCCACAGCGAAGGAATTCCGACAATCGACCAGCCGATGATGAGTTGAACTGTATTTGATGAAGATTTTGCTGACTGTGACATGAGTTAGGTCTCCTTTGTTAAGCGCGTTGCGTTTGTAAGTTCGTAGCCGTTTCTTCGACGTGATGGAATTTCGTTTCCACTTCTTTGACGAAGTAGTTGCAGATAAATCCAACCACTAAAAGCCCCGCCATGATATACATCGTGATGTTATAGGCTTCGGCTTTGGGCACGCCGCTGTTGATTTGATATTCGCGAATGTAATTGACCAGCACAGGACCAAGCACCGCCGCGACCGACCAAGCCGTCAGCAGTCGCCCGTGAATCGCGCCGACTTGCATCGTGCCGAACATATCGCGCAAGTACGCGGGAATCGTGGCGAAACCACCGCCATACATGCTCATAATCACGGCGAAGAGCGCAACGAAGAGCACGACGCTTCCGATTTGCCCCGTCATCGGAATCATCGCGTAAAGCAAAGTTCCGAGACCGAGATAAATCATGTAGTTGGTTTTGCGTCCGAAAATGTCGGAGAGCGACGACCAGAAGAAGCGACCGACGAGGTTAAAGAGCGAGAGCAACGCCGCAAAGCCGCCACCTGCCGCCGCAGCCATTTTGATAACTTGCTGTTCGTCTAAGCCCATGTCGCGGAATTTTTTGAGCAAGAACATTTCTTGAATCATCGGGGAGGCTTGCCCGAGCACGCCAATGCCTGCCGTCACGTTGAGACACAAGACGCCCCACAAGAGCCAGAACTGTGGCGTTTTGATTGCCATATCGGCGGTAACATTCGCAGTTGTAACCATTTTCTTCGGCTGTGCGCTTGGCGTCCAACCTTCGGGTTTCCAATCAGGAGCAGGCACGCGCGCCGTAAATGCGCCGTAGAGCATAAAGACAAGATAAATCAAGCCCATAGCGACGAAGGTTTCCCACACGCCCATAGATGTTGGCGTTTTGAAGTAGTTCATAAGTTCAACAGCAAGCGGAGAGCCAATCATCGCGCCGCCGCCGAAGCCCATAATCGCAATGCCTGTTGCCATGCCGGGTCGGTCAGGGAACCATTTCATCAGCGTTGAAACGGGCGAAATATAGCCCAAACCAAGCCCGATTCCCCCAACGAACCCATAGCCGAAATACACCAGCCACAAGTTGTGAACATAGATGCCAAGCGCGCCGATTAAAAAGCCGGACGACCAGCAAAGTGCCGAAACAAACATCGTCTTGCGTGGACCTGAACGCTCTGCCCATTTGCCAAACACGGCGGCGGAAATGCCGAGCATCGCAAGCGCAATCGAGAAAATCCAACCGATTTCGGGAATCGTCCAATCCACGCCTTTTTGCGGCTCGGTGATGCCAATGAGTTTGGTCATTGGGATATTGAAGACGGAGATGCCATAAACTTGCCCGATGCACAAATGAACGGCAAGCGCGGCAGGCGGAAAGAGCCAGCGATTGTAGCCCGGTTCCGCAATCGATTTTTCGCGGTCAAGAAATGAAAGCATTGCGTGTCCTCCTTTTACTGCATAGTTAATTGAAGTTGCATCGAGCGCGCCAGAGCGCGAAGCGATGTTTTGTTGACGCTAATTTTGAAAAACTAAATCCGCAAAGCGATTTTTTGCATACTTCGTTCTATCTTTCCATAAAATTTTTCGTGTTCAAACAATCCTTAACCGTTTGAAACAATGTCGTTTATCGCGCCGCCGCCTGAATGGGAAGGCAAACGCAACGACTTCGGCGAACTCAAACTCCCGCCTGGTCAAGTCGTAACCCAAAAATTTCCCGTGCTGACCTACGGCAACACCGTCTACGTCGCCAAAGCGAATTGGAAATTTCGCCTCGATGGATTGGTCGAAGAGCCATTTGAATTTGATTGGGATTTTTTTATGTCGCTTCCGCAAAAAACGATGACGGCGGATTTTCACTGCGTAACGCGCTGGTCGATGCTCGACAAAACTTGGACGGGCGTTCCCATCTCGGAAGTTCTCAAACTCGTCAAAATCAAGCCCGAAGCGCAAGCGGCGATGGTGCGCTGTTATGGCGAATACACGACCAACCTCACGCTTGATGTCTTGCAAGACGAAACCGTGATGCTCTGCCACTCGTGGGAAGGCAAACCGCTCACGCCCGAACATGGTGGACCGTGCCGACTGCTCGTCCCGAAACGCTATGCGTGGAAAAGCGCGAAGTGGGTCAAAGGATTTGAATTTCTTCCGAAAGATAAACCCGGCATGTGGGAAGATTTCGGCTACTCGATGACCGCAAACCCTTGGAAAGAAGAACGCTATTCCGATTAACCATTCCGACCAATATATGACCGCCGTTCACGACGCTGAACAAATTTTACTCGCACACTTAGGCAACTTCGGCGAAACGACTGTGCCGCTCGCTGACGCACTCGGACACACTCTGGCTGAACCGCTGATTGCTGATAGAGATTTTCCGCCCTTCAACCGTGTGGCGATGGACGGTTTCGCTGTTTCCTTTGACGCCGTGCAAGCAGGACAAACACGCTTTGAAGTCGCATATACCCAATTTGCAGGCGCGCCCGAAACCGCATTGCCCAATCCCTCGCTCGCCGTAGAAGTGATGACGGGCGCGGTATTGCCAAGCGGCGCAGACGCCGTCATTCGTCTTGAAGATGTCGAGATTCAATCCAACGGCTCGGGAAGAATCATTGACATCAAATCTCTGCCCGAAAGCGAGTGGCAACACGTTCATCTCAAAGGCTATGACCGCCGGCAAGGCGAAACGATTGTCGACATCGGCGCGCGCTTGACCCCTGCCGAAATCGCCGTCGCCGCTAGCATCGGCAAATCCACGCTTCGCGTCTATCAATCGCCGAAAATCGCCATCGTCTCGACGGGCGATGAACTTGTGCCGATTGACCAAACGCCGCTTCCGCATCAAATCCGCCAAACCAACGCTTTCACGCTCAAAGCGTTTCTCTCGCAAATGAAAATCGACTCCGATGTGTTTCATGCGCGCGACAATCGACGCGAGATGTCGGAACTGTTGGAGCGGCTCTTGAACGAGTATGACGTGATACTTACGTCAGGAAGCGTTTCGGCGGGCGGCGTGGATATCTTGCCCACCGTTCTTGCCGACCTTTCGGTGCGAAAACTCATTCACAAAATCGAGCAACGTCCGGGAAAGCCGATGTGGTTTGGGCGAAAAGGCTTGAAGTTCGTCTTCGCGCTTCCGGGAAATCCCGTGTCCATCGTCGTGTGTTTCTTGAAGTATGTGCGAATGTGGCTCTTGCGCTCAATGGGCGTGAAGCCCGAAATGCAACTCTATGCCTCGTTGGAAAGCGATATTATTTTTAAGCCAAAACTCACCTACTTTTTGCCCGTCAAACTCTTCTCCAAACGCAACGGCGCGCTCGAAGCGCAACCCATCAAAGGACACGGTTCGGGGGACTTCGCCAACCTTGTCGATTGCGATGGTTTCCTCGAACTGCCGCCCGAAAAAACCATCTTTTACTCCGACGAGCCGTATCCCGTGATTCTCTATCGCGAAATTCGCTAACGCCAACGCAAGCGATTCTCAACGATTGATGCGGGGTAACGCGATTTGTCAACGGGACTTAAAACTGGAAGTAAATGAACGGTTGAAAGTCGGCGGAAACGGCTTGGTATACCACGAAGGCGACAATCGAGCATACCGCCACTTTGAGCGGCGCGGGCATCAGCACGAAGAGTTCTTTCGCGTCGTCTTTCCACTTCGTCGGCATCCATTGCACGAAGAAGCCCAAGAGCATCACGCTGAACGGAAGCGCGTAGCCTGAAAGAATGCTAGGCACAAGCGCGAAGTCAATGCCGCTTGCGATTTTTTCAATCATGCCGAGCGCGTGTTCAAACGAGGGCGAGCGAAAGAAAATCCGCGTGAAACTGATGAAGGTGAAAGTGAGCGCAACGGATAGCGCCACGACGGGCAAACTTTGATTGTCTTTAATGGGACTAATCCGCCGCCAATAGCGATAGAAAAGCAAGCATAGTCCGTTTAATCCGCCCCAAATCACGAAGTTCCAACTTGCCCCGTGCCAAAAGCCGCCGAGAAGCATCGTCGCCATCAAGTTGAAATTCGTGCGAAACTCTCCGCCTTTGTTGCCGCCGAGCGGAATGTAGAGGTAATCGCGAAGCCAATTTGAAAGCGAAATGTGCCAACGCCGCCAAAACTCCGCAGGGTTTTGCGCTTTGTGCGGCTCGTTGAAATTGGCGGGCAGTTCGAATCCCATCAAAAGCGAAACGCCGATGGCGATGTCGGTGTAGCCTGAAAAGTCGCAATAAACTTGAAGCGAATAGCCATAGCAAGCGACGAGATTTTCAAAGCCCGTGTATGCCCAAGGATTCGCGAACACTCTATCCAAATAATTCACGGAGATGTAATCCGAAATGAACATCTTTTTAATCAAACCTTTCAAAATCCAAAAGACCGCCATGCCGAAGTCGCGATTGGTATTGGGAAGCGGGCGATAGAGTTGCGGCACGAATTGCGCGGCGCGAAGAATCGGACCCGCCACGAGCTGCGGAAAGAAAAACACGAAGAAACTGAAATCGAGAAAACTAATGATGGGCTTGACATCGCCCCGCTTGACATCGACCAAGTATCCGATTTTTTGGAAAGTGTAAAACGACAGCCCAATCGGCAGAACGATTTTGTCAACATCGAGATGCGTTCCGAAAAAACTATTCGCCCAGTAGGCAAAATGATTGAAGACTTGAAAATCCGTCTTCATTAGCGCATTATAGTTTTCGGTGAAGAAGTATGCGTATTTGAAATACGCCAGCACGAACAGATTGAGCGACGCGCCAAGCGCGAGCAACGACGCATTGACCCACTTTGGCTTGCGCCGCAGTTCGTCCATCAACAGCGCAATCAAGTAGTTGAAGTAGGTGGAAACGAGCAAGACCAAGCAGAACAAGCCTGCGGTTTTGTAGTAGAAAAAGAAACTGACGAGAAAAAGATAGGCGTTGCGAAGCGCGGGACGGTTATGAACGCTTCCGTAAAAGAAAAGCACAACGAGAAAAAATCCCCAAAAGTAGAGGCGTGTGAAAATCAGCGGTTCTTTTGGCGAGTAGATGAAAGTATCGCGCAGTAAGGTTTGCCAATCTAATTGCGAAAGGAAGTCCATGAAAACTCGTTATTGTTTTGCAGTGCGCGTGTTGAAGCGCGTTTCGTAACCGTCGATGAGCGCGTCGAACATCAATTTTCCGATTAAGCGATAACCTTGACGGTTGAAATGGACGCGGTCTTTTTTGGCGAGTTTAGCATTATGCCACTGCTTGAACGAGCCTAATCCGCCCATCACGTTGAACAAATCCCACACCGCCGCGTTGTGTCGCTTGGCAAGGCGAATGAGCGCGTCGCGTGCAAGGAGCGTGTTGCTATTTTGCCGCCACCGACGCTTGAAATTATCACTGTTCGTCGTGAATAAAATCGCCGCATTTGGCGAAGCCGACCGTATGAGTTGGACAAGGTTGTCGTAATTTTTTTCGTAAGCCTGAACATTGAAAGGTTCATAACGCGAATCATTCACACCGAGCGAGAAAATAACCAAATCGGGTTTGAGCGTCTTCAAGTGAAGTTCCAACAGCGAGCAATGCAGAAAGGCGTTGACCGTCGCACCGTTAATACCAACCGAACTATAACTAAATCCTGCTTCATCGTTTTCCAAATTGATTCCATACAAGACGAATTGAATTTGGTTTGGCGAAGTCTTCTGAACTTTCAATGGCAGGCGCGTTTGCGGCTTTTCAAACAGGAACTCCGTGTAGCCCCAGCCCGCGCTCGTCGTCTTTTGATGAGCGATGTTCGTATCGAGGGCGAGTTCAAAACAAGAACTATCGGCGTTATGAAAAACTTTGGCGCGCGTGAAGTGATACTGCGGATAAGGAAACTCTTGATGGCTTTCTCCAACAAGTGTAATTAACAAATGCGCCAAACTATCGTGCGTTGCCGATGCTACGCCTGCCAGACCAATCGGGTAACTCACCTTCGGCAAAATGTTTTTGTGATACGACCACCAACCCGTGTAACTGACGAGAAAATTCGGCGAGCCATTGCTTCGCGCTAATTTCTGCGGGAAAATAAATCCGCGCTCCCCTTCATGCCCCGACCACTCACGAAGCAAGCGGCGCGTTTCGCCTGACCACACATCTGCCTGAATATGCGAGCCGCCAATGTGTAGAATGTTGAGTTTCTTTTTCTTGCCTTGCCGAATTTCTTCCATCGTTCTGAAAAAGCGTGCGTAGCCACTTCGCTCAAAGTCGTTGCCGTAGAATTGCAATTTGTTTTCGCTGTAACGAATGAAGGGATAAAGCGAATCAATTCGGGCGGAAGCGATATCAATCGTAACTGAATCAATCGTGATGAGCGAATCCACGACGGCGAGCGAATCCAAGATGCGAAGCGAATCGAGGTTAATCTTCGGCATTTTGTGCTCTTGTGAGAGTGCGACCGAAAGCGTTAATGTGTAAATTAAGAGGAGTGAGCGTGAGAGAAATTGAAATTTATTTTGTTGAGGCATTGGAGAGTAAGGATTTAAGTTCCATTCGCGTTTTGTATTCGTTGTAATCTTTCATCAGCGATTTAACAAAAAGCCGCGCCATTTTCGCCGCGCCATCACGATTGAAGTGAATGTAGTCATCAATCGCGAGCGGCGGCGTGGCTCTGACAAATTCGGGCATCGAGTTCTCTCCGCCCATCGCTTCATACATATCCCAAAACGCGCCGCCCGCTTTGAGCACTTCCTCTTTCGTAACGTCGCGAATTTGAGCGACGGCAGGGTAACTGACCATGTCGCCGCGCGCGCTCATTGACATATCCGCCAAGCCAATCATAATAATGTGAAGACCGTGATTTTTGAACACGGCAAGTTGTTTGGCAAATGCTTGTCGATACCAATCCAAATCTTTTTGGTTTTTAATCACAGGCACGACATTTCCGCCGAACTGCAAAATCACGGCGCGCACGTTCAGTTCGCGAAGGCAATCGGCAAGTAGGGCGGAATCAACCTTCGTGAAATCAAGCCCTGACGAGCCGCGAATCGGAATGTTATCGACCGAAACGCCTTGTTTGGCATCGAGCGCGACGGCGTAGATGTCGGGGCTTTCGCCGCTGAATTGAATCTTCAAATCTTTCGCGGCGGAATCCAACTGCCACTCGACCATATGCAAGCCTCTTCCTGAGCGAAGCAGTTTTGCGCCTTGTGAAACGCCGTCTGCCGCGAGCGTCGCTTCCGCAGGGCTTTCGCCGTAGCCGTAAAGAATTTTCACGCGCTCGACGCGGCGACTCACTTCAAACGAAAGTCGCCCTTCCTTGAAAGCAAGCGAGGCAGATTTGCCCTCATATTTGCCGAAGGCGCACATCACGCCGTAGCGATTGTGGTCGGCTTGGTCCCAATAGTTTCCAAACACGACATAGCGGTCAAAATTGCTCGACCATGAATGTTGAAACGACATCGGCACGGCGACGGGCACGGGACACATCAAGCCTGGACCCGAACCGCCAAACTCTTGTTGCAATCGCGCGCGAATCACCCCCGTCATTCGGTCTTCCTCGATTTGCGAGTCGCCGTAATGCAAGATGCGAATCGAGCCGCCATTCGCTTTGACGCTGTCGAGAAGTTCAAACAAGGGATACAAAACGGCTTTATTGTTTTCGGGGTAATGCAGGCGCGTCGCGTCGGAACTGTCAATGACGAACTCAATTTTCTCTTCTGCGATGGGCTTTGTGGCGACGGTTTCAATCGTGTCGCGGGCGAGCGTTTGAATCATTTTTTCCGCCGCCAAATTATGCTTGCGCTCTTTCGGCAAGAAGACCTCTTTGGCGGTCGGGAAATAGAGCGTGAGCGATTCCGTTACGCGAATGCCTTTTTCGGGAAAGATTGCCGCAACGCACAAGAGCGTCAGAAGAACGGAGAGCAAAAAGAGAAATTTTCTGAATGGCGTCACGTTAGTAGTGAATAATGAGCAGTGAGAAAATGAGCATTGACCGACGGAAATTCAAACGTCTTGCGCTATCCGCATTGAGATGACGACCATCGCGAGCGAATCCTGAATCGCGCGTCGTTGGTTCATTCATCTTCATTCGTCATCGCTCATTTATTGACGCTTTTTCGGTTTGTAACGCAAATACTCTTGGAGAGATTTTACGCCGAACTCCGACTTGCGAAGTTGCGCGATGCCTTCGAGGGCGGCTTCCGCGCCTTCCAGCGTCGTAACCCACGACACGCCTGAAAGCACCGATGCCGTGCCGATAGATTGCTCGTCGTAGCGCGATTTTTCGCCGAGCGGCGTGTTGATGACGAATTGCACCTTGCCGAGCATAATCACGTCAAAAATGTTCGGTCGTCCTTCGCCGACTTTGAACACGGGCTTGCACTCCACGCCATGTTCTTGCAAGAACTTCGCCGTGCCGCTCGTGCCGATGAGGTCGAAGCCCATAGCGTAAAAGCGTTTCATCAGTTCGACGGTGCGCGGCGTTTTGTCGCCGTCGTTGACGCTGACGAACACCGTGCCGCTCGTTGGCAATTTGCTTCCCGCTGCGAGTGCCGCTTTGGCGAAGGCTTCGCCGAAGGTGGTCGCAAAGCTCATCACTTCGCCCGTTGAGCGCATTTCAGGACCGAGATAAACGCCCGATTTGAGAAACTTCGCAAACGGAAACACCGGCTCTTTAATCGTGATGTGTTTGAGTTTCAAATCATCGCAATCGTTGAGATGAAATGTCGTTTTGAGTTTTGAAAGTTTTTCGCCGAGCATCAAACGGCAGGCGACTTTGACGAGCGGCATTCCCGTCGACTTGCTCACAAACGGCACGGTGCGCGAGGCGCGCGGATTGACTTCCAACACATACGCTTTCTTGCCTTGAACGGCGAATTGCACGTTCATCAATCCCACGACCTTCAACGCTTTGGCAAGTTGGCGTGTATATTTCTTCATCGTTTTAATCACGGAAGAGGAGACGCTTATCGGCGGAAGAATCGAGGTTGAGTCGCCGCTGTGAATCCCCGCCGCTTCGATGTGTTCCATAATGCCCGCCACGACGCAATCTTTGCCGTCGGAGAGTGCGTCGACGTCGAATTCTTTCGCGTGCTCGAGGAATCGGTCAATCAAGAGCGGATACTCGTCGGAAACATTCAAGGCTTGTTTGACATAGTTCTCGAGCGATTCGTCGTTGTAAATCGTTTGCATCGCTCTGCCGCCCAGCACGTAGGAAGGGCGAACCAAAATCGGATAGCCGATGCGTTTGGCGATGTTCATCGCTTCGTCGAGCGTCGTCGCCGTGCCGTAATCGGGGTGCGGAATGTCGAGTTTATCGAGCAACGCGCCGAACTTCTTGCGGTCTTCGGCTAAATCGATGCCGTCGCTCGATGTGCCGAGAATGCGAATCCCCGCTTCTTCGAGCGACGTGGAAAGGCGAAGCGGTGTTTGTCCGCCGAAACTAACGACGATGCCATCAGGCTTCTCGTGCTCGAGAATGTTCATGGTGTCTTCGTAAGTGAGCGGCTCGAAGTAGAGTTTATCGGCGATATCGTAATCAGTGGAAACGGTTTCGGGATTGCAGTTGAGCATAATCGTTTCGTAGCCCGCTTCGCGAAAGGCGAAAACGGCTTGCACGCAACAGTAATCGAACTCAATGCCTTGTCCGATGCGGTTCGGTCCGCCGCCCAAAATCGCGACCTTTTTTTTCTTCGAGGGTTTGGATTCGTTTTCTTCGGCGTAAGTGGAGTAGTGGTAAGGAGTTTGCGCGTCAAATTCGGCGGCGCAGGTATCGACGGTTTTGAAGACGGGCTTGACGCCGTTCATTTCGCGCAGGGCGCGAATGTCGTGCTGAGAAACGCCGAAAATATGTGCAAGTTGAATATCAGAGAAACCAAATTTCTTGGCTTGCAGAAGTTTTTCTTTGAGGAGTTTTTGTGATAGTTCGTGGAGCGCGTGCTTGAATTCGGTCATGGATTGTTTTTCGTTGAAGTCGTGCGGGCGTGAAGATACAAAACCGCACGAACATTTTCATGGCAAAAGCATCGCGCCACGCTTCTCGTGTCTAACCTTGTCTTTCACCAAAGCAAACTGGTTTTGATACAGTCAGGGCGATTGAGCGCGACATCATAGCCAATTTCATATTGCGTAATCGGAAAACGATGCGTCAAGAAACGGGCAACATTGATGGCATTGGTCTCGAGCAAGGTTTTGGCGGTCAGTTTTTTATCGTATTCGGCAACAGCGGAAAAAATGAGTTGTGGCTCTTTGTCTTGAAGCAAACGGTAATCGGTTTTCATGACTTCGTAATTGCCTGCAAGCAAGAATTTGCCTTGTGGTTTAAGAAGGCGGAGTGCGGATTCGAGAAGCAAAAGCCGACCTGTGCATTCGATCATGACGTCGTAGCGGTTGTTGTAATCGGCGGTGAAATCGGAAAGGTCGAGGGCAATGTCGCGCACGGTGGCAATGTCGCCGCGTTGAATGAACATTTCGCACGCATCGACGGCGGTGAAGTTGTAGTAGTGAAGCACTTCGGCAATCGTTAAGCCGAGCGCCCCAAGTCCTAAAATTAAAACGCGCTCTGTATGTTCAAGGTCGAGTTTATGGACGGCGGAAAGCGCGTCCGCGAGCAATCCAATGAGCAAATCGCTTTCTTCGGGCGCGCGTCGGAGCGGCAGAAAATCGCCTTCTCTGACAATCACGCTCTCGGCTTGACAGCCAAAAACTGATTGCGCGTCTTCCCACTTTTCCGACCTCCACGCATAGACATACTCGCCAAGTTCAACGCTCGTAACGGCAGAGCCGACTTCAATCACTTCGCCAATGCACTCGCTTCCGGGCACGACGGGGAATTTCAGTTCTTTGCGCGTGATGGATTTGCCCGTGAGCAAAAATCGCTCAACGCCCGCAGAAATGCTTGTTGCAATCGTCCGCACCCGAATTTCATGCTCGGAAAGCGGTGCAGACACTATTGGAAGAAATTCAAGTTTGTTGGATTTGGTATAAACAATCGCGTTGGACGGCATGGTCGTTAGAACGGCGTTAAAGGCACTTCAAAGCAAATTACGCGATGTTGAGCGGTCTCAAAAAGCCCTTCCAAACTTGAAAGGGCTTCGCAGACGGGAAAATCAATTAGGCAACTTCGAGCATGGTGTTTGGCGCGGCGGCTTTGATGTCGTCCGTTGCAAATGGTTCATACTTCTTGAAGTTTTTAACGAACTCTTTAGCGAGCCACAAGGCTTTTTGGTCGTAAGCGTCTTTATCTGCCCAAGTGTTTTTCGGAATCAAAACCTCGTTGGGCACATTCGGACAAGTGGTGGGGACGGAGACTTTGAAAATCGGGTCTTCGACATAATGAACATTGTTCAATTCACCTGCAAGTGCGGCATTGACCATTGCGCGCGTGTAGGCGATTTTCATGCGCTTGCCTACGCCAATGCCGCCGCCCGACCAGCCCGTATTGACAAGCCATACGCGCACATTTTCTTTGGCGATTTTTTCGCCCAAAAACTTCGCGTATTCCGTTGGGTGAAGCGGCAAGAACGGCGCGCCGAAGCACGCGCTGAAAGTCATCGTTGGCTCTTTGATTCCGATTTCCGTTCCAGCAACTTTCGCCGTGTATCCCAAAAGGAAGTGATACATCGCTTGTGCAGGCGAGAGGCGCGAAATCGGCGGCAAAACGCCGAACGCATCACAGGTTAAAAACACAATATTTTTCGGTTTTGGACCAACGCTCGGCAACACAGCATTTGGGATATACTCAATCGGATAAGCGCATCGCGTATTTTCGGTGAGCGAATCATCGGCGAAATTGATAACGCGCGTCGTTTCGTCCATGACAACATTTTCCAAAATCGCGCCGTAGCGAATCGCGTCGTAGATGAGCGGCTCGTTTTCACGCGAAAGGTTAATGCACTTGGCGTAGCAACCGCCCTCGATGTTGAAGACGCTCGTTTCAGACCAGCAATGTTCATCGTCGCCAATCAAGCCGCGCGAGGGGTCGGCGGAAAGCGTGGTTTTGCCTGTGCCTGAAAGTCCGAAGAAAACCGCGCTGTTGCCGTCGTTGCCCACATTCGCCGAGCAGTGCATGGAAAGCACGCCGCGCAACGGCATGAGGTAGTTCATAATCGTAAAGACGGATTTTTTGATTTCGCCCGCGTAGCCTGTGCCGCCAATCAAAACGAGTTTCTTTTCAAAATTGAGAATGACAAATGTTTCGGACAGCGTGTGGTCTTCGTCAGGCGTAGCTTTGAAGTTCGGAACTGAAATCACGGTGAAGTCGGGCGAGAATGTCGCAAGTTCTTCGGCAGTTGGACGAATGAACAAGGCTTTGGCAAACGCGCTGTGCCATGCAAATTCGGTCATCACGCGCACTTTCAAGCCGTAGGTTTTATCCGCACCAACAAAAACATCTTGAACATACACTTCGCGTTCGGAAAGGTAGCGAAGCACCTTTCCATGAAGCGCGTCGAAGTGAGCGGGCTCAAAGGGTTTGTTATTTTCCCACCAAATTTTCTCTTGGCTCGCAGGCTCTTTGACGATGAACTTATCGTTGGCGGAGCGACCTGTTTTCTTGCCGGTTTTAACGACAAGCGCGCCTGTGTTGGATAAGTGTCCTTCGCCGTTTTTGATGGCAAACTCGATAAGGTGATTGACGCTCGGATTATGATGAACGGGCTTTTTAGGCGTGAAACCGAAATCGTTTGTCATAGTTCGGAATGTGTTGTTGATTGAAGAAATGATTTAGGCGTAACTTAATAACTTTCGCTTTCATTTGGAAAGTCTCGCCGTTTGACGTCGGCGACGTATTGCTTAACTGAATCGCTGATAACTTGTTCCAAGTTGGCGTAGCGTCGCACGAAGCGCGGCTTAAAGGCGTTGTTGAGTCCGAGCATATCATTGACGACGAGCACTTGCCCATCGCACGCATTGCCCGCGCCGATGCCGATGGTTGGAACTCCGACGGAGCGCGTTACTTTTTCTGCCAACGCTTTCGGAATTTTCTCGAGGACAATCGCAAACGCGCCTGATTCTTCGAGCAATTTAGCGTCGTGAAGCAGGGTTTCGGCTTCGTGTTCATCGCGAGCGCGCACTTTGTAGGAGCCGAATTTGTAAATGGATTGCGGCGTCAAGCCTAAATGCCCCATTACGGGAATGCCGACTTCTGTAATGCGTTTAACCGCAGGAGCAACAGCGGCACCGCCTTCCAATTTAACCGCATGACAGCCCGTTTCTTTCATCAATCGTCCCGCATTTTTGAGCGCGTCTTCGGACGAGAGTTGATAGGTCATGAACGGCATATCGGCGACAATCATCGCTCTGCCTGTGGCGGCGTGAACGCCTTTGACGACGGCGCGAACATGGTAAATCATTTCGTCGAGCGTCATCGGAAGTGTGGTTTCGTTGCCCGCGAAAACATTGCTGGCGGAATCGCCGACGAGCACAATATCGATGCCTGCCGAATCAAGCAAGCGTGCAGTGGTGAAATCGTAGGCAGTGAGCACCGTAATTTTTTCGCCTTGCGCTTTCATCTCAATGGCTTGGCTGGTGGTGAAGGCGCGGCGCGAAGTGTCAAGTTGTGTCGACATTCTTATGATTCTTGATGAAGAAAGTTTTGAGCCTCGAGAAAGGCTTGGTTGAAAAAGGTAAAGATAAACACGGCTTTCATTTTCTCTCGGAAGTGCGTATACTTGAAACCGAAATCCGTTACAAAACATCATCATCATGCTTTTCAGCCAATCTGCAACAACCAATGAACGAGCCACAACAACCGCTTCAAATCAACATTGAGGTCGACGACAAAACCGCCGAAGGCATTTACTCAAACTTCGCCATCATCAATCACTCGCCCGCCGAATTCATTTTGGATTTCACGACGCTTTTGCCTGGCATGCAACGCGCCAAAGTTCACTCGCGCATTGTCATGACGCCACAACACACGAAATCGCTCCTTGCGGCATTGCAGGATAACATCGCAAAATATGAAGCGTCTTTCGGCGTTATCAAGTTCAACGACGTTCAAGCAACCAACGCGCCAATGGGTTTTCGCGTTGAAGATAAGCAGAAACTTTCTTAACCATATTTTTAGCAACGAAAGGGGCTTGCGCGAGTGGGGCGTTCCAAGCCGTCAAGCGTTCCAAGCCGTCAAAAAAAGTTCGCTATGCGACATACAGAATATCATTTTCACATCTCGCGCAAAGGTCGCGCGCAATATCAACTCGAAGACCATTTTTTCTCCATTCGCGGCACAACCATTTTCCCAAACTTTGCCGCATGCCAAGACTTCTCATCTAAAATTAACGCCAATCGCAAAGCGCGCGGCATAAACGACGCTAAACTCGTGCGCACGGCGGAAGTCTTCGCGGCGGCACTGATGCACGAAGTTTATCACTTTGTCATTTCAGTTTATCTGGACGACTTGAATCGCGACGCGTTTGGCAAATGCGAAAGGTGGATTAAGGAAGAATTTGGCGAAGAGACAACCGCAAAATTTTTACAACGCTTCGTCGACGAATTTCCAACGCTGACGATATATCGCGGCGATGAGACCGTCGAGCAATTTCTTTCGCGCACCAGCGACGGCACGCCCAACACGCACATCGCCCTCGAAGAACTCATGCTTGTATGGCTTGAAAATCAAAATCCCGCGCTCAATCAACTTGAAGATTTAATCGATGATGAATCGCTTGTCCAAACCACGCCCTACAATCAAGTCATCACAAGCGTCGATAATTTCTTCGCCACACAGCCGACCTTTGGCACGGAAAGCTTGCCGCTCCTGCGGCTCTTGCTCGCGCCCATCAAAGCCGCGCCGAACTCGATTCTCGAACAATTAAGGTATGTTTTAGAAAAATGGGACGCGATCATTTCGCGCTCGCCTTCGCTCAAAAAACTTCTGCTTCAAAGCGTCGACTTCGTCAAGGAAGAAGGCAAGTATTTTCAAATGCTCGAAGCGGCGAGAGCGGATAAAGAAAAAATGCCAACCGAAGTGCGCCAAGCGCAGTTCTTCGGCGACTACGAAAAAGAAACGCCACCCGTTGCCGACTACAAAAGCGAGATATATGAAGACGCGCCCGAAAATTTCACGCCCGATGTCAATTGGATGCCGCGCCTCGTCTTGATGGCGAAAAACACTTACGTGTGGCTCGATCAACTTTCCAAAAAATATCAACGCCCTATCAAACGCCTCGACGACATTCCCGACGAAGAACTGGATACCCTCGTCCGACGCGGCTTCACGGGCTTATGGTTCATCGGAATTTGGGAGCGCAGTTACGCCTCAAAACGCATTAAGCACCTCAACGGCAACATCGATGCGGTCGCTTCCGCGTATTCGCTCGATGATTATGTCATCGCCAAAGACTTGGGCGGCTACGACGCTTACGCGAACTTGAAAGAACGCGCTCGCCGAAAAGGATTGCGTCTCGCCAGCGACATGGTGCCGAACCACATGGGCATTGACTCCTCGTGGGTCATCAATCACCCTGAATGGTTTCTGCAAGTCGACTATCCGCCTTTCCCCAATTACACCTTTAACGGCACCGACCTTTCCACCGACCCACACATCGGCATTTATATCGAGGACGGCTATTGGCGCAAGACCGATGCCGCCGTCGTATTTGCGCGTTTAGACCGTTGGACGGGCGAAGTGCGATATATCTATCACGGCAACGACGGCACGAACATGCCTTGGAACGACACCGCGCAACTCAACTTCCTTAAAGCCGAAGTGCGCGAACAAGTCATTCAAACGATTTTGAGCGTGGCTCGAATGTTTCCCATCATTCGCTTCGATGCGGCGATGGTTCTTGCCAAGCAACACATTCAACGCCTGTGGTTTCCAGAGCCAGGAAAAGGCGGCGCAATCCCCTCGCGCGCGGCGTTTGCGATGACGAAAGAAGAATTCGATAGAGCGATGCCAAACGAATTTTGGCGCGAAGTCGTTGACCGCGTCCAACAAGAAGTGCCCGATACGCTCCTGCTCGCCGAAGCCTTTTGGATGCTCGAAGGCTACTTCGTGCGCACGCTCGGCATGCACCGCGTCTATAACAGCGCGTTCATGCACATGTTCAAAAAAGAAGAGAACGCCGAATATCATAAACTCATCAAAGACACACTCGAATACGATAGCCGCATTCTCAAACGCTACGTCAATTTCATGAACAACCCCGACGAAGAAACCGCCGTCAAGCAGTTCGGCAAAGGCGATAAATACTTCGGCGTGTGCGTGATGATGTCGACGATGCCCGGCTTGCCGATGTTCGGACACGGACAAATCGAAGGCTTCACCGAGAAATACGGCATGGAGTATCAGCGCGCCTACTACAACGAAACGCCCGACGAGTGGCTCATCGCTCGACACGAAAAAGAAATTTTCCCTCTGCTCAAAAAGCGTTACCTCTTCGCCGAAGTCGATAACTTCTTGCTCTACGACTTCATAACGCCAAACGGCGTTGACCAAAATGTGTTCGCATACAGCAATCGCTACGAGAACGAGCGCGCCTTCGTCATTTTCCACAACAAATTCGCCGAAACGTCGGGCTGGGTCAGAGTTTCCGCAAAAACCCTTGACTTGGAGAAAAACAAGTTCGTTCAAAAAACATTGGGCGAAGGCTTGATGCTCTCGAAAGACCCATCAACCTACGTCATTTTCCGAGACGCGATTTCAGGCTTGGAATACATTCGCTCCAATCGCGAGATGTGGGAGAAAGGACTCTACTTTGACCTGCACGCCTACAAGTATCAAGTCCTGTTGGACTTTCAAGAGGTCAAGCCATCGATGCTGTTTCCTTACGACGAGCTCTGGCGACAACTTGGGAACGCGGGCGTGCCGTCGCTCAAAGATGCCGTGCTCGAACTCTCGCTCCGCCCTCTTCACGCCGCCGTGCAAGAGGCTTTCGCGCCTGAATTTTTCGTCGCGCTTTATGAACATCAAAGCGGCGCGGAAAAACTTCTGAAAGAAAAGGTGAACGCAATCCGAGACGCGATGCTTTCCGTTCAGCCCGACATGCCGGTTCCCAAAAGCATTGCCGATGATGCACTTGAACGATACCGTGCTTATCAAGCGTTGCAATCCATCATTAAAAACAAGAAACTATCTGCAACCGAAGTGGGACGATACATCACAAATACGATTTTTCCTGAACAACCTAACGGCGACTCGGGCTGGCGGGTTTTGCTCGGTTGGACGATTCTCAACGCGCTCAATCAAGTCGAGAATCCGCATGCAAACAACTTGCTTTCCGACTTCCGTCTCGCGAAGTTCATCGCGAAATCCTTCGAACAACTCGGTTTGACGGAAGAACGCGCCAAGAGCGAAGCCGACCTCATTCGCATTATGCTCGATTTCAGCAAATCTCCATCAGCCTCGCTGACGAGCGCGCTCCACGATTTGCTCGAAGCCCGCAAGGCAAACGTCTTTCTCGGCGTCAATCAATACGAAGGCGTGGTCTATTTCAACAAAGAGCGATACGACGTATTGCTCGGCGCGCTTTTCGCCCTTTCCGCGCTTGAAGCCGTCCGAAATAAAGACGTGTCGGAAACAGCACTTGCGCCCGCGTTTGCGTTTCTTAAAACCTACGCCGACACGGCGACGGAAGTCGGTTACAAATACAACGACTTGCTTGCGCGACTTCAAACCGAAATTCAACCCCAATCCGACAAAGTCGAGTCAGACGCAACGCCCGCCACGAAAACCGACGGCAAACCTCGCGAAACGGATGTTAAAACAAACCTTAAACCTCAACCCAAAGCAACGCGAAAGAGAACTATGACAACGAAGCATGCGACTCGCGAAGCCTCATCTGAAACCAACCTTCGTTTCAGAGAGGAAGTCAAGACGGGCATTGAGAATCCGCCGAAACCCACGCCTGAAAAAGCGTCGACGACAAAAAAGAAAGCGACGACCGCCGCCAAAAGCGCAGGCGCAAAGAAGAGCGCATCGAAAACAAAGCCGCTGAAAAAATCAGCGACGAAACCTGCAACGCCGAAGAAGTCAACGCCGAAAAAATCCGAAGCGAAAAAGGCAGTCGCAAAAAAGACGACCGCGAAAAAAACGACGACGAAAAAAGTCGCGCCGAAGAAAACAGCAGTAAAAGGCGCGAAGGCAAAAAAGAAGTAATCGACTTTGACAAGTCAGCATGAAAGGGCGTTCCGCGTGAACGCTCTTTTTGTTCATCAAAAGCGAAAACGAGCAATGGCAAAAACGAAGACGCGCTACGTGTGTTCAAACTGCGGCGCAACTTACATCAAGTATCAAGGCAAGTGCAACGATTGTCAAAGTTGGGGAACGCTCGTCGAGGAAGTGGTCAAAGACGAAAAAGAGCCGAAGAACCGCAGTAGCGGCGTAGGTCGGCTCAATACGTTCGTCACGCCGAAGCGATTGCGCGAAATCGATACGCTCAAAGAAGAGCGCGTGTCAACGGGCATCAAAGAATTTGACCACGTGCTTGGCGGCGGCTTGATGACGGCAAGCGTGGTGCTGATTGGCGGCGAGCCGGGCATTGGCAAATCCACCTTGATGCTTCAAATCGTCCCGAATCTTTCCGACAAAAAAATTCTCTATATCTCGGCAGAAGAGTCGATTCATCAAATCCGAAATCGTGCAGAACGAATGGGCATTGATTCCGACAACTTCTTTCTCCTTTCCGAAACTGAACTCGAAACCATTTTAGACGCGCTCTCGGCGCATAAGCCCGACATCGTCATTGTTGATTCAATCCAAACCATCTTCTCAAATCAATTAGAAAGTTCATCGGGAAGCGTTTCGCAAGTGCGCGAATGCACGTCGCGCCTGATGCAGTTCTCGAAGCGCGAAGGCATTACGACATTCATCATCGGGCATATCACCAAAGAAGGCGTGATTGCGGGACCGAAAGTCTTGGAGCATATCGTCGATACCGTCTTGCAGTTCGAGGGCGATTCGCATTATCGCTATCGCGTCTTGCGCGCGTTGAAAAATCGCTTTGGTTCGACGAATGAACTTGGCGTGTTCGAGATGGGCGAAAAAGGATTGACGGAAGTTTCGAACCCATCGGAGATTTTTTTGTCGGAGCGTAGTTATGGCGTTTCAGGTTCGTGCGTCGCCGCCACGATTGAGGGTTCGCGTCCGCTCTTGGTTGAAATTCAAGCGTTGGTGTCCAAAACGAATTACTCCGCGCCACAGCGCGTTTCAAGCGGCTTCGACCAACGCCGACTCGCGCTCTTGCTCGCTGTTTTGGAAAAGCGGCTCGGCTTGCCGATGTGGTCGCACGATGTGTTTCTCAACATTGCAGGCGGATTGCGTTTGGACGAACCCGCGATTGACTTATCCGTCGCCGTCGCGATTGTGTCGAGTTTGCGCGACATTCCCGCCGATTCAAGCACGTGCGCCGTTGGAGAAATCGGACTTTCGGGTGAACTGCGCTCGGTGGCGCATTTGGAGCGGCGCATTTTGGAAGCGAAAAAATTGGGGTTCGAGAAAATCGTCGTGCCGAAGCATAGCAAAGACGCGGTTCAATCGCTTGGCAAGAAGCACGGCATTGAATTGATTTTCTGCCCGAATTTGCACGGCGCGCTCAATGCGTTTTTGACGTGATTGATTCATCGCGCTTCAAAGACTTCCGCGCCGTCAGAGGCTTCAACGACAAAGAACGATGGCGAAAGCGATGTCGCAACTTGATAGCGCGCGCCGACTTGCCTAATGAACGCCGCCTCACAACCTTTCTCTACAAGCGCAATCGCGCACCCCGCAAAGCCTGCGCCCGTCATTCGCGCGCCGTAGCACCCATCGGTTTGTTGAGCCATTTCCACCATCGCGTCCAGCGCGGGGCTCGAGACTTCAAAATCATCGCGCAAACTTTGATGGCTTTCGTTGAGAAGCGTTCCAATGGCGCGCGAATCCGTCGAGACATCGTTGGCGACTTTGAGCGCGCGCGCGTTCTCCGAAATCACATGTCTCGCTCGGCGTTTGAGCGTATCGGAAAGAGCGGAACGGTTGCATTCATCAAGCGAGACATCGCGCAGAGACGCTTTGCCGAAGAACTTTGCCGCCGCTTCGCACTCGGCGCGTCGCTCGTTGTAGCGCGAGTCTTTAAGTTCCCGCCGCGTGCCCGTATCCATTACGACGATGACTGCGTCGCTCGGAAGCGGCACGTATCGATGGTCAAGCGAGCGACAATCCAAAAACAGCGCATTGCCTTTTTTGCCCATCGCGGAAATCATCTGGTCCATCATTCCGCAGTTCATTCCGACCCATTCGCGCTCGGCGCGTTGCGCAAGCGTGGCTTTTCGCATTGGCTCTATCGCAAGGTCAGAAAGAGCGGCAAAAGCGTTGAGCGTTGCCAGTTCAATCGCGGCAGAAGATGAAAGTCCCGCACCAATCGGCACGTCGGTTTTCACTACGCCGTCAAAACCGCTCAGCGCGAAGCCTTGCTCTCGAAGCGTCCAAGCGACGCCTTTCGCATACTCAATCCACCCCGTTCCTCTCGCAAACTCTGAAAGCGAAAAGGATTCGGTTTGATTGAAATCGAGCGAATGAAGATTGACTGCGCCGTCATTGCGGCGTTTGAACGCAATCCAAGTCGAGTGCGGAATCCCCAGCGGCAAGACGAAGCCGTCGTTGTAATCGGTGTGTTCGCCGATGAGATTGACGCGACCGGGCGCGCGCGAAATGAAGTCTGGCGTTGAGCCGTAGCGCGCTTGAAACGCGGCGGCGATGAAATCGGTCGTAATCATTCTGCGGAAAGTTTGTAGTGAATCTCGCTTTGAGCGCGGAGCGCGTCCGCCGCTTGTTCAGGCGTGAAGTCGCGTTGCAATTCCGCAAGCAATTCAAAGCCAACGATGAACTTGCGCACCGTCGCTGAGCGCAAGAGCGGCGGATAAAAATGCGCGTGCAACTGCCAATGCTCAATGCCGCCCATCGCAAACGGTGCTTGATGCCAGCCCATTGAATACGGAAACGACGTGTGAAAAAGGTTGTCGTAACGAACCAGCAAACGTTTCAAGATGTCAGAGAGCGAGCGCGTTTCAAGTTCCGAGAGGTCGGTGAGGCGTTGAACTGCGCGCTTGGGCAAAAGCAAGGTTTCAAACGGGTGCGCCGCCCAAAACGGCACGACGACCGCCCAATGCGCGTTCTGCAAAATCACGCGCTCCTCTGCAGCAAGTTCTTGCTCGAGGTAATCGCAAAGCAACGCTCGGCGATTCGCCTCAAAATATGCGCGCTGTTGCGAATCTTCTTTTCGCGCTTCGTTGGGCAATGCGTTCAACGCCCAAATTTGCCCGTGCGGGTGCGGGTTCGAACAGCCCATCAATTCGCCTTTGTTCTCAAAAATTTGAACCCATTGATAAGTTTTTCCCAACTCGATTGTTTCGCGTTGCCATTCGGCGACGACGCGCTGAATGTCGGCTTCGTTCATTTCGGCGAGCGTGAGGTCGTGTCGCGGAGAGAAGCAGATTACGCGGCAACGCCCTTGAACCGCTTGCGCGTGAAATAACTTGTTGGAGAGCGTTTGCGCGGGCGCGTCAGGAAGAAGCGCGGCGAAATCGTTGTCAAAAACGAAAACGCCGTCGTAGTTCGGATTGCGCTCTCCATTGGCGCGAAGATTGTTCGGGCAAAGGTAACAGCCGTAATCGTAAGCGGGACGGGCGATTTCGGACGGCGACTCCACTTTGCCTTGCCACGGACGCTTTGCGCGATGCGGCGAGACCAAGACGCATTCGCCCGTGAGCGCATTCAAGCGCCGGTGCGGAACGGCGGAAAGAAAATTCATCATCACCAAAAAACGAGATACAGCGCGGCGACGATGCCCAGCACGCCGAGCGCGCCAAGGTTGAACGCGGAATCGGTTTGAAACGAGTTGGAATCAAGCGCGATGGCTTTCGCGTCGCGCTCGTTTTTTTCGGAAAGCGTGATGGCAATCACCACGAGCGAGAGGGCGACGAAAACCACGCCCATACGATTCAAGAACGCGAGGTTGGGCAGAAGCAGTTTGAAGCCGATTGAAAACGGAATGGTGAGAAGTGCCGCCCAACGCGCTGAGCGCGCCGTCGCGCGTTTCCAAAACAGCCCGAAGAGAAAAATCACGACCACGCCCGGCGTAACGAAGCCCGTGTATTCTTGAATGAACTGAAACGCTTGCGAAAGATTCCGAAGTTGCGGCGCAATCGCAACGGCGACGACCAACGCAACCGCGCTGACGATTCGCCCGACCGTTACGAGTTCCGTTTCGCTCGCGTCTTTCTTGAAATTGGATTTGTAAATGTCCATCGTGAAGAGCGTCGCGACGGAGTTCGTCATAGAGTTCAGCGACGAGACAATGGCGGCGATGAGCGCGGCAAAGATAAGCCCGACCGCGCCCGACGGCGCAAGGTTCTTGACGAGCGTCGGAAACGCTTCGTCTGGCTTTTCAATCGTTTCACCGTAAAGCGAGAACGCAATGATGCCCGGAAGCACGACGACGAGCGGCATCAAAATTTTTAGAAAGGCGGCGAGAATAATTCCGCGTTGCGCTTCGCTCAAACTTTTGGCGGCAAGCGCGCGCTGCGTGATGTATTGATTGCAACCCCAATAGCCGATGTTCGCCATCCACAAGCCGCCGATGAACACGCCCACCCACGGCAGTTCAGGGTGATTGGCTTCAAGCGCCATTTTGAACTTTTCAGGCGCGCTTTCAAGCAACTTTGAAAAACCGTCGAGCGCGTTGCCCGCTCCAATCGCGTTTAAGCCCAAAAGGGTAACGAGCAATCCGCCAATGACGAGAAAGACGACTTGAACCGCGTCCGTCCAAGCAGAAATCGCCAAGCCGCCATAAATCGTGTAGAGCGCGGAAAGAATCGCCAACCCGACAATGCCCATCATTAAATCAACGCCAAGCACGGTTTGCATCGTGAGCGCGCCGAGATACATCACGCTCGTGAGATTGACGAAGACATACACCAAGAGCCAAAAGAGTGCCAGTCCCGTGCGCACCGCGTGGTCGAAGCGCAGTTCCAAAAATTCGGGCATCGTGTAAATTTTCTTCTCTAAAAAAATCGGCAGGAAATACTTGCCAACGAGCAAGAGCGTAACGGCGGCAAGCCATTCGTAAGAAGCAATCGCAAGTCCAATCGCATACCCGCTTCCCGACATTCCGATGAACTGCTCGGCGGAGATGTTGGACGCGATGAGCGATGAACCAATCACCCACCACGGCAACGAGCGACCCGCCAAGAAGTATGCTTCGCTGTCGTTCTTTTTCTGAAACTTCAAAACCAAAACGCCGACTCCGACGACGGCGAAGAAGTATGCGGCGAAAACGAAAATATCGAGCGGCGAAAGAGCCATATTATCGAGATGATTTTTTATGAATGAACCGATTAAATACGCAATTTTCAATCAAGTGCAAAAGCGCGCTGACCGTTGCGCCGTCCGCGAGTTTTATTCCTTTGATAACTTTCGCATCTTTTCTTCAATCCCGCGTAGACGGCAGTATTTCCAACTTAAACCAATCAAACAATGAGCAAAACCGCTATCGTCATTCGCAAAGAGTATTTGGAGCGCGTCAAAAGCAAGGGGTTCATCATCTCAACGATTTTGATTCCCATTTTGATGTCAAGTTTCATCGTGATTCCGATTCTCGTCGCCTTTCTATCGAAAGATTCAAAAACCGTGATTGCCATTCACGACGCGACGGGCAAGTATCAATCAGCGATTGAATCGGCATTTGAAAAACAGGAAACGCTTTCAATGATTTGGGTCGATTGGCAGAAAGATTCGGAGCGCGAAGCGACGCTTAAAGGCATTGAGACGGGGAAAATTTCGGGATACCTCTTGCTCAAAGAAGCGGACGGAAAGTTAGAAGCGGTTTATGCGGCGAAAAACATCGTCGATTTCAGCGTCAATCGGAAAATTGAAAGCACGCTTCAAAAAGCGATAAGCCGCCTCGCCTTGAAAAATAAAGGTTTGACAGACGTTGAAATCGCGTCAATAGAAAAGCCGATTGAATTGAAAACGCAAAAAATTTCAGGCGGTTCGCAAGGCGACAAAGGCGCACTCTCGGAATTTCTTCTGGCTTATGTCATGGTGATGCTCATCTACGGCACGCTCCTGACCTACGGCATCACGGTGATGAGTTCGGTGATGGAAGAAAAGTCAAGCAAGGTGATGGAAGTGTTGATTGCGTCGGTGAAGCCGTTTGAGTTGATGGTCGGAAAAGTCGTCGGAATCGGGCTTGTGGCGTTCACGCAGTATTTCATTTGGGCGGTCGTCGCCTTTGCGCTTTCCGCCGCATCATTTCAATACAACCCGAAATTTCAATTTGAGATTTCGCCGCTCCTGCTCGCTTACTTTGTGCTGTATTTCATTTTAGGCTATTTGATTTACGCTACGCTTTACGCCGCTGTCGGCTCGGCATTCGAGAATGCGCAAGATGCGCAGTCGCTCACCACGCCGATTACGTTTCTCATCATCATTCCGATTATCGCGATGAACTATGTGATCTCGAAGCCTGATTCCGTTGCGTCCGTCATTCTCTCGCTTGTTCCGTTCTTCTCGCCGATTTTAATGATAGGTCGGCTTGCGATTACCGACGTGCCGTTTTGGCAAATGGGGCTTTCAATCGCGCTGATGCTGGCGACGTTTTATTTGGTGATGCTGTTTTCCGCGAAGGTGTATCGAGTTGGCGTGTTGATGTATGGCAAGAAGCCGTCGCTGTCCGAGATTCTCAAATGGTTGAAATACGCTTGATTCAAGTCAGCGGATTGACCTGCGAGGCAAGGCTTTTCAGGCGATATTCTTCGCGGCGTTCCTCGTGTCGTCGGTCGTCGTGCCTGCGCTCGTCTTGCGTCGCTTTTTCGTTGGCGCGATGCTCATATGCGTCGATGATGTCGCGCACCAAGCGATGCCGCACGACGTCGGATTTATCGAGATAAACGAAAGAAATACCTTGAATGCCGCCCAGAAGCGTCGGGGCTTCGGCTAAGCCCGATTCGGATTTTTTCGGCAAATCAATTTGCGTGGTGTCGCCCGTGATGATGGCTTTGGAATACATGCCAAGCCGCGTGAGGCACATTTTCATTTGCATATTGGTTGCGTTTTGCGCCTCGTCAAGAATGATGAACGCATTGTTGAGCGTGCGTCCGCGCATATAGGCGAGCGGCACGACCTCGATGATTTTTTTCTCCATATACTCTTTGAGTTTTTCAGGGGTGAGCATATCGGAGAGCGCGTCGTAGAGCGGGCGCAGGTAGGGGTCGATTTTTTGTTGCAAATCGCCGGGCAAAAAGCCCAAACTTTCCCCGGCCTCGACGGCGGGGCGAGCAAGCACCAAGCGTTGAACTTGTTTGGCTTTGAGCGCGGCAACGGCGATGGCAACGGCGGTGTAAGTTTTGCCCGTGCCCGCAGGACCAATCGCGAACACCACATCGTTGCGCTTGGATTCATAAACCATTCGCTTTTGTCCCGCCGTTTTGGCGCGCACGGCATCGGTTCGGGTTACAACAATCACATCGCCTTCGCCTTCAATCAATTCTCTGCTATCTCTTGCTTGCATGGGGCGTGCCTCGCCAAGCGTCGCAAGACGAATGACTGCCTCGACATCGCGCACCTGCAATTCGCCATTACGATTGACTAGTGTAAGCAACTCGACAAAAATTTTCTCAACGCGCCTGACTTCTTCTTCTTCACCGCGCAAAGTAACATCGTTCCCGCGGGCGATGATGCTCACCTCGCTAAACTCCGATTCAATACGTTTGAGATGTGCGTCTTGCGCGCCGAAAATCAGCATTGGCTCTGCGCCTTTAAGCGAAAACTTTCTTTCTTGTTCCAAGTTGCGTATGATTTAGGTGGTTGTTGATAGAAGAATTTCAGAGACATGCGATTCACCACGAAGCGCGACGGCTTCAAGTCCAGAAAGCGTGCAGATGAAGGCACGCTGCGCGCCGTTGGCTAAACTTTCTTGCGCGAATTTCTCTCGCTCGGCTCTGCGCGAAGTTTGCGATGTTTCATCAATGAAAAAGAGCAAATCAGCACGAAGTTCAGACGCAAGCCGCGATGCAATCATATCAGCAGGAATAAAACTCAACCGCCCCTCTTTCGTTTTCGTGATAGGCGCGAGAATCGGAACAGCATTTTGCGCAAACTGCTTTTGTAGAACATCTTTTTTGACCGCAACAATTCTACCCATTGCTTCATCAGGCGACTGTTCGGTTTGAATTAAGCCTAAATGGTGTGCGTTCATCTGCAACGCGGGAATAAGGTCTTCTGAAAGTTTCGTGGTAAATACTTTTCCGAGTTGGATGAGCAAATCAGCGTAGCGTTCAAGGTCTGCTTGTGAAGGCGGGTCAGGAAAGGGTTGGCGGGTTTGTCGTTCATATTGAAATTGTGCGTCGTGAATAATGACGAGGCGAAAGCGAGACGCCAATTTTTTAACATCGGCTTTCAAACGGTTGAAAGAAAGGGCATCGTCCAAATCTCTTCCGACAACCGATAAGACGAGGGTTTTCATCAACAAAAAGTTAAGTCGTTAAAGCACGAAGTTCAATTGTAGATTGCAACTCTTGCGGCACTTTAAGCAAGTGCGATTGAACATAATCAAAAACGCTTTCTTCAAGCGAGCGAAACTCAATCGGACAGCCCATAGAAGCGAGTTTCGTCATGTCGGCTTCGGTGAAGTATTGATACTTGCCACGCAGATGTTCAGGCATGGGAATATACTCAATGTTAATGGGCTTCTGCATCGCATTGAAGGTTGCCGTAACTAAATCTTTGAAACTTCTCGCCTTGCCTGTTCCAAGATTAAAAATGCCATTAACCTCCTGATGATTCAAAAGCCAATACATCACTTCAACGCAGTCTTTGACATAAACAAAATCGCGCAGTTGCTCGCCATCGTTGAAGCCGTCTTTGTGAGACTTGAAGAGTTTAACTGAACCCGACTCTAAAATTTGATTGAACGCTTTATAGACGACGCTCGCCATATCGCCCTTGTGGTATTCATTCGGACCGAAGACATTGAAAAATTTAAGCCCAACAACTTTATCGAGAAGGTGATGTTGATGTGCCCAAAGGTCAAAAAGGTGTTTGGAATAGCCGTAGGCATTGAGGGGACGAAGTTTGAGCATTGTCGCGTCGTCGTCTTTGTAGCCGTGTTCGCCGTTGCCGTAGGTGGCGGCACTGGAAGCATAGATAAAACGAATGCCGCGTTGAAGAGAATAAATGGCGAGGTCTTTGGTGTAGGCGTAGTTGTTATCCATCAAACTTTCAACGTCGCGCTCGGTGGTTGAACTATTTGCGCCAAGATGAAGAATTGCGCCAATGCGCGGAATTTTTTCGTCGAGTAGTTTTTGAAGGAAGAGGGTTTTGTGAATGTAATCAGTGAAGCGAAGACCAACGAGATTTTTCCATTTTTCGGTTGAGCCGAGTTCGTCGACCACTAAAACGTCAGTCATGCCGACTTGATTGAGTTTCCAAAGCATCGCACTACCAATAAAACCTGCTCCGCCTGTAATAACAATCATTCCAATGCAAGAATTTTTGATTTTTGAAAACGGAAAAGGAGCGGAATTTGAATCCGCTCCCCGTGTGCCTGTTAGTATTTGCGTTCTTTGGCGACGAACTTTTCGCGGTATTCCCAGTTGCGTTCAGCCAGAGCCATGTTGACGGGCTTGTATTTGATTTCGCTGTGTCCACCTTCGTCGACGAGGCAGAGCGTATGCTTCATGAAGTTGGCGTCGTCGCGTTTTGGATAATCTTCGTGTGCGTGTGCGCCGCGAGATTCTTTGCGGTGATATGCGCCCTCGATAATCGTTTGCGAGTAGTCAATCATAAATTCGAGTTCAATTGCATCGAGCAAGTCGGTGTTGAACTCTTTGCCTTTGTCTTGAACGACGGCGTTTTTAGCACGTTCACGAAGCGACTTAATATCGCGGCACGCGCTGGCAAGCAGTTCTTCGGTGCGGAAGACGGAGACTTTATCCATCATCATCTGTTGCAAATCGGCACGAATTTTTCCGACAGACTCGCCTTTGGTGCGAGAAAGAATGTTATTGATTTTTTCGCGCACTTTTTTGTCCGCATCTTTTTGAACGGGCATTTTGCCTTTGGTTTCGCGAACAAACTGAACGATGTCCTTGCCCGCTCTACGCCCGAAGACAATGAGGTCGAGCAAAGAATTTGTGCCAAGTCGATTCGCGCCGTGAACCGAGACGCACGCGCATTCTCCCGCCGCCCAGAAACCAATTTTGACCGTATTCTTTTCATCAGTAACCACTCGCCCATCAACATTCGTTGGAATGCCGCCCATCGCGTAGTGGCAAGTCGGCTGAACCGGAATCGGATTTTTCGAGGGGTCGACGCCGAGATAAATTTTCGCGAAGGTTGAAATTTCAGGGAGTTTGGTCTCGATTTGCTTGAGCGAGAGGTGGGTGAGGTCGAGGCTGATATAGTCTTTTGCAGTGCCAACGCCGCGCCCTTCGCGCACTTCTTGATACATACATCGCGAAATCATGTCGCGCGGAGCAAGGTCTTTGACGGTTGGCGCGTAGCGTTCCATGAAGCGTTCGCCAGAGGCATTGCGCAATACGCCACCTTCGCCGCGTGCACCTTCGGTTACAAGAATCCCTAATCGATATAAGCCCGTCGGATGAAACTGCACAAACTCCATATCTTCAAGCGGAATACCGTGTCGCATCACGATGCCGAGTCCGTCGCCTGTGTTGGCGTGTGCGTTGGAAGTGGTTTTGTAGGCGCGTCCAAATCCGCCCGTCGCAAACATCACCGCTTTGGAATTGAAGACATCAATTTCGCCCGTGCGAATGTTGTAAGTAACGACACCACAAACAACGCCTTCTGTTTCGCAAATATCCAGCACTTGATACTCGCTATAAAATCGGACTTTGCGCTTGATGCACTGTTCGTAGAGCGTATGCAAACACACGTGCCCTGTTCTATCGGCGGCGTAGCAAGCGCGGCGCACAGGGGCTTCGCCGAAGTTGCGCGTGTGTCCGCCAAACGGGCGTTGTGCGATTTTGCCTTCTTTGGTGCGCGAGAATGGCACGCCGAAGTGCTCCATTTCAATGATGGCACGCGGCGCATCGTTGCACATCACCTCGATTGCGTCTTGGTCGCCCAAGTAGTCCGCACCTTTGACGGTGTCGAATGCATGCCAAAGTGGATAATCCTCTTCTTCATTTCCCAATGCCGCACAAATTCCGCCTTGTGCCGCACCACTGTGCGAGCGTAGCGGATGCAACTTGGAAATCACTGCCACATCGCAATACTCGGCGGCTTCAACGGCGGCGCGCAACCCTGCTAACCCTGCGCCCACAATAATTACATCGTGATTGATAACAGACATAATGCTTTACTGCTATTTAAGTTTGAATGAAAACTATTTACGATTCTGAAACGCTTCACCTCAACGATAAATTCATCAAGGCAAAAGATGGCTTAAACTGAAACTCGGCGGATTGTAAGGTCCTGCCGTCAACACAGTTTGCGTGCCGACGACGAACAGCGAAATCGCAAGAATCCAACAGACCGCAACAAGCGTGAGTTTAACCCCTTTGTTTTTGGCATAATCGTCAATGATGTTGAGCATGCCGTTAAATCCATGATACAAGCCGAAAATCAAAAACAGCATATCAAATACTTTCCAAAGAGGATTAGAAAGACGCTTTGTTACTTTTTCGTAAGTGATGATGTGTTCGCCGAACTTCGGGTCGGAAATTAACCCTTCCTCAACGGCTTTCTTGTATTCAGGATTTTTAGCGGCGTAGGCTTCGCGAATGGCAAGGTATTCATTTTCGTCAGCCAAATAATTGGTCGGCATGTGTTGAACCCAAAAGTGACCAATCAGCGTGGCAAGCAAGACGATGCCCGAAATGCGTTGCATAAACCAGCCGAACGCCCCGCTTTTCTTTGCACTTCTATCAGACATATTGATACTCCTTTGTTTGAAATTACTTAATGAACGGCGTGATGAAATACGGCGCAATAATCGGATAGCCGCCAAGCAAGATAATCAACGCCGAAAGCGCGAGCGTTGCATAAAACATCTTCTTTTGTTTCGGCGACCAACCAAGAAAATCCACCATCACAATTCGGAAGCCGTTGATGGAGTGATAAGTTACAATCGCCAGCAATGCAAACTCGCCAATCTTGAAAAGCGGACTGCGATAGGTCGACATCAGCGCATCAAATTGGACGGGGTCATATAGGGCGCGAAGTCCAAAGACGTGAATGGTTAGATAAATCACCATGCCGATGCCACTCCCGCGGTGAAGAATCCATGCCCACATACCGGTGCGCCAGTTGTAAGAGAGAATCCGTTGAATCGCGTTTTGAAATGTGGCGGCGTAAGGGAGTTTTGCGGCGGTTTTGGGATTTTCAATCGAAGGCATACTACTTACTTCCTTTCTTTAAGTCGGTTAAAATTGAAATCAAGATAACATTTTGAATCAAACATTTGAAAGCACTTGTGCAACTCATGCTTTCTCGCTAATCTTGGGCTTCATTTTTTCTACTCAATTCAATGAAAAAAACACTGGCTCTGCTTTTCGGCGGACGAAGCGGCGAACACGAAATTTCAATCATTTCCGCACGCTCCGTTGCCGCCGCTGTCAATTCTAAACAGTTCAATCTGCTTCCCATCTACATCACACGCGAGGGCAAATGGCTCAATGAATCCGCCTCGCGCTCTGTGTTAGAAAAAAACTACGAAGCGTTGATAAAAAATCCTGACGTTCTCGAAAAAGAAAAATTGCGCATCGCAAAGCTTAAAGGCGAATTTAAGTTCGACTTCTCAAAAATCGACATCGCCTTTCCCGTTCTGCACGGCACCTTTGGCGAAGACGGCACAGTGCAGGGGTTGCTTGAAATGATGAACGTGCCCTACGTCGGAAATGGCGTTTTGGCTTCTGCACTCACGATGGATAAAGCCGCCGCAAAAGCAACTTTCAAAGAGGCGGGATTAAATGTTGTGAGTTATGTTGTTGGATTTCGCAACGAAGTGGAAGCAAATGTGAATCCTGTGGTCAAGCGATGTGAAAAAGCGCTCTCATATCCGATGTTCGTCAAACCTGCCAATCTTGGCTCATCGGTCGGCATTTCAAAATGCAAAAAACGAACGCAACTTGAAGACGCACTCAAACTTGCGGCACTTTACGACCGAAAGCTTTTAATCGAACAGGGGTTGAACGTTCGAGAATTAGAAGTGGGCGTTTTGGGAAATGAAGAAGTGATAGCCTCCGTCGTCGGTGAAATCGTGCCGTGCAATGAATTTTACGATTACGAAGCTAAATACATTAAAAGCGATTCTAAACTCTTCATTCCTGCCGAACTGCCGAAACGCATCAGCAATGAAGTGCAGAAGCAAGCGATAACGGCGTTCAAAGCCGTAAATGGTGAAGGCATGGCGCGCGTGGATTTCTTCTTGGAAAAAGAGACGAACAAACTCTTCATCAACGAAATCAATACGATACCCGGCTTCACCTCAATTAGCATGTATCCGAAAATGTTTCTGGCGGCGGGCTTGTCGTATTCTGAACTTGTCTCACGGCTCATCGAGCTTGCCTTTGAACGCTTCAAGGAACGGAGCCGGAATCGAGTGGTGTAATTCTACTCGGTTAGCAAGAAATGGCGCAACGCATTCACTTCACATATTGAACGCAAACTTCATTGCCTCACCTGCAAAGCGAAGCATGCCTGTCGGGAAAATTCCAAGCAGAAAAACGAGAAGCGCAATCAAAACGAGCGTCGGATTAAGCACAACGCCCTCGAATTGATTTTCCGCTTGCGGCTCGCGCATGAACATAAAAACCACAACGCGCAAGTAGTAATACGCCGACACCGCACTGGCAAGCACGCCGACCACCGCCAGCCACGATAAGCCACTTTCAACGGCGGCGGCGAAGAGTTTATACTTTCCGATAAACCCACCAAACGGCGGAATGCCCGTTAGCGAGAGCATAAAGAGTGCCATCACACCTGCAAGAAGCGGTTTCTCTTTGAACAATCCTGCATAATCCGACGCACTTGTCAGTTCTCGCTGCTGCTCGATGAGCGCAATCACGCCGAACGCGCCGATGTTCATCAGCGAATAAACGAGCGCGTAGTAAAGCACCGCGCTATAGCCCGCATCGCTTCCTGCAACAATGCCCACAAGCATATAGCCCGCATGTGCAATCGACGAGAACGCCAACATTCGCTTCAAATTATCCTGTGAAAGCGCGGCGATATTTCCCACCACCATTGTCAACACGGCAATGGTTGAGAGTGCGAAAATCCAATTCGAGTTATTCTCCGTTTGAGAAGAGACATTCAGCACAACGGTGATGAGTGCCGTGAATGCCGCCGCTTTGGAGGCGGTCGACATCAGTGCCGTCGACGGCGTTGGTGAGCCTTCATACACATCAGGCGTCCATTGGTGAAATGGCACCGCCGAAATTTTGAACAAAAATCCGACCATCATCAGCGACAGCCCAATCCAAAAGAGCGATGTTGCGCTATTTTCTTGCAAGTAAATTCCGATTTTGAACAGCGTCATCTCGCCCGTCGCACCGTAAATGAGCGAAATGCCATAAAGGAAAAATCCTGACGAGAACGCGCCGAGCAAAAAGTATTTCATCGCCGCTTCGTTGGCGCGAAGGTCTTTGCGCATAATGCCCGCCAGCACATAAAGCGCAATCGACATAATTTCCAGCCCGATAAACAGCACCACCATGTGTGCCGCACTCGCCATGAGCATCATGCCCAGCGTCGCAATAAAAACGATGATGTAATACTCGCCGAAGTGAATGTTCTCTTTGGCGAGGTAGCTCTGTGAGAGCGTAATCACCAGCAATCCTGAAAGCGCGAAGACGAAATTTGCAAATTGCGAATAGGGCGAGAGGCGCAACATTTCCCCGAAGGCATACCCTTGCTCGCTCGGAAAGAGCATCATCGTAATTAAAATCAAAAAGCCGACGCTCGTCAGTGAAAAGGTCAGTTGTGCGCGCTTTGCGGTTGCTTCAACCACGATAAGTAAAATTGTCCAAAGTGTAGCGAAGGTGATGGGAAGAGCGAGCAATAAATCGTGAAGTGCCATAATAAACGAACGAATTTGGAGTGATACTACTTGATGGAAAGCGACGAGTTTTGTTGAACTTTTTCAATCACGCTCGCCGTGCTTTTTTCAGAGAGTTTGAGGAATGGATTCGGCGCAATGCCAATCCAGACAATCAAAATCACGAACACGACCGCAACTGTGCTTTCGCGAAGGTTCAAATCGGAAATGCGCCGATTGTCGTCGCTCGTTAATTCTCCTAAGAAAACTTTTTGAAACATCGGAAGCATATAAACGGCGGAAAGAATCACGCCGATTGCGCCCAAAACAGCGAACGTTCCGTTCTGCAAAATCGGCGACTTGAACGCGCCGACGAGAATCAAAAACTCGCCCACAAATCCGTTCAATCCCGGAAGCCCAATCGACGAAAGCATCGCAATCGTGAAGAACATTGCGCCAAGCGGCATCACTTTTTTCAATCCGCCATAATCCGAGAGCCTATCGGTGTTTCGGCGTTCATACAAAAATCCGACCAGCATGAACAGCAACCCTGTTGAAAGTCCGTGATTGACCATTTGTAGAATCGCGCCTTGCATCGCCTCTTCGGTGAAAGCGAAAATGCCGAGCGTTAAAAATCCTAAGTGGCTGATAGAGGAATACGCGAGCACGCGACGCATTTCTTTTTGAACGAGTGCAATCGCCGCGCCGTAAATGATGGAGACAATCGAGAGCACGACAATGAGCGTTGAAAAATATGCCGATGCCTCTGGAAACAAGCCCACATTGAAACGAATGAGCGCGTAGGTCGCCATTTTGAGCAAAACGCCTGTAACAATAGCGGAAACGGGCGACTCTGCATAGACTTCGGGAAGCCACGTATGAAGCGGGAACAACGGGGCTTTAGCGAAAAAACTAATCGCGAAGAGCCAAAACAAAATGGCTTGAACCGAGAACGGCAAATCGAGCATCAACACCTTTTGATAATCGGTCGTGAAAATGCCGCCGTTGAGGTCAGCCCCGCGAATGCCGATGTAAATAATCCCAATCAACATGATGAGCGACGCGGTGAGCATGTAGATGAAAAATTTTGTCGCGGCAAAAGCACGATTCGCCCCGCCCCAAATGCCGATGAGGAAATACATCGGAATGAGCATCGCCTCCCAAAAAATGTAATAAAGGAAAAGGTCGAGCGCGGAAAATATGCCGAGAATGCAAGTCTCAAGCGTAAGCAAAAAAAAGAGATGCTCTCTCACGTTTTTCTGAACACTTGTCCAAGTGCCAAGAATAACCAGAGGAAAAACTAGCGCGCTGAACGCAAAGAGCAACACGGAAACGCCGTCAAGTCCAACCACATATTTCACGTCCGCTCCCTCGCCAAGCCATGCTTCGAGCGCGACGTGCTGAAACTGAACGCCCTGCGATGGGTCAAAATTGAGTAGCATCGATGCCGCCATCACAAACGCCAAAAGCGAGACTGCAAAAGCATAACTTTTTGTAATCGCAACTTTTTCACGGTTGAAAAACAACAGCGGAATGCCGAATAGAATTGGAAAAAAGATGGTGAGACTGAGAAGAGTACTGCCCATTTTGGAGAGTGTATTTAACTTCTAAGAACAATCGGCACAAAGGTAAGAAAATTTCAGCGTCGGGTGAAACGGAATTTCCAAAAGCAACCAAACTCTCGCAACCGCCTTCCTCACTTCATTGAGCGCGGAAGCCAATGCAAGACGACGCGATGCTTTTCGCCGAAATACTTTTTCGCCACACGCCGAACATCATCGAGCGTAATGGCTTCAACCCGCTCAAACTCGCGATTGATTTCATCGGCGTTCTTGAAAAAGGTGTGGAAATAGGCGAGCGAATCGGCAACTCCGAAGTTATTTGAAAAGCGTCGTGTCAGGTTCATTTCCGCCGTGTTCTTGGCTTTCTCCAATTCATATTCCGTAATATCGCCTTCAATGATTTTTTGTAATTCGTCATCAACCTGTTTTTCAAGTTCGGCAAGCGGCGTTGTCTGTGGCGCGACTAAACTGAAGTGAAATAGTCCGTCGTGCTCATTAGCAGAGGCATGCGTTGAGACGGATTGCGCCAACCGACGTTCGTGAACAAGGTTACGGTAGAAACGTGAGCTGCGTCCGTCGCTCAAAATCGTGCTGATTACATCGAGCACATCGGCATCTTTTGATACGGCGTTGCAAATGCGATAGGCCATGAAAATGGCGGGCAGTTCGATGTTGTCGTGGAAGGTCTCGCGGATTTCTTCGGTGAGCGGCAAATCTTCGTTTTTTGGTCTGGGCACTTCGCCATTGCGGGGAATGTTGGCAAAGTATGTTTCAATTTTTTCGCGTGCTTGTTTTGTCGCCACGTCGCCCGAAATGACGAGCGTGGCGTTATTCGGCGCGTAAAACGTCTTAAAGAATCGTTGTGCATCGGCGACCGATGCCGCTTGCAAGTGTTGGATTGAACCAATCGGAATCCATCGATACGGGTGAGTTCTATAAGCACGTTTATGCAGTTCTTCGGACACTCTGCCGTAGGGCGCGTTGTCGTAGCGTTGCCGTCGCTCTTCTATCACCACGCTTCGTTGATTCTCAAAATTTTCTTCATTGACGTTCAGGCTCATCATGCGGTCCGATTCAAGCCAAAGTGCTAAGTCAAGTTGATTCGCGGGAAGGGTTTCGTAGTAATTCGTGCGGTCAAAGTTGGTTGAGCCGTTGAGCGTGCCGCCTGCATCTTGCACATAACTGAAATGCTCAGTTTTGCCGACGTGCTTTGAACCTTGAAACATCAAATGCTCAAAGAGATGGGCAAATCCTGTGCGCGTTTCCTCTTCGTTTTTCGAGCCGACGTGATACCACACATCTACGGTTACAATCGGCGTGGCATGGTTTTCATGAACGATGCAATGCAGTCCATTCTCTAAATCAAACTCGGTAAATTCAATCGGTTTCATTTGCAATTATTGTGAATCGTGAATCGGAAACTTACGCTTTGACGATGAATTTTCTTGCAGTAATTCTTGCTCGTGTTACAATCTCACTTCTACAATCTCACTTCAATTCCGTGATGCGCAAGATAGCGTTTGGCTTCAATGATGCTGTATTGGCGATAGTGAAAGATGGAGGCGGCGAGTGCGGCGTCTGCGGAGCCTTCGGTGAAGGCTTCTTTGAGATGCGTCAGGTTTCCTGCGCCGCCTGATGCAATGACGGGCACAGAAACCGATGTTGAAATCAATCGCAGGCTTTCTAAGTCATAGCCCGATTGCGTGCCGTCTTTATCCATGCTGGTAAGAAGAATTTCGCCCGCGCCGAGTTCAACGACTTTTCGCGCCCATTGAAGCGCGTCCAATCCTGTTGGCATTTTGCCTGAATGCGTAAAGACTTCATAGTGATGACCTACGCGCTTGATGTCGATGGCAACGACAACGGCTTGCGCGCCGAAGCGTTCCGCCAATTCAGTGATGAGAGTTGGCGTTTGGACAGCGGCAGTATTGAGCGAGACTTTATCGGCACCGTGCAGAAAGGCTTGTCGTGCGTCGTCTAATGTTCGGATTCCGCCCCCTACCGTCAGCGGAATAAAGACTTCTTCGGAGACTTTGCGGACTTCCTCGAGCGTCGTCTTGCGTGATTCGATTGAAGCGGAAATATCAAGAAAGACGAGTTCGTCGGCGAGTTCAGCGTTGTAAAAACGGGCTTGTTCTAAAATGGAGCCCGCATCTTTGAGCGATTCAAAATTCACGCCTTTGACGACGCGCCCATCTTTGACATCGAGACAAGGAATAATGCGTTTGGCGAGCATGAATCAGTAAAACTTAATCATCATATCGCCTTTTTTGGCGGCAAGCGGCTCGCGTTGTTTATCCTTCTGCTCTTCTTCTTCCGAATAAGTTGGAGGGACGTCGGTCGGCTCTAATCCGCGATAGCGGCGTTCTGCTTCTTCGGGTGCGATGGGCTCGAGGGCGTGGTCGATGAGGTCGTCCATCGTGCTGAAGTAACTGAACATCATTCCTTCTAAGGCACTTTTATTTGTTTCAAGGATGTCCAAAATATCGTTGCGATTTTTTTCGGGCAGTAAAATTTCAGCGATGCCCGCACGCTTTGCCGCAAGCACTTTTTCTTTGATGCCGCCGACAGGAAGCACATGTCCGCGCAACGTAATTTCGCCCGTCATGGCAATTCCGCCTTTCACATTGCGTTGAGTGAATATCGAAGCAAGCGAGGTTAAAATCGTAACGCCCGCCGACGGTCCATCTTTTGGAATTGCACCTTGTGGAATGTGCAGATGCACGTCCCAATATCGGAAGGCTTCATCGGGAATGCGGAAGTAGTCTGCACACGATTTCAAATACGACAGCGCGGCTTGCGCTGATTCTTTCATCACTTCGCCGAGTTGCCCTGTGAGAATTAAGCGTCCGCTTCCTTTGGTTACGGTGGATTCAATGAAGAGAATATCTCCACCCGCAGGCGTCCAAGCCAAGCCAACAGCGACGCCCGGAATCAACACAGGCTCGTCGACTTCAGGGAAGAACTTTTCTAATCCCAAATACTTTTTGAGCGAATCGCTCGTTACTCGGATTGGCTCAATCGGTTTGCCTTCATCTTCATCGAGGTGAAGGGCAATATCCATCGCGATGCTTCGACACACGCTTGCAAGTTCTCTATCTAAATTTCTTACGCCTGCTTCTCGCGTATAAGCGTTGATGATTTTGCTGACCGCGTCGTCGTCGATTTCAACTTGACCTTTGAGAATGCCGTGCTCTTCCATTTGTCTTGGAATGAGGTATTCTTTTGCGATGTGCATTTTCTCGAATTCGGTGTAGCCATTGATAGTGATGACTTCCATTCGGTCGCGAAGGGCGTGCGGAATGGTTTCGAGCGTATTTGCAGTTGCGATGAACATCACCCGTGAGAGGTCGTAAGGAATCTCGAGATAGTGGTCGCTGAACGTGTGATTTTGAGACGGGTCTAAAACTTCGAGCAAGGCGGAGCTTGGGTCGCCGCGATGGTCGTTGCCGAGTTTATCGATTTCGTCGAGCATGAACACAGGGTCGCTGGTTCCCGCTTTTTTCAAGCCTTGAATGATGCGACCGGGCATCGCGCCGATGTAGGTTTTGCGGTGTCCGCGAATTTCCGCTTCATCTCTCACCCCGCCGAGCGAGATTCTGACGAAGGTTCTGCCGAGCGATTTCGCGATGGATTTTCCGAGCGAGGTTTTGCCGACGCCGGGCGGACCGACGAAGCACAAAATCGGGGCTTTCATGTTTGATTTCAACTTCAAGACGGCGAGGTATTCCAAGATTCGCTTTTTGACTTTTTCGAGTCCGTAGTGGTCGGCGTTCAAAATGCGCTCGGCTTCACGCAGATTGATTTTGGCGTTAGTGTAAGTTCCCCACGGAAGCGCGAGAATCGTGTCGAGATAGTTGCGCGTAACGGCGTAATCAGGAGAGAGTTGTGGAATACGCGAGAGTTTATCGATTTCTTTGTCGAGTTGTGTGCGAAGGTCGTCGGGCAGTTGTTTTTTAGCAAGCAGTTCGCGCAGCTTCATCATGTCTTGCATTTGCCCGTCATACTCACCGAGTTCTGTTTGAATGGTTTTGAGCTGTTGGCGCAAGAAAAATTCGCGTTGGGCTTTATCCATATCCATTTTCACTTTGGTTTGGATTTGATTGGAAAGTTCCAACACTTGAATTTCTTTCGTGAGAAGGTCGATGAGTTTTTCGGCACGCACCTCGATGGAGCTGAGCGCGAGCAGTTCTTGCTTTTCAATCGCCGTTACATTGAGGTTTGAGGAAATGAAGTGAATTAAAAACGTCGGATTGTCGATGTTTTGAATGGCGTAGCTTGCTTCATTGGGAATATTTTGAGAAAGTTCGACGACTTTTGACGCCAGTTGTTTGATGCTTCGTGAATAGGCATCGAGTTGTGAGACGGCTCTCAATTCATCGGCGATGATGGATGTTTCCGCCACGAAAAACGGCTCGGTTTGTATGAACTTTTCCAACCGCACGCGCTTAACGCCTTGCACGATTAGGTTTGCGCTTCCGTCAGGAATTCGCAGAATTTTGAGCACACGCCCGACCGTTCCCAATCGGAAAAGGTCATCTTCGGAGGGTTCATCGATATTGGAATCGGCTTGTGTAACGAAGGCAATGAATTTTTTGTCGCCAAGCGCATCGAGCAGCGCAATGGATTTTTTTCGTCCAATGCTAACAGGCATCACAATGTCGGGGAAAAGAACCGTGTTTCTGAGCGGCAAGACGGGCAACTGTGAATCAATCGGCGCATCGTATTGAGTCGCACTTGACGCAGCCTGCGGCAATGTTTTTGCTAGTTCATCAAGCAAGCCCGACTGCGCGGTTTCGAAGAAAATGTCTCTAAAATCGTCCCTCATGTTGAGTGTTAATTCTATCGGATAATTTGCCCGATAATTTGCCTTAACCAAACAAAGCGAGTTGAGCGTGCCAAGTTTTGAGTGCGTCAATTCGTTTCGGCGAAAGCATACCTCTTGAACTTCACATTTTTACTGCGATACTGCCTACTACTGAATACTCTGAATGTTACTTCGGAACTACTTGAACCACGGGAAAGAGAAATGTCGAAACAAAATGCGGAAAACGTATCGGCTAATTGACGGCATTTCCGAACATAAAGCAGGGAACTACAATGCGCGTCATAATCTTTTCAGATTTCTCATACAAAGATACATCAAGAGTTACACATTCTTTGCCCAAAAACCTAACGGAATACGCGATATATTTGGTAGGTTTTAGCAAAAAGTATGAACAACACTGTAACATAAGACCACTTCATAAAGTTTGAGTGCTTTGAAAATTCTTTTGAGTAAAACGCTTCTTCCACTTCTCATTTGGCTTGTATATTTGACGCTTCGCAAGCGAGTTCAAGGGGAACTTCCCGAACGGAAAAGCCTGATTGTTGCGTTTTGGCACGGGAAAATGCTTGTCGGCTGGCTCTTAGCAAAATCGCTGGTTCGTCCTAAAAAGTGCTACGCCGTTGTGAGCCTTTCCAAAGACGGAACCATGCTTGCCAACGCGCTTGAAACGATGCGCTTCGGTCTCATTCGCGGCTCGAGCTCGCGCGGCAAGGAAGCGGTGAAGGCGGACATGACGGCTTGCCTGCTTGCAGGTGATGCGATTGCCATCACGCCTGACGGACCACGCGGCACACGCCATGTCTTCAAATACGGCTCGATTAGAATTGCCTCTGAAACACAAACGCCGATTCTTTTCGCCGATATTACCTTTAAGAGCGCGTGGTGTTTGGAAAAAAGTTGGGACAAGTTCGAGATTCCGAAACCATTTTCTTCTGTGCATATTCACTTAACGCGCATTGACGTGCCGAAGTTTAAAACGGAAGAAGCCTTAAAAGCCTTCACTGATTCGCTCACTGCAACTTTTCAACGCACTTGAAACCACATCGCTATCTTGCTTCTCTTCTCTACGGCGGCGTTATCGCACTCCGCAATCGGCTTTTTGATAAAGGCATTTTGAAGTCGTTTCAATCGCCGATTCCCGTCGTCTCCGTTGGAAATTTGACGGCAGGCGGCGCAGGAAAGACGCCATTCGTTGATTGGATTGTCAAACATTATCATCGGGAAGGCAAGCGCGTCGCGATTATCTCGCGTGGCTATGGGCGTAAGTCCAAAGGCGTGATTCTCGTTTGCGATGGTGCATTCGTGCGCGTCAGTGCCGAAGAATCGGGCGATGAGCCGCTCATGCTTGCACGGCGAAACCCGACAGCGATTGTTATCGTTGCCGAAAAGCGCGTTGATGGCGTAAAGTTTTTGATGGAAAAATTCTCTTCTCACCTTCCCGACGTCATTTTGCTTGACGACGGATTTCAGCATCGTGCGCTTGCACGGCATTTGAATTTGCTCGTCATTCACGCTGAACAAAACCCTGAACATGACGCACTTCTGCCGCTTGGACGCTTGCGCGAACCCTTGAACGGCATTCGACGCGCTGATATGATTCTGCTCTCAAAAGTAACGCGCTACGTCGACCTCCCCTCGCTTGAGAAAACGCTTCTTCCATTTGGCAAACCCATCATCAAATCACGCATTAAAATTGTTGGGTTGCGAAGTTTCTTTTCGGGCGAACTTTTGCCGCTCGGAACGCAAGCCTTTCTTTGGACTTGGGCATTTGCTTTTTCAGGCATTGGCGATAGCCGAAATTTCATGGAAACACTTCAATATGCGGGGCTTATCGTTGAGCATCAAAAACACTTTTCCGACCATCATATTTATACCGAATCCGACATTGAGTTTATTCTTTCCGAAGTCGTCAGGCACGGCATTAACATTGTCGTTACAACCGAAAAAGATTACTTCCGATTAAAAGCCAACGAAGCCCTTTTCAATCGCCTGAAAAACACGGCGTGCTTTTACTTAGAAATTGTTTTTGAAGTTTTTGAGGGAGAATCGGAGTTAAAATCCGCATTGAATAAGACTATCAGACAAACTAACTAACGCACATGTGTTGCGAAGTCTTGAAGAAATTGTTCTGTGGAAATTCCTTCAAGCGCAATGACCTTGCGGCGCGACGTTTTGCCTGAATGAAGCGAGACGTTGCTTTTTGGAATATGCGCGACCTTTGAGAAAAATTCAAGGCAGGCTTCGTTGGCGGCGTTTTCAACCGCAGGAGCGGCGACACGCACTTTTAGCGAATCGCCATACATGCCTGCAAATTCCGTCTTGGAAGCCTTCGGTTGAAGATGAACGGAAACATAGAGCGTTCCCGATTTTTCTGTGAGAGCGCGCTTAATTGCCTCTGCGGTTTCTGTTGCGTTCAGCGATTTCGCCTGCATCTAAATCCTCGATTTTTCTGCCGCGTTCATCATAGACTTTGCTTTCAATCATCACGCCCGCGTTGTTGAATTTGTTTTCTTCTTTGCGCTTACCATCTGCAAAAAAGACTTTCTCTTCACCATATTGAAAACCCTGACGCCATGTTTGAGACTTTTCTAAAAATCCGTTGTCGTAATACGTGCGGCGCACTCCGTCAAGTTTTCCATTGGCGTAATTTTCTTCCACAGCGAGCATTCCGCTCTCAAAGAAGATGCGCTTTCTGCCGACAAGTTGCCCTTCGGTGTTCGCCGTTGATTCTTCTTTCAACGCGCCTGACGGGTAATACGAATAGAGCTTCATTGTTCCGACCACAACATCGTTTTCGTAAGTCGCTTCCGATTCTACATTGCCATCTTCGTAAAAGGTCTTAAATGGTCCATTCTTTTTGCCGGCTTTGTAGATGGCTTCGCTTCGCACCTTACCGCTTGGGAAAAATTCTTTTGAAGTGCCTTCACGGATATTGTTTTTGTAGTTCTCTTCAATCGCCAATTTTCCGTCTTCGGTGTAAAACTTGGAGATGCCTTCGAGTTTATCGAGCAAGTAAGTGCGTTCCGATTGAATCACGCCATTCGCATAAAAGGTCTTTTTGACTTCAGGACCAAGCACGGGCTTTGTTTGCGCCAGCGTTTTGAGAGGTGATTTTAGTTTTTTGAGTTTTCTTGTTTGAGCCTTAACCACCGCGATTGGCGTTGCGCCCCCGAGTTTGGTGCTAATCATGCCTGCTAATTTGCCTTGTGCGTTGAGCAATGCGCCGCCATTTTGATTGAACGTCCATTTGAACGATGCCGTCAAGACGCGCGCCTTGCCGACCTTTTCAGGCTTCCCTGCTTCGCCTTCGGAATAACTGATTTCTTTGCCGTTGTTTGTCAGTTCATAGACGGCTTTGCCTTTCACCGTTGCGCCTGTTTTGGTTACAGGCGTTAAGCCGCTTGCATTGATGCGAATCAGCGCAATGTCGTTCGTTTCATCGACTACAGCCACATCGGTCGCGAAGTATTCTTTGCTGTCAATTTTTACGCCAATCCATGTAGCTTTTTCAATCGCGCTGGCGCTGGTGGCAATCACGCCGTCTTTGGTGAGCACAAGTCCCGTAATGGGCGTGAAGGGCTTGTTGTCGTTGTTGTAAATTTCAAGTTGAACGATGCCGTCTGCTATGTCGGAAATGTTTTTTTCAACGGCTTTGCTTTGCGCAAGAAGGCTTGACGAGGTGATGAGTAAGAACGCGACGAGAAGTTTTGACAAACGATTCATAGCACGAATTGCATTTAGTTTTTTGAGACAATCAGCCAATTACTTTTGGCACTTTGAAAAATCGGTCTTGAAAATCGGGCGCGTTTTTGAGCGCGTCTTGATTGGAAATCGACGGCACGGGTTTATCCTCGCGAAGCACATTGGTTCTATCGCCCATGTTGGCAAGCGGTTCAATGTTTTCCGTGTTTAATTCGTTGAGTTTTTCAACGTAGTTCAGTATCTCGTTGAGGTCGTGCGTCATGGCTTCTTTTTCTGCATCGTTGAACGAAAGTCGCGCCAGCGTTGCAATGTAATCGACATCGGCTTTTGAGACTGCCATTGGTGAAGTTATTAAGTGAAAGGTGATAAAGTTGTCAGAATTTAGTGCAAATCTTCTCGAGATTAAAGCCGTTTGAGAACTTTCTCGGCGGTTTGCTTGATGAAATCTAAGTCCGATTTTTCATTGCACGTTTTGCAAACGAGTTTTTCAGTTTCGCACTTGCAAGTTTCTTTCTCTTGAAAATCTGCAAACATGCCGCGCCGTTCAAACTCTTTATGCGTTTCGTAAAGGTAATCGACCTCGTGCTTCGTGAGCGGCACAATGCCGCCAAGCATTTGGGCGTAGATGAGCGTTTTTGCCGCATGCTCTAACTTTTCCGTTCGATACAAGGCTTCATACACATCACCGCCTAACACCACAACGCCGTGATTGGCAAGCAACATCGCATTTGCCCATTGGACAAATGGCGCAAGCGAGCGAGGCACTTCGTCGGTGCTGGGCGTTGCGTAATCAGCAAGCGGCACAGGACCAATATCCAAAATCACTTCGGGGAATACCGCAAGGTCAAGTGCCTTTCGCGCAACGGCAAACGCCGTCGTAGCGGGCGGGTGCGTATGCACAATGCCTTTGACATCAGGACGCGCTTGATAGAGATAAAGGTGCATCATGCTTTCAGTTGACGCGGGTCGCTTGCCTTCGAGAAGTTTTCCGTCAAGCGAAATCAGGCATACATCATCGGGCGTTGCACTGGCTTTGAGCGTGCGCGTTGCCGTAATGTAAATGCCTTCTTCGGCGCGCAAACTCACATTGCCGTCGTAACTGGCGACAAACCCGAACTGCGCACATTTTCCTGCAACTTCGGCAACGGTTTCTTGATGCTTATGATTCATTGCGCTTTAATCTCCGAACTCCATCAAGTAGCGTTCAATGAAATCGTCGATATCGCCGTCCATGACGTTTTCCACATCGAAGCGTTCATAGTTGGTGCGATGGTCTTTGACACGGCGGTCATCAAAGACATAACTTCGGATTTGCGATCCCCACTCGATTTTGCGTTTCTTGCCTTCGATTTCACGCTTTTTTGCTTCTTCTTCTTCGCGCCGTTTTTGGTAGAGTTGAGAGCGAAGCATTTTCAGCGCGCGCTCCTTGTTTTGAAATTGAGAACGCTCCTGCTGACATGCGACCACAATGCCTGTCGGAATGTGCGTGATTCGCACCGCTGTTTCAACTTTATTGACGTTCTGACCGCCTTTGCCGCCACTTCGGAACGTATCGACTTGTAAGTCGTCTTTGCGGATTTCGATATCGACATCGGGCGGGGCTTCAGGATACGCAAAGACGCTGGCAAACGACGTATGGCGACGCGCATTGGCATCGAAGGGTGAGACACGCACCAATCGGTGGACGCCGTTCTCGGCTTTCAAATAGCCGTAGGCATAGTCGCCTTGAATTTCGAGCGTTGCGGTTTTAATGCCTGCGCCTTCGCCTTCTTGATAATCATCGGTATAAACTTTGAAGCCACGCCGTTCCGCCCAGCGCATATACATTCGGTAGAGCATTTCCGCCCAATCTTGTGCTTCGGTGCCGCCTGCGCCCGCGTGAATGGTAATAATGGCATTGCGCTTATCGTCTTCGCCTGACAGCATATTTCGGAATTCGAGCGATGTGATTTCCTTTTCTAAGGCATCAAGATTTTTTTGGGCTTCAGCGATATAGCCTTCTTCGCCGAGTTCTTCGGCAACGTCCATCGATTCTTTTTCGCCGTTCAGTTTGGCTTGGAGTTTTTCGTAGGCTTCGGTCCAAGATTTCAGTTCGGCAATTTCTTTGAGGATTTTTTGTGCAACGGCATTGTCGTTCCAGAAGTCGTCGACAGTTGTTTTGGCTTCAAGGGCTTTGATGGTTTCAAGTTTCTTATCGATGTCAAAGAAACCTCCGCAGTTGTTCTAATCTTTCGGAGAGGGTGGTGAGTTTTTCGCGTTCAAGGTCAAACATGAGTTGAGATAAAGTTGCGTTAAAATTGACGGGCGAATATACGAAAGAGATGTTTTGAGGTGATAAGGGAAACTGACATGGCTTTGCGATACGCCTATTCAGATTTCAGAACATCGCCACAAGACTCACACGCATGGCTTGCTCTGAGAGTGCCGATTTTCGCATTTCGCAACGAATCCCCACGCCAAAATAATCATCAAACTTTTTAATCGCCGTCGCTTCCGCAACCGAGACGCCATATTGCGGCGAGTTCGGATTTGAGACAAAGGGCATCAAGTATCCAATCTCGAAAAAGTAGTCGCCAACTTCGAGCGTGGGTTTCAGGAATACGCCTGCGGCGGGCAAACGCGCATCGAGCTCAAGTGGCAGAAGGGCTTTGAAGCCAAATGTAACGTTGCGAAACGGCGTTGCCGTCAAAAAGCCAATGCCTAAGGCGTTCGAGATTTGCAAGTCGGCATCTTTTTCGGCTTTTTCTGAACCTCCCCAGCCAAAGCGTAATCTGCCGCTATATGCAATCCCTATTGTTCGACGCGCCCCGATATTTAAACCAAAGTCTTTCGCATCAAACAGGTAGCCTGCATCAAGTATTGCGCCGTAATACTCACCCGCATGCGACGCATATACGCCACGCTGATACGGTTGCGCTTGGCTCGCCATACTCACGCCGCCGCCCCAGTAAGAATACCCAAAATCCGACGGTTGCGCCTGCACTGTGGCACTTGCAATCAGCATTATCAACCAAAGTGAGAGATGTTTCATCATTGTTGTTCAAAATTTGGGGTTTAAGAAGAAAGGGAGAATCTGTTCGGATTCCCCCTCATGCAGGCTTCGTTAATTCCATTTGACATCAAAACGCCCTTCGGTTACTTGGCGCGTTGTGGGATTTGCCGTTGAATTTTGAAGCGTGAAGCTGAATGTGCCCGATGCAATTTTGCTTGATGTATTAAACGTGGTGATTTCAATCGTTCCTGCATTGTCACCTAAAGTTATCCAAGCTTGTGGCGAACCCGTCGGACCATCTGCGTAGCTTGCTGACCCTGTCGCTGTGCGAATTTGAAATGTACCCGTGCCAGTTACACCTGTAATTGAGAACGTCAATGTTGATGTTCTTCCGCTCTCCATGCGGCTACCTATTACGGTCAGCGTGTTGTTTGAATAAAATGCTTGTGCGGCTGGCAATGTTGGCGCTAATGCTGCTGCCGACCAATTTTGCCCGTCAATTTTCGCGCTTAGCGTTCCTGCACCTGATGAAGTATTACCACCACCGCTACCGCCATTTGCAGGGTTTTCATCTTCTTTGCACCCCGTTACAACGAGGCTTGACGCGAGCAGCAGGAGACTGAAAATGAGAGATAACTTTTTCATGGTTTCAATAGATGTTAATGGTTGACATAAAAATCTTCCTCTCGTGGGAAGTCATGCGTCCTTTTATCCAACTCTGTGCCAAACGGATTTTTGGGGAAATTGACGCGAAAAGCGCACATTTGGGCGGAGCATTGTTGTATTTCTGCGACACAGATGAAGCCCATTGTCGCTTTTCGCATACACTCTGTTTCGGGAGTTGTTTCGGCAGTTTCTTTTTTGTGCGGTGCGAGGGGGAAAATCAAAAAAGGCGAGTTTTTTCTCGCCTCTTTGTCTTGGTTTTTTTGCGATTTGGTAGGTCAGTAACTCACGTTTTCGTAGCGCGTCTCGCCGTCCGCCGAATTGGTTTTGACGGTGATTTTCAATGTGTGTGGCACATTTGGATTTGCGCTACGGAACTCAACCAGCCAGCTATTTTGAAGCGCGAGCGTAACGGGCAATGTGGTGAGGTCGAGGTCGCGAGCGTCGGAGCGAATGACTTTAATCGTGCCGCCCGTTCCGATGGAAAGCCGCCACGGTTTTTCGCTGACAAGCGGAGTTTCGGTCCAAGTCGTATCGCCGCCGCTCCAAACGGTATGAATCGTGCCGCGTTGATTGTTCCAACTCGTCAAGAAGCCATCGGTGGAATACCACGCACGTTGTCCGGGCTGGGTTGGTTCGTCGGTGAAGTTGACATAGACGCGCTGCGCGCCTTGTCGCCAGGCGAAGAGCGAATCGGCAAAACGAATCCCGACGATGCCATTTTCGCCAAAGACCCCCGCGTTTTGACCTTGCGCCGCTTGTTGCAAGGCTTGCGCATTCGCGCCGCCAAAGCCTACCGTGCGGTTTGTGCCCGTTGAACGATTGAGATAAACGCGCAAACTTTCAGGCGCAGTTAAATCTAATGCGCCCGTTACAGGACCATTGTAGCCGACGCAACCGACACGCAAATTTAAGCCCGATGCTTGCAACGTATTGGCAAAGGCAATGATTTTCGCCGCAATCGAATCGGCTTCTTCAAACATGCTTCCCGAATTATCCACCGCAAAGACAATATCAACGCCAAGCGAGTTATTTGCGCTCACGCGCGTCAGTTTAATGCCTTTAAGCGTGTTGTCTTCAGTTACGTAGATGTTTTGATTGCCCGCAAATTCAATCGGTTGTCCCGTCGCAGGATTGATGATGCCCAAAAGCGAGACGCGAATGCGGCTTTCGTTGCCTTGCGTTTTGGCGAAGGTTGCCGCAGGACGAACGTTGTTGATGGTTGGCGTAGGCGCGCTTCCGCCGGGGTCGGCAGGAATATCGCTGTTTGGACCGTCGTCGTTGGTGGGATTGTCTTCCTCTTTACAGGCATAGAAGGCAACGCTCGTCAGCAGCAAAAGCATCGTCAATAATTTTTTCAGCACCGTTTTAGATTCAACTTTTTTCATTTTTCGTTGCTTGGATAGTTGTTGAAAAATACTCGCGCCATTTGCGAGGTTAGCATAACGAGATGCAAACCAAGTGCCAAAGAAAAAACTTGATTTCACGCCGCTATACGCACGGTGTTTCTTTTTACCGACACTTTCCACAAACAACTGTTGCAATTCTGCAACGAGTATTTACCGTTTCACTTCTTCATCTCTCTCTTGCGCAACATCACTGCCGAAATTCTCCGCCGATTTTGATACCTTTGCAAGTTTTCCATCAAATCATTTTTGACGGAGAAAAGAAGTTTTTCTTTGACTATGAACGCACCTGACAATCCTCGAAGTTTGCCGCTTTCGCCCGAATCGCAACAAGGCGTGAAGGTGATGGTGGTTACTTCGGTTATGCTCTCCTTCATTTCGTTTTGGCGCGCCGCCGCCATTGTGTTAAGCGACCTTGCCTCAACGGCGTATTACATCGGTGGAATTACAGAGCGTGCGATTGGCGAAGCAGCTCCGTATTTCATTTTGAGCGTGATGATTTTCGCTTATGCAGTTCGGTTGGTTTATATCGAGTCGTGCTCGATGTTCACGCGAGGCGGCGTGTATCGCGTGGTGCGCAATTCGCTCGGCGAAAAGTTCGCCAAAGTCGCCGTTTCGGCGTTGATGTTCGACTATGTGCTGACGGGTCCGATTAGTTCGGTTTCTGCCGGTCAGTATCTCGTTGGATTGCTCAACAGCCTTTCGGCAGAGTTCCAACTTGGCATTTCACTTCCCGTTAATCTTTCCGCGCAGATTATCGCCATTTGCATTGTGCTATACTTTTGGCGTGTTAATACGAAAGGCATGAGCGAATCGTCAGAAAACGCGCTTCGCATTATGCAAATCACGGTTGTGATGATTCTCGTGATGCTCGTTTGGTGCGGCATTACGCTTTATGTGCGCGGTTTCACTCTTCCAAAATTCACCCTTCAATTCAACGAAGAATCGCTTGGATTTTTGACACATTTTCATTTGGGCGAACAGCTCTTGTCGGGAGAGGTTTTAGGGACGATTGGAATTTTGATTGCGCTTGGGCACTCGATGCTCGCCATGTCGGGCGAAGAATCATTGGCACAAGTTTATCGCGAAATCGAAGCGCCGAAACTGCGCAATCTCAAACTCGCGGGCTTCGTCATTTTCGTTGTGAGCATCACCTTTACGGGCGCGTTCTCGTTTCTTGCCGTGATGATTATTCCTGACGAGGTGCGCATTTCGCAATATGCCGATAACCTGCTTGCGGGCTTGGCGATGAATGTCGTCGGCTCCGAGGAAGCGAAGTTGTGCTTGCAAGCTTTCGTGGTTGTGGTTGGCTTTTTGATTTTGTCGGGCGCGGTGAACACGTCGTTTGTCGGAGCGAATGGCGTGCTTAATCGCGTGGCGGAAGACGGCATTTTGGCAGATTGGTTTCGCGAGCCGCATAAGCAATTTGGAACGACCTATCGCATGGTGAATATGATTACCCTCTTTCAACTCACGACGATTTTGCTTAGCGGCGGCAATGTGTATTTGCTCGGCGAAGCCTACGCCTTTGGCGTGATTTGGAGTTTTGTTTTCAATACTTTTTCTATGCTGGTCCTTCGCTTCAAAGACCGCCGAGCGCGCCGCTTCAAAGTGCCGCTGAACTTGAAGTTCAATCACGTCGAGTTTCCTTTTGGCATTTTGCTCGTGCTGATGGTGTTGGTTAGCGTTGCGGTGATGAATCTTTTTACCAAATCTATTGCGACGGTTTCAGGGATTTTATTCACGCTGTTTTTCCTTTTGCTGTTTAGCATCTCCGAACGACTCAACCAACGCGCCAAAGAAGCACACAAACGCGCACGCCATAAAGACGCGCTCTCGCTCGAAGAACTTCAGCAGCTCGAGAAGTTCAATCAAGAAATCGGTCTGAAAATTACCCCTGAAGAAATTGGCTCTGAAAAGCCGAAGCGGGTTTTAGTGGCAGTAAAAAATCGCGCGAACTTAGAGCACCTTGTTAATTGCTTAGAACAGACTGATACTGACGAAGTTGATGTTGTTGTCATGCGCGTGCGTATCTTGAACCCCAAAAACGGACAGACTTTTGACACAGAAATGCTTCGCGATGAACGGCGACTATTCACCGATGTCGTCAACCTTGCCGAAGATATTGGCAAGCCTGTGATTCCGTTGATTGTGCCGGGCTACAATGCGTTTTACAGCATCGTTAATACTGCCAAAGAGCTTGGCGTATCGGAGGTTTATATGGGCGAATCTCAAGAGTTTAGCATGGAAACACAACTGGAAGAACTGGCGATGATTTGGGGCTATGAACGCAAAGACGAAAAAGAGAAAATGACCTTTCGCGTTTTTGCCGACGAGAAAAACAAAGTCGAAGTCGAACTCTAAATCGTGTCGACAAATTCGGTCAGTCCGCATCAAGCGTTCAGAATTGACTTGCGTTGGCGCGTCGTCAGCAGATTCAACCTCTCCCCCGATTCTGACTTTGTCAGAGTCGTTCCCCTCTCCTTTGACAAAGGAGAGGGGTTAGGGGTGAGGTTCGCATTTGCGCTTTGCGCGATTGGTCAACGCGCATTGAAATTCAGAAACAAAATGTCAACGCAACATAATCAGGTAGCAACGATGACGAACAACTATGCGCCGCTTTTGAGACAATATGGGTTCAAAGTTACGCGCGCGCGCCTCAAACTTTTGGAACGGCTCAACCGCGCCACGCAACCGATGACGGCGCAAGAACTTCACGCCGAACTCGCCGACGCGAAAATGGACTTGGCGACGGTCTACCGCTCGCTCAACAAGTTCGCCGACGCGGGCTTAATCGCTCGCGTTCAACTTGGAGACGAGTTCGCCCGCTTTGAGTTCGTCAAACATCATCACCATCATCACATCGTTTGCAATTCGTGCGGCAAGGTCAGCGAAATCGAACTTTGCAACCTCGACGCGCTCTCGAGCGAGATTGCTCAAAAGACGGGCTTTCGCAACATTGCTCACCATGTCGTCTTTAGCGGCGACTGCCAAGACTGCGCCTCTAAACAATGAAAACCCGAACCGTCCGCATCGGCACGCGCAAAAGTCCGCTCGCGCTTTGGCAGGCGGAGTTCGTAAAGTCTGAGTTAGAAAAACGTTTTCCCGACATCGCGTTCGCGCTCCAACGCATTGAAACCACAGGCGATAAAATTTTAGACTCTCCGCTTTCCAAAATCGGCGATAAAGGGCTTTTCACGCGCGACATCGAGCGCGCCTTGCTTCGCGGCGACATCGACCTTGCCGTTCATAGCCTCAAAGACCTTCCCACGCAAACGCCCGACGGGCTTGCGATTTCCGCCATCACCAAACGCGAAGACACGCGCGACGTGCTCATCTCCAAAAGTCCAACAACTTTACTCGCGCTTCCCAAAAAAGCCAAACTCGCAACAGGCAGTTTGCGCCGACGCTCCCAAGTGCTTGCGCTTCGCCCCGACCTTCAAATCCACGACATTCGCGGCAACCTCAACACGCGCTTCAAAAAATTTTTTGATAGCAATCTCGATGCCATGCTTCTTGCCTTTGCAGGCGTTCATCGTTTAGAGTTAGACGCGCACATTTCTGAAATTCTTTCGCACGACTTCATCTTGCCTGCCGTTGGACAAGGCGCGCTCGCCATTGAAACCCGCGACGGCGACACCGACATCATTAGCATGGTTCAGCAACTCAACGACCCCGAAACCGAACTTGCCACAAAAGCCGAGCGCAGTTTGCTTCGCGCCCTCGAGGGCGGTTGCCAAATCCCGATTGGTGCATTCGCTACGTTTGCGGACGGACGATTCACCCTTTCCGCTTTCGTCGGCTCGCTTGATGGCAAAGAGACGCTCCGCGAAACAATCGTCAAGTCAGGGATTACGACGGTTGCCAAAGCCGAAGCCGCAGGCATTGAACTCGCCGACATTCTGCGACGCAACGGGTGTGAGCGCATTTTGAACGCGATTCGCGCCTCATAAACTTTCCACCTTCAAACCGCTCTCGCGATGACTGAACTCGACCTTGAACGCGCCATTGACTTGGCAAGCGAGATGATGCAACAAAACGCCCTCGCCGAAGCCGAATCGTCGCTCAGAGAAACCCTCGCCAACATTGAACTTTTGCCCAATTCCGACGAGAAAAACAATCTCTTCATTCGCGCCTCGCACACGTTGTCGTTTTGCCTGACGCGCATTTCTTCATTTTCAGAAGCAGAGATACACGCTCAACGCGCCGTTGAACGACTGCGCGAATCCACGCCGCATCGCCACGCCGCAAACGCTTATTACTTTCTCGCGCTCGCCAAGTATTACCTCTCCGATTTTCAAAACGCCCTTCCGCTTCTTCAAAAAAGTTATGCTCTTGCCGAAGCCCATCAAGACGCAAAACTGCTCGGAAGAGCCGCAAACACCATCGCCAATGTCTTCTTCAACTTGGGCGACTTCGCGATGGCGACGGAGCATTATCAAATCAGCCTTGCGCAAATGCGCCTCGTCGGAAATCAATCGGGAATCGCGATGGCGCTCAACAACATCGGCGTCGTCTTTCGCACGAACCGCGAACTCAAATCCGCGCTTGAAGTTCACGAAGAAAGCCTCCAAATCCGTCGTCGCATCAACGAGACGAGCGGCATTGCGATGTCGCTCAACAACATCGCCAACATTTATTCCGACCTCTGCGATTACCAAACGGCGTTGACCTTCGCCAACGAAAGCGCGAAACTTCACGAAGAATTGAACGATAGTTTCGGCTTGGCACTCTCGCTCAACATCGCCGCCCGATGCCAACATAACTTGGGCGACATCAACGCCGCCTTCGAAAACCATTGGCGCAGTTTGTTGATTCGCCTGAACATCAACGACCGCTTTGGAGAAGTTGTCGCCTGTTTGGATTTGGGAGAATTGTATTCAAGAAACCCCTCGCTTCCGCGCCGCTTCCCGCCTCAACCGTCGAACGACTGATACGCGCTAATCGCCAAACAGATTTTGCGATGGCTCGTTTTGCTCAATGCGAATGTCGCGCAACTGCGGGGCTTTGACTTGAAGCGTGAAGAAGTAACTGCGGAACTGCCCGACGGGCGTCCATTGAAAACTCATCGTCCAGCAATGCAAATCGCGATTGATGGAAATCTGCGGCGCGACAAATTGGCGTTGTTTGAAGAGATATGTCAGGCTTCCGCGCAGTTGCCAATTCGGCGTAATTGAAATGCCGCCGTTTGCGGAAAATTGCGCGTCGTATTGCGTGGGCAAGAGCGGATTTTGTCGGCTCGCTTGAATGTTCAATCCGAAGTTCAAATCCCACGGCACGTCGAAGTCGACATTCTGCCCGAGCGAGCGAAAGTCGGTTTGCGGCAATCCGTTCAAAGCGTTTGGGTTTTGAGGTTGTCCTTGTCCCAAAAGCCTCGCGGAATCTTGCTGAATCAGCCGATTGGGATTTGGTTTGCGCTCGCCGCGAAAGCCCGTCGAGAGTTGCAAATTGCCCGACAAAAATCTCAAAATGCCGCCGCCTTGCTTGCGGTTCAAAACGGGAATCGTCGCGCCCGTGCTGTCGTTGAACCCGTAGAAAGTGAACGTCGCGCCCGCGTTGAGCGAGAGGTTTGGAATCGTCGTGCTACTCGCGGTCAAGTTCACGTTCGACCAATTAAATCCGTCGCGCGCGGCGAAGTTATACGCCGTGCTGACGTTGGCGAGCAGAAATTGAACCTTTTTTTCTGAGCGTTCAGGATCGTCGATCGCCTTCGCGGTGTCGAGCGTTTTGACCTTTGCTTCGAAGATGTTGTTGAAGTTCAAATTCAGCGATTGGCTTTCGGTCGGAACCGCGCTGAACGCCGCGCCTTCAAAGCGATTGTAGCGGATGCGCGCGCCATTCAAGCCGACATAACTGCCGAAGTAGCCAAACTCCTCTCGCGTGAAGTCAGGATTGAAATTGTAAGAGATAATCGGATTGAGCGTGTGTCGGACGGCTTTCAATCCGACGAGATTTTCCAAAAATCCCGTGAAGAGCGTCCCGTAAAGGCGCGTTTGAACGCCCGCTGAAAATTGATACGTGTAGTAGCGCGTCAATCGGCGATTGACCTGCGTTACGACGGTTGAATCCGTTGGGTTGAAAAAGCGCGTGATGCTTCGGTCGTTGAAAAACTGATTGTAGGTAAAGGCAATGTTCGCGTTGAAGTATCGGAAAACCGTTCCGCTGAACGAGAGCGGCATAATAAGCGACGCGCCCGATAAATCTTCAACGCCCGTGCGCGACGTTTGCAACGCATTCAGCGAGATGCCTTGCGAAAGCAAGTAGTTAGATTGTTGCGAGAATTGATAACTCAGCGTCGAGTTGAACGTGCCGTTGAGCGTGCGGGAAAAGGTCGTATCAGTGTTGTTGTAGTTTCCGCTGAAACTTGTGTTCGGCAAATCCACTGCAATCCGCTGAAGAAAGCCGTCGGCGCTTTTGCGCGTTTTGAACGGGAAGAGCCGGGCTTGATAAAAACTTGCGGTAATGCTTTGTGAGACGTCGGTAACGCGCAGGTTTTGGTTTCGGCTGTAGCCGATGGTCGTGCTTCGTTGCCCTTCGGCGAAAGTTTTGGTGAGCGTGAGCGTGGAAGCTGCTTGTTGTTGGAGCGCGTCGATGGGGTTAAATGAATTGACGCTGAATTGATTGCCGCCTGCAAAGCGCAAGTTTCCGCTTAGTTGTGTGGTGGGGTCGAAGCGTTGTTGATGTTGAATGTTGATATACCAGTTGTCGTTGCGGAAGTAATCGGGGTCGGTGATTTCGCCGCGCACGAGCCGCTCGAACTGTCCTTCGATTGAGCCGTCGAGGTCGTAGCGTTCTTTGTATCGGAATCTGCCGCGCGTCGCCCAACTGCCGAACGTTCCGACGTCGCCTTCAACCCTTAAATCGTAGTAGTCGGAAAGCGCCCAGTAGTAGCCGCCTTGGGCGAGGAAAAATCCGCGAAAATTGTCGCGCCCGTATCGCGGCATAATGATTCCCGATTGTCTGCCGCTTCGCGTGAGGAAAAACGCGAAGGGCAAATAAAACACAGGCACGCCTTCGACATACATCACGACGGGGCGGGCAATGACGCGGTCGCCTGGAATGAGTTTCATGTTTTCGCACTGAAACCAGTAGTGCGGCGGGTCGTGGTTGCAAGTGTAATAGCGTCCGTTTTTGACGTTCAACACACCATCTTCCATGCGCTTGATGTTTTCACCGCTGTAATAGCCATTGTCGAGCTCGGTGGTTACTTCGCGAATTTTGCCGCGTTTGGTTTTGAAGTTGTAACTCATTTTCACGGCGTCATAAGTGCCACCTGCATCGCTGAATTTGGGAATATCAATCGGTTTATTGGCGCTGTCGCGATTGCTTTCGGCATCAAGAATGTTGACTCTTGTGTCGATAACGACTTTCGGCGCGTTCAAGCGAAATTCTTGATAGGTGATTTTCGCGTCGCCGAAGAGCGACATCGTTTTATTCACGAGGTCGTAGATGATGGAATCTTTTGCGGCATAAACGATGATGGTATCGAGTTCATCGCTTGCGGCGGGGCGAAGCGAATCCGAACTTGCGAGCGATGTGTCTAATCGAGACGCGAAGATGGAATCCGTAAGCGTCGGCGGCGCAACGGAATCCGCGCTCACTTGGCGGAGCGAATCGGCGGCTTTCATCGCATCAACCAATCGCTGAACGCTTGGCGGCTTCGGCTCTACGTTTGTTGGCTTCGAGGTTTGGCAGGCGAAGAGCGTTAACGTGAGCATTAGCGCGACAAACCCGCATGTGCTTAACCTCGCGGTCTTGTCGTTGCATTTGAAAACTTGTCGGAAGTTTATGCTCACGTCAGAGTTTTTCACGAAGGTTGGCGTTGCGAATCGGCTTCGCAGTTGAAGGTTGCAGGCGACGCATTGAATTCATTTCCTTATTGCACTTCATTTCTTCATTTCACGCATCGGCAGTATGGCTACAAAATACGCGCAAACTTACTTTTTTCGCCATAGTCGTAGAAATGCCTTTTTCGGCAACAAACTCTTCGTCAACAAAAAAGCGACCCGAATAGAGTCGCTTCTTGTTGCATATCCAATCGCGTCAATTCTTACTGAATGTTGACACTCACACTTGAAACGGCTTCTCCGACAAGCACGGCTTCTTGATTGTTTGAGAACGTGTAAGTGTAGCGAACAACAATAACCATTCCCGAACCCGCCGAAAGTCCGCTGAGCGTGCTCGTTGGAAATGTGGTGCTTGAACCCGATGTGCCTTCTCTTGTAACCGTGTTTCCGCGCGAATCAACGATGAAGGCTTGCCAAGTTGTTCCGCCTGCGCCGCCCGTCCAAGAGACCTGAAAGTTGCTGTTCTTGTTGAGGTTCGCTCCCGTTGAAAGATTAGAGATTGAAATACGGCTCGGAACGCTGATGGTGTTCGTCGTCAAGTTGTAGCCCTGCACCGTGAATTGTGCGTTGCCTGTGTAGTCGATTCCGATTGATGTTGCGCCCGGCGTAATATTCGCGGGGTTCGGCACAAAGTAAAACGTGTTGCCGTCTTTGGTGAGATTGTGCGTTGTGTTATTTGCCACGACACTCACACTGCTTGGCGAACCTTGATTAAACACCGCCACGGCTTGCCCGTAATCAATTTCTACATTCGGAATGCCGGGTATGCCTGAACTGACCGAATACGCACCGCGCACTGCCACTAACACGTTTTGAGGCGTTACACCGCCGAAGTTCGTCGGCACTTGCGGCAACGACGGCTTCCCACCACCGCCTCCCGACGGATTACTTTCTTCTTTGCACCCCGTAACAAGCAGGCTAGACCAAATCACAAGGAGCGTAAGCACAAGAGAGACTCTTCTGACATGATTGTTCATTATTGGAAAATTTTTGTTGAAAAAGTTAGTTAAGTTGTTTGACGACCAACAGCAGTTGAGAATCTACAAGGGTCTAAAACCGTGCCAATGCGATTTTCGCCGTTTTAGCCCGCCTTCAAACAAAAAAGCGTCTCATAATTCAGACGCTTCACTTGCACATTTGTCGCGCTTCAACGACAAGTTCTTAAACTTTTCAAGGGTTCGTACCGTCTGTATTGGATTCGGCTTTACTCGGCTGTTTGTATTTCGGGTCAAAGAGTTTGTTATTTGACAAATTCACATCAGGCAGTTTTTTATCGGGGTCTAATTCCACACCAACGATTTTCTTTTCCGACCACACAGGCGCAACAAACACATTGTCTTGAAGCCATATTTCAGCAGGCAATCTTCGCCGCTCCGTTGAGCCGTCCTCGTAGGTAATTTCCATTTCAACGGGCATGACCATCTCTTTACGATTGACAAGGAAAATGCGGTTGTAATATCGGTCGAGCGAATCGAGCGTGTGGACGGAGTCGACGGCTTGGTCGAGTTGCGCCGTTGTGTAGAACCAGCCGCGCCAAAACCACGCCAAATCTTCGCCCGAAGCGTCTTCCATCGTTCTGAAAAAATCTTCGGGCGAAGGGTGTTTGTATTTCCAACGATTAATGTATTCCTTGAAAGCGGCGTCAAAGCGTTCTTCGCCGAGCACCACTTCGCGCAAAGCAACAAGTGCCGCCGCCGTTTTAGCGTAAGCATTTTGACCAAGATTGAGAATGGCCTGCGGGTGCGTCATCAACGGTTGGTGCGTTTCGGAGCGCATATACGGCACAATGTCGCGTCCTTCACCACGCCGCGCTTTGCGTTCGGGATACTTTTCTTTTTCGCCGTAGTAGCAAATAAACGAGTTCAAGCCTTCATCGAGCCACGCATAGCGACGCTCGTTGTTTTGCACAATCATTGGAAACCACGTGTGCCCAACTTCGTGTAGCGTAACGGCGAACAACCGAAAGTCATTATACCGCTCGCGGCAGAAAATCATCATCGGATATTCCATTCCGCCCGGCACCGAGCCATTGACGTTAATCATCGTCGGGTAGGGATAGGGAAACCATTTCTCCGAAAATTCTTTGAGCGAGAATCGAACATATTGCGTGGATTCTTTCCACATTTGTTGCCCTTCAACAGGATAGAGCGACTGCGCCAAGATGCCATTCCACTGCGCCGCGTCCCAAATAAATGCCGCCGAAGTGGCAAAGGCGAAATCGCGCACGTTGTCAGCTTTGTAATGCCAAGTGAGTTCGCCGTTTCGTTTTGGTCGCGTAAAAGACGCGCCGACTTCATCGCGCCCGATAATCATCACGGTTTCATCGCTCTTGCTCGCTTTTGCCAATCGCTCGCGAAGCGTGGGCGTGAGCGTTTCATTCGGATTTTGAAGAACGCCCGTCGCCAAACAGATGTGGTTGGCGGGAACGGTCAATTTCACGTCAAACGAGCCGTATTCGGTGTAGAACTCGCCCGCGCCGAGATATTGGTCGGTATTCCACCCCGATATGTCGTCATAGACGCATAGTCGCGGATACCATTGCGCGATTTGATAGACCCAACCTTGCTTGCAATTCTCGCGTCCCATGCGTCCCGTAAAGGGAATTGAGAACGACCATTCCATCTCGATTTGCGCCACGCCGCCGTTTGGCGCGAGGGGTTCGGGCAAGTCGATACGCATCATTGTATCGTTGATTTTGAACTTGGCTTTTGATTTGGTTTTCTTTGAAGAAACCACACGCTTGCCTTTTTTGACCGATTGCAATGTGATGACTTCGACGTCGGTGATTTCCATTCCGCCGTCAAATTCGGAAGAGCGAAAGAGCGATGGCTCGGTTGGGTCGTCGGCTTGCTTGATGAGGCGCGCACGCATTTTGGGATTGGAGAGATTTTGGTCGAGCTGAACCCACACATAGTAAAGCGTATCGGGCGAATTGTTCGTGTAAGTGATGGTTTCCATTCCAGAAAGCATATGCTCGACGGTGTCAATCTTTGCCGAAATCACGTAGTCGGCGCGATTTTGCCAATACAGATGCGACGGCGCGCCCGAAGCCGTCCGATACGGCGAGAGCGCCCAATCAAACCGACGAAAGATGGATTCGTTGTAGAGAGACGCGCGTCTACCGCCAATTTGAATCGGCTCAAAAACCGTGTCGGCGGTAGAATCGGGATTCATTTTGTCGTCCATTTCGTTTGTGGCGTTGGACGATGCGCATGCGGAAATCATCAAGAGAAAAGCGGAAAGAACGACTATCGAGAGCCGTTGAGACAGGATTTTCATTGAGAAGTCGTTTTGAAACAAAAAGAGTTTGATTTGCGTCTTGTGAAGTTAAAGTTATTGAAATTTGCGGGCAATTTTTTTAAGTTTCCCGAAATTTGAAATCTATGCAAGCACGCGCGCTACATATTCTCTGGATTCTTTTCGCGTTTGCGCTTTACACGATTCCGCTTTGTCAATGCGCGGAAATGATGAAGGCAAAAGCGATGGCTTCGTGCTGCGCCGCATCAAGCGCGGCGAGCGAATGCGACGATGCGACCAATTGTTGCGTCGATGGCAGTCCGCAAGCGGAAAAAATGAACGCGGAAAAATCGTTTGAATCCGCGAAAGTTTCGTTGTCTGCGCCTTCGCTTCTTTCGTTTGCGAAGTTTCCTTCGTTTCCGACTTCTTCTCAATCTGTCGTTCTAAAAGACATTCGCTCGGCGTCTTCGCCGCCGACCCAAGCCTTCCTACAAGTGTTTTTGATTTAGGATTCGCGAGGTTCTTTCGCATCGCTATGCGTTGCTATCGCTATGCGTTGCTTTGTTAAACTCGCAATTTCTAAAACAACAAACGCTTTTCTCGCTATGAAATTCATCATTCTTTTTTCGGCGATTTTATTCACGCTCAGTTTTGCGCCGCAAAAGGCGGAAGTTTCCGAAGCCAAATCGTGCTGCGTGAATACGTGTTGCGCGACTTGCGCGTGCGGCGACTGCTCGTCCTGCGCGACTTGCGCCGAATGCGCATCGTGCTGCGAATAATTCGCGCTGAACTGTATCTTCCGAAAGCCTGTTTCCAAAGCGAAGCAGGCTTTCGCTTTTGCGTTTGCTTTCAATTATCACTTTTCTTTCAATCCAATGAAGCCTATTTTATTTTTTCTTTCGCTTGTAATTATCGTTTCGCTTTCGGCTTGCCAAAAGAGCGCGCCAAAGCAAGAGACTGCAACGCCCATGTTTAATGAAGCGTGTCCGATTTCGGGCGAACCCGTGAACGCGAAGTCAAAAACGGTTGAACACGAGGGCAAGACCTACGGCTTTTGTTGCAACAGTTGCGAGCCGAAGTTCAAAGCCGACCCCGCCAAGTATTCGGCGAACCTTAGCGCGGACGGCAAAACGTTCGTCGGCAAACCTGAATCAATGCACTGACGATGGTGGCGCGCATCACTTGTCCGCATTGCGGCTTTTCAGCGGAGGAGCGAATGCCTGACGATGCCTGCCTCTTTTTTTACGAGTGCAAACAATGCGCGGCGATTCTGAAACCATTGCCCGGCGATTGTTGCGTGTTTTGTTCTTACGGCGACCAAAAATGCCCGCCGAAACAAACCTTTTTCTCTTTGACCTTCAATGACGACCGAAACCGCTCGCAAACTTGAATTTGCCGTGAATGGAATGCGGTGCGATGGTTGCGCCAAATCCGTCAAAGCCGCGTTGGAATCGATTGATGGCGTAGAGCAAGCAAGCGTTTCGTTATTTCCGCCAAAAGCCACGCTGACGCTCAAAGGGGACGTGCCGCTGTCGGAACTCAATCGCGCCGTAAAACAAGCGGGCGACTACGCGCTCTCGGAATGGAAAAGCGACTTCAATCCAACGATTCAACTGACGTTGCCCGTCGTCGAGCCGAAGCCCGCGCCCTTTTGGCTTGATGCGCCGAAGTGGAAACGCGCCTCGTTCAACACGCTCAACTGCTTGATTGGCTGTTCGATTGGCGATTTTGGGTTTATCATTTACGCGCAAAGCGTCGGATTAGCGTGGTCGATGTTCGCGGTTATGGGCGTCGCGATTTTGTGCGGGCTTACAACTTCGGTTTTGCTTGAAACCATTTTGCTCAAATTGCGCGAAGCATTTTCATGGCGAATGGCGTTTCAGACCGCGCTCTCGATGAGTTTCCTCTCGATGCTGGCGATGGAAATTTCGGAGAACGCAACGGATTATTTGCTCACGGGCGGAGCGGTGATGCCTCACGAGCCTTTCTATTGGGTTGCGTTGGGAATCGCACTCATTGCGGGCTTTCTCGTTCCCCTGCCTTACAATTATTGGAAACTCAAAAAATTTAACAAGGCGTGCCATTGACGATTCTCATTGCCTCACTCCTCGACCACTTTCACCGTTTTCACAAAGAAGCCGTTGAGACGCGCAAATTTTTTGAATGTCTCCGAAAGCGATGACGCGGGCTTTTGCGATTGAAAACTCGTTGGAAGTTGGCGTTCCAACTCGAGCTTCGCGTTCAAGACGGTTCGCAACTGCGCCTCGACGGCGGCAAGTTGCTCGCGGAGCGTCGCAAGTTCAGACTGCAAACGGGATTCTTCTGCGCAGAGGTCGCGCCAGATTTTGATGAGAGATTCGTTTGTCATACATCAGGGCGTTTTAGGTTTTTGAGACGATGCTTGCATTTAACGACAAAATTTCTCTCAAAAACAAGCGTGGTAACAATAATCTAATTTACGCCGTCGTTTCCTCCGCTTTGAGTTTTCGGGCGAGACCGAGCGGCAAGTATTTTTTGAAGCGAACTTTTTCCGCCGTCCAGTTTGCAAGCAAGCGCGTTGCCGTGTTTGAGCGAGTTTCGCTTGCGTAATCTTCCAACAAGGCTTTGAGTTCTAATTCGTCTTCGAGCGAAAGGTCGAGCGCGGTGATGTAATCGCCGTTGATGAAGTGCGATTTTTCGCCGTAGAGATACAGTTTTCCGCCCGTCATTCCCGCGCCCAAGTTGTAAGAGACTTTGCCGAGAATGACGACGAGTCCGTTTGTCATATACTCGCACGCATGAAGCCCCACGCCTTCGACGACGGCGGTCGCGCCGCTGTTGCGCACGGCGAAGCGGTCGCCCGCAAGTCCATTCACATAAAGCGTTCCGCCCGTTGCGCCGTAGAGCGCGCAGTTGCCAATGATGGCGTTATGTTCGGGCGCGAATGTCGCTTTCGCGCTCGGCACAATCACGACTTTTCCGCCCGACATTCCTTTGCACACTGAATCGTTGGCTTCGCCTTGCAAACGCACGCTCACGCCTTCGGTCAAGAACACGCCGAAGCCTTGTCCCGCGCTTCCTTTGAATGTGAAGTCAAGATGTCCTGAAAATTTCGGTTGGTATGTTCCGAATCCGTTTTTCGCGCGCGCTTCGTGCATCGCTTTTGCGATTTCGCCCGAAAGGGAAGCCAGCGCGGCGCGGTCGGTCGGAAAGATGTTGTAAGCGAGCGCGAGCGTTGAAGATTTTCCTTCGCGCGCTTTCTGCAAAACGGGACGCGCGTCGGCGAGAATGGTTTTGTTGAGCGGGCTAATCTCGTCGCTGAACGTGCCTTTGGGCGCGGAAGGTTGCGAATCAAGCGTGAGGGCGGTTTGTTTCGTAAAGAAACTCAAATCCAAATTGCGCTTGTTGATGAGCGCGAGATGTTTGGGATTGATTTTCAGCAGTTCCGTTCTGCCGAGCGCGTCGCCGAGCGATTTCACGCCGAGCGCGCAGAGATGCCGACGCGCGTCTTCGGCAAGGTAGTTGAGAAGCGCGACGATGTGCTCTTTGCGCCCTTTGTATTTGGCTTTGAATTTTGGGTCGTGCGTGGCGATGCCTGCGGGGCAAGTGTTTTTCTCGCAGATTCTCGCCATTACGCATCCTTCGGCGACGAGCAAGAGTTTGCCGAACTCGAATTCTTCCGCGCCGAGAACCGCCGCCATCACGATGTCTTTGCCCGTCGAAAGTCCGCCATCGACGCGCAAGGTTACGCATTGGCGCAAGTTGTTTTGAAGCAAGGCGATGTGCGCTTCGAGCAAGCCGAGCTCCCAGGGCAATCCCGCGTGTTTCATTGAGGAAAGCGCCGCCGCGCCTGTGCCGCCGTCGCCGCCTGAAATGTGAATGATGTCCGCGCCCGCTTTGGCGACGCCGACGGCAATCGTGCCCACGCCCGCGCCTGAAACGAGTTTGACGTTGATTTTCGCGTCGGGGTTCGTTTGACGCAGTTCGTAGATGAGTTCTTTCAAATCCTCGATGCTGTAAATGTCGTGCATCGGCGGCGGCGAAATGAGGTCGATGCCCGTCAGCGAGTGGCGCGCGCGCGCGATGTCTTCATTGACCTTGACCGCCATTAGTTGTCCGCCTTCGCCCGGCTTTGCGCCTTGCGCGATTTTGATTTGAATTTCTTTGCCCGTGATGAGATACTCCGCCGTTACGCCGAAACGCGCCGAAGCAACTTGCTTGGCATATCCCGTGACGCCGTCGGTGAAGTAGTAAGGATTTTCGCCGCCTTCGCCCGAATTGGAGCGACCGCCGATTTCCTTCATCGCCATAAAAATGTCGCGTTGCGCTTCCGCGCTTATCGCGCCGAAACTCATCGCCCCTGACCCAAAAGTTTTCAGAATTTCAGACGTGGGTTGCGCGTCGTTTATGGGCAACGGGTTCGGCGAGACTTTGAAATCGAAGAGATGTCGAATGTTGACAGGCTCCGCTTCTTCTCCCAATCGCAAGTATTCGTCGTAAAGGTTCATTGACGAAAGCGGCGCGTTGGTTTCGCGGGCGAGTTTGTGAATGAGTTTCGCGCGCGAGTTCGTCATTGAGTGTCGCTCGCCTTTCAAGCCCGTGTTATGCTCTTTGAATTGATAGGTGTTGATGGGCTTTTTTTCTCGCTCGAAGAGCAAAGCGTTGCGCAGGATTTCGTCGACGAGTTGTTCCGTCTCGATGCCGCCGATGGGCGAGTAGAGGTCGCGGAAAAATTCTTCCGCCAATTTCTTTCCAATGCCGAGCGCGGAAAAGAGCCGCGCGCTTTGATAGGACTTGACGACGGAGATGCCCATTTTGCTCATCACTTTCAGAAGCCCTTGCTCGAAGGCTTTGATGAGATTGGCTTCGCGCTTGTCGGGCGAAAGCGAGTTGGTTTGTTGGAAGTCGCCGAAGCGCGCCACTTCGAGCGCGAGATATGGGCAGACCGCCGTCGCGCCAAATCCAATCAGCGTCGCAAGGTGATGCGTCGAGCGCGCTTCGCCCGTATGAACGACGATGGAGGCTTCCAGCCGCAAGCCCTCGTCGTTGAGCGTGTTGACGACGGCGCGGAGCGCCAGCAAACTCGGAATCGGCAGGTTGGCGAAATCGGCGTTTCTGTCGGAAAGAATGATGATGTTCGCGCCGCGTCTTACGGCGTTCAGCGCGTTTTTGCGCAGGTCGTTTAGTTTCGCGCGAAATCCAACCACGCCCTCGATGCGCTTGAAGGTCGTATCGAATTCTTCGGCGATGATGCGCGAATCGGGCGAATCGGGATTGCCTCGCTTGAACGATTCGACAAATGCCATTTGCCCCAAAGAAAGCACGGGACTTTTAAGCTCAATCGCCACTTGGGGCGGAATGAGCTCTTTCGTGGAAAAGATGTTTGGCTTCTTGCCGAGTTCGATGCTCAAATCGGTTACGGTGGCTTCGCGAATGTAATCGACGGGCGGGTTCGTTACTTGCGCGAAATTTTGATAGAAGTAATCGAAGAACGGGCGCGGCTCGTCTGAAAAAATCGCGGGGCGCGCCGTGTCGCCCATTGAGCCGATGGGTTCTTTGCCCGTTTCAATCATCGGTAGCAACACCTTGTTCAAATCTTCTTCCGTGTAGCCGAAAACGCTTGTCTTTTCAAGGGTTCGCGGCAGGTGATTGACTTGAAGCGAGAGCGCGGGCAAGAGATGCGCGTCGAATTTCGCGTCGAAGTATTCCGCCGATTCGCTTGAGTCGCGAAAATCAATTTCGCCCGTTTCCAAATCCACCCTTACGCCTGAGCCGGCTTGCAACGTGCCTTTTGCGCTGATGAGGCTTTCGTCGAGGTTGAACGAGCCTGCTTCGGAAGAAAGGTAGAAATGCTCGTCGGTCATCGCCCAGCGGCACGGTCGAAAGCCGTTGCGATCGAGGCGCGCGCCGACGGTTTGTCCGTCCGAAAACGTGACGAAGGCGGGTCCGTCCCACGGCTCCATCGCTCTGCCCCAGAATTTGTAGAAGGGCTTGTCGCTGTTGGCGGGCGGAATGAGAATCGACATCACGTCGTCGACAAAAGGAATCGAACTTCGATAGAGCAAGGCTTCCGCCATTTCGTTGAGCGAGCCAGTGTCGCTGATGTTGTGGTGCGTGAGCAGTTCGCCTTCTTTCAAGCCGAGCGATTTTTCGCGCGAGAACGCCCACGTGCGATTGCCCGCGATGGCGTTGATTTCGCCGTTGTGCGCGATGAGGCGAAACGGTTGGGCTTTGTCCCAAGAGGTGCGCGTGTTGGTGCTGAATCGGCGATGAAAGAGCGCGAATCGAGTTTTGTAGTTGGGATTTTGCAAATCGAGATAAAACGCATCGAGCTTGTCGGCGGTCGTGAGCGCTTTGTAGACAATCGTGTTCGTGGAAAGCGACGGAAAATAAAACTCGCTCATTCCGCGCTCTGCGGCTTTGGCGCGCGTGTATTGTTTGGCGATGTAAAGGATTCGGTTGAACGAAGAATCCGTGCGACAATGGTCGGGGCGACGAATCACCACTTGCTTGATGGCGGGCATGGATTTTTTGGCGTCCGCGCCAAGCACGTTCAAATTCATTGGCACGTCGCGATACGCCTCGATGCGCAAATCGAAAAACTCAAACGTTTCCGTGAGCAATTTCAGCGCGATGCGTTGCCCTTCGGAATCAAACGGAATGAAGAGCGTCGCAATCGCAACCGTTCCTTTTTCGTAGCCGAAGAGCTCGAAGGGAATGTCGGTCATAATGCCCGCGCCGTCCGACGAGACGCGGTCTGCGCCGCACGCCCCGCGATGCTCGACGCACCGAAGCGCATACAGGGCTTGTTTCAAATGGGCATTCGAGGCAAGATTTTTTCGGCTGGCAAGAAAGCCAACGCCGCACGCGGATTTTTCGTCGTGAAATTGCATTGCTGATTTCCTCCAAACAGAATTCGAGAACTAAAACGCCTTTGTTGTTAAGAGGCTTCTCATCGCGCGCGATGCAGTCAATTGGAAATGTTTGTCGGGGAATGTATGTCGCAATTATCAAATTTTTTTTATGATTGCCAATTACCAACAAAAAATTTTCGCAAAATCGCTCGCCACGCCTAAACTTGCCGCTTGAACTGGCGCAATGAACGATGAAGCATTCACGCTCAAACCACCAATTCCTCGCCTCGCTTGAAACGGGAAAACAGCGCTTTGAGAATGGCGAATTCAATGAAGCCATCGCCGCTTTGGAGGAAGGGTTGTCGGCTTTGGGCGCGGAGTCAGAACAAAAAAAACATCGCGCCGACTACGCCGCCGCGCTTCATTATTTGGGCAGTTCGCATTTAGCCCTCTACAACCATCGCGAATCATTGACGTTTCTCAACGAATGTTTGCGCCTTTATCGCCAGCAGAAAAATTCGTCGGGAGAGTTCGACACGCTCTGCGATTTGGGCGTTCTCTATGAACGCTTGGGCGATTTTGACAAAGCGCTCGATTATCATCTCAAAAGCCTCGACATCGCTCAACGCATCAACAGCGCGGAGTCGGAAGCCAAAGCCCTCAACAACATCGGCGCGGTCTATTATGGCCTGCGTCAATACGACGAGGCGCGACAGTTCTATCAGAAAAGCCTATCACTGAAAGAAACCCTGCCCGACAAGAAAAGTTTGGCGGTAACGATGAGCAATTTGTCGTCGGTCTATTCCAGTCAAGGCAAGCACGAGGAAGCGTTGGCGTTGAGGAAAAAAGTCTTGGAGATACGGCGCGAACTCGGCGACCGACAAGGCGAGTGCATCGTGCTTCGCAATCTCGGCTCCAGCGCGATGCGATTGAACGATTTTCAGAACGCGAAGCGCTGCCTTCTTCAAAGCCTCAAACTCGCCGAAGCGCTCGATGACCGACGAATGCAAGCCGTCGTTCATCACGATTTGGGCGATTTTTTCGCGGCGCGACGTCGCTACGACAAAGCCAAAGCGCATCTTTGCGAGTCGCTCCGCCTTGCCGAAGCGTTGGGGTTGAAGCCGCGTCAGTGCGAAGTCTTTTTCTCGCTCTCGTCGTTGTTCAAAGCCCAAAAGAAATACGCCGACGCGCTTCGCCACTATGAAACCTATCACCGCTTGAAAGAAGAAATCTTCAACGAAGAATCCGACAAACGTTTGAAGAACTTGCAAGTCTTAAACCAACTTGCCGAAGCGCAACGCGAAGTCGAAAGAGCGCTCCAAGAAAAACAGGCTCTCGAAACCGAAGTGGCGCAAAAATCTTCTGAAATCGCGCGCTCGGCGACATACCTCTTGAAGCAAACCTATGCGTTGGAATATCTCGCGATGGAACTCAGGCAGGTCGTCTCGCGCATTTCGGGAAAAAAGACCAAAGACAAACGCTTGCTGAAAATCGTCTCGGAAATTGAATCAATGAAATCGTCGGAGAGCGACTTCGCGTTGTTTCAATCGCTTTACGACCAACTTTACCCGAATTTCATTCGCCGATTGTCTGAACGCTATCCGTCGCTCACGCCGGCGGAACTCATCATTTGCTCGCTTATTCGCTTGGGCTTCTCGTCCAAAGAAATTTCAAAGATTTTTTATGCTTCCGATGTCGCGGGCAATCGCTATCGAAACATCGAAAAATATCGTCTGCACATTCGAAGGAAGCTTGGGCTAACGAAAAACTCCCAACTTTTCTCGTTTTTATGCTCGTTTCTCTTTCAGTCTAATTTATTTACAAATAATAACTTGCGGGAAATAGGCGCATTAAAGTAGCGTTGCGCGCGCTTGCTTGGCAGAGTAAATTTGAGCGTCAAAGTTTTGAATTTTAATCTAACTCAAAACCGCTCGGAACAATGGCATTTCAAATGATTCGCTTCGCTCTGCTGATGATCGTTTGCCTCGCGCTCTTGAACAAAGCCCAAGCGCAAACGCCCGGAACGCTCGATAACACCTTCGCGGGAACAGGCACGACAACGATTGACTTCTCGCCAGTATATCAATCCGATGTAGGAACGGCGACGCTCGTTCAGCCCGACGGCAAAATTTTAGTCGGCGGCATAACAAACAATGGCGCATATGCGATTTTAATGCGCCTGAACGCCAACGGAAGCACAGACCTTTCGTTTGGAAGCAATGGGTCGACGGTCGTTCCGTCTTTTTACGAACTCAAAAAACTTGCGCTTCAATCCGACGGCAAAATCATCGCCGTAGGCAAGGGAACGAGCTCCAATTTGGTCGCCTATCGCTTTACTTCGAGCGGACTCATTGATTCTGCTTTTGGCGGCGGCGATGGCGTATTCTCCTACGTGCCGTCCGCCCCCGTCGGTTTCGGCTCCGAAGCTGAGGCTACGGATGTCGCCGTTCTTGGCGACGATAAAATCTTGATTGTTGGTTTCGCGCGCCTCTCATCTTTCACGCCGCCAAACACGCAGAGCATTCAAGACGACCAAATTTTGATGCGTCTGAACGCGAATGGAACGCTCGACAACACATTCAACGGAACGGGCATTCAGGCTTTCTTTCGTTATGCTGGCGTTATCTCCCCTCCCATGTCTTTTGTGCCCACGACGCCATCCAAAGCGCTTTCGGTCTCCGTTCAAGCCGATGGCAAAATCGTCGTGGGGGGTACGAAAGGGGTCGTCGTATCGGCAACCTCGCAACATCAAAACATCACGGTGGCTCGTTTTCTTTCGACGGGCGCGCTCGATAACGCCTTCAACGGCAGTGGTTTGGCGGAGTTCAATCTTCGGACGAGCACGATTCAAGGCAACACGTTTTCAAGCTCGGAATCTGCGGTAGACATCGAGGCTTTGCCCGATGGGAAAATTCTCATTCTTTCAAATGTCGCCGACTCGCTTCTCTTCAACCGACTTGGCTTGGTTCGCGTCGCGGCAAACGGGGTTTTGGACGCAACCTTCGGAAACGGCGGTGCGTTGGGAGTTTTTCCAGCACTGTCCAATCGCTGGGTGTTGCCGTCATCAATGGCGAGCGCAGGTCAAGGGAAATTTTATCTTGGAGGATTTGAAAATTTTCAGGGCGGATACGCCCACACGGTCATTCGCGTCGATAGTTTAGGTCGGCTCGACAGTTCCTTCAACGCATCAGGTTCAGTTCGAATCGAGAACACATGGGCTACGAGCAACAGACCTCTTTCGCTCGCGCGCCAACCCGATGGCAAGCTAATTGTCGTCGGAAATTTTCAAGGCAGATCGTTTTTGGCGGCTCGCTTGAACGCGAATGGCAGTTTTGACAACTCGTTCAACGGCACGGGCATTCGCGTCTTCAACAATTCCAACCCTATATCCCAAGACTTCGCCAACGTGGCAACAATCGCGCCTGACGGCAAAATTGTCGTTGCGGGTTACGGCGGCGATGGCAACGACATTGCCGTCGCGTCGCTCAACGCCGACGGCACGCTATCCGCCAACTTTGGAAACGCGGGCAGAGCCGTAACTCCCATTACATCAGGCGCAGGCATTTTGACGGGGATAGCCGTTCAGACTGATGGCAAAGTTCTTGTCATCCGCGCTTCTTCTCAACTGTATCGCATCAGAACGACAGGCGTTCTCGACAGTTCGTTTGGTTCATCGGGCGTGGGATATATAAGCGTAAGCAACGTCGCGAACATCAATTCGTTGAGCAACGGAAAAATCTTGTTGACCGGTTCTTACAACAACGCCGCCAAGCTTGTGATGCTCAACCCCAATGGCTCTAGCGACAACACGTTTGGCTCTAACGGCGCCGCCACCGTCGCCTTTGGAACAAGTTCCACCTTTTGCGACGCGCTCATTTTGAGCGGCGGCAAAATCCTCGCTTTCGGCTATGACAGGATTGACGAATCTAACTCGCGAATTATGCTTGCGCGCTTCAACGCTAATGGCGCGTTGGACACGTCGTTCAGCGGCGACGGCATTGCGACCATCTCAAACTTAAACGCAAATCCCACTTGCGTAGCCATTCAAAGCGATGGCAAGTGCCTTGTGGGCGGATTGCTGTCGCAGTCCAATCCCCGTGCCGCGTTTGTCGCGCGCTTCCTCGCGAACGGCGACTTGGATACGACCTTTGGAATGAACGCCGACTCGACTTTTTTCCGAAAAGGCGTGGCGCGCATCGCTTCTTCCGAGCTGAACTCGCTCACAGCGTTTAGCGTCGGAAAAAACGCCGCTATTTTCGTTGAAGGCGACGGCAAGATTATAGTGGCGCATCGCGCATCTACGGGCGTCATCCTCTTCCGCGTCCGCGAGAATGGAATGAGCGTCGCAAACAACGCGATTGATTCTACATTCGCGGGCGATGGCGTGGCAGGATACAACTTGCCAAGCGGCGTAACATCTGGCGCATCTGGTTTTGCGACGCAACCCGACGGACGCCCGCTCCTCGTTGGTACGGTAATGAACTCTAACGGCGCGGAGGATTTTTGGGTCGCTCGCATTTTCAACTCGGTTCGGTTCGGGTCAAGCGTTTCAGCGGGACAAACGGGACAAATCGTCTTGGGCGGTTCGGGCGCGACGGTGAACATCACGGGCAATGCGGGAACGGGCGGCGCGATTACGGCAAGCGTCGGAATCAATCCTAACATCGTCGGCGCGTTGCCATCAGGGGTCAATCAACTTTTGCGAGACCGATTCTGGACGATTACTTCGACCGCAACAGGCTTGACCTACAACCTCACGCTTGATTTCAGCGGCGTTTCGGGCATTCGCAACTTCAACTTGATTCGCATCTTGAAGCGCAACGATTCATCAAGCCAATGGCAAGACGTAAGCCTGCCGCCCATCAACGCGACCGTAACATACAACGCGCCTTTCATCACCGTTAGCGGCTTGACGAGTTTTAGCGATTTTGCGGGCGCGCAAGATTCCACCACTCAACTGTCGATGCGCGATTCGCCGACGAAGCCCGTCGTTTTTGCGCTGAGGCAGAATTATCCAAATCCATTTAACCCGACGACGATTATTCCTTACGAACTGCCCGTCGCAAGCGATGTTCGTCTTGAATTGTTTGACGTGTTGGGCAGAAAAGTGGCGACGCTCGTCAATGCGCGAGAAGACGCGGGATTTCGCGCCGTCGCGCTCAACGCTTCCGCGCTCAATTTGTCGAGCGGCGTTTATTTCTATCGGATTCAGACGGGGCGGTTCGTCGCCACGAAGAAAATGCTTCTTGTGAAGTGAAGGCGGTTTCTCAACATGCAGTTCGTCAAAACAACAAAAGGCGCAACACAGTGCGCCTTTTGCTGTGAAATTTGTGGGCTCTGAGGGAGTCGAACCCCCGACCTACTGGGTGTAAACCAGTCGCTCTAACCAACTGAGCTAAAAGCCCTTTTTCCTTGATGCTTTCCTTGATGCTTTCCCTGATGCTTTTGTAGAGCAACTGCGAATTTACGTTTTCTAAATCCCTTCGCCAAACACTTCATTCGTTTTCTTTGCAAGCAAACTTTGCATTATCTTCTGCACGATGTTTCTTACATTCCAAAGTATTGTATTAACTTCAACTTACTTGCAATGACGGATTTATACAACGAGAATTGCATTTTTTGTAAAATCGCGTCGGAAAAAATTCCGTCAAAAAAAGTTTACAGCGACGAGCAAATTTTTGCATTTCATGACATTGCGCCCGTCGCGCCGGTTCATATCCTCATCATACCTAAGCGACACATCGAAACGCTCGACGATTTAACCAGCGATGATGCGCTTCTTGTTGGCAAACTTATTATCGCCGCCAAAGATATTGCGCGCATGCTTGGCATTGCCGATTCGGGTTATCGTATTAACCTTAATTGCAAGCGAGACGGCGGACAGACCGTTTTTCATATTCATGCACATTTGATTGGCGGCAAGCCGATGGGTTGGCCTCCGTTTCCAACAACATAGATGGTCTTTGAATTTCAAGCCATGAACATTTCACCAGAAGAGCGTCGCATGTCGCTTCTGAAAAGTTTCTTAGAGAAAGACCCTAATGATTCCTTTTCTCGTTACGCGCTTGCGCTTGATTGCATCAAACTCAATCGCCTTGATGATGCTGTTAGGGAATTTGAATATCTCTTGACGCACGCGCCTGACTACACCGCAACTTATTATCACTTGGGAAAACTCTATGAAACACTCGGCAGAGCGGCAGATGCTAAGAAGGTTTATCAAGATGGTATTTCTTTGACGGCGAAGCGCGGCGAAGCACATGCCAATAAAGAACTTCGTGAAGCCTTATTTATGCTCACGGGCGGCGATGACGATGACTGAATCAAACATTAAAACAACTCAAAAAAAACTACTTCGTCAACTGTATTCGGAGATTCTCTATGACACCACGTTTCAAACTTGCAATCGGACTTCTTTTCCTTTTGCTTTTCTCTTCAATTTCGGCTTCGGCACAAGCCACTGCCGATAGGCAACTACGAGTTACTTTTGGCGATGCCATTGAAGGCAAGCCATTAGAAATTCGTGTTTCTTCGGAAATGGGCGTACAGATTGACCGCGCGGTCATTCGCTACAGAAATTTTGGCATTTCCGAGTATCGATTTATTGAAACACAGCCGCAAGGCAACGATTTCGTTGGCACGATTCCCGCCAATTATGTCATTGCGCCCTCGATTGATTTTTATGTCGTTGCTGTCTTGCGCGACAACACGCAAATCACCTTTCCATTTTTAACGCCAATTCAGACACCTGCTAACATCACCGTCCGTCCACTTCCCGAAGACCCGAATCTGGTGGTGATTTCGCCGTCGAAACAAGAAGCCTTGCGCCCCGAAGATGTGGTCATTTCATTTTCATACTACACGCTAAGCGACAAAATCAGCAAAGAACGCTCGCAGTTGTTTGTCGACGGAAAAGATGTTACGAAGAAAGCGATTTTCAGCGAGAACCTTGTAACCTACATTCCTGATGAGCCGCCGAAGCCAGGTCCGCTTCGCGCCGAGTTTATCGCTCGCGACGCGCGCGGGGTTGAACTTGGCAGAACCAGCACGTTTTTTAGAGTAAGTGCCGCTCCGAAAAAAACGCTCGATGAAGCCAAACGCGAAGCACAAATAACCTACAACACACAGAGTTGGGTGGAAATGCGCCAAGAAAATGTCGGCGATACGAGCATTTTTTATGCACGGGGAAATATCAATGCGGAAATGGTCTATAACGATTGGCTTCGTGTTGGAACGAACATTTACGTAACCAATGAAGAAGATAAACTTCGTCAGCCCGCAAATCGATTCCTCTTCAAAGTCAATACCGATTACTTTGATGTGAAAGTTGGCGATGTTTTTCCTGACTACAACTTTTACCTTTCAAACGGCGTGCGCGTGCGCGGTTACGAACTGAGCGGCATGTTTGCTGGTCTGCGCTTTGCGACGACACAAGGCGACGCCGCTCGCGAAATTGAAACCCAATTCGGCACAACGCGCGTCATTTCCTCCAATCAGCCCGATTCCATCGTCCAAGCCGAACTCGAGGGTTTCATTTTAGTTGATTCAACAGCGAATACGAAAACCTACAAGCAACTCTTGTCGCCAGGCGCGTTCCGACGCAGTTATTTCACCGCCGTCGGGGGCTTTTTCAGCAAGGTCTTTCGCCTAGAACTGCAATACCTGAAAGTTAAAGATCAAGTCGCCGAGAATCGCATTGATGCGCGGGGCGTGCGTCCCGAAGAAAGCGTCGGCTTTGGCGGCAGCGTCAAAATCGCGCCTCTTCCAAACGTGTTTGAACTGTATGGCGACCTTGCCGTCGGCGCATACAACGCCGACATTACGGGCGGCTCGTTGAGCGCGGGACAGGTCGCGCAACTCTTGGGCAAAAAAGGTCAAGACAGCGTCAATTTCGTCAATGATTTGGAACGCTTTCCCGGCGGTTACGATAGGCTTCGAAGTTTGATTACCGTCAATCCAAACCTTGCCTTTCCCACGCCACTTGGTAGCGCGACCGCTTGGCGCTCGGGAACGACGCTGAATAACAACTTCGGCTCGTGGGGCAACTTCTTCAAGGTCGAGTATGTGCGTCAAGGCGCGAACTTCCGCTCGCTTGGCTTGGCGTTTTACCAACCCGACATCGCGGGCATTCGGATTAACGACCGCCTGCGTCTTCTCGAAAGTCGCCTGCTTCTCTCCTTTGCGTTTGAGAGTTTGAGCGATAACCTTAATCAGCAACGCGACATTGAAACGCAATTGGGGCAAACGATCGATGGAACGACCACGCGCAACTTGCTCTCGCTTGGCGCATCAATTTTTCCTGGTATTAATCTCCCTTCCATTCGGTTAGAATATCGCCGTCAAAGCAACGTCAATAACATTCCTGCCTCTTATCGCGATTCTATCAAACTTTCCGAAACCATACCTACTTTGGTAGGCAATCGCAGTGCTCTCGGTGCGCAAATCGATAACGTGACCAACACTTTCAACTTTGACGTGCAGCAAACATTTAATCTCAAAAACTCAAAAACGCTTCAACTTGGATTTAGCACAGTCTTCTCCAATCGGGGTGAAAATCGCGATTTGGGCATTCTCAATACGACCTTCGACACGACCCGCAATAATGCGGTTTTGTTAGGCAACGTTTATGTTTCACCCTCTGATTTGCTTTCGGTTACGTCGCAACAGTTTTCAAGCCGCACGATTTCGCTCAACGGCACGCTCACCTTTGCCAACTCGCTTCGCATTAACGGCGGACTCTCGAATCAACAGAGCGAATTTGTCGTCGGTGTTCGCCTCGATACAAACCAAGCACTTGGAAAGGTTACGCGCCGCGAATCCTTAGTCGCGCAAACCTTCAACTCGCTCGATGCGGGCATTGGCTACGGCTTTTTGAACAATACGCTTCGTCCAACGCTCCGCACCTCGCTTACCTTCGGCGATTTCAGCCGAACGCTCGTGGGCATTAGCGCGATTTACGACATTACGCCAACGCAAAATCTAACCGCCGACCTCAACTTCTTCATCGTTGGAGAAAAAGAAGTGAACGGAGTGAGAGTGCCAAGTTCAACTGACATTATCGCCTCAATGCGTTATCAGATTCTTCTTGGAAACTAACGGGATAAAAACTATCGGTTGTTCGTGAATCTCTTTGAAACTCACATTCGTTTGTAAAGGGGGTCTCAAACAACCGATAACTTTTTTTGAAGGAGCGATTATGAATTTCAATCCAAATAAATTCACGCTGCGCGCGCAAGAAGCCGTGCAAGACGCGGCAGAACGCGCCGCCAACGCGCAACATCAGCAAATCGAGCCAGAACACTTGCTTCTATCGATGCTTTCCGACCGAGACAACATCGCGTTTCAACTGTCGGAAAAATTAGGATTGCAAACCGAACAAATCGTCAACATCTTGGAACGCCAACTCGACCGATTCCCGAAGGTTTCGGGCGCGTCGGTTTCGGGGCAGTATATCTCGCAAAATCTGGCGAAAGTTTTTGACCTTGCCGCCGCCCAAGCCGAAAAATTAAAAGACGAGTATATCAGTTCGGAACACTTGTTTATCGCGATGTTGGAATCGGGGCAAACGGTCTCTAAAATTTTGAAAGACGCGGGCGCAACGGTCGACGGCGTTCTCAAAGCGCTTGCCACGATTCGCGGTTCGCAACGCATTACCGACCAAAACGCCGAAGACCGCTACAACGCACTCAAAAAATATGCTCGCGATTTGAACGACCTTGCGCGAAAGGGCAAACTCGACCCCGTCATCGGGCGCGACGAAGAAATCCGTCGCGTATTGCAGATTCTTTCGCGCAGAACGAAAAACAATCCCGTTTTGATTGGCGAGCCAGGCGTGGGCAAAACCGCCATCGCCGAAGGCATCGCGCAACGCATCATCAGCGGCGACGTGCCCGAAAACTTGAAGTCGAAGCAAATTCACGCGCTTGACATCGCGCAACTTGTCGCAGGCACGAAGTTCAGAGGCGAGTTTGAAGAACGCTTGAAAGCCGTCGTGCGCGAAGTGCAAGATTCAAACGGCGACATCGTGCTGTTCATCGATGAAATTCACTTGCTTGTCGGCGCAGGCGGCGCGGAAGGCGCGGTCGACGCGGCAAATATCTTGAAGCCCGCTCTTGCAAGAGGCGAACTTCGATGCATCGGTGCAACCACGCTCGACGAATACAGAAAGTATATCGAAAAAGATGCCGCGTTGGAACGCCGCTTTCAAACCGTTTTCGTCGCCGAACCGAGCGTCGAAGACACCGTCTCTATTTTGCGCGGCTTGAAAGAAAAATATGAAATTCACCACGGCGTTAGAATTACCGATAGCGCAATCGTAGCGGCGGCGGAACTTTCTAATCGATATATTTCAGATAGATTTTTGCCTGACAAGGCGATTGATTTAATTGACGAAGCCTCTTCGAAATTGCGATTAGAAATTGACAGTGTTCCTGAAGCATTGGATAAAATCAATCGTGAAATTCGTCGTCTTGAAATTGAGCGCGAAGCGTTGAAGCGCGAGTTGGAGGCTGAAAAAGTATAATTTTTGAACCGCCGTCCGCTATTGCACTCTCTATCGATTGGACGGCGGTTTGTTAGATTTATCTTTAACTGCCCGATAATGTTCAATGTTTTTTCGCCTCACCTTTCTTGCCCTGCTCCTACCTATTTTTTGCCAAGCGCAAATACTATCTAACACCTCATTTGAACGCTTCCTGAACACATATTTTTGGAAAAGCAATTATTTTTCTTCTCATCAACTCGGCGTTTGGACGGTTACAGCGAATAATAATTTTCAATCTACCCTCATCAATTTAAGCGAGCGCGCCCTGCGCGACGAGAACGAATTTAATTTTCGCATTTCCCGTCCCCTTTATTCGCAATCTCAAATTCGTTTTGAGGGCTATAATTATTTTCTTTCCGACAATCGCAATTTATTTCGCAATAACGCCGTTTCTAATCGCGTTTCTATTGGAATTTCTTCCCGACCGTCCGCATGGTCTTTGCTTGAAGCGAATGGCGGCTTCAAAGCCGAGCGGCAACTCAATCAGTTTAATTCAGGATTTGTCTATGCGCTTCGAGGCGATTTATTCGACTATCAGGTTTCTAATTTTGAACTGTCTTCGCGCGTCAATCTCTCGCAAGAATTTTTAGAGCCTCGCAGAAACGAAGATAAAGGCGTAGTTTTATCGCTCAATCAAACGTATAATCGCGCGCAGATGCTTCTTTCGGGAGGCGCGAGCGAAGAGCGACGGGATTATTTTTCAAACGTGTTGGCTTCGCAAGAGCCAACGACCGTCGTAGAACGACGCATAGAGCAGAATTTTTACACGATAGATAGCCTTTCCTATAAAACTTTTTCAAACTTAACGACCAGAGCAAAAATAGAACTGCGTCGCCGCGTGATTATCCGCGAAAATAGCCAACAATTTTCTGACTTAAATAACGCTATTTATGACAACGAAATCGAACAACTTCGGTTATTTGCCGACGTGGGTTTTACGTTTGAATCCCCATCATTTCAAACCTTTGCGGGCATTTTATTTCAGCAACAGTCCGAAACTTACCGTCCGATAAACGCTCTCGCCGAGAATCCTATCGCATTAGCACGAGAGCAATTTCGCAACAATGCGTTTCAGGTAGCGACGCTCTATTTATCTTCAATTTGGCGGCACTTCAACGCCGTCGGCGATACCCTACATTATTTCTTAATTTCCGCACAGATGCGTGGCTTTCGCTACGACACACCCGACACCACTAATACCGACGAGCGCGACGAAGTTAGTTACGCACTCACGATTTCTGACAGCCTTCGTCTCAACGCTTATTTTGGGTTGCGCCTTGTTGCCTCACTTGCAACAACAAATAATGTTTTTATTTCCCGAGAGCGAAGCGCGAACAATACCAAAAACTATATTTTGCGATTTTCACCGACGACGGTATGGCGCGTTCCCAAAAAAATTGAGAGCATTAATGAGTTCGGCGTGTTAGCAAACTATACGGTTTATGATTTTGAAGTCGGCTCGCAAACGCGAAGTTTTTCGTTCCGACAATTTTCATTTTTAGATTCTACACAATTCTTTTTGAGCGAACATATTACGCTGAAATTTCTCTACGAACAGCGTCTTTATGAACGTGCAGAGCTTTATTGGAATGACTTTTCAGAGCGTCCGCTCAGCCGATTCAATGACCGCTCGCTCTCGTTTGAAATAGAGGCTCGACAGCCATCGATTGTAAGTTCGTTCGGAATTAGAATTTTTGCGCGAAGCCAATCCAATTTTCAAACTCGCCCCAAAGCCGATGAAATTGAAATCATCGAATTGCCGCTACCTAATTTGCTTTATATTGGTCCAACTGCGAGAATTTCATATCGTCCGTCAAAAGTTATTGAATTTGAAACGAGCGGTTGGTATCAACTTGAACGTCTTGGGAATCAAACGATTCAAGTTTTTCCGAACTTTTACCTCTCGATCAAAACGCTCTTCTGATGAAAACCGATAAGCTCATATACAGTATTTTTCAGGAGTCGCCCGAAACGGCATTAGCATTGCTGGGTTACGACGAGGCACTCTCGCGTCATTATGCGTTTCAATCGATTGAGGTTAAAGAAAAATCTTATCGGATTGACGGCGCGCTCTTGCCCGATTCACCCGATTTGCCCGTCGTCATTTTGGAAATTCAATTTCAGGTAGATGAATTCATCTATGAGCGCATTCTTTCAGAGACACTGATTTTCAGAGCGCAGAACCGACAGTTCGCGCAAACGCAAATGGTCGTGATGTTCGGCTCGCGCAATCTTGACAAAGGAGCGGGAATGTTTGAACCGCTGGTCAAGTCGGGCGCGATTCGTCCAATCTATCTCAGCGAGGTGCTGAACGAGGAAACGCGCAATCTTGGGCAGATGTTGCTTCTATTAACAGTTAAAAAATCGAGCCTTGCTTCAGACCTTGAAGTCGCGAAAGCATTCAAAGAAGTTTTAGATAAGCCCGAAACACCTTACGCCCGAAAACGCTTTTTCTTAAACCTATTGATTAACGTATTTTTGGAAAAACACGAACCTTTAACTTATCAGGAGTTGGAAGCGATGATTAAAATGGAAGAAATTTTTGACTTCTCGAACAATCGCCTTGTGCATGACATTGCCCGCCATACCATCGCGCCCGAAATTGCCAAAGAATTGGCAAAGGATATGGCAAAGGATATGGCAAAGGACATGGCAAAGGATATGGCAAAGGACATAGCACAAGAAATTGCTCGTGCAAAACAGTTGGCAGAAATTCCCGCTCTTCGCCGATTCGGCTTAACGAATGAACAAATTGCAGAGGCATTGAAACTGCCCCTCGAAGACGTTCAAAGCGTCCCATGACCTCTCAAAAGTTGCGCAGCGAAGAGATGAATCGCCTTTCTCCCGAAAGCTTTCGCGTCGCTGAAAAATTTCCGATTTATGTCCTACTTCAAAACATTCGCTCGATGTGGAATGTTGGAGCGATTTTTCGCTCATGTGATGCGGCGAGAGTTGAAAAAGTCATTATCACAGGATACACTGCCACACCGCCACGCAAAGAGATTGATAAAACCGCACTCGGCGCAACAGAATGGGTCAAGTGGGAATATGTCCAAAACCCGCTTGATGCCATTTCACAACTCAAAGCCAACGGCGTTAAGATTGCCGCACTTGAAATCGCCACACACGCTCTCCGATACGATTCGCTTTCGAAAGAATACTTCCCACTTTGTTTGATTGTTGGCAACGAAGTTTCAGGCATTGATGATGACGTTTTAGCCATGTGCGACCTTGCACTTGAAATTCCACAATATGGCGTCAAACACTCGCTCAACGCCGCAGTCTCTGTTGGCATTGCGCTCTTTGAACTTATCAAAGCCTCTCAAAGAATTGTATGAGGCTCTGAGATTGGTTAAGTTTGAAAAAACTTCTTCAAAAAATCATGCCCATACTTTGCAATTATTACTTAACCTATCGATGCAATGCCGAATGTGGCTTTTGCGATATTTGGCAGAAGCCCAGCCCGTTTGTAAAACTCGACGATGTTGAAAGAAACTTGCATGACCTCAAACGGCTTGGCGTGAAGTTTATTGATTTCACGGGCGGTGAGCCGCTTCTGCATCGCAACCTTCCCGAAATTCTCGCTATTGCAAAGCGAATGGGATTCGTTACAAGTGTTACAACGAACACGCTTCTTTATCCCAAATACGCCAAAGCCCTTGCAGGAAAAATAGACTTGTTACATTTCTCGTTGGATTCTGCCTATAAAGACAAGCATGACCAATCGCGCGGCGTGCGATGTTTCGATAAAATTTTAGAAAGTATTGATGTGGCAAAATCGCTCGATGAATATCCTGACATCATTTTCACGGTTCAAGCCAGCAACTACGAAGAACTTCCTGTTGTGTATGAAAACCTATCGCGCCCGAACAACTTGATGCTTATCCTCAATCCGATTTTTCAATACGGCACTTTCTTTACGGCTGAACAAACGGAAGCGATGTATGAATACGTGCTGAATTTTTCAAAGAAGAAACTGGTGTATATGAACGCGGCATTTATCGCGCTTCGGCGTGATGGAGGCAATCGTAAAAGCAACCCTGTCTGCAAAGCGGTCTCCGAAGTCGTGGTTATCTCGCCGTCAAATGAAATGATTTTGCCTTGCTATCACGCAGGCTATAAAAAACAGCCGATTGAGAACCACCTGTATGATTTGCGAAAGTCCCCGTTTATCAAGGCGGAAATTGAGATGGAAGGACGACACGAGTTCTGCGAGGGTTGCACGGTGAATTGCTACTTCGAGCCGAGCTTTGCAACGCACTTTTGCAAATACTTCTGGATTGCGCTTCCTTCAAAAACGCGATACATCTACCACAAACTTTTTCCACAACGCCTTCTGTGGCGATATATCAAAGGACGATTGCAAAATGCTTTCCACCCATCGAGTTTAGAGCGCAAGATTCACTCGGCTTCAGCGCCGATTTGAACAGGCTCTAACTGCGGGAGTTCCTCGTCGCTGAACAGCCTTGATTTCGTGAGGAATCTTACGCCGAGCGGAATTTCAAGCGAAAAACTTGCGCCCCTTCCTTTAACCACATCAATAATCAGTTGCGTGTGTTTCCAGTACTCGAATTGCTCACGCGACATATAAAACGCGCATCCGACAATTTCGCCGAGTTTGACATCGTTTTCACCCACGCGATAATCATTGACGGAAAAACACATCGGTGATGAACCATCGCAACAGCCCCCGCTTTGATGAAAGAGCAATTCGCCATGCTCAGTTTTTAATTGATTCACTACCGACTCTGCTTCAGGTGTAATTAAGACACGTTTAACCATCGTTAAAGTATTGTTTGAAGATTGAAAAAATTTGTGTTCAAAAACTTATCCCAAGCCTCCGCTCATATTGACACGAAGACTTGGGACACCGAACAACAACTGCTTCGTAACCGTTTAGTTAGTGTGCCATTGCGTGCTCATAGTCGTAGGCGTGTTCAAAGATGCCGATGACTTCAGCAAGTGTTGGCTGAACTGGGTTCGTAAATCCGCATGGATCTTTCATTGCGAATTTCGACATTTCTTCGAAATCATTTGGCGAGACATTCAGCGCACGCAAATCTTTCGGGATATTGACGCGGTCTTTGAGTTCCTTGATTTTGTCAATCACCATGATTGCTTTGTCGGCATTGGTCATGCCGCTTTCGCTGAACTTCATTTCATCAGCGATAATTGCCAAGCGTCTTTCAGCAGATGTCTTGTTGAAGTCTTCGACTGCGGGCAGGAGAATCGCGTTGCAAACCCCGTGCGGCAGGTCATAGAATCCACCGAGTTGATGCGCCATCGCATGCACATAGCCCAACCCTGCATTGTTGAATGCGACGCCCGCCATATACTGCGCATAAGCCATTTTTTCGCGTGCGTTGATGTCGTTGCCATTGTCGTAGGCATGTGGCAAGTTGGCGAAAATCATTTTGATGGCGGTCAGCGCGTTCGCATCGGTGAGCGGTGTTGCCCAAGTGGAAACGAAGGCTTCGACGGCATGTGTCAAGGCGTCCATTCCTGTTGCGGCTGTCAAACCTTTCGGCATGCTGACGAGCGTTTCAGGGTCGTTGATGGACAGCAGCGGCGTGATGCGCCAATCGATAATCGCCATTTTGACCTTGCGTGCCGTGTCGGTGATGATAGAAAAGCGCGTCATTTCTGCAGCTGTGCCCGACGTGGTATTGACCGAGAAGAGCGGCGCAGGCGTGTTTTTCACTTTATCGACCCCTTCATAATCGTGGATTCGTCCAGGATTAGTTGCCACAATTGCCACAGCTTTAGCGCAGTCGTGCGAACTGCCACCGCCAAGCGAAATAATTAGGTCGCATTGGTTACTCTTGAACACGTCCGTTGCTTCCGCCACATTGAGGTCTGTTGGATTCGGGTGAACTTTGCCCCATAGCACTGGTGTGGCACCGCCGCTCACAACATACTGCTTAATGCGTTCTGCCAGTTCACTCTTGGCTAAAAATTCATCAGTAACGATAAGGACTTTTTTTGCTCCTCTGGTCTTGATTTCCGATGCCAACGCGGCAACCGCCCCACGTCCAAAGACATTTTTGTTGGGCGAAAACACATATGCTGCATTCATAGTTGATTCTCCTGTTTTAATGCGTTTGATATGCTTACTACTATGCAATGTTCTTCGTAAGGTTTGCAACTACTGCGAGATACTTAAGGCATTATGCCAAAGAACAACATCTCCTTTTTCGCAAGTCTCTTTTTCGCAAAAATTGTGAGCGGCGGCTATAGCAAACCGCCGCTCCATAGATACCCGATTCTTCAACGAGATTAGAAGAAACCGAGTTTGTTCTTGCTGTAAGAGATAAGGATATTCTTGTTTTGACGATAGTGATTGAGCATCATCAAGTGCGTCTCGCGACCAAAGCCTGACTTCTTGTAGCCGCCAAAGGGCGCGTGCGCGGGATAAGCGTGATAGCAATTCACCCACACTCTGCCTGCTTGAATGGCGCGTGGCACAGTGTAGGCTTCGTGCATGTCGCGTGTCCAAACCCCTGCGCCAAGTCCATAGAGCGTATCGTTAGCCACTTGAATGGCTTCGTCAACCGTTCTGAACGTCGTTACGGCGGTAACAGGACCGAAGATTTCTTCTTGGAAGACGCGCATTTTATTGTTGCCGCGCAAAATCGTAGGCTCGATGTAGTAGCCTTTTTCCAAGCCGCTGTTGATGGGGGCACGCTTACCACCGAGCAAGACTTCCGCACCTTCTTTTTTGGCGATATCGAAATAAGAGAGAATCTTCTCTAATTGGTCGTTCGAGGCTTGTGCGCCAATCATGGTGTCTTCATCGAGCGGGTTGCCTTGCTTGATGGCTTTAGTGCGCGTGATAAATCGCTCAATGAACTTTTCGGCGATGCTTTCTTGCACGAGAACGCGAGACGGGCAAGTGCAAACTTCGCCTTGATTGAGTGCGAACATCGTTGCGCCTTCTAAGCACTTATCGAAGAATTCATCGTCGCCGTCCATGACACTCTTAAAGTAAATGTTCGGTGATTTTCCGCCGAGTTCCATCGTGGCAGGAATAAGGTTATCAGCGGTGTATTGCAGAATGAGGCGTCCCGTTGTGGTTTCACCTGTGAAGGCAACTTTATTCACACGCGGCGACGAAGCGAGCGGCTTACCCGCTTCTGGTCCAAAACCATTGACGACATTAAGCACGCCTTCAGGCAACACTTCTTGAATGAGCTCGAGCCAAACCATAATGCTCGTCGGTGTTTGCTCTGCGGGCTTAACGACCGTGCAACATCCCGCGGCAAGTGCAGGTGCAATTTTCCATGCCGCCATTAAGAGAGGGAAGTTCCAAGGAATGATTTGTCCGACGATGCCAATCGGCTCTTTGATGTTGAGCGAAAGGGTATGTGCGTCAAGTTCCGAAGCACTGCCTTCTTCAGCACGAATGACGCCGGCGAAGTAGCGATAGTGATCGACGACGAGCGGCAAATCCGCATTTAGCGTTTCGCGAATCGGCTTGCCGTTATCCATCGTTTCCACTTCGGCAAGATAAACGAGATTCTTTTCCGTGATGTCCGCGATTTTCAAGAGAAGGTTGCTTCGCTCTGTGGCTGAGGTGCGCGACCACTTCGGAAAGGCTTTATGCGCCGCATCGAGCGCAAGTTCAATGTCTTCTTTGGTGGAGCGTGCTACACGCGAGATGAACGAGCCATCAACAGGTGAGAAGTTCTCGAAGTATTGTCCTTTGACAGGGGGTGTCCATTTGCCGCCAATGAAGTTTTCGTATTGCTCTTTGAACTTTGGCTTCGAGTGAATCTTCGAAGCCTTGACCGCTTCTTCGACAAGCATAGTCATAAACAGTCTCCTTACTGATTTGGTTAATTGGAAATTGGAAATCTCTGCCGATTGGCATTGTGGTGAAGTTCAACAATGGTTTTCAAATTGTGTTGCACTATCGTCGCATCTTTTTGCACAATTGTCTCTTTTTGCTTTGAGATGATTTTGCCGTATGTTCCAAATTACTTCCAATTAACCACATCGCCGATTCCCTTTTCGGCACAATGAAAGGAGTAAAGATATGCCGCTGTCGCGCCGCCTCGAAAAACGCTTGCAAACCCTGATTGAAAATCGTAGCGTCTACACGCTTGAAAATTCCGAACTCAATCTTTTTGAAACCTACCAGCGATGCCATTCCGTCGAACTCCAATTCCGAGAGCCGATTGCTGTTACGATGATTCAAGGCAAGAAAGTCATGCATCTTTCACATCACCATGAATTTGAGTTTCTTCCAAACCAGTCGCTCATTTTGCCCGCCAATGAATTGATGCGCATAGACTTCCCCGAAGCCACGATGGAAAATCCAACCCGATGCCTTGCGCTTGCCATATCACCTGAATTGATTCGTGAAGTTATCGCAGACCTCAACGAGCGATTTCCAAAACTTGATAATCACTTGTGGGATTTGGACCACGTCAATTTCTACTTAGGAGATGACCCTCGTTTGGTTCAAACCATTCATCAACTCGTTCAAATTTTCGTCGACGACGAGCCTGCCAAAGACATTCTCGCCTCACTTAAATTGCGCGAACTCTTGGTGCGCGCCATGCAAACACAAGCCAAACTGCTTCTCTTGAAAGAGTGCAATCAACGGGTTCAACACAATCGCCTTGCCGCCGCGATTGACTACATCAAACAGCATTTGCACGAGCGCATCTGCATCGAAGACCTTTGCAAAAAAAGTTGTATGAGCCGCCAACACTTCTTCCGCAGTTTCAAGCAGGAATTTGGGATTACACCGATTGAGTTCATCAATCAAGAGCGGATTAAACTTGCTAAACAGTATCTTGCCTACTCCCACCTCTCGGTTTCGGAAGTATGCTATCAACTTGGATTCAGTAGCGTTGCCTATTTTGACCGCGTGTTCAAATACTATGTTGGGAAATCGCCCCGCACATTCCAACAAGAGCTTTTACAAACCGCATTGACGAACAGCAAATCATGACGCTTCTTATTGCGCTGATTCTCTGCTTTCAAACGCAATCGCCCGATTTTGCTAAGACTCGCGCCGTTGTCGAGGCTTCTATCCGAAACGGTGCATTTCCTTCTGCTACACTTCTGATTTGGAAAGATGGAAAGGTTTTCTTGCACGAGAGTTTTGGAAAGCTTACTTACGCACCTTCCGCGCGCAACACCGATACGCTCACGCTTTACGACCTCGCTTCGCTCACTAAGCCGCTTGCCGTTACGCTTTCATTGATGAAGTTTCACAGTGAAGGTAAAGTCCAACTCGATGATTCGCTCAAAAAGTTTCTCCCACAAACCGCCAACGGCGGAAAGGAGCACCTCACGCTTCGCGATTTGCTCTTGCATCAATCAGGCTTGGTTGCATTTCGGCGTTATTACGACTGCTGTTCAACCGAAACGCAAGTCCTATCAAGGATTTACAGCGACACGCTCATTCGCCGCATTGGCGACACAACGATTTACAGCGACCTCAATTTCGTTCTGCTCGGCAAAGTCGTTGAAGCCCTTTCAGGCAAGCGGCTAAATGAACACTTCGCCGAAACCTTCGCACAGCCGCTTGGCTTGAAGAACTTGATGTTCCTTCCGCCCGATTCGCTCTCGTATCGCATTGCACCAACCGAAGTCGATACGCATTGGAAGTCCTCTTTTCCTCGTCCCAAAGTTCACGACCCGACGGCGGCAATGCTTCGGGGCGTTTCAGGCAACGCCGGATTGTTCGGCAACGCAAGCGACATTTTGCGCCTTATGCTCCCGCTTCTCAATGGCGGCACGCTCGATTCGCTTCGTTTCTTTACACCGCAAATCATCGAGCAATTCACCACGCGCGACCCGAAGCACAAACTCCGCGCACTCGGATGGGATATGCGCACCAACAACGAAAAGACCTCAACAGGTAAATACTTCTCCATGCAAACCTTTGGGCACACAGGCTTCACTGGCACGAGCCTTTGGATTGATAAGTCCCGAAACCTTTGCGTGATTTTCCTCACCAATCGCGTTTATCCAACTTCTTCCAATCGCCAAATTCTCTCTGTCCGACGCGCCCTTCATGACGCGATTCTTGAAGATTTAGAACGGACGAAATAACCTATCTTTGCCCGACTTAACATTTTGACCATGACAACCATCACGGACACTGCGATTCGCCGCGACCGCCAGAATTTTTCTGATGAACTTTTGCTCGATCTTTATCGCGCGCTTCTATTGCCGCGTTTAATCGAGGAAAAAAGTTTGCGACTTTTGCGTCAGAACAAACTCTCAAAGTGGTTTTCAGGCATCGGACAAGAAGCCATCGCTGTTGGCGCGACGAAAGCCTTACGCGAAAGCGATTACATTTTTCCACTCCATCGCAATCTTGGCGTTTTCACTTCGCGAAATCTTCCGCTTCAAAAACTCTTTTCGCAGTGGGAAGGCGGCAAAGCAGGCTACACCAAAGGACGCGACCGCTCGTTTCACTTCGGCGCGCCCGAACACCGCATCATCGGCATGATTTCGCACTTGGGCGCAATGCTCGGCGTTGCCAATGGCGTCGCGCTCGCCAATCAACTCGACGGCGAACCCGTCATCGCACTTGCCTTTTCAGGCGAAGGCGGCACTTCCGAAGGCGACTTTCACGAGGCACTCAACCTTGCCGCTGTTTGGGATTTGCCCGTGATTTTTCTTGTCGAGAACAACGGCTACGGACTTTCCACACCCACGAGCGAGCAGTTCCGTTGCAAATCCATCGCCGATAAAGCCATCGGCTACGGCATAGATGGTGTTCAAATCGATGGCAACAACATCTTGGAAGTCTATCAAACCATCTCCCAACTTGCCGCCGAAATGCGTCGCAACCCAAAGCCTGTGCTTGTTGAAGCCCTCACTTTCCGAATGCGCGGACACGAAGAAGCCAGCGGCACGAAATATGTTCCGCAACATCTCCTCGACGAATGGGCGAAAAAAGACCCCGTTCAAAATTATGAGCGGTTCTTGATGGATATCGGACTACTCAATGAAGAAATCATTTCCACCACAAAACAGGAATTCAAGCAGCAAATTGACGACGCTTGGAATGCCGTTTTCAAAGAATCGCCACTTGTTCCAAATTCTGACGAAGAACTTGCCGATGTTTATGCGCCGAAACGCTACACGCTTGCCTTGCCAAATTCCAACAATAAAACTAAAAAGCGATTTATCAACGCGATTTCCGACGGCTTACGCGAGGCGATGCGCCGAGACACGTCGATTGTGATGATGGGACAAGACATTGCCGAATATGGCGGCGTGTTCAAAATCACTGACGGGTTTATAGAGGAATTTAGCAAAGCGCGAGTTCGCAATACGCCGATATTGGAATCGGGCGCAATCGCATGCGCACTTGGACTTTCGCTCGCGGGCAAACGCGCAATCGTTGAAATGCAATTTGCAGACTTCGTTTCATGCGCTTTCAGCCAAATCATCAACAACCTTGCTAAAACACATTACCGATGGGGGCATGGGGTTAAAGTTCTTGTTCGTTTGCCCACTGGTGCAGGCGTGGGTGCGGGTCCGTTTCATTCGCAAAGTTTAGAGGCAATTTTCGCCCACATTCCGGGATTGAAAATCGTTTATCCTTCATCGCCCTTTGATGCCAAAGGCTTGCTGACGACATCGCTACTCGAGGAAAATCCTGTTCTCTTTTTTGAGCATAAGGCACTGTATCGGAGCATTGAGAGCGATGTTCCCGATGGCTATTACAACGTGCCTCTTGGCGTTGCGAATGTGGTCTCAATAGGGGAGCGCGCAACGATTGTTACCTACGGCGCGGGCGTTCATTGGGCATTGGAATTGGTTAAAGAGTTTGCGAATCAACTCGACATTATTGATTTGCGCACGCTTCTGCCGTTTGATAAAGACACGATTTTTGATTCTGTGCGGAAAACAAGCAAGTGCCTTGTCTTGCATGAAGATACGCTCACGATGGGCGTTGGCGCGGAACTTTCGGCATGGATTGGCGAATACTGTTTTCGCTACCTTGACGCGCCCGTCATGCGTTTGGGTTCGCTCGATACGCCTGTTCCATTTTCTACTGTGCTTGAAAAAGAGTTTCTTGCGAAACGGAGATTGAAAGAAAAACTAATCGAACTTCTCAACTTTTAAGTATGTCTAAACTTCGCATTGGCATTGTGGTTTTTCCCGGCTCAAATTGCGACCACGACGCACAAGCCGTTGTCAATTCACTTCCCAACACCGAAGCCGTGATGCTCTGGCACAAAGAGCACACGCTCAAAAATGTTGACGCGGTGATTCTGCCCGGCGGATTTTCTTTCGGCGATTATTTGCGCACAGGCGCAATCGCCAAATTTTCTCCCGTCATGACTGAAGTAATTGATTTCGCCACACGCGGCAATCCTGTTCTCGGAATTTGCAATGGCTTTCAAATCCTGACCGAGTGCGGGCTTTTGGAAGGCGCATTGCTTCGCAACATCAATCGCCGATTCATTTCAAAACACGTTTTCATTCGCGTTGAAAATAACGAAACGATTTTCACTAGTCGCTACCAAACGGGCGACGTGCTCCGCATTCCGATTGCACACGGCGAAGGCAACTACTACGCCGACAACGACACGCTCAAAAAACTTCAAGCCAATCGTCAAATCATCTTTACCTACTGCGATAAAGATGGCTATCTTACTCCTGAAGCCAATCCGAACGGCTCACTTCTCAACATTGCAGGCATCTCTAACGAAAAGAAAAATGTGCTCGGCTTAATGCCTCACCCTGAACGCGCCAGCGAAGCCCTGCTCGGCTCAACCGACGGACGCAAACTTTTTGAATCGCTTGTAAGCAGCTTTCTCGTTCAAACAGTTTAGCATTTCTCTAATCTGAATGGTTTTGCCATGCGCGTCTTGTTCCTTTGGATTTTTCTTTTGTCAGTAACGACTCTTCACGGACAGTCGCTCAAAACAAACCAACTGCGCGTTCCTAAATCGTATCCCGCTCAAATCACTTTTGACTCGACGGCGTTTCAATCGTTTCACGCTTCTTATCGCGCCTTCAAAGAGAAATATCAATTCATTTATTTGAGAGAGATTTTGGATTCCGTCGGTTGCACGATTAATCAACTTGCCTACGCGGCAAAGCCGATTGTGCTCAACTACAAACCACATTTGAAAAATCGCGACACGACAACCGCGCTGCTGATAGCCGTTCGCCGCTTCATCGATGAAAACACTTTTCTCTTTCACACGCAATCGAGCCAAATCATTCTCAACTCAATTGTCGAGGAAAACGGTTACAGAAGCATCTTGTTTGAGCGTTCAGATTATCAGAATGGCTATCGCGCGGGTGGCAAAACAAAAGGCAAGATTGAATTCGTGATTGGCAAAGATGGTGAAATTGCGGTGCTTGCCTCGACCTCGATTCGCAAGAGCATATTGCCGATTGATACCGTTCAAATTTCGGCGAACCAACTTACAAAGTCTCTTCTTTATCGTCGGTTCAATGTAGATTTGGGGGAGAAATCGTTTTCGTATTTGGTCGACAGAATTGATGTCATTAAGGTCAAACGTGTGTGCGTTTATGAAGTGCGCGATTATGAAGATATTGAAAACGAACAAGGCGAAATGATTGAGCGACGCCTGCGCTCGTCAGAAGTGCATTTAGCCTATGAAGTTGAAATTGAGATTGGCTATAAAAAACCGATTGTGCGTCTTTACATTGATGGCTTTACAGGCGAGGAACTTGGAATTGAATATCCTTTTTTGGAAGACAGTTAATTGAATTGTATGAACGAGAATTTACCTGCAAAATCTGATGTCGTGATTGTTGGCGGCGGCGTTATTGGGCTTTCGATTGGTTGGCAACTCTTGCGCCGAGAGGTTGAGGTAACGCTGATTGATAAAGGCGAAGTGGGCAAAGCCGCAAGTTGGCTAGCGGCGGGAATGCTCGCACCAAATGCCGAAGTCGGCTTCGAGGAAATGGACTTTTTGAAGTTCGGCGAAAAAAGCCTCGCGCTCTATCCTCAGTTTCTTTCCGAACTCAAAGAAGATTCAGGGATTGACGTTCCGATAGACCGATGCGGCACGCTGATGATTGGCTTAGACCGAGATGACTCCGAATTTCTCAAACGCCTTTACGACTTTCGCAAATCACTCAAACTCCCTTCTGAGTGGATTAGCGGCACAAAAGCGCGCGACCTTGAACCGATGCTTTCGCCGAAAGTCGTCTCTGGGCTTTGGCTTCCAAATGATGCGCAAATTGATAATCGCTTGCTCGTAACGGCGTTAAGACGAGCGTTTGTGAATAAAGGCGGCACGGTCATTGAGCACTGCGACGCACATTCGGTTGATGTTTCAGCACATACGTTGAGAACTGAATACGGCGCGATTCAATTTTCGCGGCTTATTTTGGCAATAGGCTGTTGGTCTCGACGCATCGTTGGAATTCCCGATGAACACCTTCCGCCCGTGCGCCCTGTGAAGGGGCAAATTCTGACCCTTCAAATGAGCAAAGACCTTGCATTATTCAAAGTTGTTCGCTCGCCACGGGTGTATCTTGCGCCAAAACACGACGGACGATTGGTCGTCGGCGCAACAAGCGAAGAACGCGGTTTTGATGAAAGCATTACAGCGGGCGGCGTGATGGATTTGTTGCATGAGGGCTACGAAGCCGTGCCAGCGATTTACGAAATGACGCTTCAAGAAGTGCGCGTCGGATTGCGCCCTGCTTCGCGCGATAACGAACCGATTTTGGGTGAATCGCCCTATCCGAACATCTTCTATGCCACAGGACATTATCGACACGGCATTTTGCTCACACCTGTAACGGCTTACGAAATGACGACCTGCATTTTAGACGGCGTTTTCTCTGACGAAGCAAAGCCATTTACTGCTTCTCGCTTTTTTTATCACGAGCCATTTACGCGATGATGAAAATTATTATTAACGGAAAACTTACAGAACTGCCTCACGCGCTCACATTAGCAGAACTTCTTGCGCAGAACGGTGTTACTGCCGAGCAGAAAGGCATTGCTGTCGCTTACAACGACGAGGTTGTGATGAAGTCGCAATGGGAAAAACTGCGAGTTCAAGACGGCGACAGGCTTGAAATCGTTAGAGCCACACAAGGCGGATAAATATGCAACGGCTAAAAATCGGAATTACTTGTTACCCCACATATGGCGGGAGCGGCGTTGTCGCAACAGAACTTGGCAAAGCACTTTCTGAGCGCGGACACATTATCCACTTTATCAGTTATAGCCTGCCGTTTCGGCTTCGCACGTTTTCGGAAAACATTTTCTATCACGAAGTCGACATCAATACTTACCCGCTTTTTGAATATCCGCCCTACTCGATTTCACTTGCGTCCAAAATGGCGGAAGTGATGTGTTATGAAGAGTTGGATTTGGTGCATGTGCATTATGCAATTCCACATGCGATTAGCGCGTTTTTAGCCCGCGAAATTCAGCGCGATAGAGCGAGCATCACCCATCAATGCAAAGAAGCCAAAATCGTTACCACACTTCACGGCACTGATATTACGCTTGTCGGAAGCGACCGGAGTTTGAGTGGTGCAGTGCGCTTGGGCATCAATCAATCCGACATGGTAACCACCGTATCGGATTACTTGAAGATGAAAACGATTGAAGATTTCTCTCCGACACGCCCGATTCATGTTGTTAAAAATTTTGTCGACACAAAAGAGTTTTCCCGCAAGGCAGATTCAGAGCGATTCCGTGCGGCGTTTGCAACGAAAGACGAGCATATTCTCATTCATCTCTCCAACTTTCGTCCGTTGAAGCGCGTCAAAGATGTGATTCGCGTTTTTGAAAAAGTCCACCGTGAAATTCCCTCACGACTGCTTTTGGTTGGCGACGGCGTCGAGCGTGCCGAAGCCGAACATCTTGCGCGCGACCTCAAAATTTCTGATTGCGTGCGCTTTCTTGGCAAGCAAGAAGCAGTTGTCGAGTTGCTCTCAATCGCCGACGTGATGCTGATGCCAAGCGAATCGGAATCGTTTGGATTGGCGGCGTTAGAGGCGATGTCGTGCGGCGTGCCAGTGGTTTGTTCAAACATCGGCGGATTACCTGAACTCGTTACACATGGATTTAACGGTTTCCTTTCGGAAGTCGGTGCGATTGAGGCGATGGCGTCGCACGTGTTACACATTCTCGATTCGCGAGCGCGTTGGGAAACCTTTTCGCATCATGCGCGTCAAACTGCTCTTCAATTTGATACAGAACAAATTGTTCCAATCTATGAGCACCTCTACCACGACGTTCTTGCTTCTTAACATTGGTTTGAATTGGCTATCTTCAAACGAAAATTGTCGCGCACATTTTTATTGCGCACATTTATAATCAATCTTCGTCGATAAGCTAATCATACTTGAATACCTTTTAATTGAACGCTTCTTATGGATACGAAGCAACGCGTTTCCGACCTTGAAACGATTTTAAGCGAGTATATCACGCAAAACACGCTGGCTCAACGCCGCTTCGAAGCTGAATCCAAACAGTTCAGAGAGGAAATGCTTGCGTTCAGAGAGGAAATGCTTGCGTTCAGAGAGGCAATCCAACGCGATACGCAGGCTCTCAAAGACGAAATGCGCGCCTTCAAAGACGAAATGCGCGCCTTCAAAGACGAAATGCGAGACTTCAAAGACGAAATGAATGCGTTCAAAGACCGTGTTGAACTCAACATCAAAGAAAATAACAAGCAATGGGGCGCACTTGCCAACAAACTCGGAACGATTGTTGAAGACCTTATTTTCCCTGCATCTCGCCCCGTGATTGAATCTGTTTTTGGTGTTGCCCTTCAACATTTGAGCATGCGCGTGGTTCGCCGAAAAGAGAATCTGCGAGAAGAGTTTGATGTTGTTGCCTATTCGGAGAAGCAGGTCTTTTTGATTGAAGTTAAATCCACACCGCGATTTGATTATTTAAGCGACTTCGTCGATAGAAAAACCGATATTTTCCGTCAGTTATTTCCTGAGTATGCATCGCTAACCTTGGTGCCAATTTTTGCCTCGATTTCTGTTTCAGACGATTTCGTGCCAGCCGCTACTAATCGTCGTGTCTTTGTTATGGCTTATCGCGAGTGGGAGTATATGGATATTCTCAACGCAAAAGAGATTTTGTCGCAATCCTAATCCCAACAAGTTTTGTCATGGATAAGATGTTTTCGCCTTGGCGCTCAAAATACATTGCATCGTTCAAAGAGCCTGCGCCTAAAAATGAAAAAGGCTCAATCTTTGCCGATCTTCCGCCCGAAGAAGATGAAGAGCGGCTCGTGGTTTATCGTGGCAAAAATTGTTTCGTGATTATGAATCTTTACCCTTACAATGCAGGTCACTTGATGGTGATTCCGTATCAAGTTACGCCGAATCTTTCCGACCTTGACGACGAAGCCAAGCTCGAAGCCATGAACTTGATTGACCTTTCCATGCGCGCATTGAAAATCGTTTGTAATCCGCACGGGTTCAACGTCGGGGCGAACATCGGGGCGGCGGCTGGCGGAAGCGTTGACTCGCATTTGCATTTCCACATCGTTCCACGCTGGAACGGCGACACGAACTTCATGCCGATCATCGCTGAAACAAAAGTGATTAGTAACGACATGCGAGAGCTTTACCAAAGCCTCAAGAGCGCATTCGCAAAACTTACCTAACGCTCGACTCATTAATGGAAACACCACTCTTCACTTTTGCTCAAAAAGCAAGCCTACTTACAGAAGCAACCTCGCCGCAGTGGGGCACAATGACCGCACCTGCCATGCTCGAGCATCTCACCAACGCTTTAAGGCTTTCACAACGGAAGTTTGAAGTAGAAATGAAAGTCGGCGAGCGTGAAGCCGCAATTCTCAAGCGGCGCACGATTGGCTCTGAAAACCCGCTTCCCAAAAACATTGATAGTCCCATTTCCCCGAAAGACACACCTCTTCAATATGCAACGCTTGCCGAAGCACATGCGGCGTTCTTTTCCGAACTCGCTTCTTATTACGACTTCTTTTCTCGCAATCCTGATGCCGCTACGCTTCATCCACTTTTCGGCTTTGTCAATTTTTCCGAGTGGGAAAAGTTTCACTTCAAGCATTTTACTCATCACTTCACGCAATTCGGCTTGCTCTAAATTTTCCTCCCGTTAACCGTTTAAGTCAATTTTCATTGCGCACAGAGCGTATTTGATTATATTGTTTCCTAACTTTGCAGGGTTGAGTTTTTCAATCTTAATTCCAAAGTTCTATGCGTGCTATTCAAACGATACTGCTGTTTGCTCTGCTTCTCTTTTCTACCTCTCCGACGATTGCACAAGTTGATTTTCGTGAGGAAACGATTTACTTCCTTCTCACCGCGCGCTTCAACGACGGCGACTCGACCAACAATCGCCCGACCGAATGGTGCTCTTATCCTCGTCCGCAAATTACCGACCCGCGCGACGTTACTTGGCGCGGCGACTTCAAAGGCTTGGTCGAGAGGCTGGATTACATCAAAGATTTAGGCTTCACGGCTATTTGGATTACACCGATTGTTCAGAACCGTAGTCCACTCGATTATCACGGCTATCACGCTTGGGATTTCAACATGGTCGACCCGCGCTTGGAATCGCCGGGCTACACCTTCCAAACCTTGATTGACTCGGCACATGCCAAAGGCATCAAGGTGATTCTGGACGTGGTGCTCAATCATGCGGGACGCTTCGGCATTAAGCATCGCGCTGAAATCAAATACAACACCGACCCGACAAAGCCGTGGGGACAAGACCGTTTCGGCAACCCGCTTCAGCCCAACCCGAATTGGCAATACGACGGCATGACGCCTAATCCTGACGACAACAAAATTTGGTCGCGTGCCAACCTCGCCCCGATGCCGCCGCCGTATAATCAGAACCTCGCCGCATTTAATTTTCCAAGCAAAGAAAATTACGTTGATACCAGCGACCCGAATTGGTATCACCATTCCGGCAACGGCTTTGCACAAGGCTACGACGATACAGTCAACCTCTACTATCGCGCCCTCGCCGGCGACACGCCCGACCTCAACACCGAGAGCGACAGCGTGCGGCAGTATCTCGTGAACGCATACAACCGCTTCATCGATATGGGCATCGACGGAATGCGCCTCGATGCCGTCAAGCATATCAGCAAAGGCAGTTTGATTTACTTCATCGACCAATTCAAAGCGCGCAATCCCAACTTGTTCATTTTCGGGGAAGTCGCGCAGAAGCGGCACGAGTTGCATCAAGTTCAAGAAATCAATCCGCACTGGTACACTTGGCGTGGAGCGGTTGGCGCGTCGCCTTCTTCGGGAATGTCCGTTCTCGATTTCTACGCGATGGCAACCTTCCATCTTTTTGAACGCGGAGAGTCGATTTCAGGCGTAACGGCGGCGGCGCGTTACGACCACCTTTACGCGAACCCCTCCGAACTGGTAACCTTTTTGGATAATCATGATTTCGGACCGAACAACGATTGGAATCGACGATTCGGCAACACGCCGCAAAACCTTGCCGCTTGTATGAACTTTATGTTCACTTGGCGAGGTATTCCTTCTGTGTATTACGGAACAGAAATGCAGTTCAAGCGCGGGGCTTACACCGATATTCACAGCGCAAGCGACATTGAACGCTCGATTGATAACACAGGACGCGCTTACTACGGCGACGTCATGCATCAAGCGCCGTCTCACCCTGTTTATCAGCACATCAAGAAGCTTAACGCGATTCGCCGTGCTGTTCCTGCTTTGCAAAAAGGCTCATGGCAGTGGGGCGGAAATGCTGGTTCAAACGGCGTGGGCTACATTCGCCGTTTTGGAACGAGCGAAGCCGTCGTGGGCTTGGCAAAAGATGGCAACGCGACCTTTAATTTCACGGGAGTTACCAACGGCATTTATCGCGACGCCGTAACGGGCGCGGAAGTTACCGTTACCAACGGAACGCTTTCGTTTACGGTTGCGCCGAGTTCGGCAGGCATTTATGTGCTGAACGGACCTGGTCTGATTGGCGCGTTGGGAGCAGGATACTTTCAATCGTCGGCGAATCCCGGAAGCGGTGGCGGTGGCAATTCAAGCGTCGTTACATTCAATCCAAATCCTGCGCAAGCCGGCGCGTCGCTCACGGTTACCTATCGCGGCTTGCTCAGTTCGCAACCACAAGTCAACTTGTATTGGGGCATCGATAGTTGGCAGAACATCACCACTACGCCAATGACGCGCTTGAACGACTCGACTTGGAGCGTTTCGGTAACCGTGCCGTCCAACGCGCAACAACGCTTCGTCTGTGTTTTCAACAACGGTCAAGGACTTTGGGATAACAACAACGGCGCAGATTATCAAGTGAGCGTTACGGGTAGCTCGTCGGGCGGAAACGGCATCACCATCTATTTCCGACCGCCTGCGTCGTGGAGCGGCACGCCACGCCTCTATTTCTACGAAACTTCTCCCAGCGTTCCCGAACCCACTTGGGACACTTCGCCAACCATGACTGTTCACGGAAGCAGTTGGTTCAGACACACGATTTCAGGCGTCAATAGCGTGCGCGTTATTTTCCGCGATAATGGCTCAAATCAAATCCCTGCCGCCATGCAACCCGGATTTTTGAGAACGCAAGACGGTTGGTTCGACGGCACAACGCAAACTTGGTCGGATAGTTCTCCACTCTCTGTTGAGGAGCCTTCAAAACCAAAAGCGTTTTCACTTTCGCAGAACTACCCTAATCCGTTCAATCCAGCAACAGTTGTTACTTACACCTTGCCGTCGACAAGTGCCGTTACGCTTACGCTTTTTGATGTGCTTGGCAGAACCGTTGCAACGCTTGTCGACGCGAAGCAATCCGCAGGCACGCATCACTACACCTTGAATACATCGCTTTACAACTTATCGAGCGGCGTTTACTTCTATCGTTTGCAAGCCAGCGGCGCAAATGGACAATCCTTTGTTGAAACCAAGAAAATGTTGCTGACAAAGTAGCCATGCTACAAGTGTAATTTAGGGCGGTGCAATCCGCCCTTTATTTTTGTGAAAGGGCTTGCAATTCCCGTTAAGGCGTTGCACTTTTGTAGTGTTTTGAATTTAACCTAGTAGTGCTATGGGTCATGTCGTTCTTCTTCTCTCCTCCATGCTGATTGCAGGCGTTGCTCTCATTTTCCTCTACCGCGCCTTCAAGACCAAGCATTTTGAATCCCTTCAAAAAGATGCTTTTATTCCATTTGATGATGACGAACCTGTTGGTCAGCCAACCGACCAGCTTTTTAAGGATTCCCGAAAATAAAACTTGACTTCTGATATGAACCCTTCAAACACCACATCTGTGCAAGCCGCCGCAGTCAATCACAGCGAAGATTCGCTCGAACTTGATGCGAAGTTAGACAAGCGTTCTTCGTTTATCGTCGTTGCCTTTATTCTTTCTGGGTCAGCGTGGCTCTTGCTTGGCTCGATTTTAGGCACGATTGCCTCTTTCAAACTACACATTCCCGATTGGCTCGGTGAAAGCGCGTGGCTTTCATTCGGACGCGTTCGTCCACTCCATCTCAACTGGATGGCTTACGGGTGGGCATCGCAAGTCGGCGTGGGCGTTTCGCTGTGGATTTTATCCCGTGTCTTGAAGACGACGATTCCCGTCCGACCTTGGCTTTTCGTCGGGTTGCTCGTTTGGAATTTCTTCTTGCTCATTGGCGGAATTGAAATTTTAATGGGGCACTCGCGTGGCTTGGAGTGGCTCGAACTTCCGATTTACACGATTGTGCCGATTGTGCTTGTTATTCTGCTTGCGGGCGAAGCGGCATTAGCAATGCTCCACACACGAAAAACGCCTCACCTTTATATTTCGGCGTGGTATCTGATTGCGGCGTTTATTTGCTTTCCGCTTCTCGGCGTGGTTTCAAGCTTGCCGATTTTTGACGGCACGGTTCAGGCAGGAATGAACTGGTGGTATGCCCACAACGCGCTCGGCTTGTGGTTCACACCGATGGGCTTAGCCATTGCATATTACTTGATTCCAAAGGTCACCGGTCGCCCGATTTACAGTTACCCGCTTTCGGTTTTAGGATTTTGGAGTTTGCTTCTCTTCTACAACTGGAACGGTTTTCACCATTTGATTGGCGGACCGGTGCCGACTTGGTTCGTTACGATTTCCGTTGCCGCCAGCGTGATGATGATTATTCCCGTTGTAACGGTTGCTGTCAATCAACACATGACGATTATCGGTTCGTTTGAAGCCGTGAAGTATTCGCCGACACTTCGCTTCGTTGTGTTTGCGGCAATGAGTTACACATTTGTTTCCATACAAGGCAGTTTACAAGCGATTCGCTCGTTCAACGAGGTCATTCACTTTACGCATTACGTGATTGCACATGCGCATGCGGGCGTTTATTCGTTTTTCACCATGATGCTCTTTGGGGCAGTTTATTACATCATGCCGCGGATTACGAACTGGGAGTGGCATTCGCCGAAACTCATTAAGCTTCATTTTTGGCTCTCGGCATCAGGCATGATTATTTATCTCGTTGGATTGCAATGGGGCGGTATTATTCAAGGCTTGGAGATGAACAATCCTGACATTCCGTTCATGACGGTGGTCAATAACACGAAGAAGTGGCTACTCTCGCGCTCCTTTGCGGCGATTCTGCTAACGGCAGGTCACTTCGTTTTTGCTTACAATGTTTTTCGTTTGATGCACCTGCGCAAAGTGCGTCCTGCGCCGCCTGTTACTTGGCTCGATATTCAACGCCAACGTGCACTTGAACCGAAGGCAGAACCGGCCTCGCTTGGAAAGAAAGTTACAAGTGCGTTTTCAAATTTGAACAAATCGTTCAAGCGTTGGGCAAACGATGTGAAAGTTGACGAACATTAAATCTCACTGATTATGATTAAAAATTCAATTCTCATTATCGGCATCATCGGGCTGTTTGTTTTTGCGATGTTCGGCTTAACGATTTTGCCGAAGATTTACATTGAGCCAAATGTGGAGAAAGCCGACGTCTATGTTTGGGGCAGAGCGGCGGAAGGGCATAAGGTTTATGTCTCGCACGGCTGTATTTACTGCCACTCGCAACAAGTGCGCCCGAAAGGGTTCGGCGCAGATATTGAGCGCGGGTGGGGACGCGCTTCCGTCGCAACCGATTACAAAGGGCTTACGCCGCACCAACTCGGCACCATGCGCACCGGTCCTGACCTCTCAAACATCGCTCAGCGTCAGCCCGGTCGCGATTGGCATTTGCTTCATCTCTACAATCCGCGCACGGTTATCAAAGAATCGATTATGCCGCCATATCCATTTCTCTTTGAAATTGTCGATGCCGATAAAACGCTGAAAGAAGGATTAAAACTGCCGCCTGAATATCAAATTCCAGGCAAGAAAGTTATTCCGACTGATGAAGCCAATGCGCTTGTCGATTACCTTTTGTCGCTCAATCAAAAAGACCCGATTAAACCGCAACAAAACTAACGATGAACCAAACACCCGAATTTTTTGACTCGTCCGACAAGCGGTCAATGGACGAAATTCACGCCGCCGCCTTTCGCGAAGCCAAGTTACCCGAAGAAGGTGCAGAGCCAGGTCCTGTTTGGCTTTATGTTGTAATTTTCTCGACGCTCTGTTTTGGATTTTTCTACATCGGTCGATACTTAGGCGAAATTTCCGACCGCCCGCACGTCTTGGAAGAAGGCGCGATGATTGTCAGCAATGAACCTGAACCGCCGAAACCGCTCTTCAAAGTTGGCGAAAAAGTCTATCGCCAGCGATGCGTTTCATGCCATCAAGAAAATGGTCAAGGCGTTGAAGGCGCGTATCCGCCGCTTGTCCAATCAAATTGGGTAACTGGAAATCCTGACCGCTTGGTCTCAATTTTGCTTCATGGCATCAATGGAAATTTGACGGTCAACGGCAAGGTCTATAACGGCAATATGCCCGCGTGGGAAACGCTAACGGACGAACAGATTGCGGGCGTTGCGACCTACATTCGCAACAGTTGGGGCAACTCCGCCGATACAGTGCAAATTGCCACCGTTGCCGATGGAAGAAAAAAAATTACGCGCGTCGCGCCATGGACCGAACAAGAACTCAATGACGTGTTCAAACCTCAACTCGCCAGCGGAGCGAAAAAATGAACCGCACTCGGTAACCACTTGCGCTCACTGTGGCTTACCTGTTTATGGGAAAAATATTCCCGACCCTGCTTACTGCTGTTGCGGTTGCGAAATGGCGGCAACGATTCTCAAAGAGTCGCCGCACTCCGAAAACGCGCTTCCCCCGCACCTCTTTCGCGTGATTTTAGCGTTCATTCTCTCGATGTTCATCACGCTTTTGAGCGCAACGATTTATCAAGAGCAAGAAAACGCACCGACGGCACTTTCCATCGCCAGTTTCGTGCTGACGCTTGTGGTGTTTGCGTTGCTTTCAAAAGAATTTCTGCGCGCGATGTCGCAAGAGTTTCGTAAGCGTTCGCTTAGCATTGCCACGCTTGTCTTTGTTGGAACAATGGCGGCGTTTTTGATTTCATCGTGGAACTTCTTTCGCGGCGACTTCACGCACTTTTATTTCGAGACTGCCGCTATGGCACTCACGCTTTATGTGATTAGCCTCACGATTGACGCACATTTCAAACTTAAACTCTCACATGCACTTTCGGCATGGACTTCAAGCGATAGCGTTTCCGTTATCAAAATTTTACCGAACGGACGGCGATGGCGCACCACTGCCGAAGAAATTGCGATTGGCGACCGTTTTGAAGTTGATGCACATTCGCCACTGCCTGTCGACGCTGTTCTAATCAGCGGCTTTGGCGACTTTGACGAATCGCACTTGACAGGTGAGCCGTTGCCCGTCTTTAAGCAAGCGGGCGACGAAGTGAAAGCCGGTGCAATCTGGCAAGGCGGCACGGCGCAATTTCAAGCGACATCGCCATACAGCGATTCCTCGCTCAATCGCTACTTTAAGCGCGTACTCGAACTCAAAGCCAAACAAAGTTCATTTGAACGCTTGGCAGAAAAAGGCGCAAGCCTCCTTCTCGGGATTGCCCTCTCGGTTGCCTCTGCCACCTTTATTTATGACTTGTTAAATTTCTCGTTGGATAGGGCTTTACTCAACGCGCTTTCGGTGTTGCTGATTAGTTGTCCGTGCGGACTTGCGATAGCCACGCCGATTGCCTTCTGGCTTGCGATTTACCGATTGGAACAAGCAGGCGTTACCGTTTCTGGCTGCGGCACGGCGATTGAAAAACTTGCCTCCGTTAAAACAGTTCTCCTCGACAAAACCGGCACGCTTACTGACGGCATCACGATTTCGCGCACTACGCCTGCATTGCCGCTTTCCGAATTCGAATATCAACAGTGCCTTTCGCTTGCCATCGCGCTTGAATCTGAACACGAGCACCCCATCGCACAAGCCTTTCGTAACTACGCACCAGCGAACCACCACTCGCCTGCTTTGCTTCTCACAACGCGCGTGCTTCAAGGCATTGGCGTTGAAGGTTCGGCGATTCTGAACGGCGAGACGCTCTCACTTGCACTTTTTAACGCGCATCATGCTTCTGCTTCTCATTTACAACCCAATCAACTCGGCTTGTTCATCGACGGCAATTTGAAACTCATCTTCACGCTTGAACACGAGCCAAAAGCACAAGTGCCACAAGCGATTTCAGCCCTTCAATCACTTGGCTTGAAAGTCGCTGTCCTAACAGGCGATTCTTCGCCGAAGCCCGATTTCCTTTCGTGTGATTATCACAACGCGCTTTCGCCTGAACAAAAAGCGTCGTTCGTCAAGCAATACGAAACGCGATTTGGCGCAAGCGTTTTTGTGGGCGACGGCATCAACGATTTAGAAGCCATGACCACAGCCACAACCTCAATCGCGATGTTTCAAGGCGCGAATCAAGCCAAAACAACGGCGGATTTCACGCTCTTTCACTCAAACCTCTTGATGATTTCGGAAATGATTTCGTTCGCTAAAACTGCAAAGCGCAAAGTGGTGCTGAACCTTGTTTGGGCAATTAGTTACAACACGATTGGAATTGCGCTTGCGGCATTTGGATTCTTGACACCACTTTGGGCGATTGCGATTATGACCGCATCTTCGGCAATGGTTACGCTCAATTCGCTTTCGCTCTTGAAGACAAATTCATCGCTTTCCAGATTAGCCCGCGCCACTTCAACGGCAATTCCCGAACTTGCCGCAGAATCGTTGCTTCGCTAATCTCCCGATACGATTGTCCAAATTCCAATGACGACGAAGCCCGCGCCCGCAATCCATTTCAGCGTTTTCGGCGAAATCCATTTTCCAAGTTGCTCGCCAACCAGCACGCCCATTCCTGCCGCAAGCACTAACGCAACCGCCGAACCGAGAAAAATCGCCCACTTATTGCTTTCTTCCTTTGTAGCAAAAAGCATCGTGGCAAGTTGTGTTTTGTCGCCGATTTCAGCGAGAAATACCGTAACAAATACGGTTGAAAAGAGACTCCAAAATGACATGTGAATGGATTTTTGTTAAACTGATGTTGAATAGCAAATTAACGCGCGATGACAGAATTTCTTGGCTTCTTCGGATTCGGCATTTTGAATAGCCTTCACTGCTTGGGTATGTGCAGTCCGATTGTGCTTGCTTATTCATCACGCCTGACCTTTCCACAAACGCCTGCCTCTGCACAACTTTCAACCCTTACGCATTTGCTTTACAACTTTGGACGCATTACGACTTATAGTTTCATTGGTGGCGCTTGCGGACTTGTTGGCAAGATGCTCAATCTCTCGCTCCTTACGCTTGGCTTTGGCATTAGTCATCAACTTGTTGGGATTGTGTCAGGAGTGCTGGTGTTTCTTTTCGGTTTGATGCAGCTTGGCGCGGTTCGCCGTTGGCAGTTTATTTCCGAAAATATCTTCTTCACAAGTTCGCTTTTTCAGCAGGCAGTAGGTCGGTTTATGTCGGCGCAATCGCTTTCGGCAAAGTATGTCATGGGCGTGTTGCTTGGATTTCTGCCGTGCGTTCTCACTTACTCAATGTTTGTAACGGCGATTTCGAGCGGCGGATTTTTAGAAGGCTTTTTGATGCTTTTCGCGTTCGGACTTGGCACAATTCCGATGCTCTTCTTCACAGGTGTTTTTTCAAGCGTTCTGCTTCGCACCCTTCGCGGCTACGGCAATTTGATTTCAGGCGTTGCGATGATGCTTCTCGGCGCAGTGCTCGTCGTTATGTCTTTTTTCCATAGCGGACATGCTTGAGAAACGAGTTCTCACAAATTTCTTTTATATTCATACCAACATTTATGATGCGACAAAAAAATGAACACTGTCGCCTATCACCTTTCTACGTAGTTTCATTTCAAAATTTAACTTCAAGGAGTATCCCATGTCAGAAGTCATCACAAACGGAAATGGAAATGGCAAGGCGGCAAAGCAAAAAGCCGGTCTTGAGGACATCGTCGCCGCCACGTCTGAAATTTGTTTCATCGATGGAAAAAAAGGTCGGCTTGTTTATCGAGGCTACGACATCAACGACATCGTTGCGGGCGGCGCGACATTTGAAGAAACGGTTTACCTTTTGTGGTTCGGCAAGTTTCCGAACAAGCAAGAGTTAAGAGAGTTTCGTCGTGAGCTTTCGCAGCATCGTCGCCTTCCGCGTGAAGTGGTTTCTCATCTTTTCAACATTCCGACTTCGGCGCCGCCGATGGAAGCACTTCGAACGGCAGTTTCAGAACTCGCGCTCTATCAAGAGTCGGAGCAAATGTCGCGCGAAGCACACATTAGCCAAGCCATTCATTTACTCTCGCAAGTGGCAACAATTGTCGCTTTCGACGACCGAATTCGCAAAGAAAAAGATTTGATTCAACCCGACCCCAGCCTTTCTTTTGCGGCGAATTTCCTTTATATGCTCACCGGCAAAGTGCCTGACGACGAAATCGTGCGTATGTTCGACATCTGTTTGATTCTTCACGCTGACCATGAACTCAACGCCTCAACCTTCACCGCGCGCGTGATTGCGGCAACGCTTTCCGATATGTATTCTGCCGTTACAGGCGCGATTGGCGCGCTCAAAGGTCCGCTTCACGGCGGCGCAAACGAACAAGTGATGCGCATGCTTCAAGAAATCGGCGACCCTAGCCGCGTCGATGGCTACATCGAGAAAGCCTTCGCCGAAAAGAAAAAAATCATGGGATTCGGGCACCGCGTCTATAAAACCGAAGACCCGCGCGCCACGCACTTGCGCCAAATGTCGAAACGAATGGGCGAGCGCACCGGCATTATGAAGTGGTATGATATGTCGCGCAGAGTTGAAGAACTTGTTTTACAAGAAAAGAAACTCTATCCGAATGTTGACTTCTACTCCGCTTCAACCTATCACTTGATGGGCATTTCGCTCGACCTCTTTACGCCCATCTTCGCGATGAGCCGCACCGCAGGCTGGACGGCACACATCTTGGAACAATACGCCAACAACCGTTTGATTCGCCCAACCGCTGACTACACAGGCGAACTCGATTTGAAGTATGTTCCGCTCGAAGAGCGCGCCTAACCCGCTCACTTATCTATCAAATTGCAAAGCCTCGACCGTTTCCGTCGGGGCTTTTTAATTTCTCACCGCTTGCCTTGCCGCCACAATGCTTTGAAGTGCGACAGCACCGATAATCACGCTTCCGCCAATCACCGCATTGAGCGACGGAAATTCGCCCACAAACAGCATCACCCAAATTGGATTCAAAATCGGCTCCAGCATCGATAAGAGCGATGCCTCCAAAGCCGGAATGTGTTTAATTGCCTGAACGAATAAGATATAGGGAATGGCTATCTGAAACATGCCGAGATAGCCCGTCATGAGTGCGTCTTGCGGCGTGAGCCGAAAGGCTTCGAGCGTTTGATGTTGAACAAGGATAATTGCGCCGCAACTTGCAACAATCCACACATTGCCTAAAAGAATCGCGCTCACAGGCTCGCCGCCTTTGTTCTTGCGAAGGAAGACGGTCATCAATGCAAACGCGATTCCTGAACAGAGCGCAGAGAGATTTCCAACGACGCCTTCGGGCGAAAGTTTATCCAAGAAGAAAGTTGCCATGCCTACAACGCATAATGCCACCGTAATCACGCCGATGCGCATCATTTTTTCATCGAGAATAAAATGCGCAAGCACGAGAATGTAAATCGGCGCAGTGTATTGAAGCAGAATCGCATTTGCCGCTGTGGTGAGTTTTGTGCCAAGCACGAATAAAATCAGCGTCGCCATGTAGGCTATCGACGCGATAAGGGTTGTGGAATCCAACAAGAGTTTTTTGGGACGAATCAACATCAGAATTGCAAGGCTCGCAAAGAGCGACCGCCAAAACGAGGTTTGAAAAGCATCGAGCAATGTGGCTTTGATAAACACACCGCCCGTCGACCAAAGAACTGCCGCAAGGAAAATGAAGAGAACGCTTTTGTTTCGCGCCGTCATTTGAATTTTTTTTCTGAAAATACGGCGCGTTCCGCATTCAGCGATTGCTTGCGCTTTCGCTATTTCACCAAAAGCATTTTCTTCGTTGCAACAAACGACGCCTCACCAACGCCGCCACCCGCCTCAATGCGATAGAAATACACCCCGCTCGCCAACCCCGCGCCGTTAAAGACATAACGGTTCATTCCGACTTTTCCATCGAGGAGTTCGCTTTTTACGACGCGCCCTAACACGTCAAAGATTTGTAGTTTCGCCTTCGCGTTGTTGCGCATTGTAAATTCAATGGTCGTTACAGGGTTGAATGGGTTGGGGTAATTTTGAGACAACCGATAATCAAATAAACCCATTCGAACCGTTCGCTCGTATTCGTGAAGGAATCCGCCCAAATCCACGCTTCGCAGTTTATAGACATATTCCGTTTCCTTTTGCGCCGTTCCGTCGATGAATTCATATCGGCTCATTTCAGTGGTTGTGCCGCGTCCGCGCAATGCGTCGCTGTTTGAAAACGACGCAATTTCTACGCCGTCTCTGAGCACCACGAAGCCCGCATTATCCACTTCCGATGCCGTAACCCAATTCAGCCGAATGCCTTGCGCAAGCGGATTGCCATCAAACGCCACAATCATCACGGGAAGCGGATTATCCCCGCTATTCGCGCCGAAGCCAAATTCTCCGCCGTCGCGCAAGCCTTCCACCAAGAGATGTCCTGCGCGCGGCGATGAAATCGCCGAATCGTTTGGCGAGGGCGTTGCGCCGCTGACGCGATGCCGATTTGCCGCCGCGCCCCACGCGCTCGAACTGTTCGCGCGTTTAAGCAAAGTCAGCGTGCGCTGGTTATTCACGCCTTGCAATGCGGTGAGGTCAAAATCCACTGCGTAGCGATAATTCGCCAGCCCGCTTGCTTGAACCGAATACCATCGGCTTGAAACAATATCCGCCGTAACGCTTCCGCCCGATGCCGTGAGCGCGGAAAGCGGCAAGCCCAAATTGCCCGCAGGACTTTGGTTGCGCGTTACGGTAATTGCGCCATCGGTTGTGGAGGGCGTCGTTACGCGAATGGCGATGCCCGTGCCGCCCGCGACTTTTTCGCCCGTCTCGCCCGCCGCAAAGGCAAGAACGAACACTTGTTCAGGTATCGTCGAGAGCGTAGCGACGCTTTGAATTTTTGCTGTTGATGAAAAGACGCTTGCTCCGTTCTTCTTCGCATACACCGCCGCGAAATACGCTGTGTTGCTTGATAAACCAGTCGCGGTCGCACTGTTTCCCGCGCCGTTCAAAATAATCGTTCCGTCGGTCGGACTGATGGGCGATGAGCCGCTTTTGAACACAACGCGGTATTCTGGGAACACCTCCTCCCACGAGAGCGTAAAGCCGTCCGTTGTAACCGTCGTCAGCGTTGCCGTCTCCGGAGGCGCGAGTTCCGCCACCGCAAACTCGCCGAAGGCTGAAATGGGCGCGACGAGTTCGTTGGTGGTGTTGTCAAATGTGGTTACAAGCGGCGTAAAGCCGCCACTGCCAATGTTGGAGCGTTGATAAATAATTGCATTTGCGGGCGTGGCAATGCCGTTGTTCGCCAAAAACGATAGGCTCACGCGCAGTTCGCCCGTAACGCTCGCGCCCAAGCCCAATTGCTGAACGACAAAGCGATACGGCTTGACCGCGCTTGAAAGCGCGCCCAACTCAATGGGCGGTTTGGCAAAACGAAATACGTTAAACACGCCGTTTCCGCCCGCGCTGATTGAGATGCGAACAGCCGTCTGCGCGCTTCCAAAGTTGAATGAGGCAAGTCCCGCGCCCTGACGCACATTGCGTTGCTGCGCGGCGATTGGCGCGTCGGTATATGCCCCAATCCACTTGGCAAAATTAGAGGTCCAAACTTCTCCAGCTCGCGAGAAAATGCCGCCGACATACGCATCGCTTCCGCTTATGGCAATCCTGAGCGCAGAGCTGTTCACCCCAGTGCCAAGCGCGTTCCAACTCGTCCCGTCCCACCGCGCGATTCTATTTGCATTTGGATTACCCCCTGCATTCGTAAAATCACCTCCGACATACACATCGCTACCGCTTATCGCAAATGTATAAACCCCATTATTCAAACCTGTGCCAAGCGCGTTCCAACTCGTGCCATTCCATCGGGCGATTCTATCCGCATCTGGATTGCCTCCTGCATTTAGGAACAATCCTCCGACATAGACATCGTTGCCGCTCACGGCGACAGCGAACACTTGATTGTTCAGTCCTATGCCAAGCGCGTTCCAACTCGCTCCGTCCCACCGCGCGATTCTATCCGCATCTAGATTGCCCCCTGCGTCGACGAAATTGCCCCCGACATACACATCGCTACCGCTCACTGCCAACGCATACACATCGCCATTCAATCCTGCGCCGAGCGCGTTCCAACTTGTCCCGTTCCATCGAGCAATGAAATCCGCGCTCGGGTTGCCCCCCGCATCGGTAAAAAAACCACCAACATAGACATCGCCGCCGCTCACTGCCAATGCATACACGCCGCCATTCAATCCTGTGCTGAGCGAGTTCCAATTCGCGCCGTCCCACCGCGCAATTCTATCCGCGCTTGGATTTCCGCCTGCGTCGGTAAAAGTGCCTCCGACATATACGTCGCTACCGCTCACTGCCAACGCATAAACAATGCCCGTTAATCCCGTGCCGAGCGCATTCCAACTCGCTCCGTCCCACCGCGCGATTCTATCGGCGTTCGGATTTCCGCCCGCGTCAATGAAATCACCTCCGACATACACATCGCTGCCGCTCACCGCAATCGCGCGAACTGCGTTGTTTAGTCCTGCGCCAAGCGGGTTCCAATTCGTCCCGTCCCATCGCGCCATATAATCCACATTCACGTTGCCCCCCGCATCAGTAAAAAAACCACCAACATAGACATCGCCGCCGCTCACCACAATCACGCTGACTATGTTGTTCAATCCCGTGCCGAGCGCGTTCCAACTCGTCCCGTCCCACCGCGCAATCCGACTCGCATTGGGATTGCCACCTGCCGCAGTGAAAAGTCCGCCGACATATACATCGCTTCCATTGATATATATAGAATTCGTACTGCCGTTTAATCCCGTGCCGAGCGCGTTCCAGCTTGTGCCGTCCCACCGCGCAATTCTATCCGCGCTTGTATTTCCGCCTGCGTCGGTAAAAGTGCCTCCGACATATACATTGTTTCCGCTTATCGCAATGACGTTGACCACGTTGCTCAATCCCGTGCCGAGCGCGTTCCAACTCGTCCCGTCCCACCGCGCAATTCTGTCCGCGCTTGTATTTCCGCCTGCGTCGGTAAAATTACCTCCCACATAGATGTCGTTGCCGCTCATCACAATCGTATATACCGTTGCGCCCAGCCCTGTGCCGAGCGCGTTCCAGCTTGTGCCGTCCCACCGCGCGATTCTATCCGCATCAAGATTGCCACCTGCATTGACGAAAGAACCGCCTGCATAGACATCGTTGCTGTTCACCATAATGGCAAATACCGTGCTATTCAATCCTGTGCCAAGCGCGTTCCAACTCGTGCCGTCCCATCGCGCGATGTAATCCGCGCTTGGATTTCCGCCTGCGTCGGTAAAATTGCCTCCGACATACAAATCGCCACCGTTCAATCTAATTGTCAATACTGCGCTATTCAATCCTGTGCCGAGCGCGTTCCAACTCGTCCCGTCCCACCGCGCGATGTAATCCGCGCTTGGATTCCCTCCTAAATCAACGAAAGAACCACCCACATACATATCACTGCCGCTTATGACAATCGCGCGCACCACATTGTTTGGAGAACCAGATTGACCGAAGCCCTGCCAACTGAATGGCGTTGTAGAAGATGTTTCGAGGGATTGGAAAATCGGCTCGCCGTTTGCGCCGTAGTTCATCGCAAACCCGTCTGCATTAAACGAGCCTTCCACGCCGACTTTCAAGGTGCCGTCGGGATTGAGCGCGTCTTTCAATGGCTGTTGCTTCATATCTTGACCCAGCGCAAGAGTTACGATAAAATTCAGCAGTCCGATAAGCGTAAGAATTTGTTTCATACTTCGCTCCGCAATGGTTTGTAATGTGATTGATGATTTTACTCTCCACAAAATTCGGTATCGCGATGCAATCGGATTTTCTCAAATCCCGCATTGTGTTTCGCAAAAGCCGCATTCTTGCCGCCAAATAAAAAAGGTCTCCTTATTGAGACCCGCTTTTGATAGATGCGAATGCATATTAGGAGAGTTAATGAAATGCCGTTGGCGATTTTCCGAACTGCTTTTTGAACGCGGTTGAAAAATAGGCGACGCTTCCGAAACCGCATAAATGAGCGACTTCCGAGACATTGCCCGCTTTGGCGCGAAGCATTTCCGCCGCCTTTTTCAGACGAATGGCGCGAATGAACTCGGTCGGATTTTGCCCCGCAAGTTGTTTGAATTTGCGTTGAACCTGCGAGAGCGACAGGCATAAATCGTATGCCAATTCCGATGCGCCGTAGGCTTCATCGTCAAGGCGGGACTTCACAAGCCCTTCGGCTTTTTCCAAAAACGGATACCTTTGTTCGCTTGCGACGTTTGCGTCAAGCCGAAGCGATTTGAGAAAGGATTCGCGAAGTTTTTTGCGTTGCGCAATGATGTTCTTGACCCGCGCTTGAACTTCGCGAGAGTTGAAGGGTTTGAGCAAATAATCATCTGCCCCTGTTTCCAATCCTTGAATTTTGCTTTCGGTTGAACCTTTTGCAGTGAGGAGAATAATCGGAATGTGATTCGTTGCTTCATCGGACTTGACTTTTTCGCACAGCGCGTAGCCGTCCATTTCGGGCATCATCACGTCGGAAATAATGAGGTCGGGAAGAATCGCTTTGGCTTTTTCAAAGCCTTCTTTGCCGTTGATGGCTTCGTGAACCGCATAGCCTGAAAGTTTTTCAACGATGAAGGCGCGCATGTCCTCATTGTCTTCCACCACCAAGATGATGTCGTTTTTTTGATGTCTGGAAGAAACCGGTTGTGTGGTTTGCTTTTGCGATTCAGACTTTACGCTCCGAAGCGATTTCGTTTTGATGTCAGTTTGCTCATCGAATTTTTCGCCCGCGAAGGCTTCTTTTGAAATCGGTAATTCCACAATGAAGGTTGAGCCTTTTTCAATTTCGCTTTCAACCCTGATTTTTCCTTTGTGCAATTCAACCAATTCTTTAACCAACGCCAGCCCGATGCCCGTGCCTTGATAGCGGCGCGCGTAGGCGTTTTCTGCTTGATAAAATCGGTCAAAAATATGCTTTAAATGTTCTTTCGGAATGCCGATGCCGGTGTCCGAAATCGCAATGCGGACGCGGCTTTTCGGGAGAAGCGATAATTGGCAGGAGACTTTTCCTTGCGTTGTGAATTTGAAGGCGTTGGAGAGCAAATTGGAGAGAATTTTTTCCACTTTGTCGGTGTCAAAGTAAGCCATCAGCGTTGGCTCGCTGGATTCAAATTCAATTTCAATGCCTTTTGGATACGCAATGGATTCAAAGGCAAATGTCAGCCCTTTCACAAACCCGACGAGGTCGTTTTGTGAGATGGACAGGCGAAGTTCGCCCGCTTCCAATTTGGAGAGGTCGAGCAGTTCATTGATGAGCGAGAGAAGACGGGTTGAACTGCGGCGAATGACGCTGAGTTTATTTTTCTTGTTCGCATTGCGTTCAAGTTCTTCAAGGTCAGTTAGGTGCCCCAATATCAGCGTGAGTGGCGTTCTGAACTCGTGCGAGATATTGGCGAAGAAGCGCGATTTAATCGCGTCAATTTCGCGCAGTTTTTGTTTTTCGCGCTCGGCGTCGCGTTTGGTTTGTTCAACTTGATACACGACTTGCAGATTTTTCAGCCGCTCATCGCTTTTTTCGTTGAAGATGTCGCGCTCTGAATTGATGTAATGCTCGAAGAATTTCAGCGATTGTTCGAGTTCGCCGATGTGTTTAGAGGCTTCGGCGAGGGTTTTGTATAGTTCAGGCAAAAGACTTTTCGCTTTAATTTCTTCAGCGATTTTCAATGCGTCTTCAAGTTGGGTGAGTGCGCTTTCGGGGTTGCCTTTTTTGAGTTGAATTTTTCCGAGCGTCAAGCGCGCGACGCATTCTCCGCTTCGATTTTTCGTGGATTGGGAATGTTGCAAACTTTTCGTCGCGAAGGCTCGCGCTTGTTCAAAGTCGTCGATGTCCAGATAAAGCGTTGCGATTTCCGCGCTTCCCGCGATGAGCGCGTTTTCGTTTTTGACTTGCTGATACGTCTCATAACATTTTAGGAGCAGGTTTAACGCTAGTTCAATCTGATTTCGGCGCGCGTAAATTTTCGCGATATGGTGCTGAACGATGGCGGTTTGATACGCATCGAGAGCGGTTAGACTTTTCTCGAAGGCTTCTAACGCCGCCTCGTCGTTTCCGATTTCATAGTAGACTTTCCCAATTTCTCGGTGGAATTGCCACGCCATTGCGTCCGCGCCAATTTCGGACAGCAAGGCAAGCCCGCGCCGCGCCGCCTCGAGGGATTTATCGAGCGCGCCCATCGCCGTGAACAGTTTGCAAATGCTGGCTTGAACACTGGCTTCGCGGCTTTTGTCTTCAACGCTTTTATAATGCTCGATGGCAGTCTGGTAGGCATGAAGCGAGGCGGCGTAATCGCCGAGATAATAATGCGCGTCGCCAATGTCGTGATAGGGGCTCGCGCTTCCTTTGGCGAGTTTGAAGCCGCTTGCCGCGACGTTCAAATGGCTTAACGCTTCGTCATAGCGTCCAAGCGCAATCATCACTTTTCCAACGTTGCCGACCAATATCAAGCGTTTTTTTTCGTTGCCCACGTCTCGATAGCGCGCAATCGCTTGTTCAAGACTCGAGAGAGATTGCTCATAGTTGGACGAGACATAGTGGATTCTTGCGATGACGTTAAGCGCGTCCGCCTCTTTTTCGCGATGATTAAGTCGTTGAGCGATTTTGCGGGCGGTCTCGGCTTTGGCAAGCGCGGATTGAAATTTCGCTTGAATGATTTCCGCTTCGGCAATGCGCAAGAGACTCGCGCCAACGTTCTCCTCGTCTCCGATTTGCTCTGCGAGCGAGCGCGCTTCGTTTGCCCGTCGCTCCGCTTCGGCAATATCGTTGGTTAACGCTTCAAGCGCTTGTTGATTCAGCAGTTTGATTCTTTCTATCGTCTTCTCTCGCTCAGTCATGCTTCTACTGATACTGTCGTTCGCGAGCAAACGCTACTTCGCCTCCGCCTGCAATTCCCAATCAATCAAATTTTCAAACGCGCCGACGGGCGAAATGCGAACATTCTTCACGCGCTTGTTCACGCCGACAAGTCCCGTCATCCAATACAAAATCGTTTCGGGCTGTTCGTCGTAAATGATGGTTGCGTATTCCTTCCAATGCTTCGCGGCGTTCATCAGGTCGATTTCCGATTTGCCGCGCTTGATGAGTTCGTCGACTTTCGGATTTTGAAAGGCGACCATATTGTAAGGCGTTTTTTCCAAATCAGACATACGGGTTTCGGACGGGTCAATATCGGGCGGGCTGACAATCCAGCCGAAGAGAAACGCATCGAGTTCGCGCTTGCGCGTGCGTTCCATCACGATGTTCGATTCCAACTGCTCGATTTGGCAATCAATCCCAATCTCTTTCAAGTTCTGTTGAATGACGGTGGCGGCGTAGTTGCGCCGTTGATTGCCCGCGTTGATGGTGAGTTGAAAACTGAATTTGCGTCCGTTTTTCTCGCAAATGCCGTCTTTGCCGACTTTCCAGCCTTCTTCTTCCAAAAGTTTTTTGGCTTGTTCGGGGTCGTAAGGAATGGGCTTCAAGTCGGGCTTCGCCCAAAGGCAGATGGGCGGATAATCGGCGACCGCGAGTTGCCCGTAGCCTTTGAGGAAGCCGTCGATGATGGATTGACGATTGATTGCCATCGTCAAGGCTTGACGAACTTTTTTTGAGCCGAAAAGCGGGTGCGGTTTGATTTGTTTGGTTTCGTTGTAAAGTTTTTGGTCGATGTTCATCCATGCGACATAGTCGTAGGTGATGTAGCCGCGCTCAAAAATTTGAACCGATGACGATTTGTCGTTGGCGAGCCCGATTGCGTCGTCGGGCGTGAGGTTTTGAACGATGTCGGCTGTGCCTGTTTTCAAAAGGGTTAATCGCGTGGTGTATTCAGGCACGAAGCGATTGATGAAGTATTTGACTTTCGGCGGACGCGGCAAGTTGCACTGCTCGTTTGCGACCAAGACGCACTCTTGATTGCGAATCCATTTTTCCACTTTGTAGGGTCCTGCGCCGATGATTTTTTCGGGGTTGAAATTGCGCTCGTCTTTGCGAATGGCGACTTTTTCTTGCGGCGACATCGTCTCGACATCTTTCCAAACTTCGCGCGAAATGAATCCGAGATTGACATACTTCAAGAGCATTTCCGTCGGCAATGGCTTTTCAAAATTGACGATGAGCTCAAAGTCGTTTGGAATTTGAACGGCTTTCTCGAAGTCCACTTGCCCGTTTGCGCCGAGCGCGAAGTTTTCCGTAACGAAGTTTTGACGCGACGAGGCGATGACGGTATCGGCGTAAAGTTTGTAAGTGAAGAGCCAATCTCTTGCGGTTACGGGCTTGCCGTCGAACCATTTGACGTCGTTGCGCAACAGGAACTTGACTTGCTTGTGGTCGGGCGAGACTTCAAACGACTTGGCAAAGAGCGGCGCAAACGCCGTGATGCCGCGAACGGAATCGAAGTATTCTTCGAACAGGCGCGGGAAAATCAGATTGCAGATTTCTCGGCTCGTGCCTTCTTGAAGCAGAACGGGATTGAGATAATCAAAGTCAGCGATGTAGGCGTGCGTTACGGAATTGGCGCGGTTGATGTCGGTTTGTTTGCGCGAACAGCCTGCTGTTGCAAGAGCGATTGCCAGTAGAAAAATCGCGAATGGTTTCATTGTTTGATTGATAGAAAAAGTTAAAGGCAATCAAGTTTGATTTGCCGTGCTGAAATAGGCTTACGATGTGGAATCCACCAGTATGATTTGAATATCCATCACGTTCGTGTTGGTTGCGCCTGTGATAACGAGGTCGCCAACAAGTTTGAAGAAGTCATGTGAGTCATTGTTTTGCAAGTATTCATTGGCAACGAGTCCAAAATTTTTAGCGCGTGAAAGGGTTGAGCCATCGGCGATTGCGCCTGCGGCGTTTGTCTCGCCGTCGGTTCCGTCGGTGCCTGCGCTTAAAAACATGATGTTCGGCGTGTTGTCGAGTTCAATGGCGGCGGCGAGCGTCATTTCCGTGTTGCGTCCGCCTTTGCCGTGTCCGACAACTGTTACCGTTGTTTCGCCGCCTGCAATGAGACATGCTTTTCTCGACGCCTTTGCCAAGTGCTTGGCGCGTTTTGCAAGGGTCTTTGCGACTTCGCGCGCTTCGCCGTTGAGTTCATCCGTTAAAATTCCGGCTTCGTAGCCAAGTTCTTTGGCACTGTCTTCAATCACTTTCAGCGCTATTCGGTTCGAACCAACGACGATGTTGTGAGCGCGTTTGAAGCACTCCTCGTCAGGTTTGGGCGTTTCGGCGATTTTGCCTTCCATTCCGCGTTGCAAGCGCGAGAGCGCGCTATCGGGAATGATTTTTTCGAGACGATATTTTTCGATCACGCGATAAGCATCGACAAACGTGGAAGGGTCGGGCGAGGTAATGCCAGAGGCAATCGTTCCCAAATCGTCTCCAATCACGTCGGAAAGAACGAGCGTGAGCATCGTTGCGGGAAACGCCGCGCGCGCCAGTTGCCCGCCCTTGATTTTTGAAAGATGTTTGCGCACGCTGTTCACTTCTTCAATCGTCGCGCCCGATTTGAGCAAGAGCGACGTCGTGAAGCGTTTGTCGTCGAGCGTCAGCTCGCCCGCAGGGAACGATAGGAGCGACGATGCGCCGCCTGAAACCACGTTGATAATCAAATCGTCCGCTTTGGCTTCGTTGCATATTCGCAACATTTCGCGCGCGTTTTTGTAACTGTTCTCGTCGGGAATCGGATGAGCGGATTCAACCACGCGCAAATCGCTCGGCGCGTCGCTCGCGTGAGCATATTTCGTAACGACGAACGATGAACTCACACGCTCTCCCAAAACTTCTTTTGCTCCTCTGGCCATCGAGACGCTTGCCTTTCCAACGCCAATTAAATGTACGCGCTTGAACTTGGAAATTTCAATTTGTTTGAATTTACCTTGCGCCACCACATTCAAAACATCGCCTTCAAGACGCAAGGCATCTTTAACAACCTTGTAACCATTGACGGCTTCAAGACCTTTTTTGAATAACAATAAGGCATCTGCTTTCAAGCGTGAAAGCGTATCGAGATCAAGTGTAGCAGACTTCATGTATCAAACCGTTTAGTGTTGAGTTTGTTGTGATAAAGGTCGGATTTGTCTTAAATTCTTAAAACTTCTATCAAAACGAAGGCGCGCCAAATTTAGTGAGAAATTACCTGAGAATTTTTGAGAGTTTTTTATTCAAACATTCAAAGATTTTTCGCTCGCTAATTTTTGAACGCTCGACCTTAACCGTCATAAAGTAGGACTGCTCAGCAACATGGCACAAACACCAACCGCATCAAGCGCGAACACGGGCGCGAACACGGGCGCGAACACGGGCGCGAACAAAGACCTCAACAAAGCCCGCAACGCCGCCTTTGAACTTGCCGAACCTGAAAATCCTTATTCGCACATCGTGCCGTCTCCGACCGACTATCTGCCCGCCGTCGCTCTCTTTCGTATTGGTCAGCCGATTCAAGGCACGCTCACGCTCGGCATCATGGCTTTCTTTCTTGTGGTGATTCTTTCCAATCAATTTCTCTTCTGGGGCGGCTTGAAGTCGTTCTTCACTTCGCTTCTGCTCCTGTTCGTTTCGTTCAAAGATTTGAAAGATGTTTTCACGGTCGATATTCTCGAATTTTGGGTGGCTTCGATTTATTGCCTCGTTGGCTTTTTTGGCACGTGGTGGCTCTCGGTGAGATTGTATCGGAAAAAAGTGGCGACGGGCAAGCAAACGAAATCGAGCATGAGCCTTTCGCAAATTGCGTGGCGCGAGTTCAAAAAACGCACTATTGCCGTTGTTGCGATGTGCATTGCCGCCGTGCTTTACTCCGTTGCCCTGCTTGCGCCAATGCTTTCGCCCTACGACCCAAACGCGCAACAAGATTTCATCGTAACCGCCCTTCAACCGCCTGGCACCACGCTCGACTGCTTTTTCCTCAAAGAAGCCGAAGCCCAAACCATTCCACTTCGCGATGGAACAGACTTTGCCAGTTCGCTCACCAATTCGCTTATCACGCAAAACTACGCGCTCCGATTCAGAGGCGAAACCGAACGCAAGTTAATCGTCAATTCTTACCGCGTTGAATCCAACAATTTAATTTACAAGCAAGGCTCACGTGAAAAAACGCTTCCGCTTTCCGAACTAAAAACCAATCCCGACGGCTCGCCCGTCATTGAAAAGAAATTTTATTTGATGGGCACAGACCAATACGGACGCGATATTTTCAGCCGCGTCATTTATGGCTCGCGCATTTCGCTCTCGATTGGCTTCTTGGTGGTCGCTATTGCCATTACGCTCGGCATGATTTTGGGCGTCGTATCTGGATTTTTCGGCGGTTGGGTCGATACGCTCATCATGCGGCTTGTCGATGTGCTTCAAGCGTTTCCGAGTTTATTTTTAATTCTCATCATCATCGCCTCTTTCGGCAACTCGATTTTTTTGATTGTGGTAACGATTGCCTTTACAAGTTGGATGGGCGTTTCGCGCTTGGTGCGCAGTCAGGTGCTTTCGCTCAAAGAGCAAGAGTTCGTTCAAGCCGCGCGCGCGCTGGGGCTCTCAAATGCGCGCATCATTTTCAAGCATCTTGTTCCGAACTCGCTTACGCCCGTCATTATTGCGGCAACGCTTCGCATTGGCGGTATTATTCTCACCGAAGCCGCGCTTTCCTTTTTGGGATTGGGCGTCCAACCGCCAACCGCCTCGTGGGGCAACATCATCAACGAAGGGCGCGATAACCTCTTGAACCATTGGTGGATTTCAACCTTTCCCGGACTTGCCATCGTGCTGACAGTGGTATGCTTCAACCTCATCGGCGACGGCGTGCGAGACGCATTAGACCCGCGTCAACGCGAATAGTTTCAGCCTGCTACCCCCTTTGCGTCATCATCAAGATTGATTTTTCCATCGCGTTATTTTACTTTTATGCTTCATGTTTTTCAGTAGTGCCGTTCCCTCATGCAAACGCGGCATATCAGGAAACGGCGACAAACAGCAACCTAATTACCCTGCCCTCAATCACATTGCTTCTCACTCCTCATCAGATTATTCCGAATAACGCCGCTTTGTACTTGACCATCGTAATGGAAAAATCCTTATCTTGCTCGCATTAAAAATGAACCGTTCTTTCCTGACATTTTAGAGTAACCTTTCAGCAGTAGAAGGAGAAGACTATGAAGAAGAAAATCGTCGCCGTTCTCGGAATGGAGAACTACAATCGCCGCACTTGGACGGAAGTCAAATCACGCCTTGCATCGCACGCTGACGTTCAGAATTTTTCAGAACAAGACCTTGAAACCCAAAACCCCGCGCTTGCCGACGCGCTCAAAGAAGCCGATTGCGTTTTCGCCTCAATGATTCAGTTCAAGAATCAAGCCGAATGGCTCAAATCGCAAGTGGAACATTCGCCTGCGAAAACCGTCTTCGTCTTTGAATCCATGCCCGAAGCAATGGAACTGACAAAAGCGGGCAGTTATGTTTTGAAAGGCAAATCGGGCGGCATGCCCGAAGGCGTGAAGAAAGTTGCGAAACTCTTGGTGCGCGGACGCGACGAAGACGCACTCTACGGCTACGTGAAACTGCTCAAACTCATGCGCACCATGCTCCCGCTCATTCCAAACAAAGCAAAAGATTTTAAGAACTGGATGAGCATCTACTCCTATTGGTCGCAACCCGTTGCCGAAAATATCGCCTCAATGTTCAAACTCATCTTGCGCGAATACTACGGCGAACAACTCGATGTGCCGCCCGCGATTGACATTCCAACGATGGGGCTGTATCACCCCGACGCCATTCACGGCGGAACGGAATACTTCAAAGACGTCAAACATTTTCGCGCGTGGCAAGAAAAACATCTACACAAACTCGGCATCGATGAAAAACACGCGCCTCGTGTTGCTCTGCTCTTCATTCGCAAGCATTTGCTTCAAGAACGAACTTACATCGACGATACGATTCGCGCCTTCGAAGCCAAAGGCTTTTTCACCTTGCCCGTCTTTGTGATGGGCGTTGAAGGACACGTCGCCGTGCGCGAGTGGCTTATGAAAGAGCATATCGATTTTCTCGTCAATATGATTGGCTTCGGGTTGGTTGGCGGACCGGCAGGCTCGACCAAGCCCGGTGCGCAAGCCAAAGTCGCCGAAGAGTTGCTCACGAAATTAGATGTGCCATATGTCGTCTCGCACCCGCTCTTTATGCAGGATTACAACCAATGGGGCAAAGCGGGCGTGTTGCCAATGCAATCCACCATCACATATTCCATTCCTGAAATGGACGGCGCGGTTGCGCCCGTCGTTCTGGGCGCGCTTGCTGACGGCAAATTGACCACCGTTCCCGACCGATTAGAGCGGCTCACCAGACTTGCGCGCAAATGGGTGGGTTTGCGCCGCAAAAAGAATCGCGAAAAGAAACTTGCCTTTGTCGTCTATGACTATCCGCCCGGCTTGGGCAAGAAAGCGACCGCCGCTCTGCTCGATGTGCCGAAAAGCCTGTTCGCCATTTTGAAGCGATTGGAAAAAGAAGGCTACGACATCGGCAACTTGCCCGAAACGCCTGAAGCCCTCTTTGAAGCCCTTGATGTGGCGACCGACCATCAAAAAATGTTCAACTCCAAAGACGCGCTTCGAGTTACAAAGTCTGAATTTGATATACTCTCTTCGGTGCGCGAACAAGAAAAAATCGAGAAACGCTGGGGCAATTTTGCAGGTGAAATTGTGCCTATGCCTGATGGCTCGGTCTTCATCGGCGGAATTCGTTTCGGAAATATCTTCATCGGCGTTCAGCCGCGAATCGGCGTGCAAGGCGACCCAATGCGATTGCTCTTCGACAAGCAAAACACGCCCCACCACCAATACCTTGCTTTCTACCGTTGGATTAGCCGAACCTTTGAGGCGGACGCGCTCATTCACGTCGGCATGCACGGTTCGGTCGAGTGGATGCCCGGCTTGCAACTCGGAATGAACCGCAAATGTTGGTCGGACGCGCTTCTTGGGGAAACGCCTCACTTTTACATTTATCCCGTCAACAATCCGAGCGAATCGTCCATCGCCAAACGACGCGGCTACGCCGTGATGATTTCGCACTCGATTCCCCCGCTTTCGCGCTCCGGACTTTACAAAGAACTGCCTGCCTTGCGCGATATGATTAACGACTATCGCGAGCGCAACCTCAAAGGCGATGCCAATACCGAAGAAGCTATTATGCAAAAAGTCGAAACGCTTTCGCTCAACGACGACGTGCCGCGCAAAGAGGGCGAAGCGTTCAGCGATTATGTTAGCCGACTTTATGTTTATCTCAACGAACTTGAAAACCGACTCATCACGAACTCACTTCACATTTTCGGACAAGCAACGCCGATTGAAACGCAAATCATCACCGTAACCGAAAGCCTCAAAGCACAAGGTATGGAAACCACTTTGCCGAGTCTGCTTCTCAAAGCTTTCGACCACAGCGGCACATTCAAACACTATGCGCATTTGGCGAGCATCGCGCGCAAAGGCGATGAACGCGCCATTTCTCTTCGTGAAAAAATTGATGATGCATGCAAAGCCTTCGTTGAGCACGCCATTTTCGGAAAAGAAAACCCTGCGCAGGTTTGGCGCAGTTTGATTCACGCAAATGAGATTTCTCACGAGACTGCACAAGCATTGGAAAAAATTATGCACGACGGCAAAGCGATGGTGCATGTTTTATCGGATAACAAGCATGAACTTGATGCCGTCATCAAGGTGCTCAACGGCAGATTTTTGCCGACAGGCGCGGGCGGCGACTTGATTCGCGACGGGCTGAACGTGCTTCCAACCGGCAGAAACATTCACGCCATTGACCCTTGGCGGATACCGTCAGAACTTGCCTTCACACGCGGCACGCAAATCGCCGATGCGTTGATTGCGCGTCACTTGGAAGAACACGGCGAATATCCTGAAACCATCGCCGAAGTCTTGTGGGGATTAGACACGATTAAAACCAAAGGCGAAGCCGTCGCAACGATTATTCGCTTGATGGGCGCGCGTCCGTCTTACGATGGTCAAAACAAAATCTCGCATTACGAACTCATTCCGCTTGAAGAATTGAAGCGTCCGCGCATCGATGTCTTGATGCAACTCTCGCCCGTCTTCCGCGATGCGTTTGGCTTGCTGATGAATCACTTGGACAATCTCGTCAAAGCCGCCGCCAAAGCCGACGAGCCTGAATCGATGAACTTCATCAAAAAGCACGTCAATGAGGCGATGCAAAAAGGCTTGTCATTTGAAAGCGCCACCTCGCGCCTCTTCACGCAGTCGCCAGGCGCCTACGGCACTTACGTTGATGATATGATTGAAGACTCCGCTTGGGAAAACGACGATGAACTTGACGCGCAATTCGTCCGACGCAATGCGTTTGCCTACGGCGGCGCGCGCAACGGCGCCAAAGAAACCGAAGTCTTGCAGAACCTTCTCGGAACGGTCTCGCGCGTCGTGCATCAAGTCGACTCCGTCGAGTTCGGCATTTCGGACATCGACCACTACTTCTCCACGTCGGGCGCGTTGAAACTCTGCGCCGAAAAGCGCAACTCCAAACTCAAAGACGTCAAACTGAATTATGTTGAATCCTTCACGGCAGACACGAAAATCGACGATGTTGGAAAAGCCCTCAAAGTTGAGTATCGCACCAAACTTTTGAACCCGAAGTGGTATGAAGGCATGCTCGCGCACGGACACAGCGGCGCGACCGAAATTTCGAACCGAATGACCTATATGCTCGGTTGGGACGCAACCACCAAGAGCGTCGATGATTGGGTCTATCAAAAAGCCGCTGAAACTTACGCGCTCGACGAAAACATGCGCGAGCGACTTGCCAAAGCCAATCCGCAAGCGATGAAAAACATCGTCGGACGCTTGCTCGAAGCCAGCGGTCGCGGCTTGTGGAAAGCCGACGCGGAAACGCTCGACCAACTGCGCGAACTTTACGCCGATTTGGAAGACCGCCTCGAAGGCGTAGTTCATTAAGCCGTTCAACGCGATGAACGACCAAACGCTCAACCAACGCTTGCCACTTCGGACGCTCCTCGCGCTCGTTTTGGCAAGCGTTTCCGTTTTGCTTAACGCTCAACCCGAAACCGCTCGGTTTGAACTTGGTTTCTTCGAGCATCGCGGATTGAAAATTCCCTATCGGCTGTTGAAGCCGCAAGGCGCAAGCAAGAGGACGACCTACCCGCTCGTGCTGTGTTTACACGGCGCGGGCGAGCGCGGCGACGATGGCGGCGACCTCGTTCTCAAACACGTCGCGATGGAATTTGCGAAGCGTCAAAACCAATACCCCTGCTACGTGCTTGCGCCGCAATGCCCGAAAGAAATGAAGTGGTCGCCCTATCAAAAAGAACTTGGCTACTATCGTCTTTCCGACACGGCTTCGGTCATTCAAGATCTGCTCGTCGAACTCGTCAAGTTCATCGCGGCGCGAGAGGCGGTCGATAGCGCGCGCATTTACGTTGTGGGCATTTCAATGGGCGGGTTCGGAACGTGGGAACTCGCGATGCGCAATCCCTCGCTGTTCGCGGCGGCTGTGCCAATTTGCGGCGGCGGCGACGCAACGAAAGCGCATCGCATCTCGCATCTTCCGATTTGGGTTTTTCACGGAAGCGATGACTCCATCATCAAAGTTGAATGGTCTCGCGCGATGGTCGATTCGTTGCGGGCGCGCGGCGGGCGGGCGCGATACACGGAGTTCGCGTTTGTCGGGCATAACGCATGGTCGCCCGCGTTTGCGACCGAAGAACTCTACGAGTGGCTCTTTTCTCAAAAGAAGCCGTAACTTCGAATCGCGATTCATCGCGCTATCGCAGAAACTCCAACAAGAAATCTTAAATGATTGCAGAAAACCTGAGGCGCGTCAAAGAGCAAATCGCCGAAGCCTGCGTTCGCGCGGGCAGAACGCCTGAAAGCGTCAGGCTGATTGCCGTCTCCAAAACGAAACCGGCTTCCGATGTTTTGACGGCGTTTGAGGCGGGGCATCGCGTGTTCGGCGAGAATTACGTGCAAGAGTTGCTCGTGAAATTCGCCGATGAGCGTTTGCAGAACTTGCCGATTGAGTGGCACTTCGTCGGACATCTTCAAACCAACAAAGTTCGATACTTGGCAGAACGCATCGCGATGATTCACGGCGTTGACAAGTTTTCGCTCGCCGAAGAAATCTCGAAGCGCGCGAAGAAATACAATCGCTCCGTTCCGATTCTGCTCGAAGTCAACATCTCGTCCGAAGCCACGAAACACGGGCTTAAACCCGACGCTCTCTTCGCCGAAGCCGAAAAAATTTTCTCGCTTCCCCGCCTTGAAGTCAAAGGCTTGATGACGATTGCCTCGCCCGATAGGGACAAAGTCAGGGACGAGTTCAAAGAAATGCGAGCGCTCTTTGAACGGCTCAAAACCATAGCACCCAATCCCAACCAAATCTCCGAACTTTCAATGGGAATGAGCGGCGACTTCGATATCGCCATTGAGGAAGGAGCGACGCTCCTACGCATCGGCACGGCGATTTTCGGCGAGCGCAAAAATTAGCTCTCTTGAAAAAAAACTTTTTCCGACCCTCTTGCCCGTCATTCCCGCGAAGGCGGGAATCCACGAAAGCGCGCCTGTTTCTAATTCGCCACTTCCCACTCGTGCGCGTTGAAGAGAATCGCGAGCATATTGACATTCACATTTTTGACGCGCGCGCTGAATCCCTCAAACTCATCGTAGTAGTAGAGGAAGGTTCGCGGTTGCTCGTCGTGCTGAATGGCTTGATACTCGCGCCACAAGGCGAGTTCTTTTTCGGGCGGTTGCGGCGAGCCGAGTTCAGCGATGACTTGCGAGAATCGGGCGTTGCGAAACGCCGACGAATTGAACGGCGAATCGTCCGCCCAAATCACGAGTTGAAACGGGAGCGTTTCCGCCGACAAGCCCGATAGCGCGGCATCGAGTCGATATTCGTTCTGACGCTGATTGAAGAGAGCCATCTCGAGCGTTTCCAACTTGCATTCAATTCCAATCTCGCGAAGATTTTGTTGAATAATCGTGCCTGCGTAAGCGCGTCGCTCGTTGCCTTTCGGCGCGGCGAGCGTGAAGGAAAACCGCTTCCCGTCTTTTTGCAAAAATCCGTCGTTGCCTTTTTCCCACCCCGCTTCTTTGAGGAGCGACAAGGCTTTTTCGGGATTGTAGGCGTAGTTATGTAACTCGCGATGTTGAATTTTTTTGTAAGCGGGCGAGAGCGAGGTATTGACGATGGTCGCTTTGCCCTCGCCGACGTAGCCCTCGACAATCGCTTCGCGGTTGATGGCGTAGGTCATCGCTTGGCGCGCGCGCTTGTCGCCAAAGAGCGCGTGCGGTTTTAATTCTTTTCGCTCGCGATATGCGTCACCGTCGACGCACAGCCACACGACGCTATCAAACAAGCGGTTTCTGACAGAGCAAATTTTTTTGTCGCGATGTTCGCGCTCAATGGCTTCCGCGTCTTTGGGAGCGATGCCGCCTGACGCAATCATCGCGTCAAGTTCTCCGGACTTAAACGCGGTGAGCCGCGTCGTGTAGTCGGGAATGACGCGAAAGACAAGGCGTTTCGTTTTCGCGGGAAATGGCAGAACGCTCGTCTCGTTGCGAATCAAGACGAGTTCGTTTTGCCTCTCCCATTTTTCAACGCGGAATGGACCTGCCGATACGACGGGCAATTCCGCCGAGCGCGCGCGCAATTCTTTCGGCTCAATCTTTTCAAAAATATGTTTGGGAACGGGCATCAAATCGTAGAAGTGGTCAAGGATAATGTTTGGCGCAAGCGCGCGAGAGAAGTTCAGAATCAGGGTCGTGTCGTTGGGCGTTTGAACGCCGCGCTCGAAATCAAGGTCGCCGTTTTTGTCGCGCAAAAGGTCGCTGACATAATGTTGGCGCGTGCTGGCGACGGCGGGCGTTGCGTAGAGCCGATACGAGAACTTCAAATCCGAAGCGGTAATCGGCGTTCCATCTTCCCACTTTGCGTCGCTTCTGAGAAAGAAGGTCGCTTGCTTGCCGTCGGGCGAAAATGTCCATCGCGTCGCGAGCGACGGCAAAAACTTCACCTCGCCGCTCGATGAATCATACTCGGCTTGAACGAGTTTCGGAAAAAGCAGCATGCAGACTTCGCGCGAAATCGAGAACTGAATCAGCAGCGGATTGAGGTGGTCAAAATCATTCGCAATGCCGATGACGACGGTTTCAGCGCGAAACGATGTTGCGTCTTTGCGTGAAGAACATGACAGACTAAATAAGAGCGTGATGAAAAGAAGAAAACGAAGTGCGCGCATTGGCAAAATGATTGATGGTGAAAATCGCAAAGATAATCTCTGCTGTTCGCATTTGCCTACCCAACATCAACCGTTAGCGCATAAGCACATTGCGAATGATTGCCGACATTTCCGCCATATCGAAAGGCTTCGAGACGACATCGACTTGTTCTTTGGCGAGTCGCTGCGCTTGTTCTGAATCGATATAGCCCGTCATCACGACGAACTTCATATCCTCCTTTTTGCGACGCAGTTCTTCGATCAGTTCGCATCCGTCCATATTCGGCATTCCTGTGTCGGTGATTACGAGGTCGATGTTCTCTTTGCGATTTTCAAAAATGCTCAACGCTTCTTCGCCGTCTCCCGCCTCAATGACGGCATAACCTTTTTCGCGTAGCATCTTGGCTAAAAGCGTCCGCAGGAATGGCTCGTCTTCGACAATCAGCAAAGTTTCTTCACCCATCGTATCCACAGGCGCGGATTCTTCCGAAACGTCTGATTTTGAAATTTCAAGAAGCGGGAACATCAGCGTAAACATCGTGCCTTTGCCAAGTTCGGTCTCGACCTCGATTTGTCCGCCGTGCGCCGCAACGATGCCGTGAACGATGGAAAGCCCAAGCCCCGTGCCTTTGCCCACGCCTTTGGTAGTGAAGAAAGGTTCGAACATTCGCGCTTTGACTTCGGGCGGAATGCCCGTGCCCGTGTCTTTGACGCGAATCACGGCGTAGGGCTTGTCGTTGTAGCGCGACGTTGATAGGCTGTAACTCAAAATGCCGCCGCTCGGCATCGCGTCGCCCGCGTTGATGCCGAGATTGAGCAAGACTTGATACAGTTGTTTGTCGTTGCCCATAATCCACGATTGCTCAACGGATTGAATGCCCTGAACGGTGATGTTCTTTTTGAGCAATCGGCGAAGCGTGGTCGTGATTTCGTCAATCAGTCGCGAGAGTTCAATCGGTTGTTTTTCGGTTTGTTCGGAGCGCGAGAAATCGAGCAGTTGACGCGCGATGTGCGTGCCGCGCTCGACCGTCTTTTGAATCGTTTTGGCGTTTTTAAGAATCAACTCGTTTTCGGTTTGCGTTTGAAGTTGTTCGTTGGAAAGCGAGATGATGGCAAGCAGGTTGTTGAACTCGTGGGCGATGCCGCTTGCCAGCGTGCCGATGGATTCCAACTTTTGCGACTGCATCGCTTTTTCGGCGAGTCGCTGTTTTTCGATTTGGATTTCTTTTTGGGGGGTGATGTCTTTCATCGCGCCGAGCATTCGGACAGGCTTTCCCGAAGAATCTTTGAGATAGACACCGTTGTCTTCGACCCAAAAGTATGAGCCGTCTTTGCGTCGGTAGCGATACTCGACGCGATACGGTTCGCCGCTTTCCATCGTTTCTTCAAGCAAGCGCGTCGCATAATCTCTATCGTCGGGGTGAACTTCCGCCGCCCACTGCGCAACGGAAATTTGATATTCGGAAGGCAGGTAGCCCGTCAGCTTTTCGATTGCCCCCGACCATTTGTTTTCGCCCGTCTTAAAATCCAAGTCGTAGACGAGTTGTCCAGTTTGCTCGATGACCAAGCGATAGCGTTCTTCGCTTTCGCGAAGCAGTCGCTCGGTTTGTTTGCGCTCGCTGATGTTTTGAGCGATGACGAGGATTCGCTCAATGCCGCCGCTTTCTTCTCGAATCGGAGAGACGAGATAGAAGTAATCGCCTCCGCCGAGCGACAACTCGAAATTGACCACCTCGCCGTTGAAAGCGCGATTAAAGCGCGAGGCGATGATGGGCGCGACGTGTTCGGGATAAATGTCAAAGAGCGAACGCCCAATCAAGGTTGCCGCGTCGATGCCCAAGCGTTGATATTCCGTGCCGTCCGTGAAGAGCAGAACGAAAGCGCGATTGTAAATGCCGACCATTCCGTTGGGGTAGTTTTCGGCGATGGCGCGGTAGAGGCTTTCGCTCTGACGAAGTTCCGCCGTCCGCTCTTGCGCTTTCCGCTCGAGTGATTCGTTCAGTTCGCGCAAAGCGGATTCAAGGGCTTTTCGCTCGGTGATGTCCTGAATCGTGGCGATGGCGTGCGTGGCGTTGCCTTCCGCGTCGTAAAAGACCTCCGTCTTGAACACGTAGAGCGTTCGGATTTCGCCCGTGTCGCCGCGTCGGATTCGAAATTCAAAAGGCTCATTGGCGAATCTGCGTTGCGATTTGGCGACATCGACCTTTGCCAGTTGAGCGGCGATGATTGGCAGGTCTTCTTGAAGCACGAACCCTTTTCCAATTTCATCGAACTTGGCGACGCGAGAACCGCCGAGTTGTTCAAGCGTCGCGCCCAGTTGCTCAATGTATCGGTCGCTGTAAATGAGTTCGCGTTTTTGCAGGTCGACCTCAATGGTGGCGATGTTGGCGATGCGCATCGCCTCGATGAGTTTGGCGGCGATGTCTTTTCGCTCTGAAATGTCCAAGATAATGCCTTCCCAATGCACGACGCCTTCGTCGGAGCGGCGCGGCGTGGCGGCGACTTCAATCCACAGGGTTTTGCCGCGAATGAGCGCGCGCCCTTCCCAACGAAACGGTCTGAGCGTTTGATGCGACTCTCCAATAGCTTTGTAAAAACTTTGAAGGTCATCGGGGTGCAAAAATCGCAGCGCGATGTCGTTGTAGCCAATCATCTCTTCGGGTTTGACGCCGAATTGACGAATGCCCCCGCCAACGAATGTGATTTTTCGGGTCAGGTCAGGCATCGTTTCGGCTTGAAAGACCGCGCATGGAATGTTGTTCGCCAGCGCGCGATATCGCATTTTGCTTTCTTTGGCGCGATGCTCTTCCGTTGAATCAATGCTGATGGCGAGCACCCCCGTAATCTCTCCCTGCGCGTTGCGCATCGGTTGCAAGAGATGCTTGAACGCCACGAGATTGTCCATGAAATTATCTCGCGTTTCAAACTCGACCGTCTCGCCCGCAAGCGTTCTGTGAATGCAATTCGCGAAGGTTTGATTAAACCCATACAACTCAAAGGCGGAAAGACCGACCGGCTCTCCAGGCGAGAAGCCTAATTTCTCCAAACCCTTCCCTTCCGACATCGTAAAGCGACCGTCTTTATCGAGCGACCACAGCACGATGGGCGCGTTTTTGACGATGAGTTTGAGTTGCTCGTCGAAGCGTTCGATTTGCTTTTCGCGCTCGATGCGCTCGGTAATGTCGAATTGAATCCCGTCCCAAATGATTTTCCCGTCGGGCAGTTTGCGCGGCAGAGCAAAGGCTTCAAGCCATGAGGTTTTCTGCGATGAAACGATTCGCCCCAGCCAATAAAATTGCGAAAGCGTTTGAATGGATTGATTGAGCGCGTCATAAAACGAGGGCAAGTCGTCGGGGTGAATGAACTCGGTGATTTGGTCAGGGTTGGCGAGAATCTCGTTTCGGTCAACGCCAAAAATTTTATCCGCTTGTTCAGAAATGAAGGTATAGTAAAAATGTCCGTCAGGGTTCATCACGAATTGATATGTGACGCCGGGCAAGTTATTGACGAGAGCTTGAATGCGGGATTGCGATTCTTCGGCTTCCGCTTGGGCTTTCTTGCGCTCGGTGATGTTGAGCGTAACGGTTAGAATTTGATTGATGTTTCCGTTCTCGTCGGGAAGCGGCACGGCGATGTTTTCATAGAACATTCCGTTGTTTGCGAACTCAAAACGTTGCGTCTCGCCTTGAAAGACTTTGTCGTAAAGCGATTTGTAAAAGGCTAAATCTTTGTTCGGGAAGAAAACGTCAATCGGTTGCCCAACAAAGTCAGTTGGGTTCAAGTTGTATTTGCGATACTCCTGCCCGTCGGTGAAGACGATGCGATAATCTTTGTCCAAGACATTGATGGCGCCGTTGGGGAAATTTTTCGCGATGGATTCAAAGAGTTGTTGGCTCTTGCGCAGTTCAGCTTGGGAGTCGAGCAGTTTTTTCTCGGTTTTCTTTTGCTCCAACAACAGTTCTTGGAATTGGGATTGCAGGAGCTCGAGTTCGACTTTCAGGTCGTCGTGGCGCGGTTTGTTTTTTCTTTCGGTGATGTCGCGCACCAGCGAGAGCATCTTGCTTCTTGCGCCCGCAGGCTCTGCAAAATAAACGGTGGTCTCGAGCAAGACGCTCGACGGACCGCCGCCGGGAATTACCGTCTCAAACTTTGCGCCTGATTCGGCGGACGAGAACAGCGCGTCGCAAATCGCCCGATATTTTTCTTGTTGCTCTGGCGGCAGAACGCTCCAAATTGGCTTCCCCACAAGGTCGCTTTGGCGCGTCGCGTAAATGTCGGCAAAGGCTTGATTGGCTTGCAAAATCAAACCGTCGCGATTCGTCAGAACGATGCCATCGCAGCAGTGTTCGAAGATGATTCGGCAAAAGTCAAAAACAGCGTTGTCCATCATTGCATCGTCAGGAGATTGAGGAAGCGGTTTCAAGAAGACAAATCCTTCGCCTAATGAGCGCGAGGCGGCGGCGTTGCAGCAATGCGCTTAAATGCCTCGCGCTCTTCGGTGTTTCCGAAAGCCACATCGCGTCGTTGAAACTTGCGCGCGGCATTTCAACGATGCGGCAAAAATAACGTTTGTCCGATTAAAAGAACGTTACGATGAATCTCCTCTTCTGCGAAAAGAGGTCTGCGCTCCTTCTGTCCTTCAACCTCAGACCTCTAACTTAATTCCCAACGAAGCCGCCGATGCCATAGGTTACGGTGGCGGAAACGAAGCGCCGCATAATCGGCGCACCGAGCACGTCGGGCGTTTTGTTATCAAAAATGTTGTTCATTCCAACTTGGAAGGTTACGCCTTGTGGTTTCCAGTCGTAGCCAAGCGTGAGGTCGACGACAGTGCGGTCTTCGAGCGTGCCGTTCCAACGACCTGCGCGGAACAAGTATCCCGGAATGTGCCGACCGTGAAGCGAGATAAACGAATTTTTCACGAGTTGATTTTTCGCCGTCAGTGTGGCTTTGTATTTCGTTGTGGGCACATTGAGCACAAGCGGAATGCCTTGCGCCTCAAAGGGATTGTCGGAATCAGCAAGGTTGATGAACGAGAAACTGCTCTCGAGGGAAACATCTTTGGTGAAGAAATACGTTGCGCCGATATCGAAGCCGAAAATCGTGGCTTTGCCGTAGTTGAAGTAAGTAATCACGCGCCCCGTTTGTCCTGCGGTGTTCGTGAGAATGCGCCCTGTGCGATTGTCGTAAGCGTAGGTTGGCGCGACAAGCGGGTCGGCGGGCGCGGGATTGGCGATTTCAAACGCGGGGCTGATGAAGTCGTTGTAAATGGAGTAATAGCCGACGATATCGAAGAAGAACTTGTCGGAAATCACGCCTTTGTAGCCGAGTTCGAAGGAGTTGACTTGTTCGGGACGAAGCGCGTCGTAACGGGTGATGGCTCTGCCTTGGGCGATGGCGGAATCAACCGCGGCGGCTAAATCTGGAATGCCGCCGCCGCCCGTGATGACCGTGAATCCGCCGACGTTGCCGCGCGCCAATCCACCGAGCAAGAAAAGATGATTTTCAAGAATAACGGGCACTTTGAAGGCGCGATTGAAACTTACACGAATGTTTTGTTCAGGCGTGAGCGAATAAACAAACGCAATTTTCGGGCTGAACTGCGGGTCGTAGTAAGTGTGCTTGTCATAGCGGGCGGCGAGGGTTGCGCGCAATTTGTTGTCGAAGAAGCGTCGGTCGAGTTGCAAGTAGCCGCCGATTTCGGTCGCGCTGATGTCGCGCGCCGCGCCAAACGCGACTGCCGCAGGGTTGTCCGTCCCCGAAAGGAAACTGGCTTTCGGATTGTAGTAGCGGTATTGAAATCCGCCGACGATGTCCGTGTTTGCGATCGTATAGCGCAGTTGCGCTTCTGAATCCCACAGTTCTGAATTATCCACCGCAATCGAGGCGGAGTCGATGTAGGCTCTGTCCATTCGGCTGAAAATGTTGTTGTATTGTTCAGGCGTGGTGCTGAACGGAAAGACCAAGTTTTGCGGCGGGCGGGTTCGCGGGTCAACGCCCATAAACGCGGCGCCGAAGGCGCGCGCCATAAATTCGGCTTTGTCGTGCAACTGAAACGAGTTGCCCGCCGAATTCGCCGTGCGCGTCGCTTGCGCATACCAGCCGACTTCTCCAATCGTTCCCGTCAGTTGAAGGTTTTGATACTGAATGCTGTATCCGTTGGCTTCCAGCACGCCAAAGTTGCTACCGACGAAGCCGTTGGATTCCGAGTAGCCTGCGGCGAACTTCGCGTTGACGACCGAGCTTTGATAATAGAGCGCGCCATCAATTTTGCGAAGCGAGGCTTCGAGCGTGGAAAGTTGTCGCTCGGTGAACGCCTTGCCGATGTTTCGCAAATTGTCGATGTCGCTTTGGCGCAATCGGCGTTGCGCGGGCGTTTCGGGCGTGATAATCGTTTGGTTTTCGCCGACGGTTTTTGGAAAATCATAAATGAACAAATTGCCGCTCTCGAACTGATTGGCGCGCATAAATTGCCCCGTGAATTTCCAGCCAAAGTTGCCGATGTGGTCGGCGTAGCGCGCGCCGATGTCGTAGAGCGATTGCGAGCCGCCGCGAACCTGAACTTCCGCGCCCGAAAAAGTGAAGGGGTCTTTGGTGATGATATTCACCACGCCCGCGTGCGCGTTTGGACCGTAAAGAGCCGCCGCGGGACCGACCGCGATTTCGACGGAGGCAATGTCGAGCGGCGGATTCGGCGCGAGCGAAAATTGCGGCAAGCCAAGACCAGGAAGCGTCGCCAAGCGTCCGTCAATCAGCGTGAGCATGCGCGTGTTGAACTGCGTGTTCAAGCCGCGCGAGGTGATGTCGACCGTGTTGATGCCGCGCTCGACGAAATCCACGCCTTTGAGTTTTGCCGCCGCGCCCAAGGGCGACGTGCTCGCCGTTTGTTTGAGCGCATCGAACCCAATCGTTTCAATCGTAATTGGCGCATCTAACTTTTTCTCTTGTCGCCCCTTTGATGCCGTTACCACCACTTCGTTGACGAACGTTTCGAGTGTCTGCAATTTGAAATCGAGCGTGATGGTTTCGCCATTTTGAACCATCACATTCTTTGCGACCGACTGATAGCCCACATATGAGGCTTGAACTTTGTAAGAGCCTTCGGGAATAGAGAGAGTGAATTTGCCGCTTCCATCGGCTTTTGCGCCGAACTTCGTGCCAAGCAGTTTGATGGTTGCGCCAGGGAGCGTTTCAGAAGTTTTTGCGTCAACAACCGAGCCTTTCAGCACGCCTTGCGCGAAAGATGTGGCAGAGGGAAGGAAAAGGAAAAGTAAAACAAAAAGCGGCTTTGCCGCGATTCGTATCGCGTTTCTCATTGTTTTGAGCAGTTAGTTGATTGAAGTTTAGTTAATTGTAATGCTCCTTTGATGAAAACAACTGCGCTGAATTTACGCTTTTGAGCGGATTTGCAAAGCGGGGAAATCAAACATCACCCGCGCGCAGTGCTTGCCGTTCGACCGCCAACGCGCATTTCTTTTTTTTGGCGAGTTTGCTTAAATAGCCGCCCGTTTAACTAACGCTCAACGCAAAGCCACGTTGAGATTTTAATTTAACCTTATAGACAAGAGAAGATATGCGAAACCTTAAACTCGCTTCGCTTTGCATTGCCCTGTGCGCCGCCACGCTGTTTGGTTGCGGCGACGACGCCACCAACGATAGTGGCACGCCTCCCAAAGAACTCCGCGCAGGAAAATACAACGCCGCACGTCACGTCGGGCTGGGCATCAGTCTGACGGCGGGCTTTATGAACGGCTCGCTTTATGCCGACGACGCGCAAGGCGGACAAAAGCACTCCTACGACTACCTGCTCGCCAAAGCCGTTCACGGCGCGACGACCGACAGTTTGTTCAAAGTCCCCGCTTTTGGCTCGCCTGGCTTGGGCGGCGTGTTGTTTGACCCCACCGCGCCAGGCAGCGTGCGTCTCGTGAGCAACCGCGTGGAACTCGTCGGCATTTCAGGCGCAGGCACGCCCATCACGAGAACGAACCTTTCAACCGCCAACTTGCAACCCGACGGTTTGACGACGCTCAATCGTCCTTACAACAATCTCGGCATTCCTGGCTCGCTTGCGTCAGACATTTTAAGCGACGCGCCTTTTGGCTTCGGCACGGGAAGAGCAAGCCCGTTCTACCAATTCATTTTCCGCAATCAAGCGTTTGGAAGCAATGGCGTTCAACAAGGCATCAACCTGATGCGCGCACAACCCGATTCGCTTCCGAAATTGGTTACGCTATGGACGGGCGCGAATGAAGTCTTGGGATTCATTACCAGCGGCGGTGTTACGCCGATTTATCCATTCAACGCATTTCAAGCGCAATACGACACGATTCTGGCGCGCGTCAAAGCGCAAGTTCCGAACGTGAAAATCATCGTCTTCAACATTCCCAACGTCGCCACGATTCCGTTTGCGACCTTTCTCGGTCCGAATGCGCGCGCCGTCGCCACCGCGCGTCAACTGCCGCGCTTGTTTTATGCCAAAGGAAATAGGGTGGATAGCGTCGCAACGGGCGACGTCGGCGATGTTTCAAAATTTATGGTGCTTCTGCCCGGCGGCACAGGCGTGAGTTTCATTGGCGACACCACGACGGGCGTAAAAGGCACGCTCTGGCGGCTCTTGCTTGCGAGCATCAACAATACGCGCGCCCTTCAAGGTCAATCTACTTTGAACCTTCAACAACTGACCGCAGGCTTTACCAACGGCGCAGGCGTGGATACCACGCGCCCGATTGGTTCGCGCGAAAATCCGCTTCCTGACCAATTCACGCTTGACCAAGCCGAAATCGCCAGTGCCAACGATGCCGTTGCGCAATACAACGCCTTCATCAACGGCAAAAACAGCCAAGCCAACGGCATTTTTGTAGTTGACATTGCGACGCTCTTCAACCAAGTCGTTCAGCAAGGCATCACGTCGCCCGATGGCGAAGAACTTCGCGCCACCTTCCTGACGGGCGGAATCTTCACGATTGACGGTGTTCATCCTGGACCGAAAGGACACGCCATCGTCGCCAATCAGATGATTCCGATTATCGAGCGCGAGTTCAACGCGAGCATTCCTGCCATTAACACGCGCAACTTGCCCGATGGCATCTTCCGCGTTTCGTCCGCTCGCCCCGTCGGCGGCAACGGACTTGCAAGCGAAGAGTTCTTGCGCCAATTCACGCCGCAAAGTTTGATGCCTACGATTCAAGCTGTTGGCGGTCATTACTAATCCCCTTTTCGCATTTTGGCTTTCGCCGCCCTCTTTTCGCACCTTGCGGAGAGAGGGCTTTTTAATTTCCCCGATTCTATTCCGCCGATTTGATTCGGACGATGGGACGCGGATAATCTCTGCCAAGTTCAACGCCGTAGAGCGTCGATTCCATGGGCGAAATTTTGTGCGGCTCGTGAATGAGCGGCACGGGCAGTTTGCTCAATTCGGGAATCCAATGGCGGACATAGTCGCCGTTGGGGTCATACATCGACGCTTGTCGGAGCGGATTGAAGTAGCGGTCTTCGCGCGGGTCGTTGCCCACGCCCGCGACATAATTCCAGTTGCCGTAATTGCTTGCCACGTCGTAATCGACAAGGAGCGACTCGAACCACTCCGCGCCCATTCGCCAATCCACTTTCAAATCTTTGACGAGAAAACTGGCGACGTTCTGCCGACCACGATTCGACATAAAGCCCGTCGCTCGCAATTCGCGCATATTGGCATCGATGAACGGCACGCCCGTTCTGCCCTCCGCCCACGCTTGAAACTTCTCTTCGTCTTGCGAGAGCGCGACGGGTTGATTTTTAATGCCGCGCTTTTTGAAAATGCGATTGCCAAGTTTGAGCGAAAGAAATCGGAAGTAATCGCGCCATATCAGTTCGAAGATGAGCCAATAGGTCGACTCGTTTGCAATGCGTTCTGATTCGTAGCGTTTGACTTCGTCGTAAATCGTGCGCGGGGAAATTGAGCCGTTGGCAAGCCACGCCGAAAACTTTGACGAGTAATTCGCGCCCAAAAGTCCGTTGCGCGTTTCTTTGTAGCGTCGGAGCGAATCCGTTTTCCAAAAGTAATCGTCGAGGCGTTTCCACGCTTCGCGTTCGCCGCCTTTGAAGCGAATCGCCGCGCGCGCGTCGTCGGTTGGGCTTGTGAGTCCAAGTTGTTCGAGCGTTGGAATCGCGCCGACTTCCACGCTTGGCGGAATCGGATTGAGCGTTTTCGGAGCGGGAAAGGGCGCGCGAACTTTGGCAAACTTCTCGACTTGCTTGCGAAAGGTCGTGAACACATCAGGCAGTTTTTCGGGCGAGAACGGCAGGTCGTTTTTGTGATAGAGCGTCGACTGCCAAACCGTGTGAAACTTAATCGTATGCGTGTGTAATGCGCGTTTGAGATTGCGCTCGACTGTAAGTTCTTCATCAGTAGATTCTTCGCTGAAAAAGACGGCGTCTGCGCCCACTTGTCGCGCCAATTCAGGCACGATGAGTTCAGGCTTGCCGACGCGCAAGACTAAATCGCTCCCCAATTCTTGAAACGACCGTTTCAAATCGGCGACGCTCTCGAGCAGAAACTTCGCGCGAAACGCGCCTGTCTTTTTGAAGCCGAATCGCGTTGCGCCGAAGTGACGTTCATCAAAAACGAAAATCGGGACGAGGGTTTTTGAAGACTCATTTGCGCGAAAAAGCGTTTCGTTGTCTCGCAACCGCAAATCGTTGCGAAACCAAACGATTGAAGTTTGATAAGCCATTGGTTGAGATGAATGTTGTGAGCGCGATAACTCCAATCTCTCTCGAAGCGTTTTTTGAGATGGCTTTTCGCTTGCTCAACTTAAAAGCGAGGCGCTGATTCCTGCCAAAAGTTCCGCAAAGCGTTTTCAAGTAATTGTTTTCCTACAAAACCCCTGTTTTGACTTTGTCAAAACGTCCCCTTTTTCAAGGGGACTGTTTCCAAACCGCTGTGCTCTCGCATTACTACCATAACCCTCCGCACGACCACCGCGCCCCTCCGTACCTGTTCCCTTTCGTAAAGGGGACTTGTCTCGCCAGAGGCACAGGGGTTACGCAAGAGGTTTGCTTCACGAGCCTGCCCGCAATGCTTGCACCGTCGCGCGAATTTTCTCAACCACGCCATTGAGTCGGTAGTAAACATCGTCATTCGTAAAGCGCAAAAAACGAATCCCATATTGTTCAATGTGCGTTTGTCGCATTGCGTCGTAGTCTTGCGCTTCGGGCGTGAAGTGCGTTGCGCCATCGATTTCAATCGCCAATTTGAGTTCGGGGCAATAAAAGTCCAACACGAAATGCTCCACGCTGTATTGCCGCAAAAAACGCGCGCCCTCAATCTGCCGCCGGCTCAATCTTGACCAAATGATGCGCTCGGCTTTGGTCATCTCGTTGCGCAACGCTCGCCGCTTCGGCTTCTCTTCCACTCGATTGAAAATTTTGGTCATCGCTCTTGCCTCCGTTGTTTTGAGAACCCCTGTTTTGAACCCCTGTTTTGACTTTGTCAAAACGTCCCCTTTTTCAAAGGGGACTGTTTCCGCACCGCTGTGCTCTCGCATTACTACACACCCTCACGCTCCACTACACTCTCCGCATCACCACACTCTCCACGCCACCACCACAGCCTACGTCCCCTTTGCCAAAGGGGACGTGTCTCGCAGAGACACAGGGGTTCAACACGCTTTCGTAAGGGGGATGTGCCTCGCCAGATGCACAGGGCTCTTCATCAGCGCGGGGCGACCTTTTTTCCGTCTTTGTATTTGCCGTCCCAAATGAGTTCGGTCATTGTGATTGAAGGTGGTTAGGTTTCGCGAAGTTTGAGCGGCTTTGGCGAAAAGACTTGGGTCATTGCGCGTTATGGCGTTCTGTTGAGAGAATTTTGCGAAGGTATGAAAAAATCGAGGATAAAAAAGAAAGCCCCGTTTCCCTGAGCAAGAACGAGGCTTTTCTATGGCTAATCACGCTGAAAGAACAAACCTTAAAACGAAGAGGAGATTTTAATTGAGCGGATACGCCGTTGCTTGCGCCGAAAGTCTTTTGGCGGTGAGCGCAATCGACGCGCCATCGAGCAATTTTTTCAGTTCCTCGATTTCTTCGCGATGAAACGCCATCGTAATGCCCGACGGTTGAAGGGCGACGAAAATTTTTCGGTGATAGGGCTTCTTCTCGTTTCCCGCTTCGCTCCGCTTCCAATCGATTGAATCGATGCTTTGCTTGAAGGCTTCAAAGCCCTTGAAATCAAATCGCAAGAACAGATTTCCAAATTCTACTTGAATGGTGGCGCACCCCTCGTTGCTGATGACATTGCCGCGCGAAGTTTGATAGACCGTCGTTTTAGAAGATTGCGTCTGCATTTTAATTCTCCTTGAAAATTTTTTTAACTCCTTCAACTATTATTTAGACTTAATCTAAACTATGAGATATAAAGGATAATTCCAAGCGGTTGAAAAATTTTTTTTGCTACGCTGACAGGGTTTCGCGCGCCATCACGCCCCCCGTCCCCTTTTGCAAAGGGGACGTGTCTCGAAGAGGCACAGGGGTTCGCCTCACTTTGAGAACCCCTGTTTTGACTGCGTCAAAACGTCCCCTTTTGTCAAAGGGGACAAGTTTCGCGCCGCTATGCTTTCGCATCATTGCTTCACTCTCGCGCTTGCCATTTTCACACGCCGCCGCGCTTCTCCGTCCCCTTTCCCAAAGGGGACGTGTCTCGCAGAGACACAGGGGTTCAACACGCTTTCGTAAGGGGGACGTGTCTCGCAGAGACGCAGGGGTTCGCACCGGGGTTCACATAAGCGCCTCTGCGACTTTCCTCAACGCTTCAATGCCCTTGACCTCTTCGGCATAAAGGGGAATTTCAATCACGCGAAAGGTTGGGAAGGCTTGCTTCACGCGCGCCTTGAAGATGGCTTGTTCTTGCTTTCGCTTGTGAAAAAACGCGCCGTCGTGAATGTCAGTGAGAACTTGATTCACAATTAAGTATCGCGTCGAAACGCCGTAGTCTTGCAAGGTTTTGGTGAGTCGTTCCGTTTCGGCAAGCGCCATATCGGTGAGAATGCTAACAGGTAGGAACTCGCATGCGGTTGCGTCTTTCAAAAGCGACTCAATGCGTTTGACCGTTTTTTTCATCTCGACCAGAAAGTCGTCGCCCATATCGGGTTCATAGATGCCTTTGAAGGTGGTTACGACTTCGCGGTATTTCCATCGCAGTTTTGCCATGACTTTTATCCAATCGTCGAGCAGGTGTGGCATGGAAAGCAGTCGGAGCGCGTGTCCGGTTGGCGCAGTGTCTACGATGATTTTATCGTAATCGCGTTGCGAAGCATAGTCGGTAACGGTTTTCAATCCGATGACTTCATCTAATCCGGGGATTGTGGTCTCGAGCATCATGTCGATGTCTTCATCATCGAGATTTGTGGCGGTGTCCATGATGCGTTTGAGTTTTTGACGATTGGCAACAAGAAATTCGTGATAGATTTTTTCGGCGTTGATTTCGAGCGCGAAAAGATTCGCTGTGTGATTGACTTTTTTCACTTGTTCGCCAATCGGTTGTTGGAGGCTATCGGAAACGGAGTGCGCTGGGTCGGTTGAAATAACAAGGGTTTTGAAGCGGTCGGAAAGATGCACGCCCAAACTACAAGCGACGGTTGTTTTGCCCACGCCGCCTTTTCCGCCAACGAAGATGAGTTTTTGCGTCTCGAACATTGCTCAATCGAGTTATGAACTGCCGTAAAGCCATTGCGCAAGCTCGTAGTAAATCGGCAATCCGATGATGATGTTGAAGGGAAAGGTAATGGCAAGCGATGCCGTGAGGTAATAGGTCGGCGAGGCTTGCGGCAACGCCACGCGGCAGGCGGCGGGCGCGGCGATGTAGGAGGCGCTCGACATCAAGACGGCGAAAATCATCGCGCCGCCAAGCGACAAGCCTGACCATTTGGCTGCCGCCAACCCTAAAAGCGCATGCAAGAGCGGCATCACGATTCCAAACCCAATAAGAAAAAAACCGACGCGCTTTAAGTCGCCCAAGCGCCGTCCCGTTACCAATCCTGCTTCGAGCAAAAAGAGCATCAAGATGCCGCGAAAGGGCAAATCGAAAAATGGGGAGACTTGCTCCCACCCGCTTTTGCCCGCAAGCAATCCGATTAGCAAACAGCCGACGAGCAGAATCGTGCTTTTGCCCGTCAAGAGTTCGCGCATCACGTCGCCAAGCGACCCCGTCTTGCCGTTTTTATCGAGCGACTTCGCCAAGAAAATCGCGATGAGAATCGCAGGCACTTCCAAGACGGCAAGCAAGCCGGGCATAAAGCCTTCGTAAGCGGTTTCGTGCGCGTCAAGAAAGGCGAGCGTCGCGCTGAATGTCGCCGCCGAAACCGAGCCGTAATGCGCCGCAATCGCCGCCGCGTTCGGCACATCGAATTTTCCCAAGTAGCGCAGAATCGCAAACGACCACATCGGAATCAACGCGCCCAACAGCAACGCGAATCCAAGCGGCTTGTAAAACTCCGACACGGGCGTGAGCGAAAGTTTATAGCCGCCCTTCAAGCCAATGGCAATCAAAAGGTAAATCGTCAGAGAAAGGTAAAGTTCTTCGGGAAATTTCAAGTCGCTTTTCAGGAGCGTCGCTATCACGCCCAACAAGAACGCTAAAATCATCGGGGAAAGGAGATTCCCAAGAATCGCTTGAAAATCCATTAGTCGTGCTTTTTGGATTCGGCGATGGGATAAAACGTCGCCGTAATGCCGTAAAGATGCTCGCCATTTTTTTGATTGGCTTTTTCGCATTCGGCAATCCACTCCTCGAATTGCGCCTGCAATTTCATCGCTTTTTCTTTGGACGTGCGAATTTGCAATCGCTGAAAAAACGGATGCGAATTGGCGGGCTTGATGAGTTTTTTGTTGAGGCTTTCTTTCAACTCCGAAAGCGTCGATTGCAAGGCGGAAGAGAACGTCAGTTCCGTCGTTGAAGATTTCGCCTCGTCGGTATCGAGACGCACTTCAAACAGCACGGGAGAGAGCGTAAAGTGTTTGGCGATGGCTTTGTAATACTTTTCAAGCGTGCCGCGATTCGGCTTGGTGTGGGTGAGTTTGACTAAACCGACCGATTCAAGCGTTTCAACGTGATGATAGAGTTTATTGACATTCTCGCCTAATTGTTCGGCGACTTGTTTCGTCGTCATGCTTTTTTCGGAAAGGACGTGAAGGATTTTCAAGCGGAGCGGGTCGGCGATGGCTTTGATTTGCTCGAGCTCGCGGAGCATGTAAATATCGGTCATAATCAGATAATTTTTGGAAGCCGAATATAAAACAAAAAGCCCGCACAAGACTGCGCGAGCTTCTAAAGAGGGTGCGACGCTCTTACAAAAATTTCTCGCCCCGCAAAACCTGCGCGTCGCACAGATAGGCGATGATGCTATATCTGTCGAAGTAATCGCGTGAAATTTTGTCTAAAATTTTTTCTGCAAGTTCTGCACTGGCGAGCATTTCCAAGCGAATGTTTTCGCCTTCCCACTGACTAATGCGACCGCCGCTATCGCCTTCGCCGTAGGCTTTCTCGAGCGTGTAGCCTTTTGCGCCAAGTTTTTTGATGTCCTCAATGAGCCGTCTTTGCAAGGCTTCATCGGCGATAATGGTGAGCAGTTTGAGTGATACTGTTTTCATGAGTCCTCCTTACGTGCCGTATAAAAGTTTTGCAAAGTAATGATAAAGCGGCAATCCAACGATGATGTTGAACGGAAAGGTAATCGCGAGCGACGCGGTGAGGTAATAGGTTGGCGAGGCTTGCGGAAGCGCGACACGGCACGCGGCAGGCGCGGCAATGTAGGACGCACTTGCCGAGAGCACGCCGAGAATCGTTGCGCCGCCGAGCGAAAGCCCTGCGAGTTTACCGAGATAAACGCCCAACATCGCGTGCAGAATCGGCATCACAATGCCAAAGCCAATGAGAAAGCCGCCGACTTTTTTCAAATCGCCTAATCGCCTGCCCGTTACTAATCCTGCTTCCAGCAAAAAGAGCGCGAGAATGCCGCGAAACGGTGCTTCAAAAAACGGCGCGACTTGTTCCCACCCACGTTTGCCGCAAATCATGCCGATGATTAAAAAGCCAATCAAGAGCAGACTGCTTTTGCCCGCAAGGAGTTCTTGCATCACTTTTCCGAGCGAGGTTTCACCGTTTGATTTGGAAGATTTTCCTGCGGCAATGCGCGCCGTAAGAATTGCCACGATGATAGCAGGAAATTCCATAATCGTCAGCAAGCCGGGCATAAAGCCTTCATAAACGCCGCCCGCAAGCTTCAAGGCTTCTTCGGTCATCTGTGGATTTTGCTCGAGCAACGCCACTTTGAGATTGTCGTGAAAGGCAATGGCTTCGCCGAATGTAACCGCCGAGACTGAACCATAGTGCGCCGCAATCGCCGCCGAGTTTGCAATATCAAACTTGCCCATTCGCAACAGAATTTGATATGCCCAAATCGGAATCACAACACCAAGCACAAGTGCCGCAAGTGCCGGATAAATGAATTCGGAAAACGGCGTAATCGATAACTTGTAGCCGCCCTTCAAACCAATGGCAATGAGCAAATAAATCGTGAGCGCAGTGTAAAGTTCTTCGGGAAATTTCAGGTCGCTTTTCATCGCCGTAGCCACAATGCCGAGCACAAACGCCAAGACCATCGGCGAGAGAAGCGACACCACGAGTGCTTGTATTTCCATTTGTTTTCAAGTTAAGCGTTATGGATTAAGCGTTTCGGGCAAAAACTCCACAACGCCCGTCGCAAGATGATAGACGGCACCGACGATTTTGGCTTCGCCGGTTCTAACAGCATTGGCGAGAATTGGCTCTAAATTTCGTAACTGCTCGACCTGCATTCTCACATTTTCGCGCACGGTAGCATTGACGAACTCTTCTTGCTTGATTTGCCCTGCTTTCACTTGCCCTTCAACGCGCAACGCCGCAGGCTTGATGGCATTAACCAGCGCAATGATGTTGCCCGGAACTGCATTTTGATAGTTGCACGATGCCGCAACTGCGCCGCACTCAGTATGCCCAAGCACGACGATAAGGTTCGCGCCCAGCACGGCTTCAGCAAATTCAATACTGCCAAACGAGGCGGCGGCAGAGACCTGCCCTGCTGTGCGCACAATGAAGAGGTCGCCCAAGCCTTCATCAAAAATGATTTCATTTGGCACACGGCTATCGGCGCACCCGACGATAATGGCAAACGGCTTTTGTCCTTTGGCAACTTCGCGAATGCGTTCAGGGCTTTGGCGCGGGTGAATCGTTTTGCCTTGCACAAATCGACTGTTGCCCGCTTTAAGCCGCTCAATGGCTTGGTCGGCATTGATAGGATTGCGTGTTTGCGCGGAAAGTGTTGCCGCAAAAAATGCAAGCGAAAAAACGAGAAGTGTCTTTTTCATAATTTGTTTTAGTTTATTATTAAATTTTAGTTTAACAAAAGACACCACAATTTTATTAAAAGTTTTTTTAACAACAAAAAAATTTTGAAAATTATTTTTCGCAATAAAAAAGGCTTCTCATTGGAAGCCTTTTCCAGAGATGTTTTTGGCGTGTTTTCACATTTTTTCGCCGAACGAAGTGCCAAGCGATTTTGCCGCAAGGATTAAGTCGTGGTCGGGTGGGACGAATTTATTTTTGCCTGCCACTTCGGAAATCGGCACAGAGACGATTTGACTGCCGCGCAGGGCGACCATTTGTGCAAATTCGCCGCGCATAACCATGTTCGCCGCGTGATGTCCGAACCGTGTGGAAAGGATTCTGTCGAAGGCAGTCGGCGAGCCGCCGCGTTGAAGGTGTCCGAGAATGGTTACGCGGGTTTCAAGTCTTGGTAGTTTTTCCTCGAGTTGATGCGCGAGCACGTGCCCCACGCCGCCCAAGCGAAGGGTATCGAAACTATCTTTGACGATTTTTTGCACGGTAAGGTCGCCGCCGATTGGTTTTGCGCCTTCAGCGATTACCACGATGGTGAAGCCTTTGCCTTGCTTATTTCGACTTGAACAGACTTCGGCAACGGCGTCAATCTCGTAAGGAATTTCGGGAATTAAAATCACGTCCGCGCCGCCTGAAACGCCGCCGTAAAGCGCAATCCAACCCGCATAGCGTCCCATCACTTCAATAATCATCACACGGTGATGCGACATCGCCGTCGTGTTGATGCGGTCAATCGATTCTTTGACGATTTCGACGGCGGTGTAAAAGCCGAAGGTGAGGTCAGTCGCCATTAAGTCGTTGTCAATCGTTTTCGGAATGCCAACGGTTGGCAGTCCCATTTCGGTAAATCGCGCCGCCATCGACATTGTGCCGTCGCCACCAATCGCAATTAGCGCGTCGATGCCGAGCTTCTTTGCGTCGGCGACGACCTTTTTTGAGACATCTTTGAACTCGCCTGTTTTCGGTTGAAACTGCCGAAATGGGTTGGCTTTGTTTGATGTGCCGAGAATTGTACCGCCGACCGAGAGAATCCCCGACATATCTTTGAACGTGAGTTCTTGATAGTCGTTTTCAATCATGCCGCGAAAGCCGTCGCGATAGCCGATAACTTTCACGCCATAGTCGTAAATCAGCGTTTTCACACACGCTCGCAGGGTAGCGTTCAAGCCGGAGCAATCGCCGCCGCTGGTGAGAATACCGACTTTTTTAATTTTGTGAGTTTTGTTGTTGGAAGAAGCCTTTTGGGAAGTTTTTCTTGAGAACTGCTTTGACTTCATTAGTTTGTGTGTTAGTTATCTCCTAAAACACACAAAGATACGGAATTTTTCCGAAGCGGATTTCAAGTGAAGACGTGAGAAAGAAGGAATGAAGAGTGAGCGATGAAGGCGCAATCGCTTTTCATTCCTCATTCCTCATTAACAACTTTAATAGGCGGTTACGCGATCAATGAAGACGCGCTTGATGTCGGCGAGTTTGATGACGTGGTTTTTCAGGCGCGTATCGCGCAGTGTGAGCGAATCGCCTGAAACGTCAGCAATGTAGCCGTGCCAAATTTTGAGGGCTTTATCCTCGATATTGACTTCCTCACCGATGTGAGACGGCTTGATGTCAGTGCCTTTGATGATAATTTGTCGTTTGCCCATTGCGTCTTTGAAGGTTTGATTTTGAAGATTGAGAACGCTACTTCACTTTGATTTCCAGAACTTCAAACCGTTTTTCGCCGCCCGGCGTTCTCACAATCACCGTTTCCCCGACGCTTTTTCCTAAAAGGCTTTTTCCGATAGGCGATTGGACGGAAATTTTTCCTTGTTCCAAGTCGGCTTCTTGTGCAGAAACAAGTGTGTATTCCACTTTTTTTCCATCTGCCAAATTTTTGAGGACAGCAGTCGTGAGAATGTAGATTTTGTCGGTCTTAATTTTTTTCTCATCTAAAATTGATGCGGTCGAAAGCGTGCGTTCCAAATTGGCGATTCGCGATTCCAGCTGCCCTTGTTCCTCTTTGGCGGCTTCATACTCGGCGTTTTCGGAAAGGTCGCCATGCGAACGCGCTTCGGCGACTTTATCCAGCACCTTGTTTCGTTCCACGCTTTTCAGATGTTCCAATTCCTCTTTAAGACGCTTGTAGCCCTCGAGCGTCAAATAAACCGTATCAGACATAATCTTTTTTGTTTTAATTCTTGAAGATTTTTCAGAATTGAGAAAAAAAATTGCCCTTGCGACGAAGGACAACTCTGAAAAATAAAAGTCAGCCCGACATGCTTGGACTGACTTATCTTGCCCTTAATCTACAACCTTTTCATTTCTCTTGCAAAGAGGCACAACTTCAACGCCGATTTCCTAATTTTAGGCTTCTCAATTTTGAATCAACGTTTTTTGTGTCTAATATCTCAACGGCTTCCGACCCATATTCCTCGCTACGCATTTCCGAATTTCGCTCGTTCGTTTTTGCGCGCTTATTGCTCACGCTCTCGATTCAAATGCAGGGCGTTGCGGTCGGTTGGCAAATTTATGAACTCACCCAAGACCCGCTCGCGCTGGGTTTGATTGGGCTTGCAGAGGTCATACCTGCTGTGAGCATCTCGCTTTATGCCGGTTACATCGCTGACATCGCCTCTCGAAAACACATCGCGCTCTTGTGTGTGTGCATGTTAGTGCTTTGTTCCGCGACGCTCTTCGCGCTCAATACGGACTTGGTTCAAGGCGTTTTGCCGATTTCAGCCACATACATTTATGGGATAATTTTTCTGACCGGAATTGCGCGCGGCTTTGCCAGTCCTGCGATTTCCTCCATCACGCCGCAAATCGTGCCGCGAGAACTTTACGCCAATGCGTCGGCATGGAACAGCACGGCTTGGGAAGTAGGTTCGATTTCAGGTCCGGCGATTGGCGGGTTCATTTACGGTTTTTTCGGCGCAACCATGACTTACGCAGTCGATACAATGCTTCTCATCGGTTCAGTCGGATTGCTGACGTTGCTACGCTCACGCCCGCCCCAACACGGCGCGGCAAAGATTGGATTAAAGGAAAGCCTTTCAATCGGGTTGAAATTCGTGTTCAAAACGGAATTGATTTTCAGCGCAATAACGCTCGATATGTTCGCTGTGCTCTTCGGCGGCGCGGTCGCGCTTTTGCCGATTTTCGCGTCCGACATTTTGAGCGTCGGTGCGGTTGGGCTTGGAATGCTTCGCGCCGCGCCTTCGGTGGGCGCACTCCTCACCGCACTTTATCTTGCGCATCGTGGCATCGGTGAAAACACAGGCAAAAAATTGCTTGGATTTGTCGCAGGCTTCGGACTATGCATGATTTTCTTCGGGCTTTCGGAAAACTTTTATTTTTCACTTTTTCTGTTGGCACTTTCAGGAATGTGCGACGCGGTAAGCGTTGTAATTCGCTCCGTCATTTTACAAACATTTGTTCCCGACGAAATGCGTGGGCGCGTTTCCGCCGTCAATCAAATTTTCATTGGCTCTTCCAACGAATTGGGTGCGTTTGAATCGGGTGTGGCGGCGAAACTCATGGGCGTTGTACCGAGCGTCGTTTTTGGCGGCGCGATGACGCTTGGCGTTGTAGGTATTATCGGTATAAAATTCAAACAACTGCGCACGCTCAACCGTATTGACAGTTCAACTTCCGCATAAAGCGAACATCAGATATTCGCTTTCGATAATTTCACATCATTCAACATTACAACGATGACTTCTCTTCGTAACTTCTTTCGCAACCCTGAAAAATCACACTTCCGAATTTCACCCAACGGTAAGCACATTGCCTTTCTTGCGCCCTTTGAAAATCGTAAAAATGTCTTCGTTCGAGAGCGTGGCACGCACACTGCCAAACGCCTCACGAGCGTAACTGACCGCGACATTTCTACCTTTTTTTGGAAAGGCAACGATAAACTCCTTTACGCACGCGACTTCGGCGGCGACGAAAACTATCACATTTTTCTGGCTCACCTCGACGGCAGTTCCGAAAAAGATTTAACCCCTTTCCCAAATGTTCAAGCATTAGTTATTGATGATTTGGAAGACGATGAAGCGCACATCGTTTTCTCCATGAACCAACGCAATGTGCAACTCTTCGATGTCTATCGGCTTAACCTTGCAACAGGCGAACACACGCTCATTGCTGAAAATCCAGGCGGCGTGATTGGTTGGCTGACCGACCACGATGGCAAACTCCGCATTGGTATTCAAACCGATGGTGTCAATAAACACGTGCTTTATCGCGCTTCGGAACAGGACGCCTTCACGCCGATTGTTTCTACCTCATTCAAAGATTCGTTCACGCCTCAGTGCTTTACCTTTGATAATAAAGCCTTGTATGCGCTCTCAAACATTGGACGCGATAAACTCGCGCTCGTGCGATTCAATCCTGAAACCCAACAGGAAGAAGAGGTTTTGTTTGAACATCATGAGGTCGATGCGAGTGGCGTTTCTTATTCGCGCCGCCGCAAGGTTTTGACCGCCGTTGGCTACATGCTTTGGAAATCGGAACGGCATTTTTTAGATGATGAAACCAAAGCCATCGTTATCCAACTTTCAGCACATCTTCCGAATGTTGAGTTCTCGATTCCATCGATGACGAAAGACGAATCAATTTGGATTGTGGAAACGCGCTCCGACCGCTCTCCGGGCGCAAGTTATCTTTACGACACAACGCACAACACGCTCGAAAAGCTCGCCGACCATGCGCCTTGGCTCAACGCCAATGACCTCTGCGAAATGAAACTGATTCAATACACTTCACGCGACGGCTTAACGATTCACGGCTATTTGACTTTGCCGAAAGATGTTGAGCCAAAAAACTTGCCTGTCGTTGTCAATCCGCACGGCGGACCTTGGTGGCGCGATACTTGGGGCTTTCAGCCACACGTGCAATTTCTTGCCAATCGCGGCTACGCCGTTTTGCAGATGAATTTCAGAGGCTCGACAGGCTATGGGAAAAAATTTTGGGAATGTTCGTTCAAAGAATGGGGCGGCAAAATGCAAGACGACATCACCGACGGCGTTTATTGGCTCATCAATCAAGGCATTGCCGACCCCAAACGCATCGCGATTTTCGGCGGCAGTTATGGCGGTTACGCCGTCTTGGCAGGTTTAACTTTCACGCCCGACCTTTATGCGTGCGGCATTGACTTTTGCGGTGTCTCTAACCTTTTCACCTTTTTGCAATCTATTCCGCCCTATTGGAAGCCGATGCTTGACATGATGTATGAAATGGTCGGCAATCCTGAAACGGAAAAAGACTTGCTCACGGCGCGCTCACCGATTTTTCATGTCGATAAAATCAAAGTGCCGTTGCTGGTCGCACAAGGCGCAAAAGACCCGCGTGTTAAAATTGATGAATCCAATCAAATTGTCGAAGCCTTGCAGAAACGAGGCATCGCGGTTGAATACATCGTCAAAGAAAACGAAGGGCACGGCTTCCAGAACGAAGAAAATCGGATTGAATTTTATGAGAAGATGGAGCCGTTTTTAGCGACTCATTTGACCAAGCCCTAACATTAGTCTTGAATCTCGACGGGGGTTCCGATTTTGATGCGCGCTTTGAGGTCGGCGATGTCTTCGTTTTTGAGGCGAATGCATCCTTCGGTCGCGCAAGTGCCGATAGATTCAGGCGCGTGCGTGCCGTGAATGCCAATGCCTTTCCACGCTTTGCCTGAAAGCGTTGCATCTTTGCCCGTGTAAAGGCGCAAAAACCATGGTCCGTAAGCCCCTTTGATTTCGCCTTTGCCATCTTTGAAGTCGTGCGTCCACGCGCTTGCATCGTGGATATTCACAATGCGGAACTTGCCGATGGGCGTGCGCATATCGCCGACCTTCTCTTTATCGCCGAGATTTTTTCCAACGGCGACAGGATAAACCTTCACGACATCTTTGCCGTCATAGAGCGTTAAGGTAAAATCACTCTTATCAATCACGATGCGCGGTTGCGCCGTCGCCGTCAGTGCAATGAACACACATGCCGCGATGAGCACACTTGATTTAAGACGACTTATGCGCACAGTTCAAGCGACTTTGTTTCGTTTAGGACATTCACGTTCAGGCGTTTGCCGACAGCTTCGGCAATGGGTTTCAAGTCGCGCAAGAGCGAGATAAATTTTTTCGGTTTGAGCGACTGCGGTCCGTCCGACAAGGCTTCAGCAGGATTCGGGTGAACTTCAATCATCAGCCCATGTGCGCCGCACGCCACCGCCGCCTTTGCCATCGGCGCGACATACTCCCACATACCAACGCCGTGTGAAGGGTCGACGATAATCGGCAAATGCGAAAGGTGCTGAATCACAGGCACACAACTTAAATCGAGCGTGTTGCGCGTGTAAGTTTCGTAGGTGCGAATGCCGCGCTCGCAGAAAATCACGTTCGGGTTGCCATTGGAGACGATGTATTCTGCCGCCATTAAAAATTCTTCCATTGTCGCCGCAAGTCCGCGTTTGAGCAAGACGGGCTTGCTGTAATGCGCGACGGCTTCGAGGAGTGAAAAGTTCTGCATGTTGCGCGCGCCGATTTGCAAGATGTCGGAGTGTTCAGCAACGGCGGGCAGGCTTTCGGTATCTTTCACTTCGGTAACAACGAGCAAGCCGGTTTTCTCTGCCGCATCTTTGAGGAGTTCTAATCCTTTTTGTTTTAATCCTTGAAAGGCGTAAGGCGAGGTTCGCGGTTTGAACGCGCCGCCGCGCATGATTTTCACGCCACTGGCTTTAAGCAGGTGCGCAATTTCGTTGATTTGCGTTTCGCTCTCGACCGAACATGGACCTGCCATCAAGTGCAGTTCATCGCCGCCGATTTTGATTTCCACGCCGTTTGAATTTTTGATTTTGATAATCGTGTCGTCGGGCTTGACTTCGCGGCTGACAAGTTTATAGGGCTTTGTAACCCTGAACGCATCAATGACGCCGCTCATTGAAAGGAATGGCTCTTTATCTAACGCGCCTTTGTTGCCTGTAATGCCAATCGCGACCCGGTCTTCGCCCGCAATCACGTGCGGCTTGAATCCCATTTCGCGAACACGCGCACACACATGGTCAATTTGTTCTTGGTTGGCGTGTGAATCCATAACGATAAGCATATTTGGTTCTCCTTTGCAGTTGTTGATGTTATGATGTTGTGAATTTGAAACTCGAGACGTCTGTTCGGCTGAACAGGGCGGCGATTGTTGCCGCAAAGCGGATTATGAAAAGATTAGTTTCGCCAACCGGCGAAATAAAATGGGGTAAAATAAAACGAGGTAAAATAGAATTTGGAGGAACCAAGAGAGCCGCATTGCGTCGCCATGTCGCTGTGAAGGAGGACGATGTTATTGCGGTTGAAAGTCATGATTGAATTTTGATTTGGACGAATATGCAAAACGAATCGATACAATGCAAGCGCGGTCTCAATTTTTTAATTCAACATAAACCGCGCGATGCGGCACAATACGCAACGCTTCAAGCGCGTCGATGCTTGTTTTGCCGCTGTAACTAACACTTTTCAGCCGACCTTTTTCATACTCCAACACGCCCATGCCGCTTGCTGTGTGAACCTCTACTTTGCCTGTTTTTTTGTGAAAAACCATTGACGACATGGCGCGCGTGAGCGATTCCACTTTTCCGGTTCCAAAAGGCTTCGGCTCCTTATTGAGCGCGGTTGAATCATGTGTGCCTTGTCCAACAAAAGTGCTTTCTACTTTTGATATAGGTTGAACGGGAACTTGAATCGGAGTTGCAACCTTCGCGCCAGATTGCGGATGCGGCAGATTCAGATAATCGCATACGGCTTGAACAAGTTGCTGATAGGTGAATGGTTTGGTGAGGTAGCCGCCTGCACCGAGCGAGAGGGCTTGCGAGATGACGCTTTTATCGCTTACACTGCTACACACGAGCACAATCGGCAACATGAGCCCTTCCCGCTCCGCTTTCTGAAGCAATCCAATCCCCGTAACGCCCGGCATTAAGAGGTCGAGCAGAACTAAATCATATTGCTTTTTTTTCAGGAGTTCAAACGCTTCGCCGCCGCTTGTGGCAGTATCAACAGCGATAGGCAAACGCGAGAGTGCGACTTTGTAAAAATTGATGTTCGCAATTTCGTCGTCGACCGCGAGTAGGTGATAAGTCGGTGTATCGGTCATGCTGCCTTATCTTTACTTCTTTACTACCTCGAAAGTTAATGCTTTTTGCTTAAACGGCTAATTGCAGCCAACCATATTTAGCCAACTAATTGAACTGTTACTGAACGGTGCGGAAGTGTGCGAAGTGTTTCAATCGCAACCACTCCGCTCAATCCTTTGAAGCGCGCCGCCGCCAATTTTCCTGATGCGTATTCGAGAACCCCAACGCCATCGTGGGTTTCAACTAAAATTTGTCCTGTTCGTCGTGCAGAGGTTAATTCTGCCATTGCTTTGGTAAGCGTAAGAGGCTTGTTGTCCAAAAATGTCGGAGATATGTTTTCAGGTATACTTTTTCTCTTTGTTGAAACAGCAAGGCAATCTGAAATGCTGTTGAGCAAGTTCAATGGCGTAATTGGCTTAATGAGATAACTGCTCGCGCCTAATTTCAAACATTCCATCACCTGATTTTCTGCTGAAAGCGCGCTATACACAATCGTTGTGGGCAATGCAATATTTTTTCTGTTGATTTCCTTTAAGAGTTCAATGCCGCTTGCATTCGGCAGAATCAAATCGAGAATCATTAAGTCATACATGGCTGTACTTACTTTTTGCAGGGCTTCTTTTCCATCTCGCGCAACATCAATGCTTAAAGAAAGTTGTGAAAGCGTGGCTTTGAAAAGTTGTTCGTCAGCAAAATTGTCTTCAACAATTAAAATTCTAAATTCGCTTTCCATCGTTTGTGTTAAGGTTTTATTTGCTTGCATCTGAAATGCAACCGATAGCCGCGTAAAAAATTAGAGCATACAAAATACACATTTTTGAATGAACGCTTGAAACCATCACCTCATCGCAAATTCAATCTTCTGCTTGAAGCCTTGCATCGTGCCGCCAAAGAAGCGATGGCGCAAGCGATTGCGCCGTATTCGCGCTTCCAAGTTGGCGCGGCGTTGAACACAAAGAGCGGGATTATCTATCGCGGTCATAACATTGAGGTCTCGTCGTATTCTCTGACGATGTGCGCCGAGCGCGTGGCACTCTTCAAAGCATTGAGCGAAGGCGAGCGCGAATTTGACTCGATTTTAATTACGGCGAGTTCAGGCGACTTTTGTCCGCCGTGCGGCGCGTGCAGGCAGGTGCTGATGGACTTCGCGCCGTCGCTGACGGTCTATCTTGCCGATAAAAACGGGCAGTTCAAATCTTACTCGATTGCCGCTTTGCTTCCTGAATCGTTTTCATCAAAAAATCTTGACCATCTTACGCTACATGATTGTGCAAAAACTTCGCGCAAAACCCACAAATCCAAAAGCCCTCACCGGAAGAATTGAAGTGATTGCTGGCTGTATGTTCAGCGGCAAATCCGAAGAGCTGATTCGCCGATTGCGTCGAGCGCAGATTGCGCGACAAAAAGTCGCCATTTTCAAGCCAATGATTGATGACCGATACAGCAAAGACGAAATCGTTTCGCATAGCGCGGCGAAAATCGCGTCGAAGGTCGTCTCGAGTTCAAGCGAGATTCTGGAGAAGTCGCTTCATGCCGAAGTCGTCGGCATCGATGAGGCGCAGTTTTTTGACGCAGGCATCGTTGAGGTTTGCGAAACGCTCGCCAATGATGGCAAGCGCGTGATTGTTGCAGGCTTGGATTTGGATTATCGCGGCAAACCGTTTGGCGCAATGCCGTTTCTCTTAGCCATTGCCGACGAAGCGCTCAAAACGCAAGCCGTGTGCATGAAGTCGGGATTGCCGGCTACGCGCACCCAACGCCTCGCCGAAAGCGACCAACTCGTGCTGATTGGACACGCGAACATCTACGAAGCGCGCCACCGCGCCTACTTCGAGCCGCCCAAAGATAGAGACAACTCCGTTTGACAAATCCGCTCGCCCTCACAATAGAACGCTGATAAAACGGATTGAACAGGTGTTCACGGATTTCTTCTTTCAAAAAAATCCGCGCCCCATCTCTTAAATCCGTTCAATCTGCGCGCTCACAACTGGCGAATGGGGTCTGCACAAAGGGGCTGATTATCGTTTCGGCTTTTGTTACTTTGCGCCAATTCTGAACCATGCCAACGCTTGCGAAATTCATCGGTCGCTTTGCCTCGTCTTACGATTCATATCGCGATGCTTTTTTTCTCGCTGACCTCAGCGTCGGCGCAAGTGTCCGATAGCACGCGAGTTTCCGATACGCTATCCGTTCAAAAAACGTTGAGCGGCGAAACCATCTTCAAACTCCGCACCACGTTTGTTGATTCGCTCAAACTGCCCGACGGTTCGCTCTATCGCGGCACGGTCAAAATTTTCTTCGATAATCTTCAACTCGATTCCTCACGATTTCGCATCGACCATCAAAGGGGCATCATTTATTTGCGATACCTTTTCCTCGACGAGCAACCACACACGATTGAAGTGCGATACCGAACGTTGCCGTTTCAATTCAAGTCGGAATACGCTCGACGCGAACTTGTTGCGCCGATGGATTCGCTCACGCTCGATACGGCAGTGCAAGTGCTTACAACGGCAAAGCGTGCGCAAGTCGACGACATTTTCGAAGGCACAAAACTGCGCAAGTCGGGAAGCATTGTGCGCGGCGTAACGGTCGGCTCAAATCAAGACCTCAACGTGAACTCGGGATTTCGTTTGCAACTCGAAGGCGAACTTGCCGACGGCGTGGAAGTTTCCGCCGCGCTCACCGATGAAAACACGCCGATTCAGCCCGAAGGCAACACGCAAACGATTCAAGAATTTGACCGCGTTTTCGTAGAAGTGCGCTCCAAAAATGCAACCGCCACACTTGGCGACTTCAACCTCGACCTTGCGGAAACCGAATTTGCGAACCTTTCACGTCGCTTGCAGGGCGGAAAGGTTGAAGGACGCTACGACTTCGGCGTTGTGAATACCGAAGCCTTGCTTGGCTTTGCCGTTTCGCGCGGACGCTTCGCCATCAATAATTTCAACGGGCTGGACGGCGTGCAAGGTCCGTATCGGCTCACCTCGCCCGAAGGCAGAGCGTTCATCGTGGTGCTCGCCGGCTCGGAGCGCGTTTATGTCGACGGCGTGTTGCAGACGCGCGGACAAAACAACGACTACATCATCGAATACGGCACGGGCGAAATTTTCTTTCAGCCGCGCAGGCTCATCACGGCGCAAAGCCGCATCGTCGTCGACTTTCAATTCACCGAGCGCATTTTTCCGCGCAACTTTCTCGCCTCAAAAATCAAAACGGATTGGTTCGGCGGCAAACTCTCGCTTCAAACGTCCTACCTCTCGGAATCGGACGATGAAAACGCGCCGATTGATTTCAACCTCACCGAAGAGCAACGCCGCATCATTGCACAAGCGGGTGCGAATCGTTTTTTAGCCAACGATACTTCCGCCTTCGTTGGCGTGAGCGACTTGGGCGTGCCGCGCGGCAGTTATGTGCGCGTGGATACCGTCGTGAACGGTCAGCCAATTCAGATTTTTCGCTTTGTAGGGCAGGGCGTTTCGGGCGCGGTGTGGAGTCCATCGTTCAGTTTGGTAGGCGATGGGCAAGGCAGTTATCGGCGCATCTCATTTGGCATTTTCGAGTTTGTCGGCGAAGGGCAAGGCAACTACGTCCCGTTCCGATTGCTTCCGATTCCGACCGCGCAAAACATCATTGACTTCGGCGTGAAGTCCTCGCCGTTTGAATCGCTCAAACTCGAAGCCGAAGGCGCGGTTTCCGATAACGATTTGAATAAACTTTCCAGGCTTGACGACGGCTTGCGACGCGGCACGGCATATAAAGTCGGATTTAATTTCGCCCCGAAATCGCTCATGCTGTTTGGAAAAAACTACGGGCGACTCGAGCTCAACGCCTCGCAACGCTTTACCGACCGACAGTTCGCGTTCATCGATAGAACCTTGCCCGTCGAGTTCGAGCGCGATTTCAACTTGATTGACTTCGATGGGCGCGCGCTTTTCACGGCGCAAACGTCGGAGCGGCTTCGCAACGCCTCACTCTTTTACGCGCCAAATTCAGCCATAGAACTGCGCTATGGCTTCGGCGATGTAGCACGCGATACGCTGTTTTCCTCAACGCGCCAAACCTTCGATATGCAAGCGCGAAAAGATTCGCTCGGCAGAGTTTCCTACAACGCCGCTTACACCGACAGCCGAAACGCGCAAACCAACGAACGCGCTAATTGGCTTCGGCAGCAAGCCCAATTTGAACTGCAATTTTTTCCAACAACATCTTTAACGCTCATTCCTTTCCTCAATCTTGAACGCAGTTCTAAACAAACGCGCTCGATTTCCACCGATACGCTTCGACCTGATAGCCACGAAATTCTCGACCTCACCAGCGGCATACGCCTTCCGACGTTTTTCGGACAAACATTAAATCTCTCGCTTGGCTACCGCACCGACCAACTCTTCGACTCACGATTTTTCGGCGACGCGCAACTCATTCCCGCCTCGATTGCACGCACCGTTATGCTCGATTGGCGACTCTTGCCGCTTGAAGAATGGACGGCACAAGCCAATTTCACCAACCGTCTGCGCACTTTTTCAGAGCGATTCAAAGAGAAAGGCAACCTTGACGCGGAAACATTTCTCCTGCGCTTTCAAGTGCGATACACGCCTTTTCGCGCCGCCATCGAAGCCGAATGGCTTTACGACGTTCAAACCGAAAAAGCGTCGCGAACCGAGCGGCAGTTTTTCGTCGTGCCCAACGGCGCAGGCAATTACATCTGGCGCGACCGCAACGGCAACGGCTTGAAAGAATTCGATGAGTTCGTTCCGCTCGCGTTCATCGGCGACGTCGGCGACGATACGCTTCAATACATCTTGCGGACGTTTCCGTCTGACGAACTTTTCCCGACGATTGATTTGCGGACAAGTTTTCGCTTGCGTATGCGTCCCTCGCGCATCATTCGCGAAAAAACAACCTTTGCTCGAAGCGTCATCACGGCACTTTCAAGCGAAACGCTCTTGCGCGTCGAGGAGCGAAGCACGGAAACTGACTTGCGCTCGATTTACCTTTTGAACTTCTCCAAATTTTTGAACGACCAAACCACGCTCGCAGGCAATTTTACCGTCCAACAAGACGTGTTTCTTTTCGAGAACGACATCACCAATGTTCGATTTCGATTTCAACAGAGGGTTTCTCAAAATCAATTTAGTTTGGGCGTCGAGAAGCGGCTCTTTGCTGAACGCAGTGCACGGTTTGTTACGCGAATCGGCTACGAACTTGGATTCGAGCTCAATTTAATTTCCACTTACAATCGCTCGCGCGCGGCGGGGCTTGCGGGCGCATCGTTTGTGGAGACGGGGCGACAATTTGAAATCAACGGCGTGAGCGTTTCGCCCGACATTTCTTACCGTCCGTTTCAAGATTTAGAGTTTGGGTTTCGTGCGCTTTTCGAACAGCGCGTCGACGAACGCCCTGCTCAAACGCTCGGTGGCGTGAGCGCGAAAGCCAACATCAATTCGCAACAACTTCGCGCGATTTACTCGTTTCGCGGCAAAGGGCGATTGAACGGACAAATCGAGCGACTGCAAACCACCTTGCGCGACGCGGATTTCTTCAACGCCGTCTTCGAACTTACGGGCGGCAACGCGATTGGCACTACGGTCATTTGGCGCATCGATGCCGATTACCGCGTCAGCAACTACATCACCGCATCAGGCGGCTACGACGGCAGAGCCTTGCCGATTGGGCGCACCATTCACACCGCGCGCGCCGAAGTGAGAGCCGTGTTTTGATTTTCTTACGACGATTTTCTTACGACGATTTTCTTACAACATATAGGGCTGTGAGTGAATCCCAAAAGGATATTTTGCGTATATTTACGCCCTCGATTTGCCTAATGTTCTTTGATAAAATGGGGATGACAGGTTTCGACAGGATGACTGGCGGAATCAGTTGCGCTCCGAGTTTCCGCACGGATGGACTCGTTAAAGAAGTCTGTGCAACTTGTAAATGCGGAAGATTATTCTTACGCAATGGCTGCCTAATTAGCACAAGTTAATTAGTCAGACCACGCCGTCGGGCAGTTCGATGCCTACACGAACGCTCGACCTGCGTCATAACCGGTGCTTGAGCTTGGCTCGCACGTAGGCTTCGCAAAGTTTGTTCTCAACGGACTTGGCGAATACGCAGTTGAGATAGTTTCCGAACCGCCGTCGGTTGCGTCGTCGGAAGCGAACTCCAACAGCCGAAGATGAGCGTGGTGGCTGATTTTAACAGCGTTCTGGACGCGGGTTCGATTCCCGCCATCTCCACAAACGAAAAGGGGCTTGCGTAGCCCCTTTTTTCGTTTTGACCTTTCGTTGCGACGTGGTTAATCATCGTGCGTAAGCAACGGAGCGCGTTTCACGCACGACCGTGATTTTGATTTGCCCTGGATATTGAACCGACTCGTTAATTTTCTTGGCGATGTCTCGCGCCAAAATGTCCGTTTGTCCGTCCGCCACTTTTTCGCCTTCGACAATCACGCGAATTTCTCGTCCTGCTTGAAGCGCGTAGGTTTTGACGACGCCGGGAAATTGCTTGGCGATTTCTTCCAAACTTTCAAGCCGCTTGATGTAGCCTTCGGGCGTAACCGCGCCGCGTGCGCCGGGACGCGCGCCCGAAATGACATTGGCGGCATCGACCAAATCCGCAATCGGATTTTCTTTTGGTACTTCGCCGTGGTGGGCTAAAAGCGCATTGATAACAGCGGGATGTTCTTTGTATTTTTTCAAAAACTCCGCGCCGGCGATTGAGTGGGAACTATCAGGCTGGTCAAGCATTTTTCCGATGTCGTGTAGCAAGCCCGCGCGTTTGGCGAGTTTAGCATCGAGTTTTAATTCCGCCGCCATTAAGCCTGCAAGCATGGCAACTTCTTTGGAGTGTTTTAGTAAGTTTTGTCCGTAGTTTGAACGGAACTTCATCTTGCCGATAAGGCGCATAATATCGGGGTGAAGGTTCGGAATGCCGAGTTGCACAATGGTGTCTTCGCCCGTGCTAAGAATGACTTCTTCCAATTCTTTTTCGGCAAGTTGATACGATTTTTCAATCGCGCCAGGGTGAATAATGCCGTCCACGAGCAAGCGTTGCAAGGTCATTTTTGCCAGTTCGCGGCGAATGGGGTCAAAGCAAGAGAGAATGACGACTTCGGGCGTATCGTCGACGATAATGTCCACGCCCGTGATGTTTTCAAAGGCTTTGATGTTGCGCCCTTCGCGTCCGATGATTCGACCTTTGAGCTCGTCGCTTTGGAGGTGAATGGTGGTGATGGCATTTTCGGCGGCTTGGTCGAGCGAGGTGCGTTCAATGGCGGAAAGAATGATGCGCTCGGCGACGCGCTGGGCTTTTTCTTTCGTTTCTTGCTCAATGGTTTGCAGTTGCGCCGCCGCTTCGCTTTTGGCTTGGGCGAGCATATTTTCCATCAGCATTGCTTTTGCGTCTTCGGCGTTCATTCCGCTGAGCGCTTCGAGACGAGCGTTTTGCGCGGCGATGAGTTGTTCCAACTCCGCCGAGCGTTGCGCCAGTTGATTTTGCTTTTGGGTGAGTTCTTTTTTGAGGTCTTCGAGCGACTTTTCGCGCTTCTGCGTTTGCTCAATGCGGCGCATCAAGGTGTCTTCTTTGACTTTAATTTGCTTCTGAACTTGGGCGAACTTGTCGTTCTTGACGCTTACCTCTTGTTCAAATTCACGCTTCTTTCGTTTCCATTCTTCGTTGAGTTCCTCGAGCTTTGCCGCTTTTTGCGCTTCGGCTTCGCGTTGCGCTTCTTGGATAATTTGCACGGCACGCTCTTCGGCTTCAAGCAATTTCGTTGTGCCGACGCGATCGAGCAGGAATCGCCCAACGAAAAAGCCGACAATGAAAAAGAGCACGCTTGCGATGATGAGAAGAACAAAATTAATCGCAATCTCCATAGTGGTATATGATAATGTTTCTCAAACAGTTAAGTCCCGAATGTTCGGGGCGGTTAGTAAAAAAAAGAAAAACAAAAAGTCCGCAGAGCAACAATCCGATTGAGTATAGGATTAAAGAATCCAGATGATTACGGTGGGTGCTGCCTTCGCGTCTCATGCTTCCACTGTGGCGTGCTGTTCAAGAAGCGAACGGATTTACCACTCCGCCGAAGCGAAGCGAGGCCTGCGTTCAACGCCAAGAGACAAGCTCCCTAAGAGTATAATTTATCGATTCTTTAATAGCGTAATCGCAATCGGGCTATTGGTGCGGACTTAAACTTGATAGCCTTTGATTTCAAAGAACTTTTTTTTCGAGCGTTCGAGCGTCGTTACGCTTGCCCTGATTGGTCGGCGGCGGAAGCATCTTGTTCGGCGCGGCGCATCGCGCTTGCCAAATCCACTTCCGACTCTGCAAGCCGAATTTGCTCATCTTGCTTTCGGCTTTCGGAACGATTCTCTTCGATTGAGGTCGTCACGTAACGATTCAGTCGCTCTAATTCTTCCTGAATAGCGTTGAGGCGTTGCTCGTGTTCAAGCACTTTTTCGGCGAGGCTTGTCGCCGCTAAAACAGCCAGTCGGACGGGCGAGTAGTCAGAAATTTTTTGACGATACTCGCCAATCAAGCGATTGACCTCTTCAACGGCGGCGCGCGTCAGTTCCGGATTTTCGGCTCGGAATGCGTATTCTTCACTTAAAATTCGAACTTTCAGCGATTGCATTTGATGTTCCCTTCAACACGATTCATGATTCACACTCAACCCACTCACTTTCTGCGCGTCCTACATTCAGGACAGCCGATGCAACTCTAAATTGACTTGTTCTAACAAATGCTCCAACTGACGTCTGATAAGCAACTTCTCTTCATATGAAATTATCATCGGAGCAAAAGGGTCGTTGATTTGTTCTTCTTCGCGCGTCGCCTGTAAGTTCTCTTGCAACGACTTTATGGTTTCTTTGGCTTCGCCGAGTTCCGCATAAAGTTTTGCTAATTGCTTGGTCAGGGTCGACGCTTTCTGTTTCAATGCGCGATTTTCTTCTTGAAGCAGTTGCAGACGGTCAACGAGTTGCTCAACGTTTATGGTCAGTCTTCCAATCTCTCCATCGATGTTTTTCATACCTTTCAACGATTTTGTCGGAACGATTTTATCGGTCTAACTCTGACTATTTGTGAGATTGGCAACGACTTGCGCTTGGTTGAGTTTGCCGTTCGGGTAAGTTCACCGTCATTGCCTCTTTTCATTTGGGCGTTTTTATCACGCCTGACGCAACTCCGCACCAAATTTTGAACTTATCCGTTCAGCGACGCTCGCGGTGATGCGCGCAATTTCCTCATCGGTCATTGTGCGCTCATAACTGACGAGCTTTAACGAAAACGCAACGCTTCGTTTGGCTTCTCCCGCTTGCTCTTCCTTGCTCGACTCCTTTTTCGGCTCTCGCTTCGGCTCATAAACATCAAAAATCGTAATGCTTTGAATCGCTTTATCGGTCTTTAACATCTCCTCCGTCATGTCTGACGCTTTCACATGAGTCGGAACGAAAAAGGCGAGATCGCGCAAAACGGCAGGAAATTTTGCAGGCTCTTGGTATCGTATCGATAAACTTGTCGATTGCTTCAACAGGCTCACATCAAATTCTGCATAAAAGACGGGCTGTTCAATTTCATATCGCCTTAAAATGTTTTTCGGCACGATTTCCAGCATTCCTGCAATGCTTTCGGAAGCATTGCTTCTTGCGCCATTGGAACTCTTTTTAAGCGTTGCTTCAACTTGTGAAACTGCTTGAATTTCAAGGCGCAAGCGGTTGTGAGTATAAGCAACAAACTTCGATTTATCAAAGCACCCTAATCGTTTTAAGAGCAATTCAGCAACGCCTTTCAAATCAAAAAAATCTGCATCTTCTTTTGGCAAGCTCCAACTCGTCGGGTAACGCTTTCCCGTGATAAGGATACCTAATCGGTTATGCTCGCCAAATCCTTTGATGTAAGTGCCCTTTTCGTCAGGCTCGAAGGTATGCCCGATTTCAAACAGCCGCATATCTTTATTGCCCCGATTGAGGTTGTGCGCCACCACTTTGAGGAACGACGGCAAGAGCGACGGACGAAGCGCGTCCATTTCTTCGCTCACAGGGTTCAGCGTGCGAATCGGATTCTCGATGAATTCTTTCACTTCGTCCAGCGGCAAGAGCGGATTGGTGAGAATTTCGCGGAAGCCGAACCCCATCATCATCTCGCGCAGTTGGTCGTCGAAGGTTGAGAGTCGGTCGTAACTTTGCGGATACGTGGCGTTCATTTTTTCGGACGGCGGAATGTTGTCGTAGCCATAAACGCGCACGATTTCTTCAACTAAATCCGCTTCCTCTGACATATCGACGCGAAAGCTCGGCACGGCAAACATTTTCTTTTCACCTTCCGCTCTCACTTCGCGAATGCCGATATGCTCCAGCACTGCTGTCATGGTATCATCGGAAATTTCCGCACCAATCAAGGCTTTGGCTCGTTTTGGATTCAATGCAATTTCAATCGTCTTTGGCTTTTCAATCTCAACTTCGCTTGATTCAATCACCTTTCCGCCCGCAAGGTCGAGCATTAATTTCGTGGCTAATTCCGCCGCGTAGCGAATTTGCGCTCGGTCGACACCGCGCTCGAAGCGATACGACGCATCGGTTGAAATGCCCAATGTTTTCGCCGTCTTTCGGATTTTAGACGGATTGAAATATGCCGATTCCAACAGCACGCTCGTTGTTTGTAATGAAATTTCCGACTCCAAACCGCCCATCACGCCACCAATCGCGACTGGCTTTTCCGCATCGCAAATCATCGTCATGCCTTCTTTCAATTCGCGCTCTTTGCCGTCTAAGGTTTTGAACTTGCCTGAACAGTTGCTTCGCACCACAATTCGCTGTTCTTTGAGCATATCCAAATCAAAGGCATGAAGCGGCTGACCAATCGAGTGGAGCACATAGTTTGTAATGTCCACAATGTTGTTAATCGGTCGCAAGCCAATCGCACGAAGCAAGGTTTGAAGCCAATCGGGCGAAGGGGAAACTTTCACGCCCTCAATGACGACTGCAACATAATGCGAACAGCCAACGGCATCTTCAATCGTAATGCGACTTGTTGATGTTGAAAAATTCAGATGTGGTGCCTCTATGCGTTCGAGATTGCGCTCGCCGATAAGTTCGCGTGCTACGCCTTGGTGCGAGAGCCAATCGGGGCGGTTCGGCGTGATGGAAATCTCGAAGACGGTATCGCGTTGAAAGTAGGTTTCAAACGGTTCGCCGATGGCGTATTCATCGGGAAGCACCATAATGCCATCGTGATTGTCGGAAAGTCCGAGTTCGTCTTCGGCGCAAATCATGCCTTCGGAGACTTCGCCGCGAATTTTAGACTTTTTGATTTTCAGCGTCTCACCCGATTTCATTTTTAGCTCTGCGCCGACCAACGCCACAGGCACGGTTTGACCTGCCGCTACATTTGGCGCGCCACAGACGATTGAGAGAAGTTCGCCCGACGGATTCGCCTTACCCACATTGACTTTACACAATGAAAGTTTATCAGCATTTGGGTGCTTTTTGCACTCAATCACTTTTCCAATCACAACACTCGTAAATGTGCCGCCGAGTTGCTCAATGCCTTCAACTTCAATGCCGAGTGCGGTCAGGCGCGAAGCCATTGTGCTGATATCGCTTGAAAGGTTGGGCGCAAAGGTTTTGAGCCACGCGAGAGAAAGTTTCATGTTTGATTGTTTTCGTTGCTTATTGAATCGCGCATTGCAAAGTAGCGCGTTCCATTTGATAACTTAAAAGCCGTCGCGATTCGCACGGTTATTGTTTTGATTGACCACTTGTTGCCAATTTTGATTAAACACTTCGCCAATCGCCGTCGAGTGAATGAGTTCATATCGACCGAATCCCATTCTATCCGCAAAAATAAAAATCACATTGCCTTGCGCTTGTAGGTTTTCGTATTGCCAGATTTCGTAGGGCTTTTGGTTGCTTGCGGCGTTTTCGCGCTCGATGTTTTGTGGCTCGCCGTATTTGATGAACACACGTCCTTTGTCCATTTTGTAGCCGGGCGTTGAGCCTTGCGAGAAGCGACGATTGGCTTCCTCGATTTTGTTCATGTAAGCGCGCCGCGCCGATGTTCCGCCACGCACTGCCCAGAAGCGTTCAAAAAAATTGCGCTTCTCCTCGATGGTTTTTACCCTTTTGTAAGTTTCTCTTTCGTCGCTATTGATAATGTATTCGATTTGTTGGCGCATTTCATTCAGTAGTTCTTCTGAAACACCTGCAAATTCCATCGCCATTGCGTCCATGTTGCGCTCGGCAACCATTTCAGGCTTGATGTTGGGATTGTAAATGAAGATAGATTTTGAACGGTGAATTATCGGCTTGAACGACGAATCCGACAGTTCAAAGTGATATTCATACTTGCCGCTGAGCAGGCTATCGATAGGCGTTTTTTCGATATAGACAATCGCGTCGGCAGTTCGTCGGCGCACTTTGCGACGTTCGGTTTCCTCGAGCACGAGGTCGTTGCGCGAAAGATAGGTGCGCAAGTAGAGCGAATCGGAATTGAGGCGAAGGTTTCGAACCAAATTATAAATCTCTAAATAAATCGATACGGTGGAGACGGTATTGCCGTAAATTGCGGTCGGGTTTGGAATCACTTCCAACGAGTTTTTGTAGAACGGTGAGTTTATGTTTTCGCTCTTGAAAATGTTGAAGGCTAACTCGATGTCGCTCACGCGCAGGCTATCGGAATCAAAGGGTTTGAGTTTGATGCGTTTGAAGTCGCCTTTGCCGATTTGTTCGCCGTTGCCTGCTTGTGCAGAAAGCGTGAAGTCGTAAGTGCCAGGCGGCAGAATCATCGGCACGCGGGCAATGAGCAATCCTTCATTTCGGCTCGACGGCTTTTCGGACGAGACTACTTTTATCGTCTCCCTCTGCTCTGCACCGCTTTTTTCTCTTGCTGAAATCGACAGGTCAACTTCAACCCGTGCTGTATCGTCTTGCGCTTGATACGGCAACTTTGCTTTTTGAAAGGCGATGTAAAACTCAATCAGCACTTTGCCCGAATCGGCTTTGAAGGTGGCATAGTCGGTGCTTTCGGTGAGGTTTATCACTTGCGCGTTTAAGCGCATCATCGCACCACCGAGCAAAAACAACAATAAACAGAGGCGTTTCATGTGTCTTGATTATTTCTCAAAATTAAAAAAGTGCAAAATGAATTGCTCCACTTTGCACTTTGGTGAATCGCTTCGTTCTAAATCACTTCAATAACATCATTTTTTTCGTCTCAACGAAGTTTCCCGCTTGCAATCGATAAAAATACGTGCCGCTGGCAAGGCTCATCGTTTGCGTATTGAGCGCGATGAGATAAGAACCTGCTTCTTGTCGCGCATTGACAAGCGTAGCCAGTTTTCTGCCGAGCACATCGAAGAGTTCAAGTTTGACATCGGACGCAATCGGCAAGCGATAACCGATGCGCGTTTCAGGGTTAAACGGATTCGGATAGTTTTGATTGAGTGCGAAGGTTTTGGGCGCGCCTATCGCAATCTCGACAATCGGGCTGTATGAAAATACGCCATCAAAGTCGACTTGCTTCAAGCGATAGAGGACAGTGCCTGTTGGCGCGGCATTGTCGTTGAACGAGTAGCGTTGGACTTCGGAAGTCGTTCCGCGACCTTGCACGAAGCCAATCATCTGCCACTCGGTTGCGGGCTGTTTGCGCTCAATTTCAAACCCTGCATTATTGACTTCACAACACGTTTCCCAAGAGAGTTTCGCGCCGCTTGCGCTTGGAATGGCGGTGAATGACGACCACTCTACCGAAAGCGGATTATCTCCTACGCCTGAAAGCGGAATGCGAACCAATGGCGGCGCGGCATTGCTGACGAGTTGAAGCGTGTCGAGATAATTGCCGATTGATGGCGGCGCAAAGGTAATGAACAGCGTATCGCTTGCGCCTGCGGCAATCGTTGTGGAGGTCATCGCGACGCTGAAGACGCTGGTTTGTGTGCTAATTGACGAGATAATGAGCGGTGCGTTGCCGGTGTTGCGCAAGATGAGCGTATCCGTCTTTTGCTGTTGTGCAGGCACAAGACCGAAGTTTCGCAAGGTTTTTATTACATCAAGCAATGGTGCAGGCGTTGACGAAACTAACCGCCGAATGCGTCCTGCCGTTGAGTTATAGCCGACAACTAAAATTTCGTTGTTCAAATCTTCCCCAAATGCCGAAATGAGCTGCGGGTTTTGAAGCAGAAACTCGTTCGTGGCAGGATTGACGAAATCATATGTCAATGCCCAAATGCGGCGCGAGACATAGTCGCCATAAATATACTTTCCGTAGAGCGCAGGAATTCGCGAGCCTCGATAAACATGCCCGCCCGTGATTGAAGCGTCTCCTGAGCTGTGCGGATAAACCCAAATTGGGAAAATTGCATTCGGTGGCGTGGGGTCGCTGGTGTTATAGACGACGTTGCCTTCAAACTTTCGCCATCCGTAATTACCACCGTTTTCAATAATGTTGATTTCTTCCCACATATTTTGCCCGACATCGGCACCCCAAATTCTGCCTTGCTCGTCAAAACTGAACTTCCACATGTTGCGCAAGCCCCATGCAAAAATTTCTTCACGCACATTTGGCTGACCGACAAATGGGTTCGTCGGCGGAATGCCATAGTTCAGCGGACTTTGCACAAAATCCACATCAATTCTGAGCAACTTGCCGAGCGTCGTATTGCGATTCTGTGAGCGGTTGCCCGGGTCGCCTGCGCTTCCACCATCTCCAAGCGAGATGTAAAGGTATCCGTCGGGACCGAAGGCAATCTTCCCACCATTGTGGTTGCTGAACGGCTGTGTTTCAGTGAAAATCACTTGACGGCTAATGGCGACTGCCGAATCGGGATTTTGAGTGCTGGTTTGAAGACTTGCGACTTCCGTTCTCAATGGCGAACCTGTGGTGTAATAAACAAAGAACTTGCGATTCTGCGCGTAGTTCGGGTGAAAGGCAAGTCCAAGCAATCCCGTTTCGCTTCCTGATTGAGAGACAACGCTCGATAAATCGAGGAAGGTTTTTCTCACGCTCACCGTCGGCGAATCTTCAAACACGAAAATGATACCGCGCTGTTGCACGACAAAGAGCCGATTCGTTCCGTCGTTGGCTTTAACGATTTCAATCGCATTGGCGAAGTTTGGAAGATTCGGATAGGCGTCAACGAGTGAGTATTGCGCCGATACACGAGCCGAGAGCGCAAACGTGATGAGCAGAAAAGCGATAATTTTTTTCATCTTTTACTTCAAAATTTTGGATTCAATAGAAAGCAAGAATATACACTTTTTTCAAAGTGAAATTTTGGAAAGGCGGCGGGAATGCCTTAGGTTTCAACGGCTTGTGTTTTTAGACCAACAACGTCGTTTCCGAATTTGCCGATGATGAAAATGGTAATCTCGATTCTTCCAACACGATAAACCGTCAGGTCGGTGAGGTTGGCTTGCAGAAATTCTTGAAGGGTTTTGAATTGTGCGACTTGTTCTTTTTGAACCTCATCGTGCCACTCTTGCTCGACTGAAAGATTGCGAAAAAGGTAATCGACTGATGTGTTCTCGAGAGCCGAATCGGTCGGAAAGCCATTCTGCTCGAGCCATTTTTCGGTGTTGAACAAATCGTCGGCGAAATTTTCCCAAACGATAACCTCAAACGGAAAATCTGATTCACTTGGAAAATAAAGTCCGTCGATTTTTTCGCGGAGTTGTGCGATGAGTTCTTCTTTGGTCATTTGCTTGTCGGTCAGGCTTGTTAGTCTACACGTTTGAATTTTCGCTTTTCAACTTTTTGCAGTCGTATCATAGAATCTTCCAAAATCGGAAGGGCTTGTGAGGTATCGATGCGAGCGGCGACTTCAATATCTTTCCCGAAGCCGAGTTGGGCAAGGTATTTGCCATGTTCGCTTTCGCGGAGGGCGGCAAGTTCGTTGCCTCTGAATTTTTCGTAGAGAATGCGCGCCGCCATTGCGCTGTCAGAAAGCGTGAAGGCTTGTCCTTTTTTATCGGTCAAGAGTTTATCCACGAGTAACCCCGCGCAAATGGTGTCCTCGAGTGAAAATCGATTTTCTTTTCCTGCACAAATAATCGACAGGTTGTATTCAAGGTTTTCGGCTTTGAGAATGAACTCTTTGACGATGGAAATATTCATAAATCCGCATATTACGAGGGCTTTTGCCGATTTTGCTTTAACGATGGCGCGCGTGCCGTTGGTGGTGCAAAACACGAGCGTTTTTTCGCCGACCACCGATGTAGAAAATTCTTCCGGCGAATTTCCCAAATCAAATCCTTGAATGACTTTTCCTTGCCGCTCTCCCGAAAGAAGCGGACGCTCGGAAAATAAACTTGACGCCACCATCAATGCGTCCTCGACCTCAGCGACAGGAATAATTTCCTTTGCACCATTTTCGAGTGCTGTAATCATCGTGGTGCTGGCGCGAAGCACGTCAATAACCACCACGATTTTATCGTTGAATGTCGCCTCTTCAATGCCTGCAGGCGTAAGAAAAACATCGATTTTCATTTACAGTGTGATAAAATGTTCTATGGCAGCTGGGACTACATTGCCTTTATTGAGTGTGTTTGCTTTATTAAAAACGGCGGTTTGACAATTTCCGCTTCGCACAGTTCGCCACGAATTTTTACGAAGCATGTTCCGCCAACGACCGCATCATTTGATTGCACAAATCCTGTGCCGATTGCCTTTTCAAGCGACGGCGAGAGCGTGCCACTACAAACGCGCCCAATCACTTGCCCTTCTTTGGTTGTAATCTCAAACCCTTGTCGGGCAATGGCTTTTCCTTGAAGAACAAAGCCAATCAATTTTTTTTGTGGATTTTCTTTCGCCTTCAAGCACGCGGCTTTGCCATTAAACTCACCTTTCGAGAGTTTGACTATCCAACCTAAACCCGCTTCCATTGGATTGGTTTGTTCGTCGAGTTCGTGCCCATAAAGTGCGTATCCCATTTCCAAGCGAAGGGTATCACGTGCGCCTAATCCAATCGGCTTGATGTTGAACGGCTTTCCCGCGTCAAAAATCGCCTGCCAAACTTGTTCGGCGTATTCATTTGGAAAGCAGAGTTCAAATCCCGCTTCGCCTGTGTATCCTGTGCGTGAAATCATCATTTCAACATCGGCTAACTTGCCGTGCGCAAAGTGGTAGTAGCGAATCTCGGCAAGATTTACGCTTGTCAAGGCTTGCAGAACCGCTTCCGCGTTTTTGCCTTGCACAGCAAGCAGCGAAAGTTCATCGGAGCGATTGATGATTTCCACGCCGTCTATCTTGTTTCGATAAAGCCATTGAAGATCTTTTTCGATGTTGCTCGCATTAATAACCAGAAAGTAGTGCGTTGGTGAAATTCGACTCACGATTAAGTCGTCGACCGTGCCACCGTCAGGGTGGTGTGCGTCATTTTCGTAAAGCATCGCGCTGTATTGCGCTTTGCCGTTCACGAGTTGCGCGACATCGTTTGTAGTTACTTTTTGCAAAAACGCTTCGGCATTTTCGCCTTTGATTTCCACTTCTCCCATGTGCGAGACGTCAAAGACACCGACCGACTCGCGCACGGCTCTGTGCTCGGCAAGAATCCCCTCGTATTGAACGGGCATTTCGTAGCCGCCGAATCCAATGAGCTTTGCGCCATTGGCTTGATGAAGATGATAAAATGGTGTGCGTTTCACGGAGTTTTACGCTTGATTCAGAAGAAATTGGTTTTTTCTCGCAAGGCTTGGTTTTTAGCGAACCTACGGTATGAATGGGATTTTATGCTTATCCTTTTCTCAAAAGGTTATGAAGATACAAAAAAATGAAAAAACATCGTAACGGAGTTGGCATAGCGTCGCTAAAAGTTATGTGAGAATGGGTTAAACTGTCGCTGTTCGCTCACAGCGGCTCATCATTCGCTCTTCATTCACTTCGATGCGTATATTTGCTGCCTAAATCGCCATCAACAGCAATCGGGTTGATTTCGCTTTGAGCCAAAACTAAACTCACGACCTTTGCACGAACAACGGCACAAAGCAAATGTTGACGATAAAACAAAACCTCTTCATGAAGAATGCCTTTTACAATTTTGCACACTCCGACCTGCACCACACTCCAAAGAATACATGAACGGAACTAAATTTTTGACAAAGCGAACATTGTGGCTTGGCTTGTGGATTGCCGTTGCTCTGTCGTCGCCAATAGTTGCGCAAACAGATTCGCTCTCGCAGGCGAAGCAAAGTGTTAAAGTAACGGTGTTCAAACAAAAGCGTCTCTCGCCCTCGCAAGTAACACTATATTCAACCGTGATTCCCTCATTCGGACAGTTCTACAATCGTTCTTATTGGAAAGTCCCCATCTTTCTAAGTCTTGGCGGATGGTGCGCCTATAATTTCATTCAGCAGAATAACCTTTACGCAACTTATCGCGACCGCTATCAAAATGCTTTGGCGCAAACGCCCGTGCCGCCGAATGCTGATTTCAATCGACGATTGCGCGATTTCCATCGTGGACAGCGCGACGAGTTTGCCGTCTATATCGCACTCGTCTACGCGCTTTCGATTCTCGATGCCTATATTGACGCACATTTATTTGACTTCGACACGAGCGATGTGCTGACGGTCGCGTCGCCAATTCAACAACGACCGACCGTAACCGTGCTTCAACTCAATATTCCTTTTTAACGAAAAGCAATTTCCAACAAGAATGCTAACACTTGCACTATTGGGCTACGGTAAAATGGGCAAATCCATTGATGCCATCGCAAGCGAAAACGATTGCACCGTATCGCTTCGCCTTACTTCCACAAGCGCATTGACGCCCGATGTGTTTGAAACAGTCGACGCGATTATCGATTTCACAAACCGCCACGCCTTTCTCTACAACTTGCCCGCGCTCTTGGAAGCCGGAAAGCCCATCGTCGTTGGCACGACGGGTTGGCACGGCGAGTTGGAGCGAGTCAAACGAAAGGTCTATGAACGCAATGGCGCGATGATTTACGCCTCGAATTTTTCGCTCGGCGTTCAACTCTTCTTTCGCGCGGTGCATGCGGTCGCCAAACTTTACGCGCCATTTCCTGATTTTGACATCGCCGTCTCTGAAATTCATCATACGGCAAAATTAGATTCGCCAAGCGGCACAGCACTAACGATTGCGAATGAAATTCTAGCGAATGTTCCGCGTAAGACAACGATTCAGACCGACACGCATCAAAAGCCACTTTCAAATGAACTGCAAATTACCTCAATGCGCTTGGGCAAAGTTTATGGCACGCACGGCGTTCATCTCGATTCCGAATTTGATTCAATTACGCTCGAGCATAACGCCAAAAATCGTTACGGATTCGCCAAAGGCGCGCTTGAAGCGGCAAAGTGGATTCAAGGCAGAACGGGCGTTTACTCAATTGACGATTTTTTAGATGAAAAATTGGGAGCGAAATCATGAGCGAATCGCAACATGTGCCGCCGCGCTATTGGCGTTCCGTGATGTATGGCGCACTCATCAACAATCTCATCAGCGTCGTTCCGATTCTCAACCTCGCCAATGCGTTGGGCGGTATGGGCTTGATGCTCGCGGGCGGCTTTGCGGCGTATCACTACGTTCGCACTAACGAAGTTTATCCGACGCTTGGGGTTTGCTTTCAGATTGGGGCATTTGCAGGGCTTTTCGGCTGCGTGCTTTGGCTGATGCGCTTCCTTCTTTTTGGCGGCATGGTGGTTGAACTCTTGCAAATCATTTTTGCCGCCATCGTCATCGGCGGACTTTCGGGCGTGATTTCAGGGTCAGTGATTCGCCGCAAATATCTCTCTCGCAAACAAGAGCCATAGACGATTAAGCGTTCGACGCCAAAACCGTTTGCGAAACCCACTGCTCCAATGTCCTGCGCATCAAGTGGAGTTTGCCCGTGAAGAAGTGGTCTGCGTCATCAATGATTTCAACGACCTTCGGCTCGGCGATGTCGGCAATTACGCTTGAAATTTTTTCCATCGGATTGTATTCATCTTTATCGCCCCAAACGATGAGTTTTGGGGTTTGTAAGGTTTTGAGGTAGGGCGCGTCGAAGAGCCGTAGCGGCAAGCCGAGTCCAACAAGATATTTCACGCGCTCGTCTTTTGAGCCATATTTCATGCCGACCCACGCGCCGAAAGAAAATCCACACACGAGAAGCGGCGCGTTTGAGTCGGCGTATTCGTTCAAAATAAATTCGCTGGCGACGCGCGCGTCCTCTTCTTCGCCGATTCCGTCATCGTATTTGCCGTCGCTTTGCATCACGCCGCGAAAGTTGAAGCGAATCACCGCGCCGCCCAATTCCCAAAGCGTATTTGCCGCGCCGACAATTACCTTGTTGTGCATCGTGCCTTGATAAAGCGGGTGCGGGTGGCAGCACACGGCGAGAAATTTCGGCGACTCTTTCGGATTGTAAAGCGATTCCAATTTGCCCGCCGCGCCTTGCAGGAAGAGCGATTTCGTGAGTTTCATCGTTGAAAAATTCAAACTTCGGTCGCGAGAGAACCCCAAAAAATCAGCGTGTCCATTTCAAACTTCACCTTGCCGTTTTGTTCATAAAGTTCAAACAAACGTTGAAGTTCCGCGAGCATCGGCGCGAAAGCATCGTCGGTTTCTTTTGGAATGTATGAACTGGAAAGCAGGCGACCTTTCAGACCGTCAAAATCGAACTCTTGAACGCTGTCCAACCGCCGCGTTTCATATTCGCCGCCGAAAAAGGCTTTGAACTTGGGCGGGTCAATGTGTTTGATTTCTTTGTAATCCGTGCCGAAGCGTTGCAAGAAACGCTCATAATCGTCTAAAAACGGAATGCCGACCTTTCGCTCGTTCCAAACGAGAATCGCCATTCCGTTGGGCTTCAAAATGCGTTGAAATTCTTTTCGCGTCGCGGCGACTTCAAACCAATGAAACGCTTGCGCGGCGACGACGAAATCGACGCTTGCGGCATTGAGCGTCGTCGCTTCCGCCGTTGCCTTGACGCTATGAAAGTTCGGATACGCTTTCAAAGAAGATTCAGCGACTTCTCGCATATTGTCGTTTGGCTCGATGCCGAAAACCTTGCAACCCAATTTCAAAAACGGTTCGCTTGAAATGCCTGTGCCGCTACCCACGTCAGCGACGACGCTGTGTGCGTTCAATCCGCCTTCTTTTTCCAACAAGCTAATTAACTCGATAGGGTAAGAGGGGCGATATTTCGCGTAATAAGCGACTTTGTCGGAAAAGCGAGAGGTTTGGTTTGTAATCATAATCGCGATGGCGTTTAAGTCGGCGCGCCGCTTTGAAAGCGATAGCCAAATCCGTGAATCGTGAAAATATGCTTCGGACTCTCGACATCGTCGCCGATTTTTTTGCGAAGTTTTCTGATGTGTTCGTCAATCGTGCGCGTCGTTACTTCGGTTGAAACGCTCCAAACTTTATCGAGCAGTTCGTAACGCGAAATCGCTTCGCCGTCGCGCTCCAAAAAAAATCGGAGCATTTCAAATTCTTTCGGAAGAAGTTCAAGCGGCGTTTGGTTGTAGTGCGATTGGCGGGTTTTGAGATTGAGCGAAAAGAGTCCGCGTTTGATTTCATCGGCGGATTGCGTGAGCGCGTTTGGCGTGGCGCGGCGAAGCAGGGCTTTCATTCGCGCCAAAAGTTCGCGCAGGCTGAACGGCTTGGTGAGATAGTCGTCTGCGCCGAATTCCAATCCCAACACTTTATCGGCTTCGTCGGATTTGCTCGTGAGCATTAAGATAGGTGCGCGAAAGCCTTGTGCGCGAAGGTCTTTGCAAATCTCGATTCCGTTTTTGTTTGGCAACATCCAATCAAGCAAAAGCAAATCAGGCGATTGAGCGAGGGTTGCATCGAAGCCTTTTTTGCCGTCAGCGAAATGCGCGACGTCGTAATGCTCGGCTTTAAGCGTGTCGTGAAGGGCGAGGGCAATCGCCAAATCATCTTCGATGAGAAAAACTTTTTTCATGGAACATTATTCGGTGTGCGACTCGTCAAGCGGGAAGATAAAAAACTTGCTCACACAAATGAGCGGCTCTGCGGGGAGCGGCTTCGGGGAAATCATCGTGAGCGTAACGCCTTCAAGGCGAATGATATGCTCAAAAAACGCACCCTTGAAATAACTCGTAAGCACTTCGGCTCTGAAAGTGTTTTTGCCAAATGCGCTGACCGTTTCAAGATGTTCGGGACGAAGGACGACGTTGAAATATCGACCTTGTAAAGTTTCGCGGTGTGCTAAAACTAAACCCGCCTCTGTTTTCAAATGATGCTTATCGAGTGCTTGAACGCGAACCACGTTGGCATTGCCCAAAAAACGCGCCCCGTAAAGCGTTTTCGGGCGATGGTAAATTTCTTCGGGTGAGCCAAACTCGAGTGCCATGCCGTTTTGCAAAATCAAAATTTTGTCGGAGAGCGTGAGGGCTTCTTCTTGGTCGTGCGTGATGTAAATGAACGTGCGTCCGGTTTTGCGTTGAATCGATTTCAATTCTTTCTGCATCGCGCGTCGAAGTTCGGCATCAAGGTTTGAGAGCGGCTCATCGAGGAGCGTAATCGGAGAGCCAACGGCTAAGGCGCGCGCAATGGCAACACGTTGCTGTTCGCCACCAGAAAGTTCGGCAGGCAAGCGATACATTTTGTCGTCAATGGAAAGCAGTTTAAGCGTTTCCAAAACGATGGTGCGAATTTCGGATTCAGGTTTCTTTTGTTCGCGCAAGCCAAAGGCAACGTTTTCAAGCACGGAGAGGTGCGGAAAGAGCGCGTAGTTTTGAAACACCAGCGGAATGCGGCGCGCGTGAGCAGGCAAGGCAGTGATGTCGGTTCCGTTTAGAAAAAGGTTTCCGCTGTCGCTTTGCTCGAGCCCTGCAATAATGCGGATGAGCGTCGTTTTTCCGCTACCCGATTTGCCGAGAATCGAGAAAAACTCGCCACTTCCGCACGCAAAGGAAACTTCGCGTAAGACGGGCGTTTTGCCGTAAGATTTGGTTAGGCGTTCAGCGCGCAGCGACATACGCTCAGACGTCGCTTGATGAAAGAAGCAGTTCGACCAAATTCTCAAGCCCTGCCTTGTCTTCTTCGTCAAAGCGGCTTAATTGAGGACTGTCGATGTCCAACACGCCAATCAGCCTGCCTTGCTTGATGAGCGGCGCGACGATTTCCGAGTTCGACGCGCTGTCGCAGGCGATATGACCAGGAAACTCGTGAACATTTTTCACGACGACGGTTTTCATTTTTTCCGCCGCCGTTCCGCACACGCCCTTGCCAATCGCAATGCGCACACATGCAGGCTTTCCTTGAAACGGACCCAAGACCAAGCCGCCGCCCTTGTAGAAGTAGAAGCCGACCCAATTCACATCGGGCATTGAGTAGAAGAGCAACGCGGAAAAGTTCGCCGCGTTGGCGAGAAAATCGCGCTCGCCTTCGAGCAAGTGATAAAGTTGCGCGGTGAGCGACTTGTAGAAGTCAGTTTTGGATTGAGCAGAAATTTCAGAGAGTTCAAACATTTGGATTGAGTTGATTGAAACCGGATTCAAAATGTGGTTGTAAATATTGTCGGACTGTGCGCGTCGAATTTATTTCCCTTGCAAAATCGCGCGCAAGTTTTTTGTGAATTCAAAGCGCGCAATTACCGATGAGCAACCAAGCGAAACGGCTTTTTGTTTCAATTCTTCGTTGACATGCGGCAAGAACGCAAGGGTTTTCACTTGGGAAAACTTCTCGCGAAATTTTTTCAGGTTATCCAAATTGGCGGTGTCGCTTAAATCAAATATCGCAAAGGTATTCTTGCCGAGCTCCTGTACTTCATCGACGGACTTGACGAACTTGCCTTTGAGGTCAAGATTGCGCAGTTCGTTCTCGACGCGGCTTTGGAAAATCATATCGTTGATGAACAGGTAAATCATAGTAGTAATGTGTCAAGTTGTTTTAGATGATTGTATCAACTCACTTTTGAGGGTGAATATGCTGCAAGTCATATTCGTGAATTTTTCGGTAGAGCGTGCGTTCTGTGATGCCCAAAAGTTTTGCGGCTTTGCGACGACTGCCCCCAACGCGCTTCAAAGTTTGTTCAATCGCGTATCGTTCCAATTCTTGAAGTGAAGGCGAATTTTCTTCGTCGACACGGCGGTCATAAAACGATTGAAGCAACTCGCGCAAACTTTCTTCGCGGGGTTTCTCGGGTTCAGGCAAGAGAAGCGGCATGTTTTGTTTGGTTTCAATCGCGTCTTGACGCTCGGAAAGTTTGAGCAAGAGCGATTTGACGTCGTTCATATCGGCTTGCAGTTGAAGCAAGGCGCGATAAATCAGTTCTTGTTTAATGAGATTCTCGGCAGATTTTTGAACCGATTGCGTAATCGGAACAAGCGATGGCGAAAGCCTTTCGGTCGGAGACGGTTGCAAATACTTCATGAGCGTTGAGGCATCAATTTTTTCGCCGCGCTCCAAAACGATGAGCGATTCAATCACGTTGCGAAGTTCGCGCACATTGCCGGGCCATTCATAGTCGAGCAAGAGTTCGGTTGCATCAGATGTAAAGCCGACAAATTTGAGGCGATGTTTTTTCTCGAGGTCGCGAATGAACTTTTCGGCAAGGGTTAAAATGTCCTGCTTGCGCTCGCGGAGCGGCGGGAGTTTGATTTCAACGGTTCGAAGCCGAAAATAAAGGTCTTCGCGAAAGTGCTTTCGCTGCACTTCTTCATCTAATCGGCGATTCGTAGCGGCGATGATGCGCACATTCGTGTGTCGAGTTTCCGAAGAGCCAACGCGCAAAAATTCGCCCGTCTCCAAAACGCGAAGCAGTTTCACTTGGGTCTCGATCGGCATTTCGCCGATTTCATCGAGAAAAATCGTGCCACCGTCCGCGCTTTCAAAGTAGCCTTTGCGCTGTGAGACGGCACCTGTAAATGAGCCTTTCTCGTGTCCGAAGAGCTCGGATTCCAACACGCCTTGGGGCAACGCGCCGCAGTTGATTGGAATGAATTTTTCGGAGGCGCGCAGGCTTTTCTCGTGAATGAATCGCGCAAAGACTTCCTTGCCCGTGCCGCTTTCGCCCGTTAAAAGCACATTGACATCCGTCTTTGCGACTTGTTCCGCAAAGGCAATCGCTTCAAGAATTTTCGGCGATGTGCCAATTATGACCGTTTCATGTTTCATGGCTCGTTCTCATTCCTATTCGGCGACGACATAAAAATCAAGATTTAATTTCTTCGCCGCATCAGTGGCTTCAGACTTTGAATTGTAAAATGATTCAGAGCGAACTTTATATGCCGTTCTGCCTGAATCGTCGTTGAGTTCAACGATGCGCGTCGTTACTTTTGAACGCAACTGCTTTTGCAACGTTTCCGCTTGTGCGCGTGAAAAAAAACTTCCGAACTGAATTGTAAATCGAATCAAGCCCGAACTCGCCGCTTTGTTCGGAACAGGCTTGGGCAAGACATCAGAAAGTTGCGTTTCGCTCGGTCTTGTTTCCGATGCTTTCGGCTCGGCGGGTTTCGGCGCAGTCGGTTTAGGTTCAATCGGTTTGGGTTCAGGAACGGCGGGCACCGGTGCAGTGGAAGCGTATCCGCCGCCGACAGCAAGGTTGTATTCGCGCAAGCGTGAATCGGCAAGGCGAACAAACGGCGACGAGGGATTTTTCGCAATGAGCGATTGATACGTTCGCGCCGCCACAGCCCCATCAAGTTCCAGAAGCGCATTGACCATGAGTTTTTCTTCGTCGTTCAACGCTTGTGCGCGCAGTGCCTCTAAGGCGCGGCGGTTTCCGTCGTTGGCGTATTGCAAAATTTCTTTCGTGAAAGATTGTGCCCAAAGCGATGCGCTCAAAATCAAACACAATCCCAAAAGCGTTGTTTTCACCATTGCGGTTTTTCTTTGTTTAGAAATGCGCCGATACCCCTTTTCAAGTCATCGGTCGTGCGTGAAAGCGCGTTGAGTGATATAGCAAATTCTATCGCATCATCGAGGCTCATGGTTTCAGTAACCGCGAGCAGTTTTTTGGTGAGTTCAACCGAAGTCGCGCTGACATTGTTCAAGAGTTCTTCGGCTAAATCGCGGGTAAATTTATTCAAGTCACTTGAAGGAACGCTGTAATTGATAAGCCCAAGCCGCAAGGCTTCATCGGCGGAAATAAGATTGGCGCGGAGCAGAAGTTCGCGCACGCCCGCGTGCCTTGTTTTGCGAAGAATCAAGACGGCGACGATGGCGGGAACGAAGCCAATGCGCGTTTCCGTGTAGCCGAAGCGTGCGTGCTCAGAGTCGGCGACGACGATGTCGACGCTGGTCGCAATCCCACAACCACCTGCAACCGCAACGCCATGCACTTTGGCAATCGTCAATTTTTTATTGGTGTAAATTTTTTTGAAAAGTCGCGCAATGGCTTCTGAATCGTAAAGGTTTTCGGTTGTGCTTTTTTGAGCAAGCGTGCCGAGCATCTCCAAATCTAACCCTGCACAGAAGGCTTTGCCCGCCCCTTGTATCAAAATGAGTTTGACGGCAGAATCTTGCTCGGCTTGTTCAAGCGCGTGGGTGAGTTCGGCGATAAGCGTCGGCGTGAGCGCGTTGCGCTTGTCGGGACGGTTGAGCGTCAGATATGCAATGCGGTTGGTTACTTCGTAAATAATTTCGGAGTAGGTCATTGAGTCTGTGTTGATGAAAGCGATATAACAGCCATTATCAAAAATAAACAAGGCGTGCGGGGTATGCGCACCCTCTTACTTTCTTTTCGAAGTTACATCTTCATTCACAACCAGAGAAGTGGGATTAAGTGGATTCAGTAAATCCTCAAAGATTGAACATTCCTGCCAACTCGTTTTGTTGCTCTCGTCTGCGCCCTGACTCGATTCTTGCTCTTACATCTCGTGAATCTCTTTGAGTTTCTCGAGCAGTTCCTTGACATTGTAAGGCTTTGAGAGCATGCCATTTGCGCCGCTTTCCAACAACTTCTGCACCACTTCATCTTGCGCAAAACCGGTCGCAATCAAAATCGGCATTTTAGGGAACATCATTCGGATTTCTGCAAAGGCTTTCGCGCCGTCCATCTTTGGCATGTTCATATCCAGCACAACTGCATCTATGCGTATTTGTTCCGCCTTTAAGTGATTGAGCATCTTTATTGCTTCAAGTCCATCTGACGCTTCATAGACCGCGTATCCCGCTTCAACCAGTTGCTCAACAAGCAACTCGCGAAGCATCTCCTCGTCATCGACGATGAGAATTTTTTTGTTTGAGGAGAGTTGCATGCGTTGTTTTTCTTCCGTTATCTGTTCTTTTCGGTCAGTGCTTGTCCAAGCCGTGGGTAAATACACATACACGGTTGTTCCTTTTCCGACTTCAGAGTCGATTTCAATTTTGCCATGATGATTTTTTACAATCCCATAGACCATTGCCAATCCCAACCCTGTGCCCTTTCCCACTTCTTTCGTCGTGAAGAAGGGTTCAAAAATTTTGTTTCGAATTTCTTTCGGGATTCCCGTGCCTGAATCAGAAATCGCAAGATGCAAATAAGATTGACGTGCGTTTTGATTCTCATTGGGGGGGTTTTCCATTTTCAGCGTGAACGAGAGTATTCCTTCACGCTTTTCTCCCAGTGTAGGTATCATGGCATCAATGGCATTCACAGCAAGGTTCAAAATTACTTGTTCAAATTGATTTTTATCGCCTAAGACTTTCTGAATCTTTCCGATGGATTCTATTCGAATTTGTATGCGTTTATCCGTAGAATGCTCTAACATTTCCACCACATTTCTCACGCTTTGCATGAGGTCAACAGGAGCGACTTCCATTTTGCCTTTACGCGCAAAGCCTAAGAGTTGTCTTGTCAGAGCCGCTCCTCGCTCTGCCGCCGTTTTAATGCGCTCCGCATATCGCTTCAATTTCTCATCTGTTGCTTTTTCAAGAATCAAATTGGCGTTGCCCAAAGTCGCGGCTAAAATGTTGTTAAAGTCGTGCGCAATGCCGCCCGAAAGCGTGCCGATGGCTTCCATTTTTTGAAGTTGTTGGAGTTGCTCATAAAGTTCAGTGCGCTCGCGCTCGATGGCTTTTTGCGCGGTGATGTCGCGATTGATTGCCACCGTTCCAATCACCTTGCCGTCTGTATCGTAGAGCAACGAAACGCTTGAGTGCACCACTATCTCCGTTTCATCTTTTTTGGGTTGAATCACTTCGCCGGTCCATTCGCCTGTGGTTTGCAGAACCGTTAGCGCAACTTCATCGTTGGTATCATTTAAATATCTCGTCGGCAAAACTTGGTGAATCTGCTTTCCAACCACTTCATTTGCTTTCCAACCATACATGGTTTCGGCGGCTTTGTTCCAACTCGTGATTTTGAAGTTGTTATCAACAGAGATGATGGCTTCGGAGACCTGTTGAAGCAGGTTGGCTTGGTATCGCAGTTGGCGTTCAATCCACTTGCGCTCGGTGATGTCGGTAACGGTGGTTACTTTGAATCGACGACCGTCGTCTAAGATGAGGCGTGCGGCAGTTGCAGCAATGTCGCGAATGTTGCCATTTTTGTGCATCACTTGCCACTCACCTGCGCTTTGGTCCGTGCCTTCGGCGATGTAGTCGTCGTGTAATTTTTTTTGCCCACTCACGAATTTCAGGCGGCAAGACTTTGATAAAGTGCTGTCCAACTAATTCTTCGCGCGTGTAGCCGTAGGTTCGGCAATAGGCAGGATTGACCTCTACAAATTTTCCTTCTGAATCGGTAACGCACATGCCAATATCTGCCGAGTTATAGACGGCTCTGAGCAAGGCTTCGGCATCGCCCGGCGATGTAACGATACTTTTCTTGACTTCCGTTAGGATTGCCGCACTTCCGAGAAAAGTTTGGTTTTCGTCGAAGAGCGGAGAGGCTTGCACCAGCACGGTTTTCGCTAATGCGCCTTCGCCTATCTGCACTTCATATTCCGACGCAATACCTTCTTTTCGTTTCTTAAACTCGGCTTGAATCCGTTTTCTCTGCGATTTTTCACTCAGCGGCAAAACATCTTCAACTTGCCTACCGATAACTTCGGGCGGCTTCGTGCCCGTTAAACGATAAAACGCGGGGTTTGCCTCAATGACTTCTCGATTTTGATTTTTCACAACAACGGCTTGGCTCATGCGCTCAAACGCAAGTTGCCAATAGGATTTTGATGCTGACGTTTCTGGGGTTTCTTCGGACTGGGAGAACTTGCTCAGTCGCCCAAAAGAAGCGGGCGTAGATTTGCCTCTTTTCATTACTTTGCAGAAAAGCCTTTTTGTATTTGTAGATATGAGTTATAGGCGATGAGTTTTACAAAGTTACAAATTAAAGCTTTCAACACAAGCAATGTCAGACTTCAAATTTCCACTCGTTTATGAACTGAACACGCGGCTGTGGCTTCGCGAACTTTCAGAAAAACACGGTGAGCCGATTACGCTTGCGTCTGTGCCTGAAACGGAATTTCAAAAATGGCAGCAGTATCGCTTTGATGCGATATGGCTGATGGGCGTTTGGAAGCCGAGCGAAAAGGGAGAAGAGATTGCACGCACGCATCGCGGGCTATGGCAAGATTACGAGCGCGCCTTGCCGAATTGGACCGAAGACGATGTCGTCTGCTCACCGTATTGCATTTCCGATTACACCGTTTCCGAAGCGTTGGGCGGCGAGAGCGGACTGCAAAAATTTCGCGAGCGTCTCTCCTCACACGGAATCAAACTCATTTTAGATTTTGTGCCGAACCATGTTGCGCTTGACCATGCATGGCTTTCGCAACACTCTGAGTATTTCATTTCCGCGCCGAAATCGCTCGCACTGCAAAGCCAAGATTTTTATTCGCCCGACGGCGAGCATTATTACGCCTGCGGCAAAGACCCGTATTTCCCCGCTTGGAGCGATACGCTTCAACTCAACTATGCTAATCCTGACTTGCGCAAAGCCATGATTCAAATCCTACAATCGCTTGCCAAACGGTGCGACGGCGTGCGATGCGACATGGCAATGCTCGAGCTCAAATCCGTCTTCAATCAAACTTGGCGATGGCTTGTAGGCGAGATGTCCGACGAATTCTGGACAAAAGCCATTCCTGCCACTAAATCAATCAATCCCGATTTTCTCTTTATCGCCGAAGCCTATTGGGAAACCGAATGGACGCTTCAACAAATGGGCTTCGACTTCACTTATGACAAAAAACTTTACGACCGCCTGCACCGACGCGACCTCTTCGGTGTCAAAGCGCATTTATCGGCAAATTGGGACTTTCAGCGCAAAATGGCATGCTTCACTGAAAACCACGACGAACCCAGAGCGGCTTTGCAATTCGGGAAGAACAATCGCGCGGCACTGCTTCTCGTGCTTACCATGCCTGGCATGCGGCTTTTGCATCAAGGGCAACTTGAAGGCTACACGCGGCGCATTCCCGTCCAACTCATTCGCCGCTATCATGAAGACGGCGACCCCAACATCGCTCGGTTTTATCAACGCCTTGCGCATGTGATTCATAATCCTGCTATCACTTGTGGCGGCTTTGCTCTGCTTCATCTCAACGGCGACCCCGAAGTCATCGGTTTTACCCGCTTTTACGGCGCGAACATCGCGCAAACCTTCACGCTTGTCAATCTGACGGATTCGCCCAGAGAAGTGTATTTCTCAACCGATGCTTTTGACCGCGTAGAAAGTTACGAACACGTTGAAGTCATCACCACTGAGCCAAAGCATAGCCCGCAATTTGATTTATGGACGGGGGGAATTTCCGTCAGGCTTCGCGCCAACGAGGGACTTTTGTTTATCGCAAAAGGGTAGTGCCAAACCAGTTGAGAGTGAAGAATTAAAAATTGAGCACACATGCTTGCTCTTAACTCTTCACTATCATTTTAACTTCTTAACGCTCCGCTCAGAAGAACAAATTTCCGTTCAGAAGAACAAATTCGTTCCGCACGCCTCATTACTCGCTACTCATTACTCATTAGAATCGGGTTCAACGAAGTCCTGCTAAATGCTTACTTTTGTCTCGCATTTTCGTTTTGCCTCTTCTTTCGTTCAACCTTAACACACCACTCATGACGACAAAACTTTTTGCCGCAATGATGTTCTTTGTCTTTTCCCTACCCTTTGATGTTTTTGCACAGACTTCTTTCAACCGTAGCGCACAGCCGACACAGCACGTTCGCCCGTTTATTACAGACGACGCGCGCGTAGTGGGCAATCGTCTGACGCAATTAGAATCTTGGTATCGCCAAGATGAGTTTGGCATTGAACAATGGGTTTTAGCGGCTTACGGTCCAACTCGATGGCTTGAACTTACTTTTGGCGGCGTTTTCGGCGCAGAGCGTCTTCCAACCACAACTGAATTTGGATACGGCATTCCGCTCTTGCAGGCGAAGTTTTTGCTCAAAGAATACTTGCCCTATCAGTTGCCGGGCGTTGGGTTCGTGATTGGCTCGTTTCTTCCGTCAGGAAGCGGCGAACTCAAACCCGAAGGTTATGGCGCATTTTCTTTTCTTATCATCACGCAATCGTTTGGCAAACTTAACGATGTGCTTTTGCATTTCAACCTCGGCACAAACTACCTCGACGGCTCGCTTGCGGAAAAATGGCTTCTCACGTGGGGATTCGGCACACAACTTCGTGCCTTAGGCGGCTTTCACTTGGTTGCAGAAGTTTTTTCAGGCGACCCCTACGTGCCAGGTTCGGGGCTTTCCTATCAAGTTGGATTTCGCCATTTTTTCAGCGATGATGTTCAAATTGACGGCACTTTCGGGAAAGGCATCGGCGGCGATAAGCCTCTTCCGATTTGGTTCAGTTTTGGGATTCGCCTTGTCTTTCACACGTTTGAATAAGCCCGTCGCGACATCAGCATAAAATAAAAAGGGCGGTTTGTCGCCCGCCCTCGTAATCGTTGATTGCTCGCGAATCACTTCACCAAGAGCATTTTCCTTGTCGCCACGAAGTTATCGCTTCGCAAACGGTAGAAGTAGATGCCGCTTGCCAAGCCGCTCGCGTTCCATTGATAGCGATGCGCGCCTGCGCTCAACTCGCCATTGACGAGCGTGGCGACGCGCTGACCGAGCGCATTGTAAATCTCCAATGTCGCCTTGCTCGCCCGTTCAAGCGAGAATTGAATCGTCGTTACGGGATTGAACGGATTGGGATAGTTTTGGTCAAGCGCGTATTCAAACGGCAGTTGAACGCTTGTTGGCTCTTGCTCGGCGCGGTTGCCGTTGAAATCCACATCGACGAGTTTATACCAATACTTGCGCCCTGGCTGAATGTTCAGGTTGTCTGAATAGCGATACTCGGTGGGCGACGTCGTTGTGCCGCGTCCGCGCAGTTCAGGACGGTTTTGATACGAGGCGATTTCTTGGTAAGAACCGTTTTCGGTTTCGCTACGATAGATGATAAACCCTGCGTTTTCGCTCTCGCTTTCCGTGCGCCAATACAGTTCGACGCTTCGACTGCGCGGCGTGAGCGTGAAAGCGGAAAGCGACACGGGTAGCGGGTTATCGGTCGTCAGCGACCCTAACGCGAAAAAGGTCGTTGCGGCAATCGTCGTCGCGCTTGACGTGATAGAGCCTGTCGGCGCGCCTGACCCCGTTCCGCCTACGCTCGTCCAGTTGTTGTTGTCGGTCGAGCGCGCCACGCGCAAATCCGCGGCATCGGTTACACCATCGTCGACTTCGTAGTTGATGGTGATGGTGGGGCTTGTAACGCTACCGCTCGTCAAATCCACGCCGAAGTAGCGCACCAAAGAAATTCTTGCCAAGCCCGTTCCTGAACCAAAGGTCGGCGACGTGTTGAACATCTCGGCGCGAATGGTCGACGTGCCGCCGCTCGCGCCAACGGCAATCGGACGATAGAAGGTCGATTTGCCAATCGGGAAGTTTTTGGGATACGACGAACCTGAAATCGCGAGCGGACCGTTGACGAAACTGCTCGAACTGCCGCCGCTCGTCGACGCGCAGGTCATCAGGTTGGTCGATGTGGTGTTCAAATTGCCGCTCGTCATCGTGAGCGCGTTGGTTGCCGTCAAGGCGCGGTTGAGCGTAACGCCCGCGCTGTTGTCAATCGTGAGATTGGCAATCGTGCCTGAACCTGAACCGCCGATGCTTTGCGCCGACGTGCCGCCCATTCGCAATGTGCCGTTGGTGAGCGTGCCGCTCGCGTTGTTGAGCGTCACGTTGCCCGTAACGGTGCGCGTTTGTCCGCCAAAATCAATCGCGTTCCCGTTTGTAACGGTTAGCCCCGCAAGACTGGTCGCGCCCGTGCCGCTGATGGTTTGGTCGCCTGAGCCGTTGAGGGTCAGACTGGCGTTCATCGAGCCGCCGTTCAGTTGAATCGTTTGCGCCGCAATCGTGACGTTGCCGCTTACCGTGCCGCTCGTGAGCGTAAATGTTCTGCCGCTATAAGTGTTCAGGGTCAGCGACGCATTGCTGTAATTCGCATCGCCTGCCGTGTTCGTGTAGTTGCCTGCGACCGTGATGCTATTGCCTGACGCTGGCGTAAAGGTTCCGCTTCCTTGCTTCGTCATATTGCCGCTCACGGTGATGCTCCCCGTGCCTTGCGTGCCCAACGCCGAGCTATTGTCCACGATGAGATTTTGATACTGGTCGGCTTGAACCCCGCCCGACCCATTTTCCCACTGAATCGTCGAGTTCTGACCAAACGTCGTGTTGGCAGGTTGATAGCCTGTGCCCACGTTCAGCGTGGCTTGAATGCGGAGCGTCGAGGTAATTGTCCCCGTCGTGTCGCCGACCGTGAGCGATTGGCAGTTTGCGGTCGAGGAAATGATGACCGTCGCGCTTCCCGTAACCGTGTTCAGCGCGGAGGGTCTTGCGCCGTTGATGATGACGCTACTCGTCGCGGTCGGGGCAGAAGGGCTCGTCGTGCCATCGGGCAACCACCAGTTGCCTGCCGTGTTCCAATCGGTTGAAGTTTGTCCGCCCCAAATCAATTCGCCTGAAATGTCGCGCACGATGGTGAAGGCTAAAAGGAAATCGGTGTAGGCGTTGTTCGGCGTGAAAATATCCGTGCCATTATCGGTTTGTCCCGTCGCAAACGATGGTTCAAACGAGCCGGGCGTTACGGTTGAAGAGCGCAAGATGCGACCGAGCGGCGTTGAGATGCCGACATTCTCTCGCTGAACGCGAATGCCATATTGAGGCGAGGAAATGCTTCCTGAAACGACTTCCAGCGTCCAATAGCGCGTCGTGGAGCGGAGCGACCAGCCCGTGCCTGAGGTGGCGCCGCCAATGTTGCCATTGACCTGCTCGAAGCGCAACGTCGCCGAACCCGTGCCTGATGAAAAGGTCAGCGTAATCCAGTTTTGTCCTGGACTTGACCCCGTGCTTCTGCCCGTCGGCACAACGCCGTTGCCGCTTCCCGTTGAGGGAAAGACGCGGCGCACGGGACCATCGACATAGCCCGACCCCGTTACGACGCACCCGCTTCCGATGACGAAGAGATAATTGCTCGCATCGGTTTGCGTAATGCGCCCCGACGTGAAAATCAAACTATCCGTTACCGTTACGGTGTTGTTCGCTGTGTTATCGACCTGCACATTGTTCGAGTTCGCAATTTCGATGCGCGCAATGGTGCGGTTGCGCGGAAAGGTTTCTGCCGCGCTACTGCCATTGAAGACCACCTTGCCATTCGCCGTAAAGGTGCCCGACGTGGAGGCGATTTGTCCCAGCGCTTGTCCGCCCGTCTTGATGATGCCGTTTGAACCTAAATTCAGCGAGAGCGTCGGCAGATTCGTCGCCACAAGGTTGCTCGACGCGCCAAACGAGAGCGTGCCGTTGGAGATGGTCAGATTTCCGTTTGCCGTGAAGGTAATCGTGCCTGCCGCTTGCACCGTAACCGTGTTGTTCGAATTCCACGGTTCTGAGGCGGGGTTTTGCTTGTCAATCGTGAGTTTGTTGAGCGTAAGGCTTCCCGTGATGGATTGCGCCAGCGTGCTCGTTGAGCCGCCACCCAAATTAAGCGTCGTATTGTCACCGATAACTGCCGTGCCGCTGACCGATGAACCTGAAATGTCACCCAATACGGTCAGCGTATTTGACCCTAAATCCAGCGTGCCATTTGTGATGCGCAGTTTGCCTTGCACGTTGCGGCTTGCCGAGCCTGTAATAGTGCCGCTTGTGTTAATGTTTAGATTTGGAATGGTCGTAGGAAATTCAGGACCGATGGTCGCCGTATTGTCATACCACACCACCGCGCCCGTAAAGGATTGCCCATCAATCGTTTGCGAGCCGCTCGTGCCGTAGGTCAGCGTGCCGCTTACCGTGAGACTGCCGCCGCCGCGCCGTAACGCGCCATTGACCGTGAGCGTATTGCCTGTGGCGACCGTAAATGTGCCTGCCTCCAAGTAGAGCGTGCCATTGAGCGGAATCGTCCTGCTGGCGTTAAGCGTGAGCGTGTTCGTGCCTTGCTTCGTTACGTTGGTCGGACCGCTACTGGCGGGCCACTCGGCGAAAGGATTGCTATTCGCGCCACCGAAGTTATAAACCAGCGTTGCGCCTGTGGCGTATTGCAAATTCGTCCCTGTTACGTTTGTTAGTTGCAGCTCCCGCGTGAGCGTCCCTGAAATGGTAAATGTCCCCGAACCCGTAAAAGCGACGATGCGATTTCTTGTTCCGCCTGAACCTGAAGTGTTTTCTCCTCTTATCGTTAAGTTGTTGAAGGTGGTGGCAACGCTTGTGGTGAGCGTTGCCGTTGCCGAGCGCGTTCCTGTCCCGGTTCCAGACGTGTTGGCGGCAACGATGAAGGTTGATGTGCCCGCGTTGAACGTGCCGCCCGTTCTATCAAAAACGGTGATGTTTACCGTCATTGGCGTAGTTCCTGCTAGGACGGCATCGAACGTGTAAGTTCCGTTGCCCGCATTGAACGTGCCGCCCGATTGCGTAATGGTAGCTACGCCCGTTGCGCCACTGCCGTTGAATGTGCCGCTTTGCAGGTTAAAGGAGCCAAGGTAATGGGTGATGTTTGGACCGTTCAGCGTGAGCGTGCCGCCGTTTATCGTGAGCGCGCCTGCCGAAAAATCAAATCCTGAATTGACTTGAAGCGTGCCTGTGGTGAGCGTAACCAGACCGTTGCATGGGAAATCTGCCCCGATTTGCACCGTGCCAGTAAAGCCGTTCATCGTGAAGTTGCCGTCCCACGCAGGAATGTTCGTGAGCGCGCCGCTCGGGGTAGGCGAGGAGGCATCAAAAAGAGCTTCGTCCGTTAAATCAGGGAAGCCGTTGCTGCCATCGTCCGTGCCTGAAACCAGCGTCCAGTTTGATGAAACTTGCCAGTCCGTTCCAGACGAGGAGGTCCATCGGAATACAGCTTGGGCGAAGGCGGCAGAAGTGAATATGAGACACAGCAGCGCGGTAAGGATTAGGGCTTTGAGCATATTTCGGCTTTACTTATCGGTTTTGAGTTTGAGCAACAGGGCAAAAATAACATTCCTTTACCATCAGTCAAAATTCGTTCCATTTGTCAAGTCGCTCTTTTTGTGAATTTGCGAGGGTTCTTTGGCAGAAAAGTATTACCTGTTGTAATCAGTGGTAAAGGTCTGTGGCGAACTGATTTATTTGCAAGCGAATTTAAAGCAACGAGGGCGGTTTGTCGCCCGCCCTCGTAATCGTTGATTGCTCGCGAATCACTTCACCAAGAGCATTTTCCTTGTCGCCACGAAGTTATCGCTTCGCAAACGGTAGAAGTAGATGCCGCTTGCCAAGCCGCTGGCGTTCCATTGGTATCGATGCGCGCCCGCGCTCAAATCGGCATTTACTAATGTGGCGACTTTTTGACCGAGCACATTGTAAATCTCAATTGTTGTTTTTCCTGCCTTCTCGAGCGAGAACTGAATCGTCGTTACGGGATTGAACGGATTGGGATAGTTTTGGTCAAGCGCGTATTCAAACGGCAGTTGAACGTCCCAAACGCTTTGCCCGTCGAGCGAGATGTTGTGGCGCGTGCCGTTAAAGTCTACGCTAACGAGTTTGTAGAAGTAGGCTTTGCCCGGTTGGGTGTTTTGGCTGTCTTCGTAGGCATATCTCGTTTCGGTGAGCTTCGTGCCTTGTCCGCGCAACTTATCCGTCGTTTGATAAGAGGCGACTTGTTCAAAGTTGTCGTTTTCGGTCTCGCTACGGTAGAGCACGAAGCCGAGATTGTCTTGTTCGGAAGCCGTTTCCCACTCCAAGCGAATGGTGCGACCGTTTTTCGCCGTCGCGTTAAAGGCGAGCATATTGACGGGGAGCGGGTTATCAGGGGTGACGCTCGCCGCCGTAACGAATGCCGTCGTGTTGTTCAAGATTGTCGATGCGTTGAGCGCCGCTTGAACCGTTACGCTTGGATATGTTCCCGTTACCGTTGCCGTTCCGCTAACGTTCCAAGTGGTCGAACCTGTGGGCGGATTGGCATTCGTGCTCGCAAGGCGCAAGCCTGATGGGTTCGAGTATTCTTCGTCGGTAGGACCGTTCGTGTTCAGGCTGAGCATCACCGCTGGCGAGCCGAACGTGTTGTTCGTCGTGATGCGATAATACCGCGTGCCCGAAAGGTTGTTGATGCCGGATTCGCCTGTTCCAGGAGGTGCGCTGTTAATCATTTGGACTTCGACGCGCGTGCTTGCGGCAGGATTGCCGATGACGCGCATCGGGCGATAGAGCGCGCCGTTGCCAATCGGGAAGAAACGATTGACTCCCGTGCCTGACGGATAGGTAATGGAAAGAATGCCATCGACATAGGCGGTTGCGCTACCGTGTCCGACTTGGTTCGTGTTGGTGAGGCGCAAGGCATTTGAACCCGTTACGATTCTTCCCGACGTCAGCGTGAGCGTATCCGCTGCGGCTGAGCCTCCGACGGAAAGTTCCGTGCCGAGCGTAACGGTTGGACTTGTGCCCGTGCGATTGACCGAGAGTCGCCGTAAGGTTTGTCCGCCTGCCGTGAAGTTCAGCGTGCCGAGCGCGCCGCTTCCCGTGATGGCAAGGTCGGAGAAGGTTGAACCTGTAATCGTGCCGCTTCCCGTTACCGTGCCGCCCAGCGAGAGCGCATTCGCGACCGATGCCGAGCCGCCAATCGCAAATGTGCCGCTCGTCATTGCGAGCGCACCGGGAACGGAGAGCGTCGTTGTTGCCGTCGCGGTTGCGAGCGTGAGCGAGCCGCTCGGTTTATTGACGGTCATATTATTCAAGGTGAGCGTACCGCCACCCGTGCGCGTGATGGTTTGCGCACCTGCGCCGTTGAAGGTTACGGTCGAGGTGCCGCCCGTAAAGCCTGCCGTTGCTGCCGCGAGGTCAAAGTTTCCGCCGACCGTCAAATCGTTGTTGCTCGTAACAAGCGTTTTGCCTGCGTCAATCGTCAAGTTGCCTTGAACGGTCGTTGCGCCTGCAAGCGTGCGGTTGTTCGTGCCGCCACCGCTGAATGTGAGATTGCCGTAAGTTACGGCTGACACGGTTTGGTTTGCCGCCGCCGCATACTCAACCGTGCTGGTTGGCGCAAGCGAATAGGTTGCGTAGTTCGCGGGGAAGTTGTTTGCGCCCGTGAGCGTGAGCGTCGTGCCTGCGTTCATCGTCATCGTGCCGCCTGACGTGGCGCGGTTGAGCGTAAAGGTTTGCATTGCCAGCGTGCCGCCCGAAACCGTCAGGTTGCCGTTGATGGTCGTATTTGCGGCAAGCGTCTTCGTGCCCGCGGAAATTTCCAAATTGCCGTAGGTTGTGGGCGTGGTGGGCAAGTTATATGCCGCTGCGTTGGCGTATTCCACCGTGCCGCCTGCAAGGAAGGTTGCGTCTAACGACGGGAGCGTTGGCGTTGCCGTGACATCGTAGCGAATGCGTCCCGTTCCCGACACCGTGCCAATTGCAGGCGCGGCAGTGCGTTGAATCACCAATACACCCGTTGATTGAATCTCTGTCGATGCGCCGTTGATTGTTCCCGTCGCAGGAATCGTTATCGTGCGGCTATTGCCAATGATAACGGGGTTGCCCGCGCCCGGCGTAGAGGTCGCGACTGGTCCGCTAAATCCCGTTGTAGACCACGATGATGGGACATTCCATGCGCCATCGGCAAAACTGTAAAAGATGGTCAGCGCGGCGAATGCCGTAGTTTCCCCAGCCGTAAAGTCGCCTTGAATCACTCCAATGGTTGGAAAGGTTACCGTTCTTGGCGGTCCTGCGGTTCGTGTGTAAGCGACATTCGTTGTCCAAGCCGGCGTTGGCGAAGAGACATAGTAGCCGCCTTGATAGGACGCAGGCGTTCCCTCTTCCGTAATCGCCGCAGGATATTGGTAGGTATGCGTTACGGTTGGATTGCCAAGCCCCGTATTGGACACGCGCCAGTAGTAAAGGAGCGCGTTGGTCGATCCTGTCGCGAGCGGATGACGCGCATCGACGGGCGCGACGGTAATCGTGCCTGCGCCATCGCTTGCGGTCACGTTAATCGTGGCGGGCGTGTAGTTTGTCGTGGTGCCGACAGGGAAAGTGAAGTTGCCCGTGGCGTTGTAGTGTTTGGTTACGCCTGCCGCCGATGCCGTGCCATTTGTTAGAATCATATTGCTGGCGCTGGGCGTGCCGCCAATCGCCGTCGCGTCCGTGTTGCGAATGACGAGCGAATTTGCGCCGATGTTTAAGATGCCAGACGTCAGCGTGAGCGTGCCGCCCGAGCCGACCGTGTTGCGAATGCCGAGCGCGCCGCTTGAAAGCGTAACGCCTAATGCGTTGTTAATCGTAAGGTTGTAGAAATCCGTGTTGCCCGCGATGGTTTGCGCCGCTGCGCCATTGAAGGTTACGGTGCGCGCATTGGTTTCTGCGTCAAACGTGCCGGCGGTCGTTGTCCAGTTGCCAATGACGCTCAAATCGGTGTTCGCACCCATTCGAACCGTGTTGGGCGACGAGGTATTGTTCAAGGTGACATTGCGGAACGTAATCGTGCCGCCGCCCACGCGCGTGATGACTTGCGGCGCGGATTGTCCCGATAACCCTGAACCGTTGAAGGTTACGGTTGAGGTTGAACCGACGGCAAACGTGCCGTTTTGCACCGTGAAGTTTCCGCCGACCGTGAAGTTGCGCGGTTCATTTGTCGTTGCGCCATTGACGCGATAAAGCCTGAACTCGCCGCCCGTATTGAGCGTGAAGTCGTTGCGCACCGTAAAATCTTGCGGAGTGTCTTGCGCGCCGCCCACATTTGCCGTGTAGCCTGTGCCTGCGCCAATTTGCAAGTTCCAGAACGGAACGATGGAGACGATGGCGCAAGGCTGATTGACGTTCGTCGCGCTGGAAATCACTTGCACCGTGCCACCCGTTACATTGTGCGACGCGGCATCGATGCGAATCGCGATGCCCGAACCGCCTGCGCCGCCAACGGGATTGCGTCTATCAACGCGCAATAAGCCGCCCAACATATTGAACTGACTGCTCGCGTTGCGAATGAGCAAATCCGCCACCGTCGCTTGATTGACGCCAGGGCTGGTTGCGTTGGGCGCGTTGGCGCGGTTGTTGGAAAGAATCACCGTGCCGCCCGTTTGCGTGTAGTTGAGCGCCGTCGGAGTCGTTGCGTTTGCGGGACGAATCGCCGCGCCCACCGTCAGCGTGCCGCCGCTTACGTCAATCACCGACGTGTTGTTATCATAAATAATGCTGTTATCCGCTACGCCCGTGTTGTCGTTCCCAATTTGAATTTGCCCGTCCGAGAGTTGCAATCTGCCCTCCAAAATGAGGCTATTGTCCAACGTACCCGATTGAATGCGCGCAATTGCCGACGGGTGATTGACCCACAGCCGCGCGTTTTCAGGAATGCTGTAATTCGGCGAATCCGTGCTGAGCGTGATGGTATGCCCTGCTGACAGGCGGAACGTGCCATTGACCAAGTCGAGCGATTTCGTTGATGTGGTTGGTCCTGACAAGGTGAAGTTTGAGGCAGTTACGTCCAAAATCGGCGTTTGCGATGTGCCTTTATTGACGCGCAAAATGTTGAAGTCAGTCGTGCCGCCCGTACCTGAAATGGTTTCGTCTGCCGTGCCCGTAAAAGTTACTCGAGCGCGGCGCGCGCCTGCGCCCGTGCCATCGCTCATATCAAACGTGCCGTTGTTGGCGAGACTTCCGCCGATGGAGAGTTCATTGGCGACGGCTGTGCCTGTGGTTGCCACATCGAAGGTTGCGCCCGCGCCGACGGTAACGTCGTTAGCGACCGTTACGGTTCTTGCCACATCGTTCATAAAGCGCAGAATGCTTCCCGTTCCCGTTACGGTCAGGTTGCCGCCACCCGACGCCGTGCCGTCTAAGGTCAGATTGCCATTCGTGAGGTTGCTCAATCGCGCCGTTGCGCCATCTTGCACGGTCATATTGCCCGAAATGACGAGGTTTTGATTCGGGAAGGTTTTGGTCGTGCTACCGCCTGAAATCACAAGATTGCAGTATGTGGTTGGCGAAGCGGGCAGGGTGTAACTTGCCGCGCCGCCATACTCGACCGTGCCGCCCAGCGTGCCTAAAAAGTCCGTGAAGGTACCCAGCGGGAATTGCGCGGGATTGAGGTCAGTTTCAATTAAAATGCGTCCCGTACCATCAACCAAGCCAAAGTCAGTTGCGGGCATTGATGACCCTGTGAAGCGCAACGTGCCCGTGCTTTGAATCTGCACGCTTGGCACAGCCGTCGCCGAACCGTCAGGAACGGTTACCGTGCGATTGTTGCCAATGATGACGGGCGTATTGCCGCCAGGCAAACTTGTTGCAGGCGTTCCCGTGAAACCGCCAATCGCCCAAGTGCTGAGGCTCCCCCAGTTGCCGTCTGCCGCGCTGTAAAAGACCTCAATGGTCGCGTTGTTGAACTTCGCGCTCGTCCCCGCCGTGAAGTAGCCGTCGATATACGACACGTTGTTAAAGTAAATGATGGACGGGTCTGATGCCTCATCGACTTCTGTGGTTGTTCCCGCGATAGACCAGTTTGTCAGCGATGGCGTATTGCGTCCTGGAACATAGAGCGTCGAGTCGACCTCTACGATGTTGGGCGCGCCGCCGTTGTCGTAACTGTATTCGTGCGAGACGTTGGTGGTCGTGAGCGAAGGACCTTTCGACACAAGCCAATAGAACTGGAGCGCGTCTTCGCCCGAGTTGGTCGGCGCTTCGGCGTTGACGGGACGGAGCGTAACAAAATCAATGCCCGTTGCCGCAATTACATTGATGCGCGCAGGCGTATAACGCGCTGACACGCCAACGGGAAAAGTGAAGTCTACGCCCGACTGATACCGCTTTCTCACGCCTTGCGCGCCTATGGTGCCGCTCGTTTGAATCATTCTCGTGGCGCTAAACGTGCCTGATGGATTTGGCGCGGAAAGCCCAAACGTCAAGCGTCTGTCGCTGACGTTGAGAATGCCATTTGTGAGGGTAAGCAAGCCGTTGATGGTCATTTCCGCGCCTGCGGCGAGCGACGCGCCTGCGCTGTTGCTCAGTTCAATGTTTTGAACGGTCACATTGCCTGAAATGCTTTGCGCGCTCGTGCCGCTCATTCGAATGCGTCCCGTCGTGCCTGTGTGCGCGCCATCTGCCGTGCCGCTCAATGTGCCTAACACGTCCAGAATGAAGCCGCCATCGCTGAAATTGCCGCTCTTTAGATCGAGGTTGCCGCCGACTGACGTGCGCGTTAGGGTTCTTGCCGCGTTGAGCGTGATGGTTTGTCCCGTTATCGCGCTGATGCGCAAGGAGCGCGGTCCTGCGCCCGTAAATTCCGCGTTTGCCATCGTTTGCGACGTGCCCGCGTATTCGACCGTGTAGTCGTTGTTTGATGGACCGTCCAAATCCGTTGCGCTTACCGAGCCGCCGCCAAGCGTGATGGTGAAAGTCGCCCCCGAACCACCGCCGCCTGAAACCGTGATGCTTGCCGCGTCTGTGTAACCCGACCCGCGATTAATCATCGCAATCGTTGGGTTTGCGCCGCCGACGCCAATCGCAGTTACGATGCCGATGCCGCCCGAACCGCCGCCGCCCGAAAAGGTTACGATGCTTCCAACCACGTAGCCTGAACCGCCTGTCGCGGTCACATTCAAAATATGTCCGTTGCTACGGCGCAAGGTCGAGCCTGACCCCATGGTGAGATTTGAGCCTGCGTTGAGCGTGCCGCCTTGCAATGTGAGCGTATCCGCGACGCTCGTGCCCGAATTGGGCGTGTAAGTTCCGTTGCCCGCGATAATCAAGTTGCTGTATGGTCTCGCGTCTATCGTTTGCAAGGCGTTCCCGTTAAACTCCACTTTTGAGCCAGAGTTGAACGTGTAAGCGGCAAAGCCTGACGGGAAGGGATTGCCAGCCGCATTGTTAAAGATGCGATAATACGCGCTTGACCCCAGCGTAAAACTGCCGCTCGCGCTGTTGATGAGCGTATTCGGGCTTACAGGTCCCGCAGGTCTCCCTTGACGGAACTCGCCTGCGACGATGTTCAAATTCGTCAGGTTTATGGTCGAGTTTACGGGCGTAGAATAGAACCAAACGAATCGATTGTTGCCCGATGGGTTATTGACCTCAATGTCGCCGTAGGTATGCGAGTTATGCAGATTGACTTCAAAGCCTTCGTTTGCCGCGCCGGACGACGTTGAAACGCCATTGCCAAAGCGAATCAGGCTTCCTGAAAAGTCAATCGCCGTGGCCGCCGTCGTATCGCCACTCAACTGACCTGGCGTATCCGGATCTCCTTGTTGATTAATCAGCATTGCTACCCCTGCGCCTGCGTTGGCAGGCGGATTGACGATCGTGAGGTCGCCACCCGTCATAATCACGATGCCGCGCTGAAGAAAGCAAGTATTCAGCGTGCCTGAGACATCGTTGTCGCCCTGCGGGTTGATGTTGAAACTGCCGCCCGTCATCACCAAGCGCGCATTGGGATCAATGAGTTGGAAGCGACCGTTCAAATTCACTGTGCCGCGATTGAGTTCAAAACTAACGAAGCCGTTTTGTCCGAAAGCGTCATTGTTCGGAGCGGTTCCTGCGATGACATTATTGCCAATCACCATATTGGCATTGCCATCGCCGATGTTCACGACGGCACTATTGTCATCGACGCGGAAGCGCGTTTCTGTGGTTGGGTTCGCAGAGAAGGTTACCGTGTTCGCGCCTGAACTGGCGGTTCTACCGATATCGACCGTTGCGGGACCCAACACGCCAAAATAAGCCCCGTTAGCGATTGTCAACGACGCGGTCACATTTAGTTTTCCTCCCTGAGCGATAACCTCGCACCCCGTTCCATTTAGTCTCAAATTTCCAATGTTTCCGCCACCCACCTTGATATTTCCATCAGAACGGAGCACAATTCGATTGACATCTGGATCGTTAGCATCCATATCCAAGATATTGCGCGTTGAGGGCGTTGGGGTTTCTGGCGCAAGGTTTGGCAAAATGAGCAAAACCGCCGTTGAATCGCCGCCGCTGCCATTGCCCACGGTGAGCGTGACATTTGCCGCGCCAGCAGCGCCAAGGTTAAATGGATTCACTGCAGCGACGCTCGTAAACGACGAATTGCCCGCGACGATTACAGAGCCGTCATTAATCGTGAAGTTACAGGGCTGGTCTGCCGCGCCAACCGTTGACAGCTGCACGAGATTGCTTCCCGTAATGCTCGTGAGCGATTCGCCGACGCGCATTTGCCCGCCGTTCATCGTGAGCGTGCCTTGCACAAATTGCAGAGCCACGCGGTTCGTGGTTGTTACCGTCGGGAGAATTTGCACCAAGCCGCCGTTAATCGTAACCACGTGGTTATCCGTGTTGCCTGAACCAATCACCCAGCGCTCCGTTCTCAGCGTGCCGCCGTTGATGGTAATCGTTAAGTTGTCTACGCCCATCCGCAAATTTCCGAAGCCTGTCGTGGTATTGCCCACATTGAGCGCGCCGCTGTTTAACTCAATGGAAGCGTTTGCGGCATTCATCACAAGCGAATTGGCAAACTCGCTTGTTGTATTCGTATTCACGCCTGCGTTCACCGTGCCGCCGCTTACAATCAGACGACCATTTAGCGTCAAGGCAGGCGCGCTGGCATTGTCGTGCGCGAAGTTCATCGTCCCTTGCAGCGCCGTTACCGTCATTGCCGTTTGAACGGTTATGCTGCTGTTGCTTACAAGGTAAGTCGCTGTGTTATCGTGCCGATAGTTACCCGCTGTGAAGGTAGAAATGTTCGTTGCGCCGGCCGCCGTTTGTCGCGTGGTGAGCGCGTTGGTGAAGGTTGTCGATTGGTTGGTGATTTGGTTGTTGGGCGCCGTGCCCGTGTTGTTGTAGGTTACGGCTTGCACGTTGGAAATCGTGCCGCCAATCGTGATGGTTTGGTTGTTCGTGCCGTTGAAGGTGATGTTGTTGAAGTTGGACGTGCCCGAACCTGCAAGGTTGCCTGAAAGGTTGATATTGACCACGTCAAAATTCGCTCCGTCGGCTCGACGAAAATCAATCGTGCCGTTGTTCGTAAATGAGCCGCCGCCCTGAATCGTGAGGGTTTGCGTATCGTTGCCACCGTCTTGCACGGGTCCGCTCGCTCTAAACGTGCCGCCCGCATTGACCAGCACGCCATTTGCACCTACGGTTAATACTCTTCCACTCGTGTTATCAAACTGCAGTGTGCCGCTTGCGCCTTCGCCGACGACCAAGCCGCCGATAGCGTTGGCGGGCGAAACGTTAATCGTTACCGTTGCGCCGTCGCGTATCGTAACCGTGCCCGTGCCGGCATTTTGTCCGGGATAGCCTTCCGTTGGGTTCAAAATCCAAGCCGAGCCGTTCCAGCGTTCCCAGTTTCCGGTCACCGTCCAGTTAAAGACGGCAACTGTCGAGCGGTAATCGCCGACGGCTTGCGCGTTTGCGCTCACGGCAAATCCCAATGCGCATGCAAGCGCGCACGCGATTTTCAAGCAGAGGTTTTTAGATATGGTTTTTGCGGCAGAAGTCGTTGTGGCGTAAAAAACTTTCATATTCGCTTGGCTTGATTTTGAAGCATTGAATTTTTTGCTCTCCATTTCTCGCTTCCTTGCGACTGAACGTTTCAGCGCATCAGCGACAGGCAAAAGAGAACAAATTTTGTGCCATGTCATTACAGGCAAGACTTAATGCATTTCTGACGAAATCTCAAACAGATTGCAATTGAACAAATAAGGGTAACAACAAAACTTGTCGCGATGATGAGGCGTGATAGTTGGTCGGTTGCTCATAGCAAGTTTTTTTACCTGAAGGCGGAAGAGCGCAACGGCTCTCCCGCTTTTAACTTCAGATAAGAATTACTTCTTCTTAGGCGCAGCAGCGGCTTTTGCCAGCGAGTCAGCCATGGCAAGTGAATCGGCTTTCGCTTTGGCGGCGGCTTCAGCGGCGGCTTTTTCTTCTGCGGCTTTCTTGATTGCGGCAAGCGAATCAGCGACTCTCGTGGAATCGGCTTTACGCTTTTTCTCGATTTCTTCTTTGCTTGGTCCGCAACCGATTGCGGCAATCGCGACCGTCAACATGACGGCGACTAAGAGGTTCTTCATCGTTTGATTGAAAGGTTTATTGTTAAGAATTGAACACATTGCTGTGTTTTAAGAAAAATTGGATTGTCAGTTTTTGACTGGAAAATGTAGGTGCAAATATACGCAATTTTCACTTCTTCACAAATTTTTGACTGACGAGCGGTGAGGTGTTTCGCTCATCACTTTTTTTTTCGTTGTTTTTTACCAAAAGTATTACAAAATGTATCGGCTCAGATCTCGGTCTTTGGCGATTTTGCTCAGGCGATTCTCGACGAAGCGTTTATCAATGACGACCTTTTTGCCGGGATAGTTTTCAGGCACTTCAAACATCAGGTCTTCGAGCAGGCTGGTCATAATGGTGTGCAAGCGTCGCGCGCCGATGTTTTCGACCGATTCGTTGACTTGGGCGGCGGTGGCGGCGATTTCGCGAATGCCATCGTCGGTAAATTCCAAATCGACGCCTTCGGTTTTGAGCAGCGCGGCGTATTGCTTGATGAGCGCGTTTTCAGGTTGGACGAGAATTTTAACGAAGTCATCTTCGGTGAGGCTTTTGAGTTCAACGCGAATCGGGAAACGCCCTTGCAGTTCAGGAATTAAATCCGAAGGTTTTGAGACGTGGAACGCACCTGATGCGATGAAGAGGATATGGTCGGTTTTGACCATTCCGTATTTGGTCGCGACGGTCGAGCCTTCGACGATGGGTAGCAAGTCGCGTTGCACGCCTTCGCGACTGACGTCGGGTCCGCTTCGCGCGCCGTCGGCAGTGGCGATTTTGTCGATTTCATCGATGAAGACGATGCCCGATTCTTCGACGCGGGCGATGGCTTCTTTGGTTACCGCGTCCATATCAATAAGCTTTTGAATTTCTTCCTGCTCGAAAATCGCTTTGGCTTCGGCGACGGTAACGCGACGTTTTTTGCGTTTCTTTGGCAATCCGCCCACAATGTCTTGAAGCATGCCGCCCAAGTCTTCGACCGGACCGAAGGGTCCAAGAATCTGCATCATGCCTTGTGGGTCGCTTGAAATTTCAATCTCGACCGTGCGCTCATCCAATTTTCCTTGTCGGAGTCGGTCGCGCATTTTCTCACGGCTTTTGTCGTTGAGCTCGAGTTCGGATTTTGCTTCGCCTTGTTCTTCGGGGTCGTCATTATAGGCTTTTGCAAGTTGGCTATTAGATTTTTTGACGGGCGGGAGCAGAATATCTAAGATGCGCTCTTCGGCAAGTTGGCGCGCTTTATCTTGGACTTCAGCAGATTTTTCTTGGCGAACCATGTTGACGCTCAGGTCAGTGAGGTCGCGAATCATCGACTCGACATCGCGCCCGACATAGCCAACTTCGGTGAATTTAGAGGCTTCGACTTTGATGAACGGCGCGCCGGAAAGTTTCGCCAGCCGCCGCGCAATTTCCGTTTTGCCTACGCCCGTGTGCCCAATCATGATAATGTTATTCGGCATGATCTCTTCTTTCAGCGCACCTTGAACCTGCTGACGCCGATATCGATTTCGCAGGGCAATGGCAACAGATTTTTTTGCCTCTTGCTGACCGATGATATACTTATCCAACTCCCGCACAATTTGTTGTGGCGTAAGATTTTTCAAGGCGAATGTGGATTCGATTTGATGATGCTTTCCGTTGCTCTGACCTTTTTCCGTTTCTGAAAGTTCTGTGCTTTTGCGTGCCATTTTTGATTCGTGAATAAAATTTTAGACTTCCTCAACTTTAATGTTGCTGTTGGTGTAAATGCAAATATCGGCGGCGATTTTCAGCGATTCAGTAACGACGGTTTTCGCGTCTAAGTCGCTGTATTTCATCATGCCTCGCGCTGCCGCCAGCGCATACATGCCGCCACTTCCGATTGCGACAATGCCGTCTTCGGGTTCAATGACATCGCCCGTTCCTGAAATGATTAGTGCCTTTTCAGGCGAGATGACGGCGAGCATGGCTTCTAATCGGCGAAGATACTTATCCGTGCGCCAATCTTTGGCAAGCTCGACGGCGGCACGCTCCAATTTACCGCTGTGCGCTTGCAGTTTTTCTTCAAACTTTTCAAGTAGCGTCATCGCGTCTGCCGTCGCGCCCGCGAAGCCGACCAAGACTTTTCCGCCGTGCAAGCGTCTGACCTTTGTGGTAGAATGTTTAAGGATGGTCGCGCCCTGTGTCATTTGTCCATCTGACCCCAGCGCGCCTTTTCCGTCTTTCAAGACTCCAACGACGGTGGTTGCGTGAATGTTCATTTCCTTTGGTTCAGTGTAGTGAATAAAGTTGTTGGAACTTTAACGATTGACGTTACTTGATTGATTCAATTTTTTTGCGCAAGCGTGCAACGGGAATGCCGAGTTGCTCGCGATATTTGGTTACGGTTCGTCGTGCGAGTTTATAGCCGCGCTCGCTGAGCAAGTCGGCGAGTTTGTCGTCGGAAAGCGGTTTTCCAGATTCTTCTTTTTCGATGAAGTCTTTAATGGCTTGTTTGATGATGCGATTGGAGACTTCATCGCCCGATTCCGTTTCCATTGCCGTTGTAAAGAAATACTTGAGCTCAAAGACGCCGAAATCGGTCTGCACGTATTTTCCATTAACTACGCGGCTGATGGTGGCGATGTCGAGTTGCGTATCTTCGGCAATGTCTTTAAGAATCATCGGTTTCAATTTTGATTCGCCGTGAACGAAGAATTCATATTGGCGGTTCATGAGTGCGGTCATGACTTTTTGCATGGTGTGACGGCGCATTTGAATCGCACCGATGAAGCCTTTGGCGGCGGCAAGTTTTTCGCGCAAGAAATCTTTCGTCTCTTTGGACTGCGCCTTATCGCTCATCAATTTTTTGTATCGCTTTGAAAGGCGAATTTGAATGTTTGTTCGCTCGTTTGAAGTCAGGACGAGGTCTTGACCATTGAAAGTAATGGTAAAGTCGGGAATTACATAATTACCAATTCGTGAAGGCATGTCGCCGCCGGGCTTTGGATTGAGTTTTTGAATGAAGGCGACGGCACGCTTGAGTTCGTCGGGCGAACAGGCAAGGTCTTGAAGTAATTTTTCATAATGCTTCATGATGAAGTCGTTGTAGTGATGGGAGAGGATTTTTTGCGCCAGAGCGCGAGCGTCTTCGTGTTCGTCATCGAGGTCTTCTTTGGCGAGTGCGGTGAGTTGAATGAGCAAGCACTCTTGCAGATTTCGTGCGCCGACGCCGGGCGGATCGAGATACCAGATTTTTTCCAAGACGTCCTCAATTTCTTTTTCGGTTGTCTCGATGCCAGCGGTCAGCAATCCATCGTGAATGATGTTGAGTGAGCATCGCAGGTATCCGTCGTCGTCGAGGTTGCCGATAATTTCTTCGGCGATTCGAAGTTCTTTTTCGGAGAGGTCGAGCAGGTGAAGTTGCGCGAGCAATCGTTCAGAAAGATTTTCCTCGTAAGTGGGTTGAAGATACTCGCGTTCATCGTCGCTTGGCTCTCGCAGTTGTTGCACTTTATAGCCTTCGTCGTCATCGTTCAAAATTTCCGAGAGTTCGGCGTCGAAGTCGTTTTCTTCTTGTGGTGCTTTTTCTTCTTCGCGTTTTTTTTCTGGCGATTGTTTTTCCTCATACTGATTTTCCGAGAGCGTCGATTCAAGTGGCGGCTGTGCCGCGCCGTTAAGTGCGTCATGCAGTGAGTCGGGCTCAGGCAGCATCTCGTTGGGGAGCAGTTCGTCGAGGTCTTGTTCTTCCGCAAGATTTTCTTGTCCTTCTTCGAGCAGAGGATTTTCTTCCATTTCTTGCTTGACGCGCTGCTCCAACTGCAAGACGGGCAGTTGCAGAAGTTTGGTGTATAGAATTTGTTGCGGGCTGAGCCGCAAGGTTTGAATTTGGCGTTGTGAAAGTCCGTGTGAACTCATCGCTGCTCTTTCAGTTCAAAATTGATTCAAGATGATTTAAACTTGTGGTTAAGGCTTGTAATGTCCTTGTCAGATTTGGACTGGCGGCACACGTTGAGAAATTTTTTCGTCCAAGCGACTCCATATTTTCTCTCCAAAGCAGGGGCAAGAAATTCATACAGATAGACTTTTTCTTTCGCGCCGCACGCTCGCCCTGCTTCACACTCCTCGATTTGCATATAGACCAACATTTCCATGCCAAGCCGCTGTCGAACTCGTATTGGAAACAAGTGGCAAGAAATTGGCTTTCGAAAATTGCTCGCGCCACTCAAATATAATTTTTCCAAGTTGCATGTTGCGATTCCGCTCTCATCAATCGTGGCAAACACGCACTCGCGCCCCTCAACCGTCGTGAGAAACAAACTTCCTTGATGAACTTCATAAATGCCTTTCTCGTCAATGGTTTTCTGATTGGCTTCGGGCAAGTGCAGTTTGAGTTTATCAAGCAACGCTTCAATGTTGCCAACTTCATCGCTCGTAACCGGCGCACCCAATTCGCCGACCACGCAACACGCACCCTTGCATCGCTCTAAATCGCATCGAAATTTTGCGCGAAACACTTCGTCGTCAATAAGAACCCCGTCTATTACAATCACTTCAAAATCATTTTTTGAGTTGACTATGCCGCTTGCACAAAGATTGTGCCAACGAATGTAAGAAAAAATGTATCGCGAAGAAACGGCTCACGCCTCGAAAGCAAATAAAAAGAAAGAAAAAAGTAGAAGTATGGATTTTTTATTTTCAATATGAGCCTGTATATTTGCGTCCCTTTTTTGAAAGCAAATTTGAAGGCACAAACAAGCGCGGTTAGCTCAGTTGGTTAGAGCGCCACCTTGACACGGTGGAGGTCACTAGTTCGAATCTAGTATCGCGCACAAGTCAGACTTTTTCACACTCAACGGATTTACATCAAACGATTTACACCAATGGCAAAGGCAAAAGGCAACCGCATTACCATCACGCTCGAATGCACCGAAGCGCGCAAGGAAGGCAAATCGCCCTCGCGCTACACCACGCAAAAGAACAAGCGCAACGACACCGAGCGAATGGAACTCAAAAAGTACAACCCTGCATTAAAGCGCAGAACGATTCACAAAGAGGTCAAGTAGTCTTTTGTGCAGATTTGAGGAGATGATTTCAAAAGGCGGAGCGCAGTTTCCGCCTTTTTCTTTTGTTGAGGCTTCACAAGATTTTTACCACCACTATTGTCATGTCGTCATGCTGTGGGGCAAATCCAGTAAAGCGTTGGACGTCTTTGCATATCGACTGCACGACTTCGCGCGATGCCGATTTGTTTGCAAAAGTTCTCAGCGCGTTCAGAAGCCGCTCTTCGCCATATTCTTCCCCATCACCGTTTTTCGCCTCGATGAATCCGTCGGTATAAAACACGAGCGTGTCACCTGATTGAATCGACATGGTTGTTTCTTCAAGCGTTTTCTCGAACACTTGGGACTCGGCAAGCCCAAGAGCCATTCCTTTTGGCATCGGCGCAGAGATTGTCGCTATGCTGCGACTGATAAGCAGGAGCGGATTGTGCCCCGCGCGCGCATATCGCAACGTTTTTTCTTTGATGTCAATCACGGCATAAATCATACTGACGAATGTGCCGCGCTTGAACGATTGAAAAACAAGACGGTTCGTTTCCGTAAGCACTTGCTTGGGCTCCGTAATGACGCTTGAAGCGAATTGAATCACCCCCTTGACGAGCATCATATACATCGCCGCCGGCACGCCTTTTCCTGAGACGTCGCCGATAACAACGGCGAATTTTCCATCAGAAAGTTTCATATAGTCGTAATAATCGCCGCCGACTTCAAGCGCGGGCAAACAAATTCCAGACACATCCAATCCTTTCACCGCGGGGTCGTGTTGCGGCAGTAGTCGACGCTGAGTTTCTCGAGCAATTTTGAGTTCTTCTTCCATTCGCGCACGCTGCGAAATACGTTGCACGTGCGATGGCAAAACCGAGCCTTTGAACGAAAACTCCGAACCGCGTTGAACCGCGAGCGCGGCAAAGATGCCCAACGACGCCACGATGCTCAAATCAATTACGCCTGCGCCCCAAAATTCAGCCGACGGCGCGAGCAAAAGCGGAATCTCCCGAAATAAGAATTCATAAACAAACTCCGCAGTGATTACGGCAAGCAGTCCTCGCTCGGCGGAAAACGCCGACAACATGATTCCGATAATCACCGACCCCGCAAACGACCCCCAAAACGGATAAACTGACGGGAAGTAATGGTAATAAATCGCCCAAGCCAGTCCCGCTATTCCAATCGCGAGCCACTTTCTCTTCCACTTCTTTAAAATCCGCTCAAAGAGAAACAGCCGAATGAACACGTTTGTGGTCACAACCGTCGCAAGGTCCCAAAATGGACTGAACGGCAAAATGGATTCGCCGACCGAGACGCCCGCCACCCCGAACCAAATCCCGAAAAATTGAGCACCGATTGCGATGAGAACGATTGCCAGAGCGCACGCGATGACTCCAAACGCCATTCCGGCAAGCATTTCGCGTCCGACTACTTTTGAAAAAAAATTCTTCTGCAAAAGCGCGTCGGCTCCAAGAATCTGCCTCTCGCGCTTGTTGAATCGCGCGTCGGATTCGCCAATCGTCCAAGAAAAGAACGCAATGCCTGCCAAAACCAATTGCCCAAATAAAATTCCAAAGACAAGGAAGAGGAAATAGTTGAATGAACGGGATAAGCCGAAATTGACAAAAACGCTTGATACGCCCGCCGAGTTAATGAGTGAAATCGTGCCAAAAACCAACACTGCGGAAAAGATTACGATTCCTCCACGTACGCCGACCTCCCCTTCGTGATACTTTTTCAGAAAAACGACGGCAAGCAAAATCAGCGTTACAAACACCACCAAGGTTATCAAGAACCCACGCGAGCCGAAGAGTGCCGCCGCGTTTTTAAACGCTTCTTCTTTCGCCGCCTCGCTGATAATCATTTCATGGGAAAAGGATTTTATCATTGTGCCAACAAAGGCGACGCTGACTTTCTTTCCCCCGATTTTGTTCGCATGCAACTCATCATACCACACAAAAGATTGAATCGTAAAGGATTTTCGCTCGTCGCTTTTCGCGCTGAGGAATGTGAAGCGGCTTGTATCGCGCACATTCAACCCGTGTTCGCGTTCAAGAAACGCGATTGCCAACGCTTTGGCACTGTCGATAGGAATAGGCGCAATGTTCGCTGTATCGTAGTATTGCCGCTCCATTGAGAGCACATCGCCGCTCGCCGTGAGCGTAATTTCCATTGACTCCTGCGAACTTTGTATCGGCACATCTTTCGTCCATAGCACCCTCCAAACTGGAATATCGACTTGTTTTTGCTCAATGAGTCGACGCATTTCTAAATGCGAGTGATTGAATTTAAGCTCTGTGGTGTGCGAAGGTGATTGAAGTTGAGCGGGAGTAATCGCCACATTGAAGCCGTTTGCATCGAAGCCAATGCGTTCAGCATAGCTTTGAGCGCGCTTTGTAATTTCGTCGCGACTTTTTTCCAATCTCGGCAAATCGGACAGCATGGCATAATTCCACGCAATCGGAATAAGGAGAAGGCTGATGAAGGTTGCGAAAAAAAGCGCGCGATTTTCCTTGAAAAATTGCGACATAAAAGGCGAGATTTGAAAATGACGGTTTTTTGAATGACGGAAAATATAATGCGCTTTGCGTGGGTTTTTGTTGCGCTATTAACAAAAGGAATTGATATGTCCTGAACACCAACGCTCATTCTGACTCACGACAAAGCAAAGCCCAACACCCCAGTTTTCGTGGATTCCCGCCCTAGCTGAAATGACAAAAAATGCTATCGTTTATCTACGCGCATCAGCGTATCGCTAATCTCGCTGACGACTTGAATGTGGTTGAGTTTGCGCATTCGTCGTAACTTCCTCTAAAAAACTCTAACCGTGAAGAAACGCCTGTCCATATTTTTGAAAATGCTCGCCATGATGGTCGTCGCAGTGGTGTTAATTGACATCGCCGTCATCACGGCGTTTCGCTTGGCGTTTGAGTTGCCCGAAGACCCTCCGCCCTCGCCGCACGGTTATGCGCGCATCATCACGAATTACCTTGCCGATGAAATCGGCTCGCCGCCCGACACGCTCAAAGCGCGACGGTATGCGGAAAAACTTGGCATCGGCATTCGCCTTGAAACGCCCGATTTCGTTTGGACATCGCCGACCAATGTCGATTGGGAATTCAGCGAGCCGCCGCTTCCACCGCCCGATGCCAAGCCGCGCGCGCGCCCGCTCCGACAAAGAGACCGACGCGCCATCGCGCTTACGCGAGGCGACACGGAGTTTTTGTTCAAACTCAAAGAACTGCCCGCGCCGCAAAGTTTCTTCTCGACTGAGCGCGCCGCAATGTGGCTCTTGCTTTTTCTCTCGCTCATCGGCGTAGGGCTATTTTTCCTGCTTCGCAAGATGTTTTCGCCGATTCAAACGCTCATCGACGGCACGAAGCGCATCAGCGCGGGCGATTTCTCGACAGCGATTGAAGTCAATCGGCGCGACGAACTCGGCGAACTTGCCGATTCCTTCAACGCGATGAGCCAACGCATCTCGGAAATGCTCAAACGCGAGCGCGAACTTTTGCTCGATGTCTCGCACGAACTCCGCTCGCCGCTGACGCGAATGAAAGTCGCCCTCGAACTTCTGCCCGATGGCGAGGCGAAATCGCAAATTCAGAGCGACATCAACGAACTCAACGCGATGCTCACCGAACTTTTGGAATCGGAACGCTTGCGCTCGAGCAACGGCAGTTTGAAGAAATCAACGTTCAGCCTTGTGGAAATCGCCGAAGACGTCAAATCGGAATTTCGCGACGAGCAACATCGCATCATCATCGAAGCGGAGCGAGACATTTCGCTTCGAGCCGACAAAGAACGAATCCGATTGCTCTTGCGCAACCTTGTTTCCAACGCGCTCAAATACTCGCAAAGCCCTGTGCGGATTCGCATTTCCGAAACGCCTGCGCGCGTCTCGCTTTGCGTCGTGGATAACGGCAAAGGCATTTCAAAAGAGGATTTGAAGAAAATTTTTGAGCCGTTTTATCGCGCTGATTCTGCGCGTGCGCGTCTGAACGGCGAGGGCGGATTCGGGTTAGGGCTTTATCTGTGCAAAAAAATCGTCGAGGCGCACGGCGGCGCGATTGAGGCGCGCAGCGAGGCGGGCGAAACTTGCTTTGAAGTCCGCTTGCCAAAAAATGCAAAAGGCGATTCGCTCTGAATCGCCTTTCGTCCGTTGGTCTTTGCGTCGGTTCACATTGGGTTGCGCGCTACTTTGTTCGCGCGGGCATCATTGGTTTGACGGCGCGTCGGTCGCCGTTTGCGCTTGAAACGCTTCTCACGTTCGTTACGCGAACATTGTCGATGAACCAGCCTCTGAAGCCGTTGTAGAGTTCGTCTCGCGTGTCGAACTTGAATCGCAGGCGAATTTGCTGACCCGCGAATTCGCTCAAATCGAACTCTTCAAATCGCCATACAGGCACTTGATTGAACCCTCCCGAAGTAAAAGGCAATGCGTTTCTGTCGTCTAAAATCGGGTCGGTAAAAGGGTTGAGCCGACCAAGCGAAATTGAGTCGCCATTAGCGCGAATGACTTCGACTTCCATAATGTCAAACCCCGACGCATTTGGATTGACGCTCTCGATTTCAAACCAAGTCCAAAATGAAAGGGTCGCAACGGTGTCGATGGTCAAATTGATGAGCGGAGAGGTTAAAGTGCCTGAATTTTCTTCCACGCTTCTCCCGCCTGAAAGCGAATCTTGCGGAAGGCTCAATGCGCCGATGAAACTGCCCGTCGTGTCTTGCCCATACCAAAAGGCGAATTGTCCTTGATAGGCTTGCGGAATGGCGGCGTTGGAGTTGTCGTTGGGCGCAAGTTTGACGTAACGTGGAAAATTTTTGTTGCGAATCGCGGCATTGTTTTGTTGGCGATGCCAAAAGCCCGTGCGCGTCCAATTTTTATCGGTTTCTGCGTCGTCTTCAAATCGGACGATGCCCGACGTTGCCGCAGGCGTGAGCGACGTTTGAACGGGCGTCGTTTGATTCGCATTGACAATCACGTTTCCAACCACGCGCGTTACGAATCCTTGACGCACGAAGCGGACTTTGAACGACGGAATCGTCGCGCCGCCTGATGAAGTAATTGGAATCGCGCCAATGGAAAATCCGCCGTTGGCGTTTGACGTGGTCGAGGCAAAGTAGCCGTTGGTGAGCGATTCATCGGTTGCGCTAATTGCGACATTGACGCCTTGAAGCGGATTGCCGTTGTTATCGCGCACGATTCCGGAGATTGCGCCGATTTCAACCGTCAGCGATGAATCTGCGGGGAACAAATCGATAAGCGCGAGCGCGCCTTGCGTTTCGCTCACGATAATGCTGTCGGCAGAAGTTGGCTTGTAGCCGGGCACAACCGCGCTCAATTTGTAAAGACCATTGGCGAGATTTTGGAAGGCGAATTGCCCTTGCGCGTTGGTGGTCTGCGTTCCAATCGCCGTGCCCGCTTGCGTGGAGAGCGAGATGGCGACGTTCTGCATCGGCGAAAGTTGAACCGCGTCAATCACGACGCCCGTAATGCGTCCTGCGTTTTCAGTTGGGGTTACGACGCCTTTGTTGTCGTCTTCGCAAGCAGAAACGAAGACGAAACAGAGAAGGCTGAATGCGAGATGCAAATGTTTTTTCATAGTCGTTGGTTGTTTGATGTTGACGATACAAATTGCAACAGTAACGCAAAGGTCGGCTTTTTTGCGAGAACTTAATACCCCATTTTTTTGAATTGTGATAGGACTCAGTTTGGAATGATTTTTAAAGGGGACTATGTTTCGTGGTTTCAACGCTCAACTAAACTTCATTTGCGGACTTCTCTTTTATTCTCGCTGATTTTGATATCGCTTCTCGCCGCTTGCTCTGGCGGTTTGGAGCCAAAACCCGAAACCCGTAGCGCGATGCAAGGCGTGATTCGCTTCAAGAATCGCGCGCAAGCCGACAGCGTGCAACTGCTCTTCTTGGCGGGATTCCCGACGCCGCCGCAAACTTTTCCGAATGATTTTTTCACAGCCGTCAACAACCGCGACACGCTCTCGCTCTTCGATCGCTATCAAGCCGGAGCCGATAGCATCGTCTACGAAGCCGCTTGGAACGCGCGTCGATACGAGTATTTAATCGTGGCACAGTTCATCGCCGAGCCGACGATTACGTCCGTCTTTGTTCGCGAGAATTGGCGCGTGGTGGGGCTTTACGGGCGCGTCGGAAATTCCGCGCTGGGCGCGCCCATTGAAATTCGCGAGGGACAAATCACGCGCGGAGTGGATATTGACGTGGATTTTTGGAATCCGATTCCGCTTCCGTCTGAATAGGCTCGTTCATTTCGGTATTGTTGAAAAGCGCACAAAAAGCGAAATCATGATGAACATATCTACAAGAATAAATGCGGCAAAGCCGATGAAGAAAAGCGCGTCTAATTTGTTTGCTCCCGTGATTGCCGCTTGTGCGGTTGAGTAGAACACAAAAAGAAATAGCCCCAATACGCTGCACAGAATCCAAAGCAAGAGTGCAAGTGCTTCATTTGACGATTGCGCCCTGCGCTCGGGCGCGAACCAATAATCTCGATTGGGCAAATTGAAGTAGACTGTTTTTCCGCTTTTTAGAAGCGCAACCACAATTCCAAAAATTATCAGCAGAGCAGCGATAATCGCTATGTGCGAGAACACCATGCTTTCCTTTGAGGAGAACGACATCGCCTTTCCGTTTGAACCAAAGTGCATCGGCACGCTCTCAGGCAGGATTGGATAGAAATATGAGATGAGTCCAAGATGCGCGAGCAGGAATAGGACAACGCTAATTGATGAGATTTTGAGATTTGTCATATTTCAATGAATGGATTCTGTGAAAGTTGGCTTAAAGTCAATGACGAGCGTTTCTTCTTCCCGAAGCGATTCCCACTTGGCGAGGAGCGATTCGTAAGCTTCAAGCCACAGGCGCGCGTCGGCTTCGGTGATATTGAGTTTAAACTCGTCATACAAGTCACCAAGCTCTTCGCGCACGAGCGCATTGTATTCACTTGGCGCGCATGCGCCCATGAGCATTGCGCCCAATCCGCGCACGAGAACTTCGACCACGAACGATTCTTGCTCTGATTTGACAGCATTCGGTTCAGAGTGCGTTGACAGCGAATCGCCCTTGGCAACCATTCCGAAAAATCCGTTTTCAAATCCGCCCTTCAACTCGACGACCACGTGCGCCAAGTCGTAATAAGCGACTTGCGCTCCGATTTTGGCAACGGTCGTTGTGCCGTCGGGGCGAACGCACAAGAGTTGGTAACGCGGTTTTTTTTTGAACAGAATCTTCATTGTTGCTTCTTTATCGTTCCATTCGCTCGAAAATGATGATGGCGTCCGTGAAGCCGATTAATGTTGCGTTCTCTGAGGAAAGAATTTGCACGAGTCGCCACCCTTGTTTGCCGTGCTTTTCAATTTCGGCGACATAATTTTCTTTTGGCATTCCCGTCCATTTTGATTTGATGGGAACGAATTTGTACTCGAATTTTGGATTCATTTTTGCTCCTATTTTGAGTCTTTGAAATTTTTGTTGCGATGTTCCTTCACGGCGCGCGTGAGCAGAAACTCAATCTGCCCATTGACGCTCCGAAATTCGTCCGCCGCCCATTTTTCCAATTCCTTCAGCAAATCAGGATTGAGCCGCAGGACAAAAGCCTTTTTTGATTTTTCATGTTCCGCCATTCCTTATTGCATTTAATCTCACTTAATTGTAAAGCGTGCCGGTATTGACGACGGGGCTCGCGCTTTTATCGCTACACAATACCACGAGCAAATTGCTCACCATTGCGGCTTTGCGTTCTTCATCTAACTGCACCAAGTTTTTTTCAGAAAGTTTTTCAAGCGCCATTTCAACCATTCCGACTGCGCCTTCAACGATGAGCTTGCGCGCCGCAATCACGGCAGAGGCTTGTTGGCGTTGAAGCATCGCGCTGGCAATTTCGGGTGCGTAGGCAAGGTGGCTAATTCGCGCCTCGATGACCTTCACGCCCGCTCGTTCAAGACGCGCCGAAAGTTCATCTTCCAACAGTTTGTTAACTTTTTCCGCGCCGCCGCGCAAGGTGATTTCATTCGGCTCAGTTTCGCTGAAATTGTCGTAAGGGCAAGAGCTGGCAAGGTTTCTCACCGCCGCTTCGCTTTGCACGCTCACGAAGTTCACATAGTCGTCGACTTCAAACGCCGCCCGCGCCGTCTCTTCGACTTGCCAAACGATGACCGCCGCAATCTCAATCGGATTTCCGACTTTGTCGTTGACCTTGATTTTCTCGCCGTTCAGGTTCCTTGCCCGAAGCGAAATCTCCTTCTTTGAGTAAAACGGATTCGCCCACCAAAAGCCATTGGCTTTCACCGTGCCGATGTAAGTCCCAAACAGCGTGATGACTCGAGATTCATTCGGATTGACAATGAAAAAACCTGATATAAACAAGCCCCAAATCACGCTCAGCGCGCTTCCAAGAAAAAATTGGCGAAATAAAAAGCAGAAGATGCTTGCGCCAAGCAACGCTATCGCTACTGCAAGCATGCCGTAGCCTGACGTGGGCACGAATGGTTTTTCTTGATGCGTGTATTGCAGATATGTTTTTTCCATGTTCAGTGAATTTTAATTTGATACTAAATTGATATCACTATACTACTAAATTAAATTTAAGTTTCAAAATTAAGTTTCGCGCTTAAAGTTGCGTGAATGGGAAAGCGGCGACGTAACTTTGCGCGATTTCGTTCAACCAAATCAAACTTTATTCAGAATGTCATCGCAAAAAATCGCTCTCGTTACGGGGGCAAACAAAGGAATTGGGTTAGAAACCTCTCGCCAATTAGCCGAAAAAGGCGTGAAGGTCTATATGGGTTCGCGCGACAAAACTCGCGGCGAGAACGCTTTTTCCGAACTGCGCTCGAAAGGATTGGACGTTGAGTTGGTGATTTTGGATATGACGAAGCGCGAACATTTCGTCGCCGCGAAGGAACAGCTCGAAACGCGACACGGACGGCTCGATATTCTCGTCAATAATGCGGCGCTTCAAATCGAAGACCCGACTTGGTCGCAGAACACCACGACAACCATTTCGCCCGATGTTTTGCGCGAGACCTTTGAAGTCAATTTCTTCGGATTGGTGGAACTTACGAATATGCTTTTGCCGCTGATTGCGAAAAGCGACTCGGGGCGCATTATCAATTTGACCAGCATTCTCGGCTCGCTTGCTTTGCACGACAATCCTTCGTCTCCGATTTACTCGACGAAAACCTTTGCCTACAACGCCTCCAAAGCCGCGCTGAATATGTACACGATTCACCTCGCCTACACGCTCAAAGACACGCCGATTCGCGTCAACTCCGCGCATCCGGGTTGGGTGAAAACCGATATGGGTACCGATGCCGCGCCGATGAGCGTAGAAGACGGCGCGAAAACCACCATCGAGCTCGCGCTCGCCAACGGCAACGCGCCGCACGGCAGATACATTCACTTGGGAAAAGAATTGCCTTGGTGAAGATTGCTCGCGATTGGCTCAACGAAAATCGACTTCCGACGAGTCGCCGAGATTGATTTTTCGGAAGTTGCCCTCGACGCGGGCGTTGTTGCCAACAATCGATTCTTTGAGGAGCATTGCCGAAACTTTCGCGCACTCGCCAATGATGGAGCGTTGAATCATTGAATCTTTGACGACGGCTTTCGAGCCAATCGTCGCAAATGGTCCGATGATGGAATTTTCAATCTCCGCATCTTCGGCGATGAACACGGGCGGATTGATGACGCATCCAAACATTTCTTTGTGGCGCGATTTTGATTTGAGCAATTTCTCGTTGGTGTAGAGCAAGGTTTCAGGTTTGCCGCAGTCATACCAGCCTTCGACGGGAAAGGTTGAAAACTTTTCGCCTTTGTCAATCATCATTTGCAAGGCATCGGTGAGTTGAAACTCGCCTTTGGTGCGGATGTTATGCGTGATGTTATGATCGAGGCAGGAGAGCAATAGTTGTGGCGATTTGATGTAATACAATCCCACGACCGCTAAGTTGGATTGCGGGTTTTCAGGTTTCTCAACGAGTTTGGTGATGAATGCGTCTTGGACTTCGGCGACACCGAATCGGCGCGGGTCTTCGACTTCTTTAACGCCGAGTGCAGAGTGTTCGCGTTTGAATACACCGCTTAAATCCACTTCGAAAACGGTATCGCCGAGAATGATAAACACAGGCTCGCTATCGAGATGCGCTTTTGTCATGTAAATCGCGTGCCCCAATCCGAGACGCTCTTCTTGCTCGATAAAGGTGAATTTGATGTCGTAGTTTTTGGTCAGATACTCTTCAATCATATCGCCCAAGTATCCGACGATGACGATGGCTTCGTTGATGCCTTCTTCGACGATTTTATCGATGATGTGTCCGATGATGGGCTTGCCTGCAACGTTGAGCAAAACTTTTGGAAGCGTGTAAGTATGAGGACGCAAGCGACTTCCGACGCCTGCAACAGGAATGATGGCTTTCATTCGTGAAGTGGTTTAATGTTTGAGAAAAGTGCAGCAGAGTTGCGAAGTTAGGTAAAACGCTCTCAAACTGAAACGCGCAACTCTATCGTGTAAAAATTATCGTATCTTTGCGCCGCTTTCAAATCACTTTCTTCACGAATGTTGAAAAAAATTATCCTTGTTGCGGGGGCGCGCCCGAACTTCATGAAAATCGCGCCGATTCACAAAGCTCTTTCCGCCACAAAACGATATAAGCCCATCTTGCTTCACACGGGGCAACACTATGACGAGAAAATGTCTAAAATTTTTTTCGAGGAATTGCAGATGCCTGAGCCCGATATTTACCTCGGCGTAGGTTCCGGCTCGCATGCCGAACAGACGGCGAAAATTATGGTCGAATTCGAAAAGATTCTGCAAAAGGAAGTGCCCGATATGGTTATCGTTGTGGGAGATGTCAATTCAACGCTTGCTTGCTCGATTGTGGCGGCGAAAATGCTTGTGCCTGTGGCGCATGTTGAAGCCGGCTTGCGCAGTTACGACCGCACGATGCCCGAAGAAATCAACCGATTGGTTACCGATTCTATTTCCGATTTGCTCTTCGTTAGCGAGCCTTCTGGCATGCACAACTTGATTAACGAAGGCGTGCCCGATGAAAAAATGTTTTTCGTTGGCAATGTGATGATTGATAGCCTCGTAACTCATATTCAAAAAGCCAATGAATCCAACATTCTCGATCAATTAAACTTAAAGCCCAAAACTTACACGCTTGTAACGCTTCATCGTCCGAGCAATGTTGATGAAAAATCAAGTCTTGAAAAAATCTTGCGCATTTTCGAAGCGATTTCTGCAAAATCCAAAATCGTTTTTCCGATTCATCCGCGCACGAAGAAGATGCTCGAGCAATTTGGCTTGATGGAAACCGTTAATCGCATTGGCGTTCAACTCATTGACCCACAAGGCTACATCGAGTTTCTGAAACTGATGAGGGAGGCGCAACTCGTTCTCACGGATTCGGGTGGCGTTCAGGAAGAAACCACCGTGCTTCAAGTGCCGTGCCTGACGATGCGCGAAAACACGGAGCGACCGATTACGATTGAAGTCGGCACAAACTTGCTCGTCGGAACGGACGAAGAAGAAGTCAAAGCGGCGGCGCTGAACGTGCTGAACGGCAAAGCCAAAAAAGGCTTGATTCCTGAAAAGTGGGACGGCAGAGCGGCAGAGCGTATCGTTGCACAGTTGGACGAAATTTTCAAATCGTGGGGTTGATGTCTATTACTATTCTCATTTTGATTGTCATTTTTATTCTCTCGCTTCTTGGCTTTGAAAAGCCGGCTTTTCGCGAAGCCTTGCTATTGCACCCGTATCGCGTGGTGCGCGAAAACCGCTATCACACCTTGCTGACAAGCGGCTTTGTGCATAACGATTGGCTTCACCTGATTTTCAACGCGGTTACATTTTATTTTTTCGCCGTGCCACTCGAGCAAATTGTCGGCGCAGAGTTTTTCCTCTTGATTTACTTCGGCAGTTTGCTTGCGTCGTCCATTCCTGATATGGTGATGGAGTGGCGCAATCCTACTTTTCGCACGCTTGGCGCGTCAGGCGCGATTTCAGGAGCGATGTTCGCTTTTATTTTGCACGCGCCCTCGAGCAAAATTTCGCTTTTTCTTTTGCCGGTTGGAATTCCTGCACCGATTTTCGCCGTGCTCTATCTTGCTTATACCTACTACGCTTCCAAACAAGGCATGGACAACATCAACCACAATGCGCACTTGTGGGGCGCGCTGGCAGGGATTGGCATTACCATCTTCTTCAACCCCGATACGCTTTCCAACTTCATTGGTTATTATTTGAACTGAACAGATTTTTAGGCATCATTGATTACGCTTTCTGCGCGTGAAGTCTCAGCAAGCGGAAGCGTGAGTCGCACCATTGCGCCTTTGCCTGTCGGGCGGTTACGCAAGTCAATTTCGCCACGATGCGTTTCGAGAATTTCGCGCACGATATAAAGCCCCAATCCTGTTCCGCCCGATTTCGTTGAGAAGAATGGCGTGAAGAGTTTTTCGCGAGTTTCTTCAGCGACGCCGTCGCCGTTGTCGTAAATCTCAACGACGACCGTGTTTTCTTTTTCCGACAGCACGATATCGATTTCGACTTTTTTTTCTTTGTAAGCCGCTTCAACCGCATTCTGCATGAGGTTCAAGAGCACACGCGAAAATTGGTTCTCGTCAATCATTACCGAGATGGCTTTCTGCGTATCGTAGCGTTTATTGATGATAAGAGATTTTCCATTTTCGGTGAGTTGCTCGGTTGCGCTTTGTCGGTAGCGTTCGATGACGTTATCGAGAACGGTTTGAAGCGATTTGACTTTGAAGTCGGATTTCGTCAGGCGCGAGAGCGAGAGATAGTTTGTAACGATGGCGTTGAGTTTCTCGATTTCTTCTCGGAAGATGGCGAGTTGCTTGGTGAGTCGGTCATTGGAATGGATAGGCAGTTCATCTTCGAGCAAATCTAAATTGAGCATGATGGAGTTCAACGGATTTCGGACTTCGTGCGCCACCGCACCCGCAATTTTCGCCATGGCTGAAAGCCGCTCGGCATCGATGACTTTATCACGCATCTTGCGCAGTTCGGAGGCATCGCGCATCACAACGAGGAAGTTTGCTTCCTTTTCCGACGCGCTTTCAATTTCAGAGACCGACATGGAAACGGGCAGTTGTTGCTGGTCGCGCGTCGTCATAGGTAGTTCCGCGCCGAAAACTTTGCCTTTTTTTTCGGCTTCTTTCAAGATGGATCGAATGAGGCTTTCTTCAACCGCAAGTTTTTCTAATGCCTTGCCCAAGAGTTGCGCTTGTTTGTATCCGAAGAGTTCGCTTGCGGAGGCGTTCCACATCACGATTTTACGCCGCGCATCGAGCAAGGCAATCGCGTCAGGCGAATTTTCTAAGAGCGAGTTGATGAACTTTTTTTGACGCTCCAATTTGCGGCGCGTTTTGTAGAGTTCATCGGCAATTTCATCGGCAACCAGTTCATCGCTCGTTTCAGATTTCATCACCTCGATTTCGTAGTTGTATGCGATTTCCATCAAACTCTCGTCGATGAGTTCTGAAATGCGCAATGCCGTCGAAGATGTGTAGACGTTCATCGAGGCAAGCGATTTGAGCAACACTTTTTTGAGCGTAAGTATGAGCCTCAAGCGTTCATCAACACGCAGGTCTTGCAGAAATTCGGATTGTTTGAGCAATGCTTTGCGGGTGCGCTCGAAGACTTCTTCGGAAAGGTCGAGGCAGATTTCATGAATGAGGATTTTGAAAAAATCGCGGAGTTCTTTTTCGGTGAATTTTTCGAGCGAGAAGTTGATTTGGTCGTTAAGCAAGGCGGTTGCTTCGCGCGCGAGGTCGGCAGCAGTTTCTTGTAAAATTTGAATTTCCTTACGCACGGTTTACTTCTCTGTCATTATGCTTTCCGCCATTACTCCCAAGTTCTTCACTGCTTTGGCACACTTTGAACATCACGAAGCGGTAGCCCAAGTTTCTCGGCAATCTGCTCATCGCTCAACCCTAACTCTCTCAATAGCGGCACGGTGGAAAGTTTCCCAGCACGCTCACCTTTCACAATCCCTTGCACTTCTCCTTCTTGCTTGCCTTCTAACTTACCTTCTAACTTACCTTCTTCAAAGGCTTCCTTGTAAAAGGCGGTCTCCTTCAATCCAAGTTCTTCTTGTATCTTCAACATCTTCTGTATCTCCTCTCGTGTTAAGGTTCTGAATTTGTAACTCAAAATTTGTTCAATCAAATCTAACTCAACCACACTCGCTTTCTGCACTATCTTTCGCGCTCGCACGCTCATCTCTTCCTCTGACGCAATCAAGAGTTTGAACAACTCTACAGCCATCTCTTCCGATTCAGGCAGTTCGTCCAAATATACGCGCACCACACGCTTGGATTCAAGCAACTCACCATAAGCCTTAACCTGTTTCGGCTCTACGCTGCGCGACGGATAAATCACCACCGCACGCCACTGCTCGACGCGATACTGTTTGAGATAGAGAAAAATCTCGGCGAAGAATCGGGTGTAAAAGGCTTCGTCTGCTTGAAATTGCGCTTCAACGAAGTAGACTTCATCATCATTATTTTGGGGCGTGAAGACGCCATCAATGCGGAAGGCAGTTTCTTTGAGTTCAACGGATTTGAAGTCGTAGCGCAAGGCATCGTTTGGGTCTCTGCCGATGAGCGTGAAGAAGCCTTGCGGCACAAGTTGAAATAGAAGATAGATGAACTTATCGGTGCGCATTTCAGAACTGGGCTGGCTGTTCGTTCTTCATCACTCTTTCTCATAGTCTTTGCCCCACAAGAATTTTTGGCGAAGCACATCGTAATAGTTTCGCTTCTCGTTGGAGATTAACACAACTTGCTTTTCAGATTTATAGATGCGGACGCGCGTTTTGGGCGAGAGATTGAGAATCATCGTGCCGTCGCAGTTGAGCACGAAGTTTTCGTCGTGCGTTTCAACGGTGATTTCAAATTCTTTATCGTCAGAAATGACAATCGGACGGACGGTGAGCATATGCGGACAAATCGGCGTAATGGCAAACACACGCGACTTTGGCACGATAATCGGACCGCCCGCCGACATGTTGTAAGCCGTTGAACCTGTTGAGGTTGAAATAATCAATCCATCGGCTTTGTAGTCGCTGAGCAAGTGTCCGTCGATTCGAAGGGAAATGATGGGCAGGCGCGGGTAGCCACCTTTTTCGATAATCACGTCGTTCAGTGCGGTGAACCGCTTTTCTTTTTTGCCTCTTCTGACAGCGGCTTCGAGCTGTGTGCGCGTTTCGGTTTTGAAGTCGCCTTTCAGGACGCGCTCAATCGCCGAATACATTTCCTCGACGCTGAACTCGGCAAGGAAACCCAATCGTCCAAGATTGACGCCGAGAATGGGCTTGCCGTGTGCATAGTGCGAAGTTTCGAGAATCGTGCCGTCGCCGCCCAAAGTGATGATGCAATCGCTCTTTTCAGCAAGGTCTTGCATTTTGACTTTGCGCGTTTCGTTAAGCACTTTTGCCGCGTCTTTCTCGACGAGAAACTCCACTTCGCGTGCATTGAGCCACTGAATTAGGGCTTCGGCGGCTTTTATCGCCTTTGGGCGTGTGGTATTGACAACAAGACTGAATCGCATCGTTATCGGTTTTGTAATCCAATATACGCCGTGAAAAATTTTATATTGCCGCTCACTCAATTTTTTCAGAATGAAACCAGAACTTAAAGTTGGGCTTTCGGTTGTCGCCGCCGCGCTCATCGTTTGGCTTGTAATTTGGTGGGCGAAAGATGTTCGGGTCGGACAGCGAAGCGTCAATATCCTTTTTCCGAATGTGAGCGGCTTGCAAATTGGCGACCCTGTAACGGTGCGCGGCATGAAAGCAGGAAAAGTCGAATCGATTCAAATTTTGCAAAATGATGTGAATGTCGCGGTTTCGCTCTCACCTGATATTAAACTCTATCGCGATGCCTCCGCCAAACTCGCCATGCTTGAACTCATGACGGGCAAAAAAATCGAACTCTTTCCCGGCACAAGCGACGCGGGCGACCTTCAAGCAAGCGACTTAATTCAAGGCTCGTTCACCGCCGATATTCCCGCGCTCGTTGGTTTTGCAGGCGAAGCCGTCGATACGCTCCGATACCTCGTTTCTGATTTGCAACTCACCTTGCGCAACGCCAACGCGCTCATCGGCGACCCCGAACTGCGCGACAATTTGAAAATCTCCGTCCGAAATCTGCGCCTCATCACTGAAGACCTGCGTAGCGTCAGCCGTGATTTACGCCAAACCGATTTGAAAAGCCTGATTGCGAAAATTGACCAAACGCTCTCCACTGTCGACGCGCTCATCAAAGACCTTCAACCACAGTTAAACGGAACGATTCGCGACGTGCGCTCGACCGTCAAAAATGCGGATACTCTTGTTGCGTCGCTCAAACAACTTTCCGACCGCCTTCAATACGACAAGCAGTCGCTCATCGGCAAAGCGTTGAACGATGAACAATTCGCCGCGAAAATCGATAGCGTCATTCTTCATCTCAACGAGGTCTTGAAACTGGGCGAAAAGGAAGGCATTAACGTCAAACTTCGCGTCTTCTAACCACCAATGAAACTCATTTGCGGACTTGGCAACATCGGCACGCGCTACGACGGCACACGCCACAACATCGGCTTTGCGATTGTCGACGCACTCGCACTTCACTTCGGTGCAGAGTTTAGAACAGGCAAAGGCGATTACCTTTTTTCAAAAATCACGCACAACGGCATTGATGTTCTGCTTCAAAAGCCGACAACTTACATGAACCTTTCAGGCAAAGCCGTTCAGCATGCGATGGCGTTTTACAAAATCAGCATTGGCGATTTGCTCGTGATTTGCGATGATGTGAATTTGCCGCTCGGCGCAGTGCGCATTCGTCCTGATGGCTCGGACGGCGGACAAAATGGCTTGAAAGATATTATCGCGCATCTCGGAAAAAATTCCTTTGCACGATTGCGCTTCGGCATTGGCGCGCCAAAACATCGCGGAGAGTTGTCGAACTATGTGTTAGGAAAATTCACTGACGACGAGTTGCCTATCGTTCAAGAAACTATCGCGCATTGCGTTCAAGCCTCGCTCTCGTTTATTGAGAACGGCGTTTCTATCACCATGACGCGCTTTAATCGCACACCGAAACCACCTTCACCCGCAACGCAGACGACTTCAATACCGACGGCTTCAACGCCTACCGAAACACCGTCTCGTCTCGCTTCGGACTGACGGAAATGAAGGTAATCGGCGTTTCCAAAAATTCCTCGATGAACTCGATGTAGGCGCGCGCGTTGGCATGCATCTCGCTGAACGACTTGGCTTTTGAATTGGACGTCTTCCACCCTTTGAACGAGCGATACTGCGGAACGATTTTGGAGAGCGTTTCGTGGTCGGTCGGAAAATCTTTCAAGGCTTTTCCATCAACCGCGTAGCCGACGCAGGCTTTGATTTCGTCGAAGTCATCGAGCACGTCGAGTTTGGTGAGCGCGAGTTCGGTGATGCCGTTGATGGCGATGGCGTATTTGAGCAAGACGAGGTCGAGCCAACCGCATCGGCGCGCTCGTCCAGTCGTTGCGCCGTATTCGTGCCCGATTTTTCGCAACCTCTCGCCGATTTCATTTTGCAATTCCGTTGGGAACGCGCCATTGCCGACGCGCGTCATATAGGCTTTCGCCACGCCAATCACATTGCCGATGTAAGTTGGCGGAACGCCCGAACCTGTGCACGCGCCGCCTGCTGTCGGATTAGACGACGTTACAAACGGATACGTGCCATGGTCGACATCGAGCAAACTGCCTTGCGCACCTTCCAGCAACACGCTCTTGCCTTGTTTGAGTTGTTCGTTCAGATACATCTGCGTGTTTTTGACATAACTATCAATCGTGCGGTCGAAGGCGCAGTAGTGCCTGACGATTTCTTCCACGTTCAGTTCGTTCTTCGCGTAAATTTTCGTGAGCAGGGTGTTTTTGATTTCAAGGTTTGCGCGCAATTTTTCTTCGAGCGTTTTGGGGTGAAGCAAATCGACGATGCGAACACCAATGCGCGAAAACTTATCGACGTAACTCGGACCGATGCCGCGCCCTGTTGTGCCAATCCGCATGCCGCCCATCGATTCCTCCGATGCTGAATCGAGTGATTTGTGATACGGCATAATCAGATGCGCGTTATGGCTAATGAAGAGCCGTCCGTCGATGTTGTAGCCAAGTGCGCGCACTTCCTCGATTTCTTTCATCAGCGCGTCGGGGTCAATCACCACGCCGTTGCCGATGACGCAGACGCAGTTGTCGTGAAAAATGCCCGACGGAATGAGGTGCAGAACGACCGTTTTGTCATCGAAGCAAATCGTGTGTCCCGCGTTTGCGCCACCTTGATAGCGCGCCACGATGTCAAATTTCGAGGAGAGATAATCGACCAACTTGCCCTTGCCTTCGTCGCCGAACTGCGCACCGACGAGCACGGTTGCCTTGCGAGGGATTTCCTTTTTTGAAAAACTCATTGTGAAGATTTACAGCGTTGAAGAATTGATGACGTGCGAAGTTAGCGAGAATTTTCATAACGAATAAACAGCACATCAACCTGTCAATGCTTTCTTACGTTTGATTGTCCTGATGCTTTTGCTTATTTCAGATGGAAGAGCAAAGACGAACTTTTTTCCTTGCGCCGCAACTTATTTTGTTATTCTAACTTTACCTTTTCAAATGCAGTTAATATGTATTCCCTGCTCATTTTTTTGCACGTGAGTTGTTTTGCGCTGTGGATGGGGGCGGTTGCCGCCTCGTTGTTGGTGATTCGCACGCTCGAGCCGCGCCTGACCAATCCCGACCGCGCCGCGCAAGATTCCGAACTCTTGAAAACATACATTCGCTATGAAGTCAAACTTGTTGATGTCGCGTTTTTCGGCGTGCTTTTGACAGGCGTTGCACTTGCGCACTTCTACGTCGGATGGACACTTTGGACGACGGTCAAACTCGCGCTCTACTTCGTGCAGTTTGGCGCAACGATGTTTTACATCGCTACCTTTATCAAGCCGCTTGCCTACCCGTGTTCACCAAGCGACTACAAACGCTGGTATGGACTTTTTGCCACGTCGTTCAGCCTCTTCTTCGCTGTGCTTATGTGGACATATTTCGGACGATGAACTTCTTAATTATCGTTGTGAGACCAGCGCGTTACATACAAGAGGAATCGCCAGACGACGTGTTCTTCTTTTTCAGGCGATTGAATGTTGGTCTCAACCCATTTTTCGAGGCGAGCGAGCGATTCGCGGAAGAGTTCTTCTTCCAACTGCCATGTTTCGTTTTGTTCGCGGGCTTTCATTTTGGCGAGGAGTTGATTGGGCGAGAGCGTTTCGGTCCATTCGGCGGCGATGCGCTCTTTTTCGGTGACGCCGCCCATTTCGGCGAGGGTTTGAAAGAGCGCGCCGCCCGCCGCCGCCGTCGGCATCATATTTGGATTCAGTTCGCCAATTATCGAGCGCAGTTGGCTTCGCATTTTGGCGTAAAAAGAGTCGGGCGAAATCCAATCGCGTCCTTGAATCAAGAATCCATCGGGTTTGAGCACACGCTTCATTTCGGCGAGCGCGATTTTCCAATCGGTAACAAGGTGCAAGAGGTTGCTGGTAAAAACGGCGTCAAAACTTCTGTCGGCAAACGGCAACTTTGTGGCGTCGCCTTGAACGGTTTGAATATCGAGATTGAGCGCGCGGGCTTGGCGCGTGAGTTCGTTCAGCATTTCTTGCTCGATATCAAACGCCGTCGTTTGAACGCCGCTCATCGCAATCGGAATGCTGATGCGTCCCGCGCCCGCGCCGACATCGAGCAATCGCGCTCCGCCGCCCAAAAGTTCGCGAACCGCTTCACCAATCGATCGTTGCGCGTCTTTCGGAATAAAATTGATGCGATTATACTTCTCGGCAATCTCGCGAAACGACATCGCCGTGTAAATGGAACTTGCCATAGTTTTTGCGCTGTGAAAAGTTGGTTTGAACGACAAAGCGCCGCCATTGGTTTGAAAAGCAAGATAAGTCAAAATTTTCAGAGCGACTTCAACCGCGATTTTAAGCATGACGGCATTTGATTTCATCGTGATTGGTTCAGGCATTGGCGGACTTTCCGCTGCATCACTTCTTGCCAAAGAGGGCTTTCGAGTCTTGACACTTGAAGCAAGTTATGTGCCGGGCGGGTGTGCGTCGTCTTATGTCGTTAAGCGCGACGGGCAGAAGTTCGTCTTTGAAGCGGGCGCAACCACGATTGTCGGTCTCGATGAACATCAGCCGCTCTACAACCTTGCACGCGAACTCGATATCGACTTTCCCGTCGTCGAACTCAACCCGTCCATGACGATTCACGTGAGCGGAAAACGACTTACGCGCTTCAAGGATAAAGAACAATGGATTACAGAGTGCTACAAACAATTTTTTGAGGGCACAGGCGTTCCGTTCAAAAACGTGCGTCAATTCTGGCGACTTGCGTTTCATCTGTCCGATTTCGTTTGGAAAGTTTCGGAGCGCAATCGCGCCTTCCCGCCAAAATCAATGAACGACTTGTATCAACTGTGGGAACGCAATCGCCTCGCTGATTTTCCAAAACTGCTTTTCCTGTTTCAATCGACGGCAAGCGTCATCAAGCGTTATGGGATGGACGCAAGCGCGGACTTCATTCGCTTTTGCGACGAGCAACTGATGATTACTGCGCAAGCCACCTCAAAAGACGTGGCGTTCCTTTATGCCGCGCCGTGCCTTTCTTACACGAATAGTTCAAACTACTACGCCTACGGCGGAATGATTAAACTCGCCGAAACGATTTTGAACAAATACGCCGAACTCGGCGGCGAAATTCTCTATCGCGAACCCGTTAAACTTATCGAGCGCGCAGGCAACGGCGGATTCAAAGTAACCACCGAAACAGGACAAGTTTTCAATGCGCAGAACATCGTCAGCAATGCGACGATTTGGAACATGGCTTATCTCACCAAAGGGCGAATCAGTCAGTATTTTCAGCATCTTTCGCGCAAGTTCAAATTCGGATGGGGCGCATTCACGATGAGCCTTGCGGTCAAGAATGCGCTTCCCGACGACCTTACGCTTCATCATCAATTTATTCTCGATGAAAAAATCCCGCTGTGCGATTCGGATTCGTTCTTCGTTTCGCTTTCTATGCCCGACGATTTCGAGCGCCAACCCAAAGGCACAAGGCTTCTTGCGATTTCCACGCATACGACGGTCGAGCGATGGATTCAGCCAAACCCGAATTATGACGCGGAAAAAGCGCACGTTGCTGAGTTCATTCTCGATGCGATGGAACAAAAGTTAGATGGATTCAAGAAATCGGACGTGATGTTCAAAAACGTTTCTACGCCGAAATCGTGGCAAGATTGGACGTATCGACGCTTCGGCAGAGTGGGCGGCATTCCCAACACGATGGCAAAAAAAGTTTGGGAGCTTGTCGGCGCGGAAACGCCGTTCAAGGGGCTTTATTTGGTTGGCGATACGGTTTATCCTGGTCAAGGCATCGCGGGCGTATGCTTATCAGGGCAAAACGCCGTGCATCGCATCAAAGAAATGATGTCGCAATCGCCTGAACATTTGCGCGAAGCCGAAGCCGTTTCTGGGTAGCGCTTTCACTTTTGTGCGTCGGTTCGTCTTTCGCATGGCGACTTTCGGCGCGTATCCGTTACGGAAAAAATTTTCCACTCTCCGTTCTGTTTGAGAAGTTGAAACAAATTGACGCCACAATGACTGAAGGAGGTATCGACATAAAATTCATACTTCGCCCAAACCATCGCGAGTTCTCCATCAATTTTGACCTCGACATCAAAAATCCGCTCGTCCCATACTTCTTTTCGTGGCGCGCCGACCGCGCGAATAAATGCCTCTACCGATTCCTCTCTCAGCATCACTCTTGGAGAGGTTTGCACTGTTTTCAGTTGCGCATTATCGGTAAAGAGCGTATGAAGTCGCGCGCTATCCGCAGAGCGCATGGCGTCAAAGAGCGTTTGAACCACTGCTTTCACTTCGGGTTCGTTCATTTTGCCGTCCTCGTTTTTCTCTGTGTTTGATGATGAAACAAGCGTTAAAATCAAGATAAGCGTCATCATTTGAACAGGTAGGTTGAATGTTTTTTGCGAGCGAAGTCAAACGTGCGAGATGTTGCGTAAATTGTTGAAAATAAAATGATGCTGATAAATTATGACAAATGATGTCATTTTTGAGACCCTTCGCCGATTTGATGTCTTCAAACTTGTGCCCGACGACGAACTTCGCTGGTTAGTTTCCAAAAGCGCGCTTTCGTTGTTTGAAGAAGGCGACGTGTATATCAAGCGCGGCGAGCCAATTATTTACGCGGGCATCGTGTTGAGCGGACGGATTGAATTTCGCGTCGAGCAAGATGGACAGTGGCGACAAGCCATCGCAATTGAAACAGGACAAGTTACAGGCGCGCTCCCTTATTCGCGTCTTTCAGATGCGCGCGCCACCGGCTTCATTGTTCAGCCGACCGCCGTTCTGCTCTTCTCCAAAGACCACTTCAAAGAAATGACCGAAAAGCATTACGCGCTTACCCAAGCCTTTGTGAGCATCATGCTCGACCGCACGCGCGAGTTCACCGAAAATATGCAGCAGCAGGAAAAACTCGTTTCGCTCGGCAAACTTTCGGCAGGCTTGGCGCACGAGCTCAATAACCCCGCCGCCGCCATCGTGCGTAGCGCGGCGCGATTGAAACGCCACTTGAGCGAAACGCCCGAAAGCTTTAAGCGCATCATTCAAGTTAAAATGTCGCCAGAACAAGTCGATACGCTGAACGCGATGCTCTTCGCCAAACTCGATACGTCCAAACAAAAGCCGCTTTCGCTCTTGGAGCGAACGGCGCTCGAGGACGACCTGCGCGATTGGTTCGACGCTCACCAGTTTGTTTGCTCCGACGACAACGCCAACGACGAGCGCGTCGAGATTTTCGCCGATTTTCAAATCACGACCGACGACCTCGATAAAGTCGCCGCTGAATTTTCAGGCGAGGAACTCTTCACCGCGCTTGAATGGTGGGAGGGCGTGCTGAACACCGAGCAATATGTCCGCGACATTCACGAGGCGGCGAGCCGCATTAAAAAACTCGTCGATGCCGTCAAAGGCTATTCGCACATGGACAAAGCCGTCGAGAAAGAGCCTGTCGATGTGCGCGAAGGCATTGAAAGCACGCTCGCGATGCTCGGCTATAAATTGAGAGAAAAACATATTCAAGTGCGACAAGACTATCCCGCCGCGCTCCCGAAAATCATTGGCTATGCGGGCGAACTCAATCAGGTGTGGACGAACCTTATCGACAACGCCATCGATGCGGTCGGCGAAAAAGGCACGATTGACATTCGCGCCGTTCCTGAAAAAGACGTGGTGAAAATTTCCATCATCGACGACGGGGAGGGCATTCCAAAAGAATTGCTCGGTAAAATTTTTGACCCGTTCTTCACGACGAAGCCCGTTGGCAAAGGCACGGGGTTGGGGCTCGATATCGTCAAGAAAATCGTCGCCAAGCACAACGGCTTTATCAAAGTGAAATCGGAACGCGGAAAAACGGAATTTGAACTCTGCTTCCCAACTGCGCCGACAAAAAATGGCTGAATCAATTTGAAATAAGCCTTATCATTGCTTGCGATTGAGAAATCGCTCTTTTAGAGTTCGTAAATAAGCCCTGACGCTTGACCAATCAATATCACATCATCTAAACGACTTTCGCCGCCGGTTATGCCAACAATCGCACAGAGCAAACAGCCCATCATTTTCGCCGTCGACGACGACCCCCAAGTGCTTCGCGCCATTGCTCGCGACCTGCGAGCGCAATACAAAAAAGAGTATCGTGTTTTAAGCACATCATCTGCCGTTGAAGCCCTTGACTCACTCAAAACGTTGAAGCAACAAGGTGAAACCGTCGCCCTGTTTCTTTCCGACCAAAAAATGCCTGAAATGGGCGGCGTCGATTTTTTAGAGCAAACAAAGCCGCTCTATCCCGAAGCCAAGCGCGTTTTGCTAACCGCATACTCCGACACCAGCGCGGCAATCAAGGCGATTAACGACGTCAAGCTCGATTACTACTTGATGAAGCCTTGGGATCCGCCCGAAGAAAAACTCTTCCCCGTTCTTACCGATTTGCTCGATGAGTGGCTCGCCGCTTACACGCCTGACTTTGTCGGCATTAAGGTCGTCGGCTATCAATTCTCGCCGAAGTCGCACGCGATAAAAGATTTTCTTGCCGGCAATCTTATTCCCTATCAGTGGCTTGACATTTCTTCCAACGAAGCCGCCGAAGCCTTGCTCGAACTGCATCGCCTTGAAAAGAAATCATTGCCCGCCGTTTTTTTTGAAGATGGAACCGCGCTTGCTTCGCCCGACCTTGCCGAACTTGCGACGCGAATCGGGCTTAAGGGGCAAGCGTCGGAGCGGCTTTACGACGTGGCAATTATTGGCGCAGGACCCGCAGGGCTTGCCGCCGCCGTCTATGGCGCGTCCGAAGGCTTGAAGACCTTGCTCATTGAACGACGCGCGCCTGGCGGACAAGCCGGAACCAGTTCGCGCATCGAAAACTATCTCGGATTCCCGACCGGATTGAGCGGCGCGGATTTAGCGCGACGTGCCATTACCCAAGCCACGCGCTTCGGAACGGAATTTCTCTCGCCAAGCGAAGTGAAGTCGATTAAACTGCAAGACGGGTATAAACTGCTCACGCTTTCAAACAATCACGAAGTTCTGACGCGAAGCCTCATCGTCGCCACGGGGGTAGATTATCGAAAACTTGAGGCGCGAAACATCGAGCGATTTACCGGCGCAGGCGTTTATTACGGCGCGGCGATGACGGAAGCGAGCGCGTGTAAAGAAAAAGACGTCTATATCGTTGGCGGAGGAAATTCAGCGGGGCAAGCGGCAATGTATCTTTCCCGCTTTGCCAAAAACGTCTTTATCGTCATTCGCAAGCCCGACTTATCCTCAACGATGTCGCAATACCTCATCGACCAAATTGCAAGCGCGCCGAATATCGAGCTTATTCCTCATTCTGAAATCGTCGAAGTCTGCGGCGGCGAGCAGTTGGAAGAAATCGTGATAGAACATATCGAGACAAAAGCGCGCGAGGTCAAAGAAGCGGTCGCGCTCTTCGTCTTTATCGGCGCGAAGCCTGCGACGGATTGGTTGATGCCCGAAGTGCTCAAAGATTCAAAAGGATTCGTGATAACGGGAAGAGACCTGCTCGGAGAGCCAGTCTTCAAAAAGCATTGGCGAAAAAACAGAGAGCCGTTTTTGCTTGAAACGAGCGTCGAAGGGGTTTTTGCGGCGGGCGACGTGCGCTCTGGCGCGATGAACCGCGTCGCCTCCGCCGTCGGCGAGGGCGCGATGTCGATTAAATTCGTGCATCAATACCTTGCGGAAACTTAACTTGCTTTCGCGTCTTCAATCGCAAAAAAACTCACGACGGTTGCGCCAAAGTTTTTATGGAAGCGAAAATGCTCGCTCGTCTCAAATTTTTCGCGCGCGTGATGTTCCAAAACCAAGTATCCTTCGGGCAAAATCAGGTTGCGCTCAAAAATCTTGCGCAAGAATTTATCGTAGAGGCGAAAGTCATAAGGCGGGTCTGCGAAAATGAGATGATAGCGTTCGGTCGTTTCGGCGATGAACCGCATCACGTCGGTTACGCGCAACTCCGCTTGCGATTCCACCTTCAACAGTCGAATCGACTCTAAAATGTGGCGCGCCGCTTGCGCGTTTTGCTCGACAAAGGTAACCGCTTCCGCGCCTCTGCTCAACGCTTCGAAACCCAATAGCCCGCTTCCCGCAAAGCAATCGAGGGCGCGCGCGTTCTCGAAGTTCATTCTCGCCGACAAGACATCGAATATCGTCTGACGCGCGCGGTCGGTCGTCGGGCGCACGATGGTCGAGTCGATGGTTTTCAGTCGACGAGAGCGAAATTTTCCAGCAATAATTCTCACATGCAATTTCTCCCTACTTGCCTTGATAGAATTGTTTGAGCCAATCGGGCGACGCGCCGAGTTTGTAGAGCCCGACGATGCCGATGTTGGAAAGCATTTGCCAAAGGTATCCGTTTTTTTCAAAACGTCTTGCGGAAGTCATCACCGACGCGCGTTCAATCAAATGTGGCTCGCAATGGCGCGCGGCGCGTTGCAAGAACTCGACATCTTCCAAAAAGTCTTGTTCGGGAAATTTTCCGACGCGCTCGAAAAAATCGCGACGGACGAAAATGCCCGAATCGCCGTAGTGCGTGAGGAGCGAGTTGATGTTCGTGAGCGATGCGTAAAATTCGGCGATGGGATTTTCGGAATCAAATCGCATAGCAAAGTAGCCAAACTCAACCTTTGGATTTTCTAGCACGTTCGCAAGTTCCAAGAGAGCATTTTCGCCCAGTTGCGTGTCGGCGTGCAGGAAAAGAAGCGCGTCTCCGCTCGCGAAATGCGCGCCGCAGTTCATTTGCTTGGCGCGACCTTTTTCGGAAAGAAACATTCGCACGGGAAGCGTATCGTTGGTCTCGAAAAACTCCATAATGCGTTCAGGCGTGTCGTCCGTCGAGCCGCCGTCCGCGATTAAGAGTTCGACCTTTAAGTTTTCTGAAAGTGCCTGCGATGCAATAGAGCCAAGCGTTCGCTGAATATGCGCGGCTTCATTGAGCGTTGGAATCACAATCGAGATTTTCATTGCAAGGCTCAAAAGGAAATTTCGTTTTCAATCACGATTTGAAATCGCCCTTGTTGGTTGAAGGCGAAGTCAAGTCGTGCTGTGGCTTCGTATCCGCCTACCATAACGATGCCGAAGCCGTAGCCATATTTGTTCTTGCTGAAATCGTAGTGCACTTGCCGAAGCCCAAACCCAACGGAGCGCGAGTTATACCAAACGTTCCCCGCGTCAAGAAACGCGGTGAGAAACATTCCATATTGAAAAATCTGAAATCGCTTGAACGGAATGAAGTCAAATTTTACGGCTTGAAGCGGCACAATCGGATAGCGCAGTTCAAGCGTGTTAAGTTGCAAGTTATCGCCTTCTAAAATCCTATCCGTGTAGCCACGCAAGAGAATGTCGTATCCGAAGAAGAGCCGTTGATGATTTGGCACAGGTTGATTGAGCGAAAGAATGCTCAAATTGTAGAAGCCGAGCGAGAGGTTGCCGAGAATTTTTCGATAGATGCGAAAGTCCAAGAGCGCGCGCGTAATGTCAATTTTGTTTTGTGAGTTAGGCAATCCGACTTTTGTAAGGCGCGTTGAAAAATAAAGCCCATCGGTCGGGCATTGATTGAAATCCAATCGGCTATGCGTATAAGTAAAAGAAATTGTTGGAAAAATATCGACGCCGTCAGGCGAGACGGTCGAGGAGGGTTGCGCCTGTTTGCTCTCTTCATTGACGCGAAGCGTGGTATAGCCGACACTCGCGCCGATAAAATCAAATGTGGAAAGTCTATCGCTAATTGAAACCGATGCGCTGAATGTGCGCTGAATGAACCGAGCCACCTGACCTGTGCGCGTATCGAGCGCAAGGTTGTTGAGGTCGCGCCAAATCAGCGATGTGCCCAGCCCAATGCGCGTTTCGCTCCACAAATACGGCGTGAAATATGAAAGACGAAAAAACGGATCGAAGCCAACGCCGAAACTCATCGTCAGTCGGTCTTTGTAGCCCGTCAAGTTTGTGTGGAAAACGGCAATCCCCGCATTGACATTCGACATCGCCGGATTCTTGAACCACTGCGTTAAACTAATGCCGCGCAAATCAAAAATCGGTTGTGGAAAAATAAACCACCGTTCATAAACCTCAACAAAGACCAGCGTATATGGGCGACCCAATTCATCGGCTTTGCTTTGTCCGAGTTCATGGACTTGCATCAAAATTGTATCCGACGAGGCAATCTGCACAGGTGAAAACGGCGTAAATCGCTTTGCCGATACATTCACCAAGTTGAAGAGTTGAAGATTGTAGGTTAATTGTTGCGCAATCGTCAGTGCTTCCATCGTGAGCGTATCGCCTTCTTCAAATGGAAACTCTTGACGAATTACGAACCGCTTCGTGTGCTCGTTGCCTGCAATGAAAATCGTATCGACGACCGTGCCGCATGCGTCAAGGGTTTCTTCTTTGGCAAACATTCGACCAATCTTACTCTCGCTCGGTTGCGCAAACAGTGAAAAGGGATATGTGAGAATGGCGAAAGTAAAAATCCAAGCAACGCGCATGCCGATTGGGGAAAGGTTATGAAAAGTATCTCTGATGCTCGACCAAAATGCATCGATTCTGAACAACTTCAAGTCCGCTCAAACGGGCTTTTTCTGCTGACGCCTCATGCGTAATTCCAAGTTGTAGCCATATCGCTTTCGCGCCTATCTGAATCGCTTCATCAACAATCGGCGGCACATCGCTCGGCTTGCGAAACACATTGACGATTTCAATCGACGCTTTCACTTCATTGGGCAAACTCGAAAGGCTCGGATAGCACTTCAAACCGAAGACCTGCTCGTGCATGGGGTTGACAGGAATAATCGTGTAGCCTGCTTCAAGCATATACTTTGAAACGCTGTGGCTTGGCTTTTCAGGCTTATCCGAAAGTCCGACAACCGCAATCGTTTTGAAGGTGGAAAGAATTTCAGGAATCGTCATGAGTGAGAAAAATTTTGTCGTGCAGAGTTACTTGGTTTCGTTCAATCGCCAATCATAGTCCATATACTCGATTTTGAATTCCTTGTTGAGTAGCATCTGCTTGATGTCTTCATCGTCAATGTAATTTGCAAGAAATGCTTCGAGCGAGCCTGCGGACTTCGTGAAATCGCCTTGATACCAATCAAAAATTTTGGAGATGTAAATCGTTTTGGATTTCAAATCGATACGGTTGCGAAGTGTGTCTTTGAGAAACTGTTTGGCTTGTTCATTGAGCTGGTGATTGAGCGTTTCAGCCGTGTAGGCTTCGGGACGCAAGACGGGACAAGATGAAGAGGCACAGTTGACGGCAAAGTGAATCCGCTCTTCTTTGAAGGTTTCGCGCAAAATTTCATGCTCGATTTTATCGAGCGACATTTTCTTGCCGTTGATTGAAAAAAACTCGCGCTTCCACGGGCTATCACCAATAAACGCCGTCAGTTTTCCGAGCGCGCTAAGGTCCGTAATGCTTTTAACGGGGTAATTATCCACAATGAGTTTGAGCGTAAAGGCGTTGTAGGCATTTATCCAAAACGCAATTTTTTCTTCGCGTGTGGGCAATGCGTCAGGATTGGCTTTGGAGAGCAGGTCTAAATAGGTTTGAAAGTCTTTATCGGATTTGAGGGATTTGTAGTCGACTTTATCGCCTTTGACGTGCCGTTTGAGGACTGCGGTGTAAAGGCTGTGGTCAAAGGATTGAGCAGTTGAAGATTCAGTCATGAGCGGCAAGAGAAACATGAGCGTGAGCAGTTTCATAGATGATATTTTGAACTCTTGATTTAACGCTCACGAGTTTAAGCGTCATTAGCGTTTTTTGAAAGGCGTCAGTTTGGTTCTTCGTTGAGTCCCAGAGCTTCGATTTTATCGGCAGTGCGCTCAATATAGAGTGCGGTATCCTTGTAGTTCGGCTCTAAGATGTTGAAGAGCGAATAGGCTTTAAGATAATCCTTTCTCTCGAAGGCAAGTTTGGCATCGCTATAAACTTTTTCGCGGTCGATTTCGGCTGGCACATCGGGATTATCTTTTTTTTGCAGAGACTTTTTGAGTGCTTGTTGTCGCCGTGCGTCTTGTTGGGCTTTGAGAGCGTTGATTTGCGCGAGGGTGCTGTCGATTTCAGGACTATACGCCATCAGTTTCAATCGCTCAAAAACTTTTTTGGCTTTGACGTATTGTTTCTTTTTGAGATAGGTATCGCCTGTTGCGCGAACTTCTTGCACTTGCTTTTCTATTTCTGCTTGGTGCTGCGCGAGAAATTCTTTGGCAACGGTTTGAGAGGAGTCGAAGCGGAGCAAGAGTTTGTAGTAGCCTGCGGCATCGGCAAGTTGATTTTTGGCGGCAGATTCTTGTGCGGCGGCGATGTAATAGGTAATGACGTTTTGCTCGTATTGCTCAAGTTCTTTTAGGCGTTGGGTTGCAAGCGTGTCACCAAATTCTTTTTCGAGGAATTGGAAATCGTCTTTGGCTTTTTGAAGATGCTCGCGGCTGGTGAGTTGCTTGGCTTCTTGAAACAGTTGAAGCCCGCGTTGGTGCAGGATTTGAATTTTCTCTTCTTTTGAAAAACGTTCTGCCCAACGCAAATCAAATTGAGTTGATGCTTTTTGAGTTGTGGTCGGCTTGGTTGAGGCACAGCCGACCGCCGTAAGCGCAACAAGTGCAATAAGCAGTGTTCTCATAATGCTTTGATGACTTCGGTTTGATACAACACGCGATAAAGGTTCAGCGATGCCTGTTTGCCTTTGAGCGGCAAGGTGAAAGGCTCGCTGAAATTGAAATTCTCTTCTGAAACCTTTTCTTTGACAACGTCCGAAATTAAAATTTCTTGTGCTTTGGCGTTGCTACAAAGGCGTGCAGCAGTATTGACCGCGTCGCCGATGGAGGTATAGTCCATTCGGTCGTAGCTGCCAATATTTCCCACAACCACAACGCCTGTGTTGATACCAATTCCGATTTGTAAGACTTCAAACACGCTTTCACGTTCAGCAAGCGTTTTCATGGCTTGTTGAATATCGATAGCGGCTTGAATGGTGCGCCGCTCTTTGTCTTCACCACGAAACACAGCCATCACTTCGTCGCCAACAAACTTATCGATATCGCCTTGATGCTTTTTGATGATTTCGACTTGCAGGTTCAAGAGTTGATTGAGGTATCGCACCACATCGTCAGGCGAATTTTGCTCGGAAAAACTCGTAAAGCCACGAATGTCCGAAAAAAACAGGCATACTTCTTGGCGCGTGCCGCCGAGCGTTAAGTCGTTGATGTGTGTTTGCCGAATTTGCTCAATCGCTGAGCCTGACATATATCGCGACATCAGAAGTCGCTCCTTAACGGCAACCGTCATGTCGTTGAAAGACTGTGTGAGTTCAGCCAGTTCATCACGACCTTTGACCGGCAGCTGATTGAACTTCCCAACGGCAATTTCTTTTGTGGCTTTGTTGAGAATTTTAATGCGCTGAATTAACACTGCGGTCAAAAGGCTAATCGCTAAAAGGGAAATCGCAAAGCCAATTAAGCCGATGAGTAACGTTTGCCCTTGCTTTCGTGCGACAAGCGCGTTGATGTGGTCGAGCGAAAAAATCAATCGGCTGTATCCGAGAAAAATCGTTTTGTTTGCCGTTTTGTATTCGATTTTATCGGTCAAATAAACTTTGTTGTTTTCCACATAACTCGAATCGCCCCACTGCGAAAGGCTTTCCCACAGTTCGTCGCTCACTTCTTGCCCGCTTAAATCTTGTTGCACTTTATCGAAGTAAGCATAATAGCGACGCTTTGCATCGACAAACATCATCACTTCCAAACCCTCGACTTCGGCATCGAAAATTTGTTTGATGGTCTCTTGAAGTGCCAGTCTGCCGTTTTCGCCGACCGACATGGATTCTTCGCCAACCGTATTGACGACCTTGAAAAGCGTTTTGAAGTTTTTATCTGAAAGGTCAATTAAATCTTGCTCTTCGGATTTGAAGATGTTGAAGAGAATGTAGAGCAAGATGGCAAGAAAGATAATCGCAAACGAGATGCTGTATTTTTTTTGCAGCGTCAGTTTCATAAGCCGTTGAATAGACAATGACGAATCGGCATTCAAAATGGTTTCTGAACCCTGAGCCACTGTTAGAGTTGTTTTTAATGTTTTGAGAAGTATGCAAATATACGGTGCGTAAGGCGTAAAAAGTGTAAATTTCTCCTGCGAATCTCTTCATCAAAAACGATTCCGATGACCTACATCTTACCACTTCTGCTTGCATTCTTTCCCTTAACGAGCATAGCACAAACGGTGCTTGTTATTCAAGCCAAAGGCACGGTCGAGCGCACGCTCACGCCAAACAAATGGACGGCGGCAAATCGCGCCGATACGCTTCGCTTAGGCGATAAACTGCGAACGGCTCGAAAAGCCCAATCCGTTGTGCGTTTTGAAGATGGAAGCATTCTGCGCATCGGCGAGCGCACCGAAGTTCATTTCATCGTTCCAACCGAAAAAAATGTGCGCGAAGTGAATGTGCTCAAAGGCGCGCTCACTTACGATGTCAAAGCCAATCCAAATGAGCCGTTCCGATTCAAATCACCGACCGCCGTGGCGGCAATTAAAGGCACAACAGGTGCTTTCTCGACCGACGGCAAAGCCACTAACTTTGTCATTGAAAATAGCGACACCAAAGCAGAAGTTGCAGACTTTGAAACAGAGCGCGGCGAAAGGAAGTCAATTGGCATTGGCGAAGTTGCAGTTCTCAATCGTTCAGGAAAACTTTCACTCCGACAAATTCTTGAAGAAGAACGCCGCGCCATTCAAAACGAAGTCAACGAAATGCGCCGTGCCGTTGAAGAAGAACTCCGCAAAATTAAAGAAGAAGTCGAGCAAATGCGCCGCGAAACCGACACCCAACTCAAACGCGATGCCGATAGCCTTAAACAAAACCTCGAGCAGTTGAAGCAAGACCAGCAAAAAGAAGCCGATGATGTCAAACAAGAAATTGACAACATCAAAGAAGAGATGGAAAAAGAAAAAAACGAGATGCGAAAACTCTTTGACCGATGAACCGCTCCCGACTGCGCAAGCCATTGATGCTGTTTGCATTTTTGACCGCGTGCGTCGTTTGTGTCTTGGGCATCGTTTCTACCGCGTCTCGCTTAAACTTAGAGGTAAAATCGTTTGAAAAAGGCGATGCCCTGCTTTCCATTTGGAACATTCCCATCGAGTCGGAACAGCATCGCCTCTTTCTCTTTCGTCTGATTGACACCAACCGAATTGAACCTGTAACGGTGGAGCGGATTCGCGAGCGAAAAGTCTATCGTGTAACCTTCGACGGCGACGTGCAAGAAGTAATTCCAACTGTCGTTCGCGATACGCTCACGCTTCCCCTCTCGGTGCCAACAGTCAAACGCTTCGGTGGACTTTACTTGCTTGGTGTTAGTGTTCTGTGTGCCGTGTTTCTTTTCGCCGCATTCTTTGTCGAGCGAAAGTCCCCCCCTGACGCACAAAGTCTCGCCTTTACGCTTGCCGCCCTGCTTTTTAGCGTTATGATTGCAACTTCGCAAACACGCTTGGAGGCGCAAACTCTCTCTCTTGCAAACGCCCTGCATGCCGCATTTCTTTTTTCATATGCCGTCGCGCCTGTTTGTTTTTTTCGTTGGAGTGTTCACTTTCCGAAACCGATGCCTCGCCGATTAAGTGATGCCGCTCTTTTTTACGCGCTTATCTTTTGCGCCGCTGTGCTTTGGCTTTACGCACTGCTTGAATTTCAGCATGCGGTTTTAGAGAAGTCGTATTCGGCTTTTCAAAACTACTATGCGGCGTTGAATGGGTGTCGTGTGTTTTTCGCGCTCGTGATGCTTGGAGCGTTGCTCAATTTTTCTCGCGCCTATACGCGCCTACAAGCCGAAGGCGACTTACGTCGACTGCGTTGGACGCTGGTCGGAACAAGCATGGGCTCACTGCCTCTCATCACGCTTTCGCTTTTTCCGCTCGCGCTGTTTGGCGTTGCGCTTATTGCTGATGAACTTGCCGTCGCACTCGCGCTTCCTGCGCCGCTGATGCTTGCAATCGCCATTACTCGTTATCGCTTGCTCGATGCCGATGTGCTGTTCAGCCAAAGTTTTACGTTGCTAACTACGCTTGGTTTGCTAAGTGCCATTTACGGTGCGTGTTTCTTCCTGCTCTCGCAACTTTTTGCCACGACAGAATCTTACTCGCCATATTTAATTGCCGCACTGGCTACGATATTCGTTCTCATTTGCTATGAACCGATGAAAGTTCGCGTTCAAGCCTTCGCCAATACATACATTTTCAAAGCGCAATTCAACGCTCAACGCGCCGAAGCTCAACTGAACGCTGAAATTCAAACAGCCACAAGCGAAGAAGACCTCGCCGAAAAACTTGCACATCGGCTTTATGCACTTCTTGATGTCTCGTCAGTTGCGATTACATTTTTCACACGCGAAGAAAATCGGCTCAAACTTTACGCTGAAAGAAACTTTGTTATTCGCGCACCACGAAGCCTTGCGTTCTCATCGCCAAATTCAGAGCCACAGATTATTGCCCGCAAAGAGCAAGTCGAGGACGGCATCGACTACTGCCCTGCTGATGAATCACGCTTTGAGCGTTGGAAACTTGCGCTTGCTATCCCGATAGCGTCGGAGCGTCGCGTCGTTGGCTATATGTTGCTCGGCGAAAAAAATTCGCAACTTGCGTTCAACGCTGAAGAAGTTCGTTTGCTGCAAAGCATCGCTACACAAACCGCCACTGCGCTCTCGCGCATTCGTCTGCAACGCGACCTCGCGCTCAAGAGCGAAGAAGCCCGACGACTTCGCGAAATTTCAGATATGAAATCCTATTTCGTTTCCAGCGTCTCGCACGACCTTCGCACGCCGCTCACCTCCATTAAACTCTTTGCTGAAATGCTTTCTGCCAAAACCGATGACGAAACCGCCAAGAAATACCTCGCGATGATTAAAGGCGAAAGCGAACGACTTTCAAAAATGGTCGCGAACATCTTGCGCTTCGCTAAATCCGAAAAAGGTATAGAAACTTATCTCTTCGAAACGCTCAACCTTTCCGCCCTTGCCGATGAAGCCTTGAAGTCGATTGCCTATCAACTCGAACTGGGTGGGTTCAATGTCAAGACGCGCTTTGAAACTGAGCCATTGCTCATTGAAGGCGATAAGCCCTCGCTCTTGCAAGCGATTGAAAACTTGCTTTCAAACGCAATCAAGTATTCAGGCGAATCAAAGGTGATTGAACTTGCAACATTCAAAACAGAGAGGCATGCCGTTCTTTCTGTGAAAGATTTTGGCATTGGCATTTCAGACACTGACCAAGCGCGACTGTTTGAGCCTTTTTTTCGCTCGTCTGACGAACGCGCCAAACGCATTGGCGGCGCAGGTTTAGGACTTGCGCTCGTCAAAAACACGATGAGCGCGCATCACGGCGAAGTGCTTGTAAAAAGTCTTGTTGGAAACGGAAGCGCATTTCAACTTTGCTTTCCGCTCAAAGCGTCTTGAAATCCGTATCTTTAACTTAAACTTTTACAAATCACCTAATTGTATGCAGGAAGAGCAACGCCGATTAGTTGCCATCATGTTCACCGACATGGTCGGTTACAGTTCGCTGACGCAGAAGAATGAAAAAATCGCGCTCGAACTTTTAGAAGAACATCGCCGCATTTTACGCCCCATTTTTTCAGAGTTCAACGGCAAGGAAATCAAAACTATCGGCGATGCTTTTCTTGTCTGCTTCGATAACACATTGGACGCAGTTCATTGTGCGATTAAAATTCAATCCGCGCTCTACGAATACAATCGCGCTTCGCCCGAAACCATACAAATCAAAGTCCGCATTGGCATTCACTTAGGTGATGTGGTTATGCGTGGCGGCGACCTCTACGGCGACGGTGTCAATATCGCTTCGCGCATTCAATCTGTCGCTGATTCAGGCGGAGTTACGATTTCGGAAGATGTTTATCGTCAAGTTCAAAACAAGGTCGAAGCCAAATTTACGAGGATGGGCAGAGGGGAGTTGAAAAACATTGCGATTGAAATGGGGATTTACAAAGTCAGCCCGCTTCCAACAAGTTGGATTCAAGATATTTCAGAACGAGCATTGTTCTTTCTCCAACAAAAGCGCACACGCAACATTGCCCTTGCCAGCGTGCTATCGCTCTGTGCGATATGGCTCATCGTTGCAATCATTCCGCAATCTTCGCCAGAGCAAGAAATTCAAGCACGCATTGAAAAAATCAAGTCGGAAAAAAAACGCCCTCGCCTCAACATCGTCGTTGCCGATTTCGCCAACGAAACATCGGACAAGCGGTTTATGCGACTTCACGACCGAATTACAAAACTCTTCATCGCTACGCTTGAACAATCTGATACCTTCACCGTTATGCCTAAATCGGAAATGCGTCAGGTGTTGCGCCAGCTCAAACGCGAAAAAGAAAAATACATTACCGAAAGCGTCGCACGCGAGATTTGCGTCGCGACGAATACGCCCGTGTTCGTGATTGGGTCGGTGAAAAAATTTGGAAGAACCTTCACAGTCGATGTGCGCGCCTTTGATGTCAAAGAATCCACGCCAATCATCACGGTTGTCGAAGAAGCAAAAGCAATGGATAGCATTCCCTCTACGGTCGGACACCTCGTTTCGGCGATTCGTAAAGAGTTGGAACTTCAAGCGTTAGAAATTTTGCAACACGATTCAAACGCCGATTCAATCGTAGTCGCAAAGTAAGCCTTGATTTACAACGCTTCGTTCTGAATCAGTTGCTTGTAGGTTTCGCGTTTGCGAATAAGTTTGACCTTCTTTCCATCGACCATGACTTCGGCGGCTTTGAGTCGTGCGTTGTAGTTGCTCGACATGACGCTCCCATATGCTCCTGCTGAAAAAATCGCCACATGCTCGCCTTCCTTGACATCATGAATTTCTCGGTCGAGCGCGAAGAAGTCGCCCGTTTCGCACACGCCGCCGACAATATCTGTAATGATAATCTCGCGCTCCTTTCGCTCAATCGGCAAAATATCGTGGTAGGCTTCGTAGAGCATCGGACGAATGAGTTCCGTCATCGCCGCATCAACAATCACGAAGTTCTTGCCGCGATGATTCTGCTTGCGATACAGCACCTCCGTTACAATGACGGACGAATTTCCGACGATGAACCGACCGGGCTCAAAGAGAATTTGCGCCGATTGATTCTTCAACAGCGGAATGAGTTTCTCTGCAAAAACTTCAATATCGGGTGCGGGTTGCGTCGCGCGATAGGTAATTGGAAACCCGCCTCCAATATCGAGATACTTCACGGTGAAACCTTTCGATTCGGCAATGGCTTTCACGCCCAGAAGTTTGAAGAGTGCTTCAAGGTAGGATTGCGTATCGAAAATCTGCGAGCCGATGTGCATTTCAAGCCCGACAAATTTCAGGTGCTTATGCTTGGCGAGTTCCGAAAAAACATCTTCGGCGAGCATTTCATCAATGCCGAATTTTTTTTCGTCGTTACCTGTGGTGATGTAGGGGTGCGTTTCGGCGGCGACATTTGGATTGATGCGAAGCGCAATCGGCGCAACGGTTTTGAGTTTTTTTGCAATCTCATCAACGACGCGCAGTTCCGAGAGCGATTCAACTTTCTGAAATAGGACTTTGGATTTAATCGCGAACTCGATTTCGGCTTTCGTTTTGCCGACGCCCGCGAAGATGATTTTCTTCGGCTTCGCGCCCGCCTTCAACGCACGGAAAAGTTCACCGCCTGAGTTTACATCGAATCCACTTCCCTTTTGAACCAGCGTGCGAAGAACGGCTAAGTTGTAATTGGCTTTGACCGAATAACATGTGAGATGATTGAGCGGCTTAAAGGCTTTTTCAAATCGGCGATACTGCGCGATGATGGCGTTTTTGCTGGTTACATAAAGCGGCGTTCCAAATTCTTCGGCAAGGTCTTTTAGTTTGACACCTTCGCAATAAAGTTGGTCTTTTTTGTAGTAAAAAAAATCGTCGGTCGGCACGTGCGTTTAGGGTTAAGTGAACTTCTTGCTTTTCAGCGGAGCGAAGTTACGAAAAGCACGGCGATTGGCGCACATTCAATGAGAAAATTGCGCGAGTGAAAAGAGATAAAGACCTCATAACTTAAACACCATAAGGTTCGCTCTCCACGACTCTTATTTTACCAAAATCATTCTGCGCGTCTCTGAAAATCCGTCCGTATTCAACGTGTAGAAATATACGCCGCTCGACATGTTATATCGGGTTGCCGAAAGCGTAAATGAGTATGTTCCTGCCGACTGGCGGGCGTTAACTATGGTTCCAACTTTTCTTCCCAGCAAATCAAATACTTCCAGCCTCACAACACTTGCCATTGGCAAATGATACGAAATTACCGTCGTGGGGTTGAACGGATTTGGATAGTTTTGAAAGAGCTGAATCGAATATGGCTTGTTTTCGCGTGGCAATGTAGCGGCTGTGCTAATCGGAATAATCTGGCGAATTCTTTTTCGAAGCTCAAGATATGTAGGCATGACTTTTTCTAACTGCCCATAAACCGCCAGTACGCCCGCGATGTTTCGACTTCGGTCAATCCAAGGGCTAAACCCGAATGCACCCTGCGAACCCGCTTCAATTAAATTTCCCGTCAAGGAATCGACAACCTCTCGCCAAAGCCCTATGCCGTATCTCATGTTTGGCAGAGCGGGATTGAGCGTCCCATATATTTGATAGGGTGTATCGATAATCGGTACATTGCCAGTTTGGTTTTCATACATCTCTTCAATCGAGGCAGAAGAGAGAATTTGCCTTCCTTGATAGACTCCACCATTCAAAATCATTTGTAAAAATTTAATGTAATCCGCTGCCGAAGATGCTGCTCCTCCCGAAATGCGCGGGTTGTTCGTTACGCCCAGTCCCTCAAAATTTGTAGCCGTCATGCCCAACGGTTTTGTTAACCGCTCTGCGAAAATTGAGTCCCACGCTACGCCGCTTGGAAACGGACTTTGCGACGAAATCTCAATAATCCGCCCAGCCACATGCATTGAGAGACCTCCATAAGCAAACGCCGTTCCTGGCAACGCAATCAACGGACGATTGAGCGCAATGAGATTCACGGCTTGCCCTAATGTCAAACTGCTCCCGCTACTCAAGATTGTATCCTGCTCGTTTCCGGGTAGCCCCGAAGTATGCGAGAAGAGTTGACGGAGCGTCATTGTAGAAGAATTTCCCGAAAAAATTGGGAGAAATTTCCCAACCGAATCATCAAGCGACAGCCGCCCCGATTCAACTTCCGTCATCAAAACCGCCCCTGAAAGCCACTTCGTGCCTGAACCAATTGGAATCGATTTATCCACCGTAAAGTTCAAACCAAATGCACGGCTGTAAATCGTGCTGTCTCCTTTTATCACAATCAGCGCACAACCGCCCCCCGTCCCACGAATGACTTGAAGCGAATCTTGCAATAATTGTGTAACCGAACTGAAATCGTAAGATTGAGCGGAAAGTTTGGGGGTTGCTCCCAAAATGACGAGCATCCATAGAATGTTTTTCATTATGTTTTTCATTGGAACAGCCTTTTATCTATTTGAATGTTTCACTTTGTTCCGTTTGACAAACAGCGGGCAGAAAAGTTTAATGGATTTTATACCGATAAGCACAATTAGGGTTTAATCCGCCGTTATTACGAGCGAAGGAGAGGGGGGTTATTATCCGATTTATATTTCTTTTCGTCTCGTTAAGAAGAAATCAGAATAGTCAGAATTTTCGCTTCACCTAACCATTCAGTGAGATGTTATCTCACCCACTTCTCTTGAATGCGTCCCGTTGCCCAGAGGTAATCGCTGATGGCGCGCAGGTAATCGGCACGGGCTTCGACGAGTTTATTTTGGGCTTCAGCGGTGGCACGCTCGCGCAGGTTCAGAATGAGCACGGTGCTTTCGCCGATTTGAAATTTGCGTCGCTCGCCCTCTTGAACGAGATAGGCATATTGCACTTCGCGCTCCGCCACTTCCACCCGCTCTTTGGCACGCTCAATGGCTGAAACGGCGTCATCGACGCTTGCCAAAACCTTTCGCTCGATTTCCAAGCGTTTGAGTTCAGTGCGTCGGACTTTGATTTCGGCGAGTTGCACGTTCGAGTTGGCTTCGCGGAAAAAGAGCGGTTGCGAAACCGTCAGACCGAAACGATAATCATTCACGCCGAAGGTCGAGAACTTATACTGCATCGCTTCCGCGCTCAGTTCAATGAACGGGCGTTGAAATTCCGAGTTGAAGGCAAGATCGACGCTGGCGGAGCGTTGCTCGAATTCGATTTGACCGATTTCAGGGCGTTGGACGAGCGCGAGACGCTTGTCGTTTTGAATCTGAAAGGCGGAAACGCTCGGCAGTGGCGGCAATTTGGCGGGCATAGCGGTCAAGGGGCGAGGCGTGCCATCGGGATTCCACAGAAACACTGAAAGTTTGATGGTGGCGGATTCGGCTTTGCGCTCGGCTTTGAGAAAATCGCCGCGACGTTTTTCGACTTCGAGCAAGGCTTCAACGGAATCGATCGGAGCCGCTTCGCCGCGTCGGGCGCGCTCGGCAATGCCCTTGTATCGCCCGATGGCAAGGTCAAGCACGGCTTTGGCGACGTCCATTTGTCCGTAGGCTTCCGCCCAACTCCAATAAGCGAGCGAGGCTTCGCGCAGAAGTTCGTTTTGCTGTTCGCGTTGATTGGCTTTGGCGAGGTCGAGCCTGAAATTCGCTTTGGCGAGCGAGGCGCGACGTTTGTCCGTGAAGATGCCTTGCAACAGCGGCGCTTTTATGCCGACGCTGGCTTCGCCGTCGCCGACGGTTCTATCCACGTTGCTGATGCGCGAACCTTCGCCGCGTTTGTATTTGGCGATGAATTTCGGACCGAAGAGCGTTGAAAGCGGCAGTTCCAATCCCGCATTGAGCACATCGGCAGTAGGCGCGCCGTCTTTTGTTTTGTATTCGTATTCTAAGTTGAATGTAGGGTCGAAGCCGCCTTGCGCGTTGCGAAGTGTCGCAGAGGCAACATCATTTTCTAATTCTGCCGAAATGGAAGTCGGATTGGCTTGAAGCACAACATCAAGGAACTGCTCAATCGTGATGGAATCGCTCGACATCACATAAAAGCGTTGCGATTGCGCCGAGAGTGGCAACGCCCAAGAAAGAAGAACTAATAAAGAGCCGATGAAAAGTTTTGACACAGTTTTTTCGTGATGAAGTTCAAAATGAAAAGTTCAGCGTCATAAAAGAGATACTTACTCACTTCTCACTTCACTTTTGAAAGTGGCGGCTTGGCTTTACCGTCGCTTGCTTTGCCTGCTTTTACAGGAATAATCGGCGGGAAGCCATTGAGCTGTCGCCAGAATTCATATCCAAGCGGAACTTCGTTGAGGAGAATCCAACCGGTAACTTCTGTGCCTTGACGTAAGTATTGCCGCGAAGGCCAAGGCTTATCGTTCGGGTCGGGCACAACGAGAACGCGATACTTACCAGAGCCATCATCGACCGCATCGACGACTTTGACAATGCCGCCAAATGTGCCGATTGCAAAATCGGGAAAGCCACCGCCGGGTGCTTGAATGGCAGGAAATCCTGCAAATTGCAAGCGGGCTTTTCGTCCGGTATCAATGATGGCGGCATCGAGACTGCCGATAAAAATTTCTGCCGCAATATCCTCAGTTTCAGGCACGATGATAGCGAGTTTATCATTTTTCTTGACGGCTTGTCCGTCGCCGACTTGCATGATGCGCGTAATGTAGCCGTCAATCGGTGAGAGCATCACGCCGAAATCGCGACGGCTTGTTACATTTCCGAGTTCTAAATCAGCTTTGGCGATTTTGGCTTGCGCAACACGTTGCTTTGCTTGGTATTCAGTTTCGGCGTTGGCAAGGGCTTGACGCTCGACTTCCAAGCCTGTCAAAGCTTTTACAGAGTCGTTAATGGCTTTTTGAAGCGCAAGCAAGTTTGTTTCTACTTCACGCTTCGAGGCAAGCCCTTGCACGAAGAGCGATTCAGCACGCTCATAACGAATACGTGCAGTGGCGGCATCGATGTTCGCGTTGATAACTGCGGCTTCTGCAGCGTAGAGTTTTTGTTTGGCTTGAATCACTTTTTGTTTGGAAATCACCACTTCCAAATTAGCCTCTTGCACTTCGTTGTCGCGAATCACGGCTTGATACTTTTGGAAGTTGGGGTCTAAAAATTTTGTGTCAATATCCCGCAGAACAACAATCGTATCGCCTTTTTTGACGTAATCACCTTCTTGAACATACCACTGCTCAATCCGCCCATCAATGAGCGCATCGACCGTTTGCGGACGTTGGTCAGGAGAAAACGAGGTTACAGTCCCCGAGCCTGCCACGTTTTGAATCCAAGGTGCGACAATCAGAATGATAACAAACCCGACGAGGGTTAAAATAACGCCGCGCGCAAGCGGAATGGCATTGTTCGGTGTTCTCACAATGCGAAGTGCTGTCGTGTAATAATGCGGAATAGGCAATCCACCCGCGTATTGCGGCACGACCTCGCTGTGTCCGTTTTTGACCACTAAGGCATCGGGGTTTGCGTTTTGCCCGTTCGCATGTGCAATCGCTTTGCTTTCTTTGTTCGTCATGGCGCGGTGTCTTGTTATTTCGTGATGTTAAGTTGAACGGATTTCACTGCCATTTCTATTGCGGCTTTTTCTTCTCGCGTTTGGCGCACTAATTCTGGGAAGAGCCGCTCAAAGAGCGTTCCTTCTTTGAGCGCAAGTTCGAAGGGCATGCCTTGCTCTAAAATTTTGCCATCTTTCAACACATAAATCATTTCAGAGCGGCGAATCAGTTCGGCATCGTGCGCAATGTCAACAATCGTCCAACTTTTTTCACTGTAGAGGGCTTGAATAAGGTCCAGTTTGACGCTTTCTTCAATGCCGCCGAAACATTCATCTAAAATCAAGAGTTTTGGCTTGCCAATAATCGTGCGGGCAAACATAATTCGGCGACGCATACCGATAGAGATGTTTTGCCCCATCGGCACAAGATGCGTTTTAAGTCCGTCGTCGAGCGAGTAGACTTCATCATAAAGTTGGGCGGTTTTGAGTGCCCAAACGAGTCGCTCATATGAAAAGTCGCGCCCCATCGTGATGTTTTCTTCGATTGTGCCGTCGAAGAGCTCGTTTGCTTCCAACACGATGCCGACAGTTTGGCGAAGCCCATCAAGGCTAATGCGGCTGATGTCGTAATCACCAAGCATGATTTTTCCGCGTGAAGGCTCGTAAAGTCCTAAAAGCAAACTTGCAAGCGTGGTTTTGCCTGAACCGCTCGCGCCGACAAGGCTAACGCGCGCGCCTTTGGCAATTTCAAGTGTAATGCCTTTCAAAACTTTGCGGTGATCATCATATCCAAATTCTACATTTTTGAATGAAATTGGAACAGCACCTTCAAACTTTGGCGGAGGCTCGCCGCCGCTGGGTTCGAGCGGTCTATCGACGAGATGCGAGACTTTGTCAATCGCCGTGAAGAGGTCGTAGTGGTTTTCAAATTGCTCAATGAGTTTTTCAATCGCGCCGAGCATGGCAATCACCACGAGTTCTGCGGCAACAAGTTCGCCAATCGTGAGTTGTTCATTGAGCACTAACGCGCCGCCAAGCCCGAGCACGCCGACCGTTGCCGCCGTCCGAAACACTGCCGACCCAACCATCTGTCGCGCCAAGACTAAAAAGTGCTTATGGCGTGCCTCAACATAATTGACTGCAATCGAATCGACACGTTGATACACAAACTCTGGTTTGGCGAACAACTTGAAACTCACTTGGCATCGCGCAATTTCTTCGAACCACGAAACGAGCGCGTATTTCTTCTTGGATTCTTTAATGCTCGTTTCTAACCCGTTTTGCCCCAAAACGAAAATCACAATCGGCACAAAGGCGAGCAAGGCAAGGTCGAAGAGAATAAAGAAGGGATGATAGACGGCAAGCAGAATTAAGCCAATGATAATCACGAGCCCCGAGCCTGTGCCATCGAGCAAAAATTTACCGATGGTTTTTTGAATCGTTAGCACATCGAAGAAGCGATTGACAACTTCGGGTGCATATTCTTGATTGAAAGCAGACTGCGTCATGCGCGGCAAGCGATAGGCAATATCAAACGATGTGCGCACAAAAATGCGGCGTTGCAAAATATCCGAAACATATCGCTTCATCACATCAAAGATGCCAACAATCAACAAGCCAATCGCCACTAAAATGCACAGCATCGCCAATTGCGACGAAAGCCCAAGCATAACTGAATTGACAATCGCTGACGCCGACAGCGGCACCACCAGCGACATCAGCCCGACCATCACCGCGTAAGCCAATACCACCGTGAAATCTTTTTTTTCCTCTTTGAACAATTTGAAGAGTTTGCTGAAAAGATATTTCACATCAATTTCATGCCCGTGCCCGTGTCCGCCGCCATGATGCCCATGTTCGTGATGATTATTATGGGACTCTTCCTTGTCGCGAAGCGGCGTTTGGTGCTCTTCCGTCGCTAAGAACGAATCTAACTCGCCATCAAAAACGAGCACGCTCAGTTCCTTTTCTTTTTTGAAGAGGTCTTGAACGCTGAGAAATTCTGTCTTTCTCGTTGCAAAATTTTTGAGCGTGATTCCTTTTCGTCGATCGTCGAAAGTCTCAGCAAAACAAAGTTCATCCTCCATAAAAAAGAAGAAATGTTTTGCTTTCTCGTGATGAAGGTGCGGTTCGGAAAGGAGCATTTGGCGCAAAGAAAGGTGGAAGGATTGTCCAATGCGCTCCATGTGGAAAAGCACTTTCTCTTTTGGAAGGTCTTCGTGTCTGATGAAACTGTGAATGTCTTCGGGCGGAACAAAAATGCCTGTCTTTTCGCGAAGGTAGTCAAACGCATCGTCTATTTGCCGCTCAAATTTTATGGACTGACTGTCGTGCCGCTGTTGTTGCATAGTTCTGCGAAAGGTCTTGGAATGTTTTATGAAACACTAACTTAACGAAAACAAACTTTTGAATATTTTAATTAAAGTTATTGTAATAAGTGCAAAAAGACAGAAATATGAAATACTCATTTAGGGTATGAACGAAGTGAGAACTCTGTTTCAATCGGATAAGTTTCGTTCAAATCAAGCCTTAAACTAAGACTTCACGGAGGGTTGAGCTCAAACTTGTAATATCAAACGGCTTTGGAAGAAACGCCGCACGCCCTTTGGCAAGAAGCCCGTCGGTTTCTATTTCGCGCTCATAGCCTGAAATGAAAATGATAGGAAGCGTCTGGCGGAGTTCGCGCAATTTTTCCGCCAACTCATCGCCGCGCATTTTCGGCATAATCAAGTCCGTAATCACCAGCACAACTTCATTTTGGTGTTGCTCATAAAGTGAAAGTGCCTCTTCGCCATCGCTCGCAGAAAGAATGTTGAACTCGCCGCTTAGTGCGTCAGCAAGCAACTCTCGAATCAATTCTTCGTCATCAACCACTAAAATTGTTTTTTTGAGCATGGCTTTTGAATGTGTGGGTGTAGTGCTATTTATGTTTAGGTAATATAAGCAAAAACTCACTTTAATCTCGCACGGAGTTGCGGCAAGCCGACGGCAATCAGCACAAAAACAGCGGTGATGAGTTTGAAATCAATCGGGTCTAAGCCAATGTAGAGCGCGAACGCCACCAGCATACGAAAGACAATCGCGCCTGCCACTACAAGCAACAGCAATCCCGTAACCCCGACCTTACGGCGTGCGCCGAAAATGAGCGACTCGCCGATAATCACGCTTGCCAACCCGAAGACGATAATCCCAATCCCCATGCCAATATCCGCAAAGCCTTGATACTGCGCGACGAGCGAGCCTGAAAGCGCAATCAGTACGTTGGAAAGTCCGATGCCGACAATTTTCATAAAGTCCGTATCCACGCCTTGTGCGGCAATCATGGTTTCGTTATCGCCTGTCGCACGCATCGCCAATCCAAAGTTGGTTTTGAAAATCACCGCCAAAACTGCCCAAATCAACAGAATCATAAGCGAGAAGAAAATCAGCGCGATGGCATATTTGGGAAGTGCAGAGAGCGTTTTTTCAAATGGTGTAATGATGTTTGGAACGGTCAAGAGTGGAACATTCGCGCGCCCCATAATGCGAAGGTTGATAGAATAGAGCGCGGTTGTTACCAAAATTCCCGAAAGCAATCCATTGACACGCAATTTGGTGTGAATCACACCTGTGAGTGTGCCTGCAAAAAAGCCTGCTGTGCTGGCAACAACGACGGCGAGAATTGGAGGTGCGCCCGAAACCAGCATCGCCGCCGTAACACTTGCGCCAAGCGTTAGACTGCCGTCGGCGGTAATGTCAGGGAAATTGTAAATGCGCATCGTGATATAAACGCCCATTGCCAAAAAGCCGTAACATAAGCCGAGCGCAATGGAGCCGAGCCAAGATTCCATGTGAGTTTTTTATCAGTGAAGTTAAAGTTCAAAGTAGCATACACATATCTTCAATCCAAAATTTCCCAATTAACACCTAAGCGAAATGCACGCGCGTAAATCGGAAAAAACGGCGCACGAAAAACAGGCGTATCAAAAATGTTCTCAACGAAAAAGAAAATCATGCCGCTGCCAATGCCCGCCCAAAGTTGCGCGTCGAGCGTCGCTTTCGGGCGAAGCGTTCCGAACTGCAAGTTGTTATCGCGCAGTGCGCCGTTTTGCTCGATGAGATTGAAGAAAAACGCCGATTGCCGCTCGCTGTTTTGAAGTGCGGCAGAAAGGTCGGTTTGAACATAGCCCATAACGCCAACTTTCAAATCGAGTGCGCCATCAAAGAGTTTGCCGCGAAAGTAAATGCCGCTGTTGGCATAAAAACGCGGCACATACAGCACGCGACGGCTTCGCGCGTCAATCGTATCGCCTTGCAGTTGCAATCCGCCCGTAAAGGCATTGTCAGGGTTTGAAAACAACGAATAATCCAAAACCAGCGTCGCGTTTAAGTGCGATTCAATCGCACCGAGTTTACTTTGCATCGTAAACCCCACTCCCGAATACGAAAGCGACTTGCCTTGAAGCGATTGATAACGCAGAGAAAGCGTTGTATCACTCGTGCGCGTTTGCACAACGGCGTAAGGCGCGTTGACGAGCGAGGAGAGCAAAGAAAGGCGAAGCCGAAGCGCATCGGCATAACGAAGTTCTGAACCGAATTCGGCTTGGCTCACCCGTTCATTTTGCCATGTTTGCGCTCCCTGAATATCGGTTGTTGAAAAAACTTCGCGCAACGAAGGCACACAGCTCGTTGTCGACAGCGATGCAAAGATTTTCAGCACTGCCTCGCGCGAGGGCGTTAGCGGAACATTCACCTCGCCGCCCGCGCCCGTCGAGAGAAAACTCGTCGTAAAATTCTGCCCAAAGGTGTTCGTGATGGTCTTCGTGGTTGAAGCCAGCGACGCGCCAAGTTCCAACGCCTCGCCGAAAATGAGATTTGCGAAGGTCGTCTTCGCGCTTGCGGTTAGTTCAACGGTGTTCAAGTTTGGCTTGATGTTTTGAGCAAGCGCATTTGCGAGCGTGTTATTGTCGCCGACCGATTCGAGCGAATACGCGCCGCGCAATCCAAGCGAAAAGAAGAAGAGTTTGAGCGATTGCGTTGCGCCAAATGTGAGCCGCGAAGACGCCTCGAAGTCTCTGAACACTGTGCCGCGCTGTTGCGCAAAGGCGTTGGAAAACTCTGTGAAGGCAACCCACGCTTTGAACAAGTTGAGCGAATCGGCTTGAAAGCGTTTGGGGATAAACGGCAATGCGGTTTGCAGTTCGGCTTTGTAGAGCGAGAGGGTATTTTTTCGTTGCGCAAATTCATTGGCAATGATGGCGTTGATGGGCGAGAAGATGTCGCCGCCAAGCCGTATGGTTTCAAAGAGGTTTGCGCCGCCGAAGGGTTTGAGATTGAGCGAATTGCGCTCGAGTGCGAAGTTGAAATAAGTTTTCACGCCGTATTGATAGCGAAAGCGCAAACGAAGTTTATTGGCTTCGCTGGACGAGCCGAAGCGGTCGCCGCCGAACCCGCCCGAATTGCGAAAGATTCCTTCTGCGCCTTCGCGTACATAGCCGCCATAAAAACTCCATCGCTCCGAAAGATTGAGCGCAAAAGTGATGTCCATCTTGTTCGTCGAGCCCGAAAATTGGTAGTAGTGTGCTTTCGTGTATCCTTTAGCGGCGACAATGTTTTGTGTTTTAGATTCAAGCGCAATCGGCGAGGCAGAAAGTCCAAACGCGCCGTAGCCATTGAAGAGATTGAGTTCGGAGAACGACTCGCTGGAAAGATGATTGTAAAAGGCTTGCGCGGAAATCACATCGTTGAGCAAAATTTCATCGAGGTAAATGGCTTGATAGCGCGCCCCCAATCCGCCCACGAGCAAGTCGTTTTGCTGACCGAGTTCAATTTTATCGCGTAAAAAAAAGTTCGGTGAAAAGGCAAAGAAATCTTCGACATGGCGATGATAGGTAAAGTCGCGCGTGCTATCCATGATGCGATGCGGCGTGGCAAAAAGCGACGCAATCGGCAGGAGAATTTTGTAAAACTTGACGCTGTCCTTCGCTGTTGAAGCATTGAACGTCGGAGGTGAATTTAAGGTTGAATCAGAACTTGAAGTAAGGGTTGAATCAAATTGCACGGTTGGTGCGGTTGCGGAAAGTGAATCGTTGAAGCGCGAATCGGAATCTTGCGCAAGAAGCATCGGAGAAAATACACAACTGAAAAAGGCATAAGCAATGAGCGTTACAACGGCGAAAACAAGAATTGGTAATGCGCTAAAATTACGTTTCATTTGCAAAGGTTCGGCGTTCCGCCTATTATTCACTTCACGACTGCTGAAATATACAGAAATCGCCTAACGCAAATCGCTTAACGGTAAATTGAACGGTAAATTGATATGACTTGGAGGATTGGAACTTTCGCCCAAGCAAATACGAATTAACAGGAGTTATTCTCATTTTATCCTAAAGACAAATTATGCCAGAGAACAATTTTTTTGACGAGTTCAACAGTCAAGACGACAAGAAGAAAAAGAACAACAAGAACAACAAGCCCAAATTTACAGCTGTCTATTATGTGCTTGCGATTGTGATTTTGATAGGAATCCAACTGACGTTTTTTTGGTCGAGCACGACGGCAGAACTTCCATACAGCGAGTTCAAAAAAATGCTCGACGAGGGCAAAATTGAATCCGTTCAAATTTCCCCGTCGCGCATCTACGCCACCTTGAAGCCAAACTATCAAATCGAGGAAAAGAATCGCTCGACAAATTCCTTCATGCGTTCCAAACCCGACGCGCGCCGCTTCTACACCCTCGTTACATTCCGCGATGAAAAACTCATCGAGAAACTTGAAGCACAAGGCGTAAAAATTCAAGGCGTTTCCGACAGTAATTGGTTCACTGACCTCTTGCAATGGGTTTTCCCGATTGCCTTGCTCGTAGTGGTGTATCTGTTCATTTTCAGACGCATGAACCCCAATTCGCAAGTAATGAACATCGGCAAGAACAAAGCCGCTCTATACGAAAACGATGAAAACACGCCACGCATCACATTCAAAGATGTCGCAGGATTAGATGAAGCCAAAGAAGAAGTGATGGAAGTTGTCGACTTCCTCAAAGACCCGAAAAAGTTCACAAAGCTTGGTGGAAAACTTCCGAAGGGCGTCTTGCTCGTCGGTCCGCCCGGCGCAGGCAAAACGCTTATGGCGAAAGCCGTCGCAGGTGAGGCAGGCGTGCCATTTTTCTCGCTTTCCGGCTCTGACTTCGTTGAGATGTTCGTCGGTGTTGGTGCGGCGCGAGTTCGCGACTTGTTCAAAACGGCAAAAGAAAAAGCCCCGTGCATTATTTTCATTGACGAAATCGATGCCGTCGGTCGCTCGCGCGGCAGAGGCATGATGATGGGCGTTAATGATGAACGCGAGAATACGCTCAACCAACTGCTTGTGGAAATGGACGGATTTGCGACCGATAAAGGCGTGATTATGATGGCGGCAACCAACCGCCCCGATGTCTTAGACCCTGCGCTCTTGCGTCCGGGTCGCTTCGACCGTCAAATCGTTATCGATAAGCCCGACCTCAAAGGGCGCACCGATGTGCTCAAAGTCCACACGAAAAACATGCCGCTTGGCAAAGATGTGGACATTAAAGTGATTGCATCGCAGACGCCGGGCTTCGCTGGTGCCGAACTTGCTAACGTCTGCAACGAAGCCGCTCTGCTTGCTTCTCGCCGCAACAAAGAAGTTATCGAGATGATTGATTTTCAAGACGCGATCGAGCGCGTGATTGCTGGACTTGAAAAGAAAAACAAAGTCATCAATCCGAAAGAAAAGAAAGTTGTTGCCTATCACGAGTGTGGGCACGCCATTGTCAGTTGGCTTATGGAAGGCAATGACCCGCCGCAAAAAGTAACGATTGTGCCGCGCGGCGTTAGCGCGCTCGGCTACACGCTCAACATGCCACTCGAAGACCGCTATTTGATGACGAAAGAAGAACTCTTTGCACGCATTTGCGGCTTGCTTGGCGGACGTGTCGCTGAGGAAATCGTCTTTCAATCTATTTCAACAGGCGCGCAAAACGACCTCGAGCGCGTTACTGACATTGCTTACAGCATGGTTGCCATTTACGGCATGAGCGAAAAACTCGGCTATCTCTCTTACGCCGATTCCAGCAATATGTATTTGCAAGGTATGGGTATTGAAAAGCGATATGGCGAAGAAACCGCTCGACTTATCGATGAGGAAGTCAAACGCATCGTCAATGAAGCGCACAACGCCACGCGCGACCTGCTCGTTGCCAATCGCGAGAAACTCGAGAAAATGGCGACTGACCTCCTGAAAAGAGAGGTGCTGAATTACAAAGATATTGAGGATATTCTCGGCAAACGCCCCAACATGGACGATGCGAATACGAATCAGGATTTACCGCAAGAGTTATCCGAATCCGAAGTAAAATCGACCATCAGCGAGGAAGAACGACGCGAACTTGAAGCCGCTGTTGAAAAACTCAAAAGCACGCGCGGCGCAAGCGAAAATTAAATCAACGCTCAATCATCAACGCCCAATGGTTAATTTCGCTCGTTGAACATCGCTAATTTTTACACTTCAAACGGCAGATGATTCAAGCCATTCACGCGATTGCCGAAGGGCGCGTTCAAGGCGTTGGCTACCGATGGTTCGTTCAAAAAACGGCAACGAGACTCGGCATCAAGGGCTATGTGCGCAACCTGCCCGACGGCACCGTAGAACTTGAAGCCGAAGGCAACACGGAAAGCCTCGACGCTCTTGTATCCGAAATGAAAAAAGGTCCGCTCGGCGCACAGGTTCTTGCCGTCAGAGAACAGCGCAAAACGCTCCAAAGCGACGCTGAGCGAACATTTACGGACTTTGAAATCCGTCATTAACTTGCAACTGAATTTCAGATTTCTATCAACGTCCAATTTTAACTTTTGACGCCCTTGGCACAAAAATCAACGACCGCAAAAAAAACGTCCTCAACCGCGCGCAAGTCAAAGATAGCCTCACCAAAATCCTCCCCAGCAAAAAAAACTCCGCCGAAATCGGCGAAAGCAACCGCTTCGAAAAAGACTGCGACAACCTCTTCGATTGTTGTTCATCTTGACGAAGGCGAACTCCTCACGCGACGCATCGCCGAACTGATGTTCACCAAAAAAGCCTACGATGTAACGATTATCGATGTGCGCGGCTTAACTGACATGACCGACTACTTCGTTATCTGCTCCGCCGATTCCGATAAACAAGTTAAAGCCATTTCTGATGCCGTGCGCGATGGCTTGCTGTTGGACGACGAACGCCCAACCTATGTCGACGACAAAGAAATGACTTGGATTGTGCTCGATTATGTCAATGTCATCGTTCACATTTTCCAAAAAGAACGACGCGCTTTCTACGGGCTTGAAAAACTTTGGGGCGACGCCAAATTCACTCACCTCAAAGATGAAAAAGAACTCCAACTTGTGCCGCCTAAAAAAACGCGCAAGGCAAAATCTGAACGCGCTTGAAAACTTTCCTTGTTAGCCCTTCCCTTGCTTGTGATGAGAACGAGTTAAGTGCCCAGAGCCACTTTCATTTTATCGGCAGGGTCGTATTTGATGGCGATTTCATCGCCGACACGCGGAATCGCAATTTTAGATACAGGCGTTTTAACACTCACCGTATATGGCGTGCCTGAATTAGAGCGCACTTGCATGGTCAGAATCACGACAGGGTTATAGTTCAACAGCATTCCCGTGTCTTGAATCGCAATTATGCTTGCTTTGGCAGATATGCCCACGTTGCAAATGCGCTCCGATTCTTTGAAATCACCCATTGCATCTTGAACTTTACCTACGGCGGCGTTCATTTTGTTCAAGTCTTCTTTTCCGATGAAAAGTTTGGCAAACCAGCCGAGTAGTCCTTTTCCTGAAAGAATGTTTTTTGCCTTCGATAGGGATTCTTCAGGGTTACGGTTCGCGTTGAAGTTGAGCATTGTTTGTTATGTTTTAGTTAAAGAATATGGTGTGAGGCAAAGGTAGACGCGCTGGTCTCCAAAAAGTCTCCGCGAAAAGGGATTTTGCCATTTGCAAGAATGTCGTAAGTTCGTGTCTCTAAATCATTTCAATGAATCTATCCGATTAAACAACCTATTCAATCAGACGAACTATGGCACACACACCACCTGACACATCGCGTCGCGACTTCTTGAAAACAGCGACGCTCGGAAGCCTTGCGCTCGTCGGGAGTGCCTCTCTTTTAGGCACGCTTGTCGGATGCGGCGAAGACAATCCAGCCTCACCGCGCACAGGCGAGCGCGTGCCTATCAATCTCAATGAAAGCGGATTTGAGGCTCTGCAAACCGTCGGCGGAATTTTGAGACGCAATTTCGGAAGCAATCGCAACGGCGGAAGAGATGTGATTATTCGCCGAACCGCTCAAACAGAGTTTCGCGCCGTTTCAGTCGTTTGTCCGCATGCGCAATGCGACATTGGCACGCCGAACCAAAACAGCGTAACTTGTCCGTGTCATCAATCGATGTTTAGTATGCAAGCAGGCAATTTCGGAGCGCGTTTGTCTGGTCCTGCACCACGCGGATTAGATTCATTTGAAACCGCCTTCAACGCCGAAACCCAAATCCTAACCATCACTTTTTAATGAAGCCGACGCTTGCTTTTGCGCTGTTCTGGCTCTGTTCAGAAATGCTCTTGGCACAAGTTGCCTCTCGCAACGCGCGTTTGAGTGTGTTTAGCGAACAAGAAACTACATCTGAATCTGTTTTAGAACATCACGCCACGACGATTCTTGAAAGCGATTCACTTGAACAGGCACGAAAACGGCGTCTGCTTCCGAAAAACATTAGTCTCATGGAGCGTGCATTTTGGGGAGAGAACGGCGTGTTCAGAGCGACGGGTATTGCGCCACTTACGCCTGAATCGCGCAAAGAAGAATTAGAAGTGCGCCGAATCATGCTCACATCGCACCAAGTTGCAGGAATTGCGACGCTCGGCTTAATGATTGCGACGGTCATCGTCGGACAGCGGTATGTCGACGGCGATTTTACGCTCTACGACACCAAACGCACGCTCGGCAACGCGACAACCATTGCCTACATGACCACCGCCGCATTTTCGCTCTTCTCCCCCCCGCCTGCCGTGCGGCGCGACGAGTGGAACTCCATCTCAACGCATAAACTTTTTGCGCTGATTCACTTCACGGGCATGATTGTTACGCCCATTTTAGCCAACCGCATTGCCAGCCCAAGCGGCGATTACAACCAAAAAGTGCGCATACATCAAACGGCGGCATACATCACGACTGCCGCTTTTAGCGCGTCTATCATTTCACTTGCATTTTGAACTATGCTCAATGTTTTGCTTATCGGACTTCTTTTCATTGCAACGCCAAATCGCGACGCAAAAAAAATTTCTGCCATCAAAGGCGAATCGAGGTTAATGTATTCGCTTTCGCACCCGCTTCACAAAATTGACGCCACAACGAAAGAGTTCATCTGCGACGTTGAAATCAACGATGCCAAAGAAATTCAATCGGTGAAGGTTTCTGCCGATGTGATGACCTTCGACAGCGGAAACTCCAGCCGCGATTCGCACGCGATGGAAGTTATCGATGCTTTCACTTATCCCGAAGTCTCTTTCATTAGCGACAGCATTACAACCAACGCCAACGAACTCAGCGTATCAGGAAAACTCTCGTTTCATGGGGTTACAAAGCCTGTTTCATTTTCCGCAAAAGCCCAATCGCAGAACGGCAAAACTACGGTTGAAGGGAAAATCACGGTCAAACTTGAAGACTTCAAGGTCGAGCGACCAAAATTAGCCTTGATTCCGACCGATGAATTTCTCTACATTTCATTCGTCGTTATTTTTCCGTTTTGAAATCCGTTCAACAGTATGACTCGTTTGTTTTTTGTCGGGGTCTTTGTCGGGGTCTTTGTCGTGCTCTTTGTGCCAACCGCATTTGCGCAGGAGTTACTTGTCGATGTTCGCGTGAACCTCGATCAGTTGCCTGCTGAAGCGCGTGTCCGACTAACAAACTTTCGTCAAACCATTTTGGATTATCTCAACCGCCACCGTTGGACGAACAGCACCGAGTTTGAGATAGATGAGGATAGAATTCAGTGTCAGATTGAGTTCACCTTTCTTTCGGCAAATGTCAATGTTGCGCCTGCGCAGTATAGCGCGCAAATGTTCATCGGTGCCTCGCGTCCGATTTATCGCTCGCTTCGCGCATCGTCGCTCTTGCGAACGCTGGATGCGAATGTGAATTTTTTTTACGACGAACGGCAAAGCGTTTTGATTCATAACGAACTCGTCTTCACGCCGTTAGCCAGCCTTTTGGATTATTACGCCTATCTCATTCTTGCCTTTGATGCCGAAACCTTCGATAAGCAGGGCGGCACACAACTTTTCACAAAAGCCTTTAACATTCGCCAACTAGCGCAATCGCAAGCCACAGGAAATTTCGCACGCGGATGGCGGGTCGACGATGGCGGCGGCGATAATCGTGCGCAGATGATTCAAGAATACCTTGACCCTCGCTTTCTGCCGTTCCGAGACGAGTTTTACGCTTATCACTACAACGGCTTGGACGAGTTTCACAAAGACCCCGACAAAGCGCGCCGCCGAATCGCCGAATCGCTCAAAAAAATTGCCGAACTCGACGCACGATTCCCGCGCAGTTTGGTCATTAAGCGTTTCTTTGAAGCAAAGGCGATTGAAATTGGAGAGGTGTTCAAAAATGCGTCGCCCGAATTGAAGCAGGAAGTCTATGCGATTTTGCGCCGTGTCGACCCCTCGCGCGGAAGTGTCTATGAGCCGTATTTCACAGGCACAGGCGGCGAAACGGCAGGCGGCAGAAAGTAGCCGATTTCAGTCGCGAAAACGTATCGAGAGATTTTTCGGAGATTCTGAAACGCGCTCGAAAATCGATTGCGTTTGAAGCAGGAGTTTTTCGCGCGCCTCGTTCAAAATGCCTGATGAATCGGCGGCTTGCAACGCGCGCTCTTTGTTGCGTTTGAGCGCGACCTCTTGAATCGCCTGCTTTGAAGTCTGTTTCCAAAACACATCGAGCGTGCCGCCTTCGTTCATGATTTTGTAATCAACCATTTCAACAGAAAGAATTTCAGGCTCGGGAAACTCCGCCGAAATACCTCGCTCTGTAACCGTGATGCGAAATCGCTTCCGCAAATCGTAGCCTGCTTTCACCATGTAATCGCCTTTAACAACAACGCTGTAAGAAGTGATTGCATCTTTTTCGCCGTAGCCTGTTTCAGCGATGATAGGCTTTGAGACGGTTGCGAGTTCGAGAATTGGCGATGCCGCGCCCACAATCACGCAGTCGCGCACGAGCACTTCGGGCGTAAAGCCAAAGGCGCGCTGAAATTCATCGGCGATTTTACGCGCCGCCTCTTGACTTGCAACAAAGGCTTTCTGTGAGTTTTCTTGTGGGAGTTTGAACAGAAAGTAATAGACGCTCGCCGCCGCAAGTGCAATCGCAAGAAAAAGCAGTGTGAGGCGGGTTGTGAGCTTCATTTATGTGATGGGATTGATGTATTTCCAAAATGGCTGAACGAACATTCCGTTTTGATGCGATTTCCAAAGAAGCAATACGCCTGCCGTTGTGCAAACCACAAGCGTAATCAGCGAGGCTTCCGCGCCGAATGCGCCACCCGAAAAAAGTTCATTGCCTTCCAAGTGCGATGAAATCAACCCTTTGACTTCCGCGCCTGAAACCGCAATGCCAAATACTGCACCCTGCACATAATTCCAAGCAATGTGAATGCCGACGGCAAACCACACGCGCCGTGTCAGCATATATGCCGCACCCAGCAAGATGCCCGCTTCAACCGCAATCGCAAATGAACTGAACAAGGTCGCATTTGGATTGGCAATGTGCACAACGCCGAAAAAGAGCGACGAAATAAATAGCGCAATCCATGAGCCGAGTTTTTCTTCAACAATGCGAAAGAGAATCGCGCGAAAGGCGAGTTCTTCAAAAAAGCCTGCACCGAGCGAGAGTGGCAAGTGTCGCGCCGCAAACAGTTCGGAGACGTCGTTAACCGAATCAACTTTGTAAAACTCAAAAAGCCAAAGGAGCAAGATGGAAAGTGAAAGCAATCCTGCGCCGATGCCCAGCCCGCCAACGAGTTCAAGCAGTGCGCCTTTGAGCGAAAGTTCAGAAACATATCGTCGCCCTTCCATGCCGCGCACCAATCCGTAATAGACAAGGTAAGTGGCGACGAGCGTGAGAATCATGCCGATGAGTTTGAGAAAAGGCTGTTGAAGTCGTTCGGCAAGTTGTAACGTGCTACCAAGCCCCGCCGAGTAAACAAGCGTAACCGTAATAAACATCACAAAAAAGCGCACAAAGGGATTTTGGAGAACGCGCTGCCCAAAAGGCGGCTCAACGAGGTCGTATTGCATCAGCAGTTGTGTTTAGGTTCTTGAAAGAAATCGTTGTTAAGTATGCTTGCGGAAATGCAAAGCGAACTTATTTTGAGTGTCTCTTTTGAGCAAATGATGAAACGAAGATGAAACATTGCACAAGCATACTGTTTATCTTTCTCTTTTGGAGCAGTGCGTTTGCATGCCTATTGGCGCAAGAAAAAAAGTATGATTGGCGTGCACACAAAGCGCAACTCGAACGCGAACGCAAACAAGCTGAACCCTTCATCGGCACCTACAAGCGCGGCGATGACGAGTTTATCGAGTTCTACATCTCCAAAGAATCTAAATATACTTGGTTTCGTGGACGATTTTTCGGCATTGGAAAATACGACTATGAATTTGCGGTGTCCGACTTAGCGTTCAACAGCGACGGTTCGATTTCCTTCAAGGTCAAAGGCAAGCCCTACAAAGCCCGACGCATTGATGAATCGCTTGAACTGACCTTGCCCGACGGCGCAAAGCGATACTGCCCTCGCTTGCTCAATCAATCGGCGCAAAACGCATCGTCGCGATGAAATCTCGAGAGACATCATCTTAACCACGATTTATTTCAACGATATGCCAACTTCATCGTTCAAATTGTTTCAAAACGCTTGTCAAACAGAGGCACTTTCATTAGCACTGCTTGAAGATGTTGGGCAAGGCGACATCACAACCGCCGCTACGATTCCTGACGCGCATCGAAGTAAAGCCGTTCTGTTGGCAAAGTCGGAAGGCATTGTGGCAGGCTTGCGTGTTGCACGCTTGATTCTTTCATCTTGGTCAGAGCCGCTGAAACTTTCGCTCAACCAAAAGGACGGCGAATCTGTGAAGGCAGGGGAAGTGATTGGAGAAATTTCAGGAAAGACGGCGCACTTGCTCGTTGTTGAACGCACGTTGCTCAACTTGCTTCAACGCATGTCGGGGATTGCAACGAAGACTGCGGCATTTGTCCAGGCTGTTCAAGGCACAAACGCGCGCATTCTTGACACGCGCAAAACCGCACCCGCACTTCGCTACTTCGACAAAGAAGCCGTCAGGCTTGGTGGCGGGCACAATCACCGTTTTGGTCTTTATGACATGGTTTTAATCAAGGATAATCATATTGATGCGTCAGGCGGAATTGGCATTGCGATTGAACGCGCCAAAGTCTATCTCAAGGAGCAATCGCTCAAATCTAAAATTGAAGTGGAAGTTCGCACGCTCGAGGAATTACGCGAGGCTATTGCACATAAGCCCCACATCATTTTGATTGATAATTTTTCCGTGTCGGAATTGCGCAAAGCCGTTGGCCTTGCACGGCAGTTGAATCCGAACATCAAACTTGAAGCATCAGGCGGAGTAACACTGAAAAGTGTGAGGAAAATTGCGGAAACAGGCGTCGATTTTATTTCTGTCGGCGAACTGACACACAGCGTTACGGCGATGGATATTTCCATGAAAATTCAACCGATAAAGTAGGAGCCGAATACTGCGCTCACTCGCCAATAACGGTAAGCGCGTTTGGCACGCACTCAATCAAAAGGTCGCCCGATACGTTTTCAAACACTTCGCCGTCCAAGTGCAAGTCGAGCGGCTTTGTAAGCGAAATCGTTGCCGATGCAATTTTGTGATAATGCACTTGCTTGTGTTGGATTTGACTGCCGCGCAAATATCGTGATACCCAAATCGGCAATTTCCATTTCGGAAATGCTGTAAGCGCGCAAAGGTTCAGCAAGCCGTCGTTGAGCGTGGCGTCAGGTGCGATTTTGAATTTTCCGCCTTCAATTTTGCCGTTGCCAATCGTGAGCGCGAAGATGGATTCTGAAATAAGTTTTTCACTGTGTTCTGTCTGAAGCGAGAGACGCATGGCTGTTGCGGAATAAGTTTTTCCGACTTTGCTTAGCGCGTCGAGATAGATGAGGTCGCCTTTGCGCGTGGAAGTGCGAGCTTCTTTGGCGATTGCACCAGTAAATCCCAGCCCCAGCGAATTGAAAAAGTAGCGCGAGTAAGATTGATTGTTCGACTGAAAGGTAACTTTTCCGACATCAATTTTACGTGCCTTTCCTTGCGATAGAAGATGAAATGCGTCGGTTAACTTTCTCTTGCGCGATAAGTTTTTGAAGAAGTCGTTGCCCGAACCCATTGGCAAAACGGCAAGTTGTGTTTCTGTTCCGACAAGCGACTGCGCCACTTCATTGACCGTGCCGTCGCCACCGCATGCGACAACGATTTCAGATTTCACTTTTGCTGATTCTGAAAAAAGCACTGCATCGCCCGATTGATTCGTTAGTTGAATAATTCCTTCTTCGTGTTCAGCAAGCAACGTGTTTTCCAACCATTTCAGGTGTGTTTTGGCTTTGCCTTTATTGGCGGCAGGATTGAAAATAAACCAACTGCTATGCGCTTTCTTTTGAGCGCGAGCGTCAAGAGCTTCAAGAGCTATCATTTCGGGCGTAATTGGCGCAGACGAAGTTCGTTTAAGGTCAGTCGGCGGTGGTTTCATTTTTTAAATGCTCAATACGAATTTGCTGTTGAGTAAGGTAAGAAAATTGTGAATAAAAAATACGCCCGCACTCATAACCTGATTGTGATTTAGCTAACACTTTTGACGCTTTCAGGGTGAATAGTCGCTTCGGCTGTTTTTGAGGTTATCATCTTGCAGTTTGGCGTTTGAATTTCGTGCAAATTGACGAAGATTTCTTTGATAGAAACTTGAAATGACAATGAACTTTCTACTAAATTGTAGTGGTTTCAGTAGCGTTTGTGGTCAGGTTGTTCTTTTGAAACTCTACTGTTTTCACGCAATCGCAGTTAGCAGTTCTTGCAGTTTTAGAAGTTCAGTTCAAACAAACCTTAAACTCTTTAACGCTATGAATAACTCATCATTGAAACTTGCAGGTGCCGTCATTCTTGGGGTGCTTGTGCTTTTCATCATCTATGCTGGATCGGGGGCTGTGCTGGGCGTGCAGATTTCAAAAGTCGGATATACGTTCATTCGCTATGTGGCACTTTTCCTAACGGCGAGCTTAATTCTCTGGGTTGCAGGCAAATTCGTGGCGCAATACAATTCGGGGTGGTTTTTGCAAATCATCTTGGTTGGAATGGCGTCTGTCTTTTTTGCGTGGATTGGCATTGTGGCTTCATCGGGCAATCGAACGCAAACGGTCGCAGGACAGCCACCTGCGCCGCGCACGGTCAAGCAGTTTGAAAATTTTGGCGCAGAAGTATCAGAACCACCTGCGGCCGCCGTTCCAACAGCCGCGTCGGTTGTAGCGGGCGAGGGCGCGAAAACCGAGTTCGATTTGATTATGCAAAAGTATAATCTGCCCGACGAGCTCGCACAGTTTGATGAAGGTCTTTATACCTCTTCATCAAAAGTATATGAAGTCGTCCCCGCCAAGTTCCTCAATGTAAAGAACAAGAATGGCGAAGCCGTGAAAATTGATGATGCGGATATGTTCAAAATCATCAATCACTTTGTCAATGAACTGCGCAAGCGCGAAGAAGCCAAAGCCTCCAAAGAAGCCTCTGTTGCGCCTGCACCTGCGCCGCCTGTCGCCAAAGTAGAAGCACCTGCCGCAGAAGCACCTGCAACACCTGAACCCGCCGCGCCTGCCGCCGCCGTTGTCGCGGTTAGCGGTGACCCTGCACAATACGAAGCCGTGTATAAGAAAAAGTGTTCAGGTTGCCACTCGCTCTCTGCTAACGCGGGCAAGATGAAGCAAAAGTGGATGCGCTCGGAAGATAAAACCAAAGAACTTGTGCTTTGGATGCAACGCCTTGCCAAGCAAGACCGCTCCAAAGCGATTTCCGATGCAGAAGTAGACCAAATCACCGCCTTTATTCGATCTGGCAATAAGCTCTATTAAGACGACTTCCGAAATGGATTCCAAAAAAAGAAAGCCCGACAGAGTCGGGCTTTTTTATTATCACATTTTTGCCTCACTCCTGCACGGTGAATCCGACGCGGGTTTTCTGCGATTTGCCTCGATATTCCGCCGTTACGGTCTCCGTAATTCCACCGCGCGCTTTCCACTCCGTCTTCACCATAATTTCGCGCGGTTTGAGTTTTTCAATCAAATGGTCGAGAATTGTATTCGTTACATTCTCATAAAAAATCCCTGCATTGCGAAATTCCAAAAAATAGTATTTGAGCGATTTGAGCTCGACGCAAACTTTATCGGGAACATATTTCACCGTAACCGTGCCGAAGTCAGGTAAGCCTGTTTTCGGACAGACCGATGTAAATTCAGGATTAACGATTTCAATCGTGTAATCGCGTTCAGGAAATTTGTTTTCAAATGTCTCGAGAAGTTCTGGTTTCATCGTTGTTTTATGAATTGAAGTTGATTGTGCAAAATACGAATTTCAAATACGAAAGAATCTTTACCTTTGCTCCTGAATCATTGACAAAAATTTATCCGCTATTGGCTTCAACATCTCAACTTTAACATTTTTTCACATGTCGTTATGCCTAACGCTTTTTCTCTTGCTTTTTTCATCTTCCGCTTTCGCCGCCACCTACACCACGCCAAACACAGGCGTTGATTGGACGATGAACGACCTCGTCGCCAATTCCAACGGCACCGTTACAGGCACTTTCCCGAATTATTCCGTTTTGGATTCCGTTATCATCGCGCCCAACGATAGATTGACGATTCAAGCCGGAAGCATTCTCACCTTCACACAAAACGGCTTTGTGGTGCGCGGCAAAATGTTAGCGATTGGCACGCCATCGGCTCGCATTGTGTTCACAGGGGCAACACCCACGCCCGGCTCATGGCGTAACATTCGCATTGAAGATTCCGCGATTGACTCTGCATGCATTTTTCGCCACTGCATTATTGAATACTCCACAGGTGGACTTGCATGCATCAGTTCAAGCCCCACGATTGAATTTTCAACTTTACGCTTCAATGGCAGTTTAACGACCGTCGGCGGAAGCACTGCGATTCAATGCTTCAACTCCAACGCTATCATTCGACACGATAGCCTTTACAACAACTCACAAAGCACCATCACGATTAGCAACACTTCCAATCCAATCATTGAGCATAATTACATCTCCAATAACAACGTTCGCAATCAAAGTCCCGTTAATCCTATCACGATTTCATTTCAAGGCAACAACAGTCCCATCATTCGCTTCAATGAAATTCACAGCGCGGACATTCCGCAACCGGTTCGCGCGGGCGGCATTAGCGTTGGGTTAGGAAGCAATACGACCGTTCAAAATCCGCTCATTGAATTCAATTACATTCACGATTGTGCCTTTGGCATTGTGATTGCAGGCGCGACACAGTGCATCGTGCGCAACAATCGCCTTGAAAACAACACGCGCAACCCCAATCCACTTCAAGCAGGAAGCGGCATCAATATCAATTCGTCGGGAAGTGCTGTTGCCGCACCGATTATTACAGGAAATTTCATCAAAGGAAATTTGTGGGGCGTTACCATTCAAGGCACAGCGCAACCGAACTTAGGCGATTTAAGCAATAGCAACCCCGACGACGACGGACGCAATACTTTCATCGATAACCTTCAAGGCACAACCAACTACGCGCTTTACAACAACACCATCAACACCGTTCGCGCTCAAAACAACTTTTGGGGCACCACCGATTTAGCCTTGATACAACAGCGCATTTGGGGCGCAGGCGATATTCAGAATCCGCCATCGGTTGTGTTTCAGCCGTTTGCACTCGGCGATATTTCTCTGCCCGTTGAACTTGTTGAGTTCAGCGCACGTCAAACCATCAGCGGCACCTTGCTTTCTTGGAAGACCCTGTCAGAACAAAACAATAGCGGCTTTGAAGTACAGAGAAGAAGCAAGAATCGAGAAGCGAGCAATGAGGAATGGAAAATCTTGGGCTTTGTGCGCGGCAACGGCACAACTACCGAAGCGCAGTCGTATTCGTTCTTGGATAAAGCCGCATCGGGCGTTGTTCAATATCGCTTGAAGCAAATTGACTTTGATGGCAAGTTTGAATACAGCAATGTAATTGAAGTGAATGCGGGCGTGCCGACTCAGTTTGTGCTTGAACAAAACTATCCGAACCCGTTTAATCCAACAACTACTATCACTTACTCGCTTCCGATTGCAAGCGTTGTGAGACTGGAAATTTTCGATATGCTTGGTCAGAAAATCGCGACGCTCGTTAGCGCGAAGCAAGAGGCGGGCGCATACACTTACACACTCAACGCAAGCACGCTTTCAAGCGGCGTTTATTTTTACCGATTGCAAGCCGGCGCATTTTCACAGACGAAGAAAATGATGCTTGTAAAATGATGTATGCAAATCAGGTATAAATGGAGAAAACAAATTGTTCGGAATCAGCGGCGGAGTTGCTTAAAGAGGCTCAAGCCTTAAAGGAGACAGACACGAGCCGTTGCGAGCATTTAGCAAGCGAAGCGACTGTAAAAGCACGAGAACAGGGAGATTGGCAAATCGTCGGTGAAGCATTGCTTGTGATAACTTATTGTCGCTATCGTTGTGGGCGGTTCGCCGACATGACCGAACTTGCAAGCGAAGCCCTGATGCTCTTTGAAGCCCAGAGCGATAAGTATCGCGCCGCCAAAGCACATCACTTTCTTGGAATGGCGAATATCTATCTCTCAAAGTATTCCGATGCCATTTCGCACCTTCAACAAGCACTCACCACCTTTGAAGCATTAGGCGACGCACATTGGACGGCGCAATCGCTCAATAATTTTGGGCATGTGTATTGTTTATTAACGGATTACACTTCCGCTGTTGAGGCGATGCAAAAGAGCGTTACCATTCTTGAATCCTTAGGAAAGCGTTATGAATCCGCCGCCGCGCTCAACAACTTGGCGAATGTTTATGCGACATTGGGCGATTACAACAGCGCGCTTGAATTTTATCAAAAAAGCCTCGCGATTTTCAGTGAAGTCGGCAATGCACACTTTGAATCCAATGCACTCCTCAACATTGGCGACGTATTACTCATACAAGGCAACCGCACAAGCGGGATAGAAGCCTTGCAAAAAGGCTTATTTATCAAGCGAGAGATTCACGACGTTTTCGGTGAGGCACGCGCAATTGCAAGTCTCGGCGAAGCACTTCTCTCAGAAGAGAACTGCGAACGCACGGAGGAATTGCTCAAAACCGCCCTGATGCTCTATCAGCAAGTTGGCAGTCGACAAGGCGAGGCATCCACCTGTCTGAAACTTGGAAAATTGCAACAACGCCGATTCAATCACGACGAAAGTATTGATGAAAAGCATTAACTTTGCCGCCTTAAAATTTGAAAACTTTTGAACTTCACCCTTGACGTGAAAAAAGCCAACATCGTTTTCGCTCTCTTCTTTGTTTTCTTGCCGATTTCTCTTTTTGCTCAACCGACTTTTTACGAAAACCGCACGATTGATGGAGCCGATGCCATCGGCTCGACGCGCTCACTTTCGCGCAAAGTGCAATCGCTAACGGGCAAGTGGACAGCCATTTTTTCCGACGAAAAAAAACAAGACGTCTATGTGCCATCAGCGACCGAGTTTCAAGGCGTAATGAAGTTTGAAAAGACCTTTCGTTTGGAAAAGTCAGAAGAATCAAGCGTGTTTGAACTTCAAAGCGACGGAGTTGGTGGGGCGTGTCGGATTTTAATCAATGACCAATTTGTCGCACTGCATTTAGGAAGTTTCGTGCCGTTCAGCATCGATATTTCATCAGAATACCTGCGCTTTGGAGCGGAGAATAAAATTACGATTGAAGTTGATGCTCATTTAGATGTCAAAAATACTGTTCCGCTGAAGCCGCAAGCCTTTGAGCCACAGTTTTTCGGCGGATTGGTTCGCAACCTCGCGCTTGTGTCAAAGTCCCCGATTCGCATAGACGAAGTCGATTTCAAATATCAAATCGCGACTGACAACACGCTCGAACTCACCTTGCAAGCGCGATGCAAAACATCGAACCTTCGCAGTTACCCGATTCCGTCGGATTCGGCAGGCAATCGTTTGGCGCGGCTCACATTTACGCTGACGAAAGATTCGCTTGTGGTTGCATCAGGCGTTATCAGCGAGTTTATGCCTGAAAGCGATAAGTTCATTACGGGCGAAAAAAAGATTTCAGTGGCGAACATCCTGCGCTGGTCGCCGAAGTCGCCAACGCGCTACACGCTCACGCTTTCACTTCTTGCGGCAAATGGCGTGCTGTTAGACGACATATCATTTCAAACCGGGTTCAGAACGCTCGAAGTCAAAGACGGCGCGATTTACCTCAACGGCGAAGCGATTGCGTTCAAAGGCGTCCACATTGTCGAGGATAATCCTGAAACGGCGTGTGCCATTTCCAACAAAGAAATTGAAAGCGACTTTGCATTGCTTCAAAGTCTTGGCGCGAATGCGATGTATTTCAGCCAAGCACCAAATCCGCTTTGGCAACAATATGCTGATAGTTTGGGCATGTTGATGCTCATCAATTTGCCGTTCCGATACGCGCCGACCTCGCTTTTGCTCAAACCGAAAATTTTAGAAAACGCTGACGCGCTTTTGCGTGAAGTCATCAGTGCGACGAAGTTTTCGCCGAGCGTGATTGGATACGGGTTCGGCGGCGGCTTAAACGTGGTGAATCCGAATTTGGACATGTATTTGGAGCGGCTGTACACGCTTGCTAAGAAGCAATCACAAAATCTCACCTTTTTTTCGCCGAAGTCTTTTGCGCCGAGCAACGTTTATCGCTACGCCGATTTTCTTGCGGCAAACGCGCTGAACCTTCGCGTCGATGAATTTGAATCGTATCTCAAAGAAGCGCGCGTGCTTAAAAAACCCGTTGTGGTTACGAGCTACGGCGTTTATGCCGAGCCGAACAACCATAATGGGTATAGCGACCTGCACTCGCTTGAATATCAAGCCAAATTTTTGATGGATTCTTTTAAGATGTTCGAGCGGCTGAACGAATCGGAGCAATGGATTGCAGGTTCGTTTGTGGAAGCCCTGTGCGATTATCGTTTGTCTTTCGCACCGATACTCAATGCTGAAAATCCCGAGCCACAACTTGCGACGGCAGGCTTGGTCACGTTTTCACGTGAGAAAAAGCCTGGTTTTGAAATGGTGAAATCGCTTTATGCGGGAGAGCGCGTCTATAATCCGCCGATTGGTAAAGCCGATGCAGAATTTTCCCCGTTTCTGATTTTGTGTAGCGTGCTCTTGGTGGTGGCGTTCGTCTATGCGCTCAACAGCAACAAGCGACTGCGCGATAACTTTCCGCGTGCGCTGCTTCGTCCATTCAATCTCTTCGTCGATATTCGCGACTCGCGCATTTACATTCCGCTGGATACGATTTTACTGCTCACGCTTTTATCGCTGACGTGGAGCGCGACGCTCTCGGCGATTTTGTATGTTGGGCGAGAGACGTTTCTTGTTGACTTTTGGCTCACGCACATTGTCGCATCAAAAGAGGTCAAGCAGTTTCTTAACGTCTTGGTTTTGAATCCCTCGCTTGCTGTTCCGGTTTTCGCCGTGATTTTTTTCGCGCTGTCTTTGCTGACGGCGGCGTTTGCACAACTTTGGCTGTTTGTGATACGAAATCATCGCGCACGCTATTCTCAACTTTTGAACGTTTGGACTTGGTCGTGCGCACATTGGTTTGTGATGCTCGCGCTTGCCGTATTTATTGAGCGAATGGAAAGCGAAGCGTTTATTTATGCGGTCATTCTGACATCGCTTGCCTTTCTTGCCTTTACCACCTTACGATTCTTGATGGGCATTGCGACGGTCGCCGAACTCAATCGCTACTCGACTTACTTCTTCGGCTTTTTCATTTTGACAGTGTTTTGGGGCGGATTATTCGCACTTTACAACAACATCTCGCAGACCTTCGCCTATTTTCAATACTGGCATATTTTGAAGTAACCGATGACTTTTCGCGTTATCGTTACGAAAGAGCATCTCACAACTCAACGCTAACTTCAACACATTGGCATGTATCTCTCTAAACTTGAACTATTTGGATTTAAGAGTTTCGCGCAGCGCATCAACATCAAATTTGACAGCGGCATGACGGCGATTGTCGGACCAAATGGGTGCGGCAAAACGAACATCGTCGACGCAATTCGCTGGGTGCTTGGCGAGCAAAAAACCAGCGTGCTTCGCTCCGACAAAATGGAGAATGTCATCTTCAACGGCACACGCGCCCGAAAGCCGCTTGGCATGAGCGAAGTGAGCATCACGATTGAAAACACAAAGAACATTCTTCCGACCGAATACACCGAAGTAACGCTTACGCGCCGACTTTATCGCAATGGCGATAGCGAATACCTGCTCAACAAAGTGCCGTGCCGCCTCAAAGACATCACCGACCTTTTCGCCGACACAGGCATGGGTAGCGACGCTTACTCCGTCATTGAACTAAAAATGATTGAGCAGATTCTTTCTGAAAATGCCGAAGAGCGTCGCAAACTCTTTGAAGAAGCCGCAGGCATCACCAAATACAAACAACGCCGAAAGCAAACCTTCAAGAAGCTCGAAACCACAGCGCAAGACCTCTCGCGCGTTAATGACATTGTTCTTGAAGTCGAGAAGAAAGTTGCCTCGCTTGAACGCCAAGCCAAGAAAGCCGAACAAGCCAAACACATTCGCGAAGAATTGAAAGGCTTAGAAATTGAACTTGCTGAACGAATTGTCGCCGACCTTCAAAAGCAAATCGCGCCGCTCGAAGAGAAACACTTGCAACATGAAAACGAAAAGGTCGAGCTCACGGCTAAAATCGATGCGCTCGATGCCGAAGTAGAAAAACAGCAACTTGAAATCGTTGAGATAGAAAAAACGCTTGCGGGGCTTCAACGCCATTACAACGAAAAAGTCGAGCTTATCACGGCGACGGAGAAACAGATTCTTTCACACGAAGAGCGGCGCAAAGCATTAACCGAAAACGCGACTCGCGCCCAAGGCGAAATTCAAGCCGTGCAACAGCGATACGCCGAACTTCAAACCCTTCGCGAAACACTCAAAGCCGAACTTGAAAAAACACTTGAGTCTGCTGAAACTGCACGCCAAGCCTTTGCATCTGAATCCGAAAAACTTCTTGAGCGCGAAGCGTCTCTGAAAGCCGAACGTGAATCGCTCGAAGCCAAGCGTCGTGAAAGCGCGAAACTCACCGAACAAATTGCGTCTCTGCGATTGCAATCAGAATCGCTCAAAGCGCGCATTGAAAATTTCAACGCGCAAATTGCCCGCAACGAAGAGCGAAAAGCCTTGCTCACGCGCCAAATCGAGGAGCGAAAACAAAGCATTGAAAGCGGCTCGGCACAACTTTCCGAACTACAACGCACGCTTGAACTTGCAAAAGCCGACCTTGCCGATGCCCAAGCAAAACGCGCCGCCCTCTCGGAAGTTCTCAGCAAAGCCAAAGAATCGTTCTTCAACTTACGCGCCGAAGAACGCGCTAAACAAAATCGCATATCGTTTCTAAACGCACTGCTCGAAAGTTATGAGGGCTTGCCTGAAGGCGTCAAGTTTTTAGACGCTGAAAAAGGCAAAGCCTTCGGATTGGGCGTGCTGTCAGATTTAATCGCGACCGATGAGCAATACAAACTTGCTATTGATGTCGCGCTTGGTGCATCGCTTGCGTTCTACATTTCGCGCACCGAAGCCGAAGCACGAGAAGCTATTACCGCCCTCAAAGCCGCCGACAAAGGCAAGTTGACGTTCATCGTTTTGGAAAAACTTTCTGCACCACCAATGCCTGAAACGCCCAATTTTGATGCGCTTCAGCGGGCGATAGATGTTGTGCGCTGTTCCGATGAAGTGCGCTTGGTTGTTCAGCAACTTCTCGCAAATGTTTTCCTCGCCGAATCGCTCGAGCATGCAAAAGTGCTGTCGGAGCAATATCCACAGGCAACATTTGCCACGCTTTCGGGCGAATTGCACGCACAAGCAACTCTGCGAGGCGGCTCAAACAAAGGTTCAGAGATGCTTAGAATCGGCAAGCGCGAAGAATTAGACCGCCTTGAATCGGAGCGCGCTCAATTGCTTTCGCAAATCCAACAATTTGAACATGACATCGCCTCAAACACCGATGCACTCAATCAAATCGACTTAACCACACACGAGCAACACATACGTGAAACCGAGCAACGCATCACAGCCGAAGAAAAGCGACTTTCACAACAATCATTTGAACAAGCTTCGTTCGAGAACGAACTGCTCTCGCTTGATGAACGCATCACCTTCGACCAAGCCGAATCTCAAAAGTTTAGTGATGATTTAGCCGCCATTGCTCCGACGCTCTCGTCGCTTGAAAGCAGGCTTTCCGAAATCAATCATCAGATTGAGATTGAGCGCGAAACAGTATCAGTGTCAGAAGTTGATTTGCAAAAATTTCTCTCGGCGGTTCGCCAAAAAGAGTTGGAACTCAAAGCGTCGGAATTTGAGGTAGAAAAAATCGAGACGAAGCGCAACACGGTTGAAATGGACGCACGCAACGCACAGCGTCAGTTGGAGCGTTTGAGCGAAGAAGTTGCGCGAGCGCAAGATGAGCACTTCCGTCTCGGTTCAGAACTTGAAACGATGAATCTCAATCTTCAACGCCTTTACGCAGAACGCGCCGAGATGCAAACTGCGATTTCAAAAGTGGAAGGCGATTACACCATCGTTAAGAGCGATGTCGTGCGCCGCGAATCGGAACTGCGCGACTTAACCCGTCGGCGCGAGGTCGTCTCACAAATGATCTTGGAATTTCAACATTCCTTAACGCAAGCAAAGCTCAAAGAAGAGCACACGCGCACGATTATTCAAACCGAATATGGCGTTGAACTGGAAGTGAAAGCCTTTGACGAAAGCACGCCGTTTAATCGCGAAGAAGTGGAGGCAAAGGTCAATGCGCTTAAAGCGAAACTTCGCACGCTCGGCGCGGTCAATGAACTTGCGCTCGAAGAGTTTGAGGAAGAAAAAAAGCGATTGGAATTTCTTACCTCACAGCGTCAAGATTTAATCGATGCTGAAAAACAACTACGCGACACAATTGACGAAATCAACACGACAGCGCAAGAGCAATTTCAAAAAACCTTCGAGCAGATTCGTCAAAATTTCATCAGTATTTTCCGCGAACTTTTCAACGAAGGCGACGAAGCAGATTTGGTGTTGGAAGAAGCCGAAGACAAACTCGAAGCCAACATCGAAATTGTCGCAAAACCGAAAGGCAAGCGTCCGCAAGCCATCACTTTGCTTTCGGGTGGCGAAAAAACGCTCACAGCGACCGCGCTTCTCTTTGCGATTTATCTCGTCAAGCCCAGCCCGTTTTGCATTTTGGACGAGGTCGATGCCCCGCTTGACGACGCGAACGTTGACCGCTTCGTCAAACTCATCAACAAGTTTTCACGCGAAACGCAATTCATTATTGTAACCCACAACAAGCGCACCATGGAAGCATGTCGAATGCTTTACGGCGTTACGATGGAAGAAGAAGGCATTTCAAAGCTTGTTGCGGTTCGGCTCGAGGATTTTCAGAAAAATTGAACGCAATGCGCACTGATAAACTCGCATACCTTTGGTTTCAACAGATTCCACAAGGATTTTTTACCTTGATTGAACGAAGTGAACTCAATCCGAAAAATTATACCTTTAAATCGGTTGAGTTGAAAGAAGCCGCATTTCGTCTCGATGCAGTCTTTGAACCAATAGGCAACGATGCGCTTACTTTCTTTGTGGAGGTTCAATTTCAGAGAGACAGTATGTTCTATGCTCGTTTTTTCGCTGAAATTTTTCTCTACATCAAGCAATTTCCAGTAAAACGTTGGCAAGCCGTTGTGATTTATCCGAGTCGCAAAGTGGAACAAGAAAATTTATCAGCATTTGAGGAATTGCTCAACACAACTTTAGTCAAGCGCATCTATATTGATGAACTTGTAAGCATAGAAAATTTAGACCCATCTGTTGCTATTTTTAAGTTGTTGCTTGAGTCAAGCACAACGGTGTCCAGCACAGCGAAAGACTTACTTGTGCGCGCACCTGAATATCTGGATTTTATCGAGCGTGTGCTTTTTTACAAATTTCCAACCTTAACTCGAAAGGAGATTTTGAAAATGTTGAGCCTCCAAGAAGAATTCGAAGAAGAGTTAAAAAAAACAAGAGCCTTTCAAGAAATTTTAGAGGAAGGCCGCGAAACTGGCTTACAACAAGGCTTACAACAAGGCTTACAACAAGGCTTACAACAAGGGGAAGAAAAAGGAAAACTCCTATCAGTTCCGCTGTTGCGAAAACTTGGCATGAGCGACGAAGATATTGCTGAGCAACTTAACTTGCCTCTCGAGAAAGTCAAGCAGGCTTGATGTCTAAAAAACTTGTTCTCTTCGATATCGACGGAACGCTCGTGCGTGTTCGTGGCATTAGCCGCCAATCACTGATTGATGCGCTACGTGAAGTCTTTGGCACAGAAGGCACAGCGGCAACGCACAACTTTGCAGGCAAACTCGATAGCGTCATCATCAAAGAAGTTATGCGCGCTACAGGGCTGAACGATAACGACATTCAAAAAGGCTTCGAAGAAGCAAAACGTCGTTACATTCAGAACTTCAAAGAGCACGCACGGCGCGAACATATTGAAGTGATGGCGGGCATTTACGAACTCGTTGAAAAACTTGCTCGCCAAGAAAGCGTTGTGCTCGCGCTATTGACAGGAAATTTTGAAGAATCTGGACGGCACAAACTCGCCTTGCCTGAACTGAACGACTACTTCGCATTCGGCGCATTTGCCGACGATGCCGATACACGCAATGCTCTTCCTGCCGTCGCCGTCCAGCGCGCCTTTGAACGAACAGGCATTTGCTTCACAGGAAAAGATGTTGTGATTATCGGCGACACCGAACACGATGTCAACTGCGCCAAAGTTCTACATTCAAAATGTATTGCGGTCGCAACGGGACACTATACCGTGTCGCAACTACAAGCCTTCAATCCTGATTATACCTTTGAAAACTTTGCAAATGTCGAGGGGGCATTTGAAGCGATTATGAGTTAGTGCTATCTGCTGAAAATTTACTTCGTTCAAAAAAACACTTCGTCTATGCGCCCATGTCTATTGCTTTTCGCTCTGCTGCTCTTCTCTTTTTCATCTCTCTTCGCTCAAACTCAACACAAGACTTCACAACACTTTTTCCAACTCGGTGCCGAAGTTCAAGCACAATCGTCGGAAACCATTCAAATTTCGTTGCGGCACAAGCGTGGCAAATTTTCAAACGAGGAACTCGCGCTTATTCGGTCTGAACTCTCAAAAGTAGGCGGCACGATTGGCACTCAACTTGGCTCTATTCTCACGATTTCAATTCCTGCCAACCAATTAGACGTTCTGCAACAGTTCGCAAATTTTGCGGCAGTCAATATCGCGCCGCCTGACGAGCAACTTTCTATGTCGGTGAGTCGCAGCAATTCTCAAATGAGTGGGGCATGGCTTGGCATCAATGTTGATTCCGCGCACGCGCTTGGCTATACAGGTAAAGGCGTTTTGATTGGCGTTGTCGATGATGGTTTCAACTTCAATCACGGCGATTTCAAAGATGTCAACGGCAAAACGCGCATTCTTTACATGTGGAATCAAATGACCAACACCCCCGCACAGTTTCCAACAGCACCCGCCTACGCCTACGGAACAGAATGGGATAGCGCGGCAATCAACGCAGGGCTTGCAACAATTCCCAACAACGCACACGGCACAAATTGCCTTGGCATTGCCGCTGGCGACGGCTCACAAAGCGGCGAAAAAGGAATTACACCCGACGCGAACATCATCTTAGTTGTCCGAAAAACAGGCACAGGCGCAACCAGCGCGAACATCATCGATGCCTTCAACTACATTCAAAAGAAAGCCAAATTGCTCGGCATGCCTGTTTCCATCAGTTACAGCATCGGCGGACACAGCGGCGCGCACGACGGCACACGCGACCAAGAACTTGCTATCGATTCGCTTTCAGGCAACGGCGTTCTCTTTGCCACCGCCGCAGGCAACGACCGCACAACAGGTGTCTACACAAGTGCTTTCGTCTCTCAAAGTTCCACGACAGACCTAATTTTCACTGCAACAAACACATCAGGCTTTTTCATCGGCAATGCGTGGATTAGCGGTTCAGATTCGGTCGGCATCTCGCTCATTACCCCAAGCGGCGCAACGCTTTCAACGATTCCGACAGACTCCACGACGCCTGTTCTCACCGTTACACAAGGGCAGTTTCAACTCTCCAACGAATACTACTTACCAAACGGCGATTGGAATATCCAATGGGGCATTAAACCGACCGCAGGCAACACTGGCACGTGGCGATTGCGATTGCACGGCGGAAACATCGTCAGCACGGGCAAGGTCGATGCGTGGCGCACCAGTAGCGGCACAAACGGCGTTTGGCAAACACCGCTTTTTGAAAAAAGCATTGTAACGCCCAGCACCGCCGATTCAGCACTCTCTGTTGCGGCGTTTCAAATTTCGGACGGCGCAATCGCTCCGATTTCAAGCATTGGCAAAACGCGCGATGAACGCAACAAGCCTGAACTCGCCGCACCCACGAACGTTACAACCACCGCAGGCGCACTCGGCGGAACATCGGCAAGTGCTCCGCACGTCGCGGGCGTGGGCGCATTGCTCTTACAAGCCGAATCCACACTTTCCGTTAATCGCTACAAACAACTCTTGTTGGATAGCACGCGAAGCGACGCACAAACAGGCGCAATCCCACCGTTCAACACCAGTTGGGGCTACGGCAAACTCAACGCACTTGGCGCATTGCAACGGCAAAATCCGCTCGCGCCACTCGCACTTTCCATTAGCAACATCACACCAACTTCGCTCACGCTCTCGTGGTCGGGCAACGCCTCTGTGTTTCAAGTCAAGCAAAACGGAACGGTCATCTACGAAGGCATGAATACCTCGCAAACCCTCACAGGGCTTTCTCCTAACACCACCTACACGTTTGCAGTGCGCGGCAAATCGCCTTCCACACAAGCCCTCTCGCCAAGCGAAATTGAACTTGCTTTTACCACACCTGCCGTTGATACAGTAGTTTCCACTGTGGCATCAACGCGGCTGTTCTTTATCGGCGAAGGCACATCAGCGTTTAGCATCGGCAATACAGGCGTTTCGCTTCAATTCCCATCAGGCGTTTCAGTGCCCACGCGCTTTACCGCTATTCGCCGAACGAATCAAGCCAACATTGTTGGCTCACTGCCGAGCGGCATTGCAAACATTGCAACCGATGGATATTGGACGATTACGCCGTCGCACGGTCCGAGCGTTGGCACATATTCCCTCACGCTTGATTTGACGGGCATCGGCGGGATTTCAAACTTCAACACGCTGAAAGTCTTAAAGCGTGCAAATGCGTCAAGCGTTTGGCAGAATACTGAAGATTTAGGCGCGAGTTTGAGTTACAGTTCACCACTCATTACCGTTTCAGGCTTAACGAATTTCAGCGACTTCGTGATTGCTTCGTCAGGCGACAATCCGCTTCCTGTTTCGCTTGCTTCATTCACCGCACAGCAAGTTGGTGCGCACTCTCGCGTAGAATGGAAAACACTTAGCGAACAGCAAAATCTCGGCTTTGAACTACTCCGACAAGATTCCACCGATTGGATTGTGCGTGCAAGTTATCGCGAACACCCACACCTGCGCGGACAAGGCACAACGAACACGGAACACACTTACACATTCTTTGACCAAACCGTCGAGCTCGGCAAAACCTATCGTTACAAACTTCGCTCGTTCGACTTTGACGGAACTTTTCACGATTACACCCCAACCTCCATCGTGCAAATGAAACCGCAATCGTCTGAAAAGCCTCGTCAATACGCGCTCTATCAGAACTATCCCAATCCGTTTAATCCGACGACGGTCATTCGCTACGAATTGCCTATGGCTAGCGATGTGAAGTTAGAACTCTTCGATGTACTGGGGCGACGTGTCGCAACGCTTGTTCAGGCGCGTCAAGAAGCGGGAGCGTATCAATGTGGGTTTAATTCCTCGATATATAACCTTTCAAGTGGCGTTTATTTTTACCTCTTGAAAGCCAATGGCTTTGCCGCCACGCGCAAAATGGTTTTGATGAAGTAAGATTACGCAAGAACTTGTTCAACGCCGCTGTGCAAGGCAACGCCAATCGGTTGTGCTTGTATGATTTCAGATTCTTTTTCAAGTAATTCTTCCCAACGCGATTCGACAACTCGCGCCGTTGCTGTGGTTTCGGCAAGTTTGAGAAAGGTTTTGTAATGCCCTGCCTCTGACGCAAAGAGACTTTTGTAGAGATGTTTCAAATCTGGTTCGGTTGCCACTTCGCCGAGAATCAAAAAGCGTTCACAGGAACGCGCTTCAATTAAGGCAGAAACGAGCAATCTATCGAGCACCTCCAAATTACCCTTGCCAATGCGCACGAGCGCACGCAAATCGTTGGCGTATTGGCACTTGTGTGTGCGTTGAAGTTTGCCGCCACGCTCGGCAATGAGTTTGGTAACAGTGTAAAGATGTGCGGTTTCATCTTTGGCGATGTTCGAAAGCGTGAGCACCCATTGCTCCGATGTGCGCACATCAACCCATCGGTTGAGCAAGTCGAGCGCGTTTGTGGCGGCTTTGCGCTCCAAATAGGCGTGGTCGGAAAGAAGCGCGATTGGTTGTTTAAGCACTTCTGTTGCCCAATCTTTCGGCGTTTGAAATTTCAACGGAAGCGAAATCATTTTAACGAATCAGCGTTTTGATGTCTTTCTTGTTCGATTTGGGAAACGACACGTCTCGATAGACTTCTTTCATTGGCAGTTCAACTCCGATGGAGCGAAGCGGAATTTTATCAGCAAGCGATTGATAATCGGAAATCTGCCATGCGTCTTTTTCTCGCGCAACACGAGTCACCGTTGGCTTTTCGTAATTGATAAACAGCATTTCTTGAATGCTTTCTTGCGCGGCATAGTATGTGCGTTTCTCGTTGAAGTCGTATTCAAATGTGGATTCTGAAAGGACTTCAACCACAAGCACCGCATTGAGGAGCGTTTTGGGATTGTCGTCTGCAAATTCAGGCTTGCCACACACCACCGACACATCAGGGTAAAAGTAGCCCATTTTGCCACTGGCTCCGACCTCACTCTTGACGCGCTGGTTGCTTGGATAAACACGACACGGCTTTTTTTTGCGGCGAATTTGATTGGTTAGCGTTGTGATTAAGTTTGTGCAAATAGAACTGTGTTCAGGTTGCGCGCCCGCCATTGACACAATTTTGCCGTTCAAATATTCATACTTCGTCTCACGATTTGCCACTTCAAGTGCGAAGTATTCCGCGAGCGAATACTGCTTTTCAGTAGAAGTTTTCAAAAGCGATTTCATTGTTCAAATTCTCCAACCAATTATCCCCAACAATTAAACAAACTGTGCGCCACCAATCACAGCAAGCGGAATAATGAAGTTATCAAGTTCTTTTGGACTGATGCCTTCGGCGATGGTTGCAATCCCAGAAAGAATCAAGATACGATTGAAATTGTATTCTTGTGGGACGATAAATTGAACGAGCAACAGCGAAGCAACAAATGCCGAGACGAACATCGTCAGCGAGCCTTCCACACTTTTTGGCGAGAGAATTTGATACTTGATTTTTCCGTAGCGCGAGCCGATGATAGGTGCCATGCCGTCGCCCCAGCCGAGAATTGACATTGCCAGAACGCCTTCGAATGTTTTGTAGAAGAGCGTGCCGCAAATGGTTGCCACAATCACGAAGTAAAGCGGACCTTTGAGCAGTTCGCGTCGGTCGCCGGTGCGCGTCATGGTTTTGACGGCTTCGTCATTGACATCGGCGAACAATCCTTTTTGCACGAGAAGCGCAATCCAAATCACGAAAATCGAGACGTTGAAATACTTGCTCCAATGTGTGTCGTCAAAGAGCGGAAGAAAGGCGATAATCATGCCTGCGCCGATGTGCGTAATTTTTCGGCTCAAATCGCGTGCTAAGCCAAAGCGCGTAACGAACACTTCCATGAGCGCAACCAAACTGAACACATAAATAATTGTGAAAAGCGCGGCGAGGAGATTGTTGTAGAGCGGCGACAATCCGAACATTGTTTATTGGTTTTTTAGTTTTGTTGTTAGAGCGGTTTTTGAGCGATGAGTATTGATGCGAAAATGACGTTCAAGACATACAAGCCGTTATTAACGACGAGGTAGCGCAAGTAAGATTTATGCGTCTTGACATTGCTTTTTCCAATTACGTTTTTTAATCCTGATTTTTGAACTGCATTTTCCAAAGCTGACGCTCCATCTTCGGGATCGCGATAGAGCAAGATTTGCGTTACAACGATGATGATGAACGAGACGAGCGAGAAATAAAACATCAAATTAAACTCCCAAGCCCACATCAGATAGACAAATGTGCCGAAGGCAAGGTCAATGAGCGAGAAGGCGACAAGGTAAGTTCCCCTGATGCCAATCATCACGGGAAGTGATTTCAGCCCTTGTGCGCGGTCGCCTTCAATGGCTTTGAAGTCGTTAAGAAAAATCAATCCGATAGCAATGAACGCATTGATGACAGCCATCCAAACAACCTCGATACGCAAATCGGCGTAGAGCAAATTTCCAGCAATCCAAGTAATCAGGCTGTAACTAATGCCGACAGCAGGCGCGGAAAGAAGCACGTTGTTTTTGAGTTTGAACGGCGGCGCGGAGTAGATGTAGCCCATAATCAAACCAAAGACGGAGAGCAGAAATAGAACGCCGCCGCGCATGCCGCCAAGATAATGCGCGAAAAATGCGCTCGTCAGCATCGCCAGCATGCCGACCAGAATCCAATTCCAAAATGCGGCTCTTTCCGACACTCTTCCAGACGGAATCGGGCGTGTCGGCTCGTTAATGCGGTCGAGGTCGCGGTCGTAGTAATCATTAACGGATTGTGAAAAGCCCGTGCCAAGAGGTCCGAAAAGCAGGGTAAGAAGCGCAAATTCTCCAAGATGCTGCAAGTTGAATTTCATCTGCCCCGATGCAATCGCGCCGCAAACAATTCCCTGCAAGACACCAACCCATGTAATCGGGTCTAACAGTTCGAGATGGGCTTTGAGTTTCTCAATCGGCGAGAGCGATGCACTTGATGCGTTGTTCATGGTTGGAAAATGTCGGATAACTTCATTGGCTATATGAAGATAAATGTCAAGTTTTTCGAAAGTTACGACGGTAGCGGTGAGAAAAGAAGACTGTTTTTTATGCTTCTCATCGCCCAGCTCCGAAAACGGTCAGCGGCTCAACACGAATAAAGCGAATCGGCTCTTTACCTTTGAAGTCAGGATTAACGGTTCCGAGTGCTCCAAAACAAGACGGGTCAGAACTCAAATAGCGTTTGCCATTGTAGGTATAAACTTCGTCCGCTTCTTCGGGGATAAAATCAGGGAAGTGCACAGCAAGCGTAATATGGTTCGGATATTCAAGCGCAACGACCTCGAATCCTAACACCCCGCGAATAAGTGCGGCAAGCAAGATGGAGCGGTCTTCACAATCCGAAAACTCGCTCGCCAGCGTTTCGTGTGGGCTACTCGTATGTTCGCCGCGTTTGGTTTTCAAATCGTCTTTGTAAGCGAATCCATTCAGCACAAAGGCGTGTAAGAAGGCAACGGCTTGGCGTGCGTGGAATCCTTTTTCCAACACGATTTTTTTGAGCGGCTCAATCACGGCTTGAACAATTTCATTCGGCACACTTTCGTTGAAATAAACAGAGACGTCGGTTTGCGGTCGCTCTTCCAAATACTTGACCATGCTTTGGTCGAGTGTATAAGTGAGCATGTAAGTCTCAATCCCAAATTTCCAAGAGACGGTTTTTTTAATTGGCTTGTAGGGAAGCGTTGGCAACCCATCTTGGAAGAGCGCGATTGGTTCTAAAATTTTGCCCAAGTTTTCGTTGGCATCGTAGAAGCCATAGGATTCGCCAGTGGCTTTGATGAGTTCGCCGCGCTCGACATCGTAGATGGTATATCGCTTTTTTTGCTCTTCAAAGATGGTGGCGAAAAAAATCTTTTGGTCAATTTCAACGGCGAGCCGCCACTGTTTTGAAAGCAGAATAATTCCTGCATTGTAGCCCATTGCGCGAAGCAGAACCATTGCCGTGAATACTTTCTGATTGTTTTTTTTTGCGGCGCGCTTGGCGATTTCGCCGACTAATTTCAAGCGAAGCCAATCGGGAAAGTTGAGCGAATCGCAAAGGTCAATCAATCGGCTTGCAAAGGGCATCACATCGTGAATGGCACTATTCGCAAGGTCGGTAAAACGTGGATCGACGAGCGCAATGCGTTCCGATTCTTCAAGGTTGCTGATTTGGAAAATGAAATTAAACGATGCGCCGTAAAGCTCAATCGGCATCTGCATGCTCTTTTTTTGAGCGAAAAGAACGCAGGGTAAAAAAAGAAACGACAAAAATACAAAGCGTTTCATCGGATTCGGAATTCAAGTTTTTACGTGCATCTTTGCACCTTATAGTTTAGGTCTCATCGTCGCTTGACGGCTCGAAGTTACAACACATTTCCACTCAAGACGACATCGTTTTTTAACTGCGCAACTCTTTATCGCTGACAATGAACGGCAAAATCGTTTTTGTAACCGGCGCGACCGACGGCATCGGCAAACAAACGGCTCTTGATCTCGCCAATCAAGGCGCGACAGTGCTCCTGCACGGACGTGATTCCAAGCGACTTGTTGAGACAATGAAAGACCTGCACGTCAAACAGCGTCACGCCAAGTTAGATATTTTTCATGCCGACCTCTCTTCCTTGAACGCCATTCGCAAAATGGCCGTTGACTTACGCCAAAAACACATGCGATTGGACGTGCTCATTAACAACGCGGGCATATTTATGAAAACACGCGAACTTTCACACGACGGCTACGAAATGACCTTTGCCGTTAATCATCTTGCGCATTTCTTTTTGACGCACCTCTGTATGCCACTTTTGAACAACTCGACAGCGGCAAGGGTGATTACGGTCAGTTCTATTGCGCACATGCGCGCCACGCTCGATTTTGAAAATCTTCAAGGCGAAAAAAAGTTCGACGGATATGATGCCTATTCGCGCTCAAAATTAGCGAATGTGCTTTTTGCCGTTGAGTTGGCGGAGCGGCTTAAAGGAACTCATATCACTTCCAATACTTTGCACCCGGGCGTGATTACAACGAAACTTTTAGAAGCAGGATTTGCGATAAAAGGTGCATCGCTCGCAGAAGGTGCCGAAACATCGGTCTATTTGGCTTCGTCGCCCGAAGTAGCAGGCGTTTCAGGTAAATACTTCGTCAAAAAGCGACCGCAACCGTATAACCCGATTGTCGATAATGCCGAGATTCGCAAACGCTTTTGGGAACACTCGTGTCGGTTAGTCGGCATTAGCGAATTTTAACTTTAACGTTTTTTCAGTATGGAAACCGCAGTTCAACATGACCGCCCGCTTGCCTCGCTCGATCTCTTTGAAGAAATCACGCGCTTGAAAAGGGAACTCAATGCCGTTATTCTCGCGCACTACTATCAAGAACCCGACATTCAAGACATTGCCGATTTTTTAGGCGATAGTTTGCAACTGGCTCAAGCGGCAAAATCAACCAACGCTGATGTGATTGTCTTTTGTGGCGTTCACTTCATGGCAGAGACGGCAAAAATTTTGAATCCGACCAAGCAAGTGCTCTTGCCCGATTTAGCCGCAGGCTGTTCGCTCGCCGATTCTTGTCCGCCCGCGCTCTTTGCACAGTTCAAGGCAAAGCACCCTGATGCAGTGGTGATTAGTTATATCAACTGCACGGCGGAAATCAAGGCGATGTCGGATATTATTTGCACGTCGTCTAACGCTGAAAAAATTGTGCGCTCTGTTCCCGAATCGCAAGAAATTATTTTCGCGCCTGATAAAAATCTTGGTGCGTATTTGATGAAGAAAACTGGGCGAGAGATGATTCTGTGGCAAGGCTCGTGCATTGTGCATGAAACATTCAGCGAGCGAAAACTCATCGCGCTTAAAGTGCGACACCCCAACGCCATCGTCATTGCCCACCCCGAATGTGAAGCGCCTGTTTTAGCACATGCCGCGTTTATCGGCTCTACAAAGGCGTTGCTTGAATTCACGATTCAAAGTCCGCACACTGAATTTATCGTTGCTACCGAAGCGGGCATCATTCATGAAATGCAGAAACGCTCGCAACATAAAACCTTCATTGCCGCACCGCCAAACGAAGAAAAACACTGCGCCTGCAACGAGTGCCCGTATATGAAACTCAACACGCTTGAGAAGGTCTACCTGACGATGAAACACCGCACGCCTGAAATTACGATGAATGAAGAGTTGCGCCTGCGTGCCTTGAAGCCGATGGAGCGAATGTTAGAACTCTCGAAGTAAAACAAACCTCAATGCCCGAAACATTCACCTTTGGCTCGCTCGACGAGATGATTCGCTGGGGCGGCTATGCGTTGCTTTTCTTCATCATCTTCGCCGATACTGGATTCTTTTTCGGCTTTCTTCTTCCGGGCGACGCGCTGATTTTAACGGCGGGGCTTGTGGCGGCAACAGGCAAGCTCGACATCGTGCAAGTCAACCTCGTGATGATTCTTGCCGCTATTCTCGGAGATTCCACAGGCTACCTCATTGGCAAACATTTCGGGCGCAAACTCTTTGAAAGAGAAGATTCGCTTTTTTTCAAGCGAGCGTATTTGCTTCAAGCACAAGCCTTTTACGACAAGCACGGCGGCAAAGCCGTTTTTCTTGCGCGATATTTTCCCATCGTTCGAAACTTCGCTACCACCGTCGCAGGAATTGCAGCAATGCCCTACTTACGCTTCATGCTATTCAGCATCAGCGGCGCGATTGTGTGGATTCTCTCTTTCTCGCTCTTGGGCTATTTCGTCGTCAAACAGTTCCCCGAATTAGAAGCCTACATCAACAGAAGCATTGCCATCATTCTGGTGGTGATTATTAGCACGATTCTCTTTAACTTGTTCAAATCTCGTTTACCAAACTCGCTTTCCTAATGGACCTTCTCAAACAGTTCATTGATATTTTGCTTCATCTCGACAAATATCTTGTTGCACTTTCGGAAGAATACGGCACATGGCTTTACGCGATTCTCTTTCTCATCATTTTTTGTGAGACGGGGCTTGTGGTTACACCGTTTTTGCCCGGCGATTCACTCATTTTCGCCGTTGGCGCGTTAGCCTCAACAGGTGCGCTGGATTTATGGCTCATCGTCTTGCTACTTTCAGTTGCCGCAATTTTAGGTGACACGGTTAATTACTTCATCGGCTATAAGTTCGGCGACTACCTTGTCAAGCATCAATCAAAAATCATCAAAAAGGAATATCTCGATAAAACGCATGATTTTTATGAACGCTATGGCGGACGCACCATTGTCATTGCGCGCTTTGTGCCGATTGTGCGCACCTTCGCGCCGTTTGTAGCAGGTATGGGAAGCATGACTTACTCGCACTTCATCACCTACAACATCGTTGGTGGCTTGGTTTGGATTTTTTCGCTCTCGTTTCTTGGCTTTTTCTTTGGTGAGTTGCCGATTGTGAAGAAGAACTTTTCGCTCGTCATTTTCGCCATTATCTTTATTTCAATTTTGCCCATTGTTTGGGAACTTGTGAAAGCGAAATTTTTTCCAGAACGCTCGACGGAGTAAATGACAGAGACCATTAAAACTGATGTGCTCGTGATTGGAAGCGGAATCGCGGGACTTTTCTTCGCCCTTAAAGCCGCTGAAATTGGACAAGTTATTGTTATCACCAAAAAAGAACGCTCCGACTCCAACACGAATTGGGCACAAGGCGGAATAGCCGCTGTGCTCACGTCCGAAGATTCCTTCGAAGCACACATTGCCGATACGCTCGATGCAGGCGCAGGGCTTTGCAACTTTGAAGCTGTCGAAACGCTCGTTAAAGAAGGTCCTAAACACGTCAAGGAGTTGATTGAACTTGGTGTTAACTTCACGAAGAAAGATGGCAAACTGCACTTCGAGCGCGAAGGCGGACACTCGGCATATCGAATCGTTCATGCCGCCGACCTCACAGGCAAAGAGGTCGAGCGTGCCTTGCTTCAAAAAGCCGCTGAAAATCCGAACATTGCCATTCTTGAACATCACGCCTCGATTGAGCTCATTACCGAGCATCACCTTCGCAAGAAAACCAACGACATCACTTGCTACGGTGTCTATGCGCTCGACACGCAAACAGGTTGCTTCAAAAAGTTTTTAGCCAAATTCACCATGCTCGCCACAGGCGGGTGCGGACATGTGTATTTACACACAACCAATCCCTCAATCGCCACAGGCGACGGCATTGCGATGGCGTATCGCGCAGGCGCGGAAATTCACAACATGGAGTTTATTCAATTTCACCCCACAACGCTTTACCACCCTGATGCCAAATCTTTTTTGATTACGGAAGCCGTGCGCGGATTCGGTGGTGTCTTGCGCACCAAAGACGGACGCGAGTTTATGCACAAATACGACCCGCGAAAATCACTTGCCCCGCGCGACATTGTCGCTCGTGCCATCGACAGCGAGATGAAAAAACGCGGCGACGAGTTCGTCTACCTCGACATCACGCACAAGCCCGAAAGCGACATCAAAGAGCATTTCCCCAACATCTACGAGCGTTGCCTAATGTTCGGCATTGACATCACGCGCGAAATGATTCCTGTTGTGCCAGCGATGCACTACTCTTGCGGCGGCGTGGCGACCGACCTTTTCGCGCGCACCACCCTCAATCGCCTTTACGCCTGTGGCGAAGTTGCCTCAACGGGCGTGCACGGCGCGAATCGCTTAGCCAGCAATTCCCTGCTCGAAGCCCTTGTCTTTGCGCATCGTGCGTTCTTGAACATCAAAGAGAATTTGGTAGACGTGAAAAACACCGTAGAGTTTCCAGATTGGGACGAAAGCGGCACGGAAAACCCCGAAGAGTGGATTCTGATTTCACACAATCGTAGAGAAGTCCAACAAGTGATGAACGATTACGTCGGAATTGTTCGGAGCGACTTGCGCTTAAAGCGCGCCGAACGCCGAATTGATTTTCTCAAAGAAGAAACCGAAGCCTACTACAAGAAAACTAAAGTTTCCGCCGAACTTTTAGAACTGCGCAACATCATCAAAGTCGCCAGTTTGATTATCGAGAGCGCGATGAAACGCCGCGAATCGCGAGGCTTGCACTACACCACCGATTATCCCGAAAAAGACGATAAGCATTTCCGCATCAATACTGTTCTGCGCTCGTTTTAGTCTCTATCGCAACGGCGCGTTTTCTTGTGCCATGAGCATGTGAGGCTTGTTTAATGAAACGTTCTTAACGGCGTTGTTGAGAAAATTCACGAGCGGAAGTGTAGCGCGAAAGGTCTCGGCAACTTGCTTAGCGAAAATCGGTTTATGGATTTCTTCTTCGTCAAATTCACGCGACACAAAAAACTGCTTGTGCTTTAAGTGTTCAATCATTGGGTGCGTTGCGTCGTAGCCTTTCGGATTGGTTTTCAATTTCTCACCTTCAATTCCTTTGAAAAATTTCTTGAACGTCTTTTCCTCGATGATGCTTAAAAAGCGTTCCGACTCGTGCGCGATTTTCTCGCGAATGGCTTTCAGATGAGGAGATGCGGGCATATACAAGCCGCCGCCTGCAAAAATGCCCCAACTCTCTTTGCTCGTCTTTGGCTCAATGTGCAGATAAAATCCGGGCAACTCAACGGCTTCGCTGGTGCGATTGGCAAGATTGAACGCGGCGGCAATGTGGGTTTTGTAGGGCGATTTATCCTTTGAAAAGCGCACATCACGATGGATTCTGAAAATGGATTTTTTGGGATTGAACGCATAGTGTGGCAAGTCCGATTTGAGCATCACGCCAAGTGTTGCAATTAAACATTGCATCGGAAACTTCACCTTCGTTTCATACTCCGTTTTGTGCGATTGAAACCACTCTTTTGTGTTGTTTTTCTTCAACTTTTTTAGAAACTGCAAGGCTTCTTTCGGAAATCCGTGAAAGGGCGGAAACAGCATTTCCTCGTCGTTGAGTTCGGGCGGTCGGTGCATGTGTAAGCGTTTAATGGTTTAAGCAAAGGTAGTTCATGCTCATCAAAATAACAGCGCATTGTGGCGGTAGTGCGGTTTCCGATTCGTAGGCTTGTGTCGTATCTTTGAGAAAGTTTTTTAGGAGAATAATTTGTAGTTGTTCATGCCGTTTTGTCGTTCTACTGTTGTCGCTCTTGCGCTTTGTTGTTTGAGTGCGTGTCAGCCGCCGCCGCCGCAAGTTTCTGCGATTCGTGACCTTCTTCAACCGATTCAACTGATTGCGGGGAAGCCTGATACGCTCTTGCTCTCCGACCTTTTTTACGCTGAAACTTATTCCGTTCAATTCGAGCCGAACCCACTTGTTCAAATTTCTTTGGATACTGTAACGCACAAACTTGTGCTTCTTCCGAGCGAGCGTGCCGAAGGCTTGATGTTGCTTGCATTTCGGCACGGCAACGGCACTTATCAACTTCCTGTGTTCATCAAGCGACTGCAAACGGTTGTGTTTAGATATGAACCAAAGCCAAATGAAACGCGCGTTTTCTTGATGGGCAGTTTCAACAGTTGGAATCGCGCAAGTTTGCCAATGGCACTTGCGAATGGCGCATTTGAGCGCACGCTCTCGCTCGATGCTGGGCGGTATGAATACAAGTTCGTTGTGGACGGCAAAGAAGTGATTGATGAAAAAAATCCTATCAAACAGCCTAACGGCTTTGGTGGGTATAACTCCATTATCGAGGTGAAATCGCAAAACGCAAAACGCACATACCTTCACCCGATTGAATCGCGTGTGCGTAACGACATGACGGAACTGCACTTCATTTATGAAGGCGACTCGACGAAAATTTTAGCCAGCGAAATTATTGCATTGCAAGCCAATCAAAGCGTTCCGCTACAACAGCTTCAGATTGTTGAAAATCGAATTATTGTAAAGCTCAAACAGCGCGATTTGGTCGGCGAAAAAGTCGTGCGGGTCGCGATTTCAAAAGGCGGCAATGTAACACCAATGCAAACGGTCTATTTGCTCAACGGCAGACCCAAAGGCTCTAAAACCACTGCGCCTTTTGCGTCCAAAGCGATGGTCAAAGAATGGCAATGGCATGATGCGGTGATTTATTCCATCATGATTGACCGCTTCGCTAATGGCGACACAACCAACGACCGCCCCGTCAAGCATGATTCGCTTTTTGCACCCGCCAATTGGAACGGTGGCGATTTGGCAGGCATCATTCAAAAGTTAGATGAAGGCTACTTCGATTCGCTCGGTGTGAATGTGCTTTGGCTCTCGCCTGTCAATCGCTCAACCGATGCGGCATTTCGCGAGTATCCGCCGCCGCACCGCTACTACACAGGCTATCACGGCTATTGGACGACACACCACGAAGAAGTCGAGCCGCGCTTCGGCACGATGGAAGACCTCAAACGTCTCGTTGCCAAAGCCCACGCTCGCGGCATGAAAGTGTTGCTCGATTTCGTTGCGAATCACACTCACGTTGAGCACCCCTTTTTCAAACAGAACCCCGATTGGTTTGGCACACTCAATCTGCCTGATGGACGCAAAAACTTGCGGCTATGGGACGAGTATCGGCTCACGACTTGGTTTGAACCTTACTTGCCCTCGTTTGATTATTCAAAGCCTGAACCGCTGAAGGCGATGACCGATAACGCGGTTTGGTGGCTCAAACAAACGGGCATTGACGGCTTCCGACACGATGCCGTTAAACACATTCCCAACGAATTTTGGCGCGAACTCACCCGCAAAATCAAATCCGAAATTGAGATTTCGCAAAAGCGAAGCGTTTATCAAATCGGCGAAACCTTTGGCAGTTACGACCTTATCAAGAGTTATGTAAATAATGGGCAACTCAATGCGCAGTTCAATTTCAATCTCTATGACGCAGCGGTCTATGCTTTTGCCTCGCCACTTGGCGATTTCACCGCGCTGGCGGGCGAATTAGAACGAACGCACCGCATTTATGGCACATCGCATCTGATGGGCAACTTGATGGATAGCCACGATAAAGTCCGATTCCCTGCACTTGCCGAAGGCGATATTCGATTCGATGAAAATTCAGCCGAACGCGCATGGAACAATCCACCGAAGATTGATGACGCGAAAACCTACGAAAAGGTTAAACTTTATCAAGCCTATTTGCACACGATTCCGGGGATTCCTGTCGTTTATTACGGCAATGAAATTGCGATGACGGGCGCGTCTGACCCTGACAATCGCCGAATGATGCACTTCGGAAAGGATGCAACCGACACCGAAAAAGAGGTCTTCGCCGAAGTCCGACGCTTAATCAAGTTACGTAACACGCACAGCGCGCTCCGCTACGGCGACTTTCAAACGCTTGCCGTCTCAAAAGATGTGCTTGCGTATTTGCGTTCCGATTTGAACGAGCGCATTTTAGTGGTGCTTAATAAATCGGACACGCCTCAAAAGATGAGTGTGAAATTTCCAAGTTTTTATTATGCGAAAAATGTGCAAGACTTACAGACTGCCGAAGCATTGAGCCTTGTAGGCGATGAAGTCGGCGTGAGCCTTGCACCCTTTCAAGCCAAGATGTTCAAAGTGGATTAATCCACCGTGCGCGCCCGCAGATTCAAACAGACGATAACCGACCTTCCTAACTATTTTAACAAAAGGAGAGAAACAATGAGTGAAATCACAACGGCGAAAGCCAAATCGCGAAAGAAAAAATCGAACGCTTCACCCAGCAACGTTGCGACGGAAGCGAAAAATCCTTCTATTGCTCGTGAAGACTTCAAGGGTGGCGATGTTGAATCACTGAAAAAAACATTCATCAATCGCATTCGATATTCGCTTGCCAAAGATGAATACACCGTAACCGAACGCGACTGCTACAAAGCTCTCGCCTACACCGTTCGCGACCGCCTCGTCGATCGTTGGATTAAAACCCAACAAACCTACTACAATCAAGATGCCAAACGCCTTTACTACCTTTCAATGGAATTTTTGACGGGCAGAACCTTAGGCAACGCGCTGATTAATCTCGGCATCGAGGAAAATTCGCGGAAAATGCTCGAGGAACTCGGCTACAACTTGGAAGAATTAGAAGAGCAAGAATTTGATGCAGGGCTTGGTAATGGCGGCTTGGGTCGGCTCGCGTCATGCTTCTTGGATTCAATGGCAACCATGAGTTTGCCCGGCTACGGCTACGGCATTCGTTATGAATACGGCATTTTCTTTCAACACATTCGCAACGGCTATCAAGTTGAAACGCCCGACAACTGGCTTCGCTATGGAAACCCTTGGGAAATTGAGCGCCCTGAATCGCTTTATCCCGTCAAGTTCTACGGCTATGTGCATCAATATATCGACGCACGTGGGCAGTTCCGCGCGGAGTGGAAAGATGCAGAAGTTGTGATGGCAATGGCTTACGACACGCCAATTCCTGGCTACGGAAATAACACGGTCAATAACCTGCGCTTGTGGTCGGCGAAATCAACGCGCGACTTCAACTTTGATTACTTCAATCACGGCGATTACGGCAAAGCCGTTGCCGATAAAGTGCTGACCGAAACCATTTCCAAAGTGCTGTATCCTAACGACGCGACCGCCGTCGGCAGAGAGTTGCGCTTGAAGCAGGAATTCTTTTTCGTTTCCGCATCACTTCAAGACATCATCTATCGCTACAAGAAAACGCACACCACCTTCGATGCCTTTGCTGATAAAGTCGCGGTGCAACTCAACGACACGCACCCCGCCATTGGCGTCGCCGAATTAATGCGCCTGCTCATCGATGAAGAAGGTCTCGCGTGGGAAAAAGCGTGGGATATTACGGTGCGCACGATGGGATATACCAACCACACCGTTCTGCCCGAAGCGTTGGAGCGTTGGTCGGTGAGTTTGATGGAAAAAGTCTTACCGCGACACTTGCAAATCATTTATGAAATCAATCGCCGTTTTCTTGAAGAGGTCAAAGCGAAGTTTCCGAATGATATTGACCTCTTGCGCCGCGTCTCAATTATTGAAGAAGGTTCGGAGCGCATGGTGCGCATGGCGTATCTTGCCATTGTCGGCTCACACAGCGTCAATGGCGTTGCGGCATTGCACAGCGAAATTTTGAAAGCCACCCTCTTCCGCGATTTCTTCATGATTTATCCCGAAAAATTCAACAACAAAACTAACGGTATTACACAGCGGCGTTGGCTCAAACTCTGCAACCCGAAACTCTCTGACCTCATCACTGAAAAAATTGGAGATGAATGGATAACGGACCTCTACAAACTCAAAGGTTTGGAGAAGTTTGCTGAAGACAAAGCCTTTCAGAAGAAATGGCAAGAGGTTAAACTCGCCAACAAGGAGCGGCTCGCGGATTATGTGAGGCACAAATACAAATTGAAATTGAATACCGACGCGATGTTCGATATTCAAATCAAGCGGATTCACGAGTATAAGCGTCAGCTCTTGGACGCGCTTCACGCGATTTATCTCTACAATCAAATCAAACGCAATCCGAAAAAGGACGTTGTGCCGCGCGTGATTATGTTCGGCGGAAAAGCCGCGCCTGGCTACTTCAAAGCCAAACTCATCATCAAGTTCATCAACTCGATTGCGGACGTCGTCAACAACGACCGCGAGGTCGGCGATAAACTCAAAGTGTTATTCCTTGAAAACTATTCGGTGTCGCTGGCGGAAAAAATCATTCCGGCGGCGGATTTGTCGGAGCAGATTTCAACGGCGGGAATGGAAGCGAGCGGCACGGGCAATATGAAATTCGCCTTGAACGGCGCGCTCACGATTGGCACGCTCGACGGTGCGAACGTGGAAATGGCGGAAGAAATCGGCGCGGAAAATATGTTCATCTTCGGATTGACCGTCGAAGAAGTCGCCGCTAAAAAGCAAAGCGGCTATAATCCGCGCACCTACATCAGCGAATCGCCCGCATTGAAGGAAATTCTTGAAATGATTGCCGCTGGCGTTTTCGCACCAACGGAACGAGGCATTTTCCAACCCATTCTCGATGAACTGCTCAATGTCGACAAATACTTCGTCTGCGCCGATTTTGAAGCGTATATCAAAAAACAACAAGAGGTCGACAAAGTCTATCGCGATAAAGCAGAGTGGACGCGCCGCGCGATTTTGAACGTGGCGAGAATGGGCAAATTCTCGACCGACCGCACGATGAAAGAATATGCCGAAGAGATTTGGGGCATTAAGCCGATTATCGTTGATGCGCCAAACGGCAAGTAATCTATGAAGTAAACTCTCGAAGTTGTCGTTGCAACAAACGGAACAATAGGTGAGCGAGGGGGCGAGCATATCGCCCCTTTTGCTTTGAGTTTTTCTGTTCGGATTTTATCGCGAGGGTTCGCTCAATTTTTCCAAGAAAGCGTCGGAGGGAATGACGCTTTTGTATTTCTTCTTCGCCGCATTGGCTTCGGCGGACGTGGCAAACTGCCCGACGCGCACGCGGTAGCGAATCGCTTTGCCAACTTGCTTTTCCATCACGGTGGCGGCTAATCCGAGTTTGCCAAATTCCTCGACAATTGCAACTGCATCTTCCCGTTTCGGCTGCGAAGCCACAATGATAGTGTATCCGCCTTTGCTGAGGTCAATCGTCGTTAGTTCTTTTGGCAAGTCTTTGGCGGCTTTGGTGATGTTTTTCAGAAGCACGCCTTCGGCTTTTATCGTGGAACTATCAATACGAGCGGGCTTTTTCGGGATAGATTTTTCGGCAAGAATGCGCTCGGCTTCGGCGCGAGCAGCAGCGGCTTTTTCGGATTCAATTTTAGCACGGTCTACAGGTGCAGGCGGCGCAGGCGGCGTGAAGGAAATCGATTCATACTTCATCACAATAAAGGCAATGATGACCGTAAAGAAAACAATCGCCGTTGCGATGGCAATGTTGCGTAAAACGGGTGCTTCTTTATCATCTGGCGCATCATCGACCCAAGTAGATGGGTCTTCGGTTGAAGACGGCACAGGCGCGGGTGGTGCGACGTCCAGGAGGGGTTTATAGGGTGCTTTCGTCGGGACATCCGCCTCATATTGAAACATCTTACCGTTTTCGTCAGTAGCGTTTATATCCTTTTGTCTTGCCGTGCCTCTCTCGTCCTCTGATTCAGGCGGGGCTTTGGCGGCGGCGGCAAGTGCCACAAAGAGCGGCTCTCTTTGCGATGGTGCATCACTTACATCCGAAGAAGAAGGTTCGTCTACTTCCTCAAAAAGCGAATTTTTACTTTCAGATAAAGACGTTGATGGCAAACTCGGCTCATCAATCGGCGAGAGCGTAGGCGATTTCAAAAACGAAGCGTCGGCGTCGGACGGCGAAAGTTCAGCGACAGACTCATTCGCTGAATAAGAATCCTGCATTCCTGCGGGCACATGTTGCATCGTTGCACCCAAAAGTTCGGGCGCACGAGCCGTTTTCGGCTCTGTATAAATCGGCTGATTAGCAACAGGCTGATTAGCAATCTCCTCACTGGGTACCTGAGCGGCAGGTGTTGGCTCGTGCCGTTCCGAAATGGTTACGGGTAAAAGCCCAACAAACGGTTTATCCAAAAGTTTAGAGAAAGTCGGCGACTGCTTAAACATCAACCCACCACGCTCTGTGCGTATAAATTCGCCTAACTCACCCATCTGCAACGAGCCACGCACTTCCACCACTTTTTCAACGACGCGCGCAAATCCTTTTGCAAACTTGTGCGCAACCTCTTCTTCCAACTGTAATTGCTCAACGCCGACATCAAATATCAAACTATCTTCCGACACCGCCGTGCGATTGAGTTTGATTTCATAGTGCGGCGGCACAAGCATCAATTTTCCATTGACTTCACGCGGTTCAGAGGGAACATGCACGCGCTGTAAAACGCCTAACTCCACTAATCGCGCTTCGCCATTGAGCACTAATTCTTCTGCGATTTTTTGAAATACCGCTTCCAACCACCCGACCACTTCTTCTTCGGGGTATCCTAACGCAGGTGCCAGCGATTTTGCAAAAATATCGTCCATCGAATTCAACTGATTGTTAAGTTCAAGCGAATATACACGATTCGGGAATTAGTTTGCGCAACTACATTACCTAACAAACTCGTCGTTTTTCCACATGCCATCGAGCAAAACCTTGCCATTTTTATCGTAAAGCGTGCCTTTGCCTTCCCGCTTGTCGTTCTTCCATTCGCCAACATACTTTTCGCCCGTCGTGAAAAAATAAGTCCCAATGCCGTTCCGATAATCATTTTCATATTCGCCGTCGTAAATGCTTCCGTCTTTCCAAGTGTAGCGACCTGTGCCGTGCTTGCGATTATCCTTCCAAGTGCCCACATAAATGCTCCCCGTCGAAAACGACCCCGACCCGTAGCCATTGGCTTTGCCATCTTTTACATCACCAACATAATAAACCGAGTTTCCGCGCAAAGTCTTAAACTCTAATTTCCCAATAGAGCGGACTTTTTCCTCGAGTTCTCTTTGAAGTGCGGAAAGTTCTTGTTGAAGAAGTTCGTATTCTTGGTTCATATCGCGCAGTTGATTGTCGCGCGAACGCACATCTTCTTCACGCGCAAGAAGCGAGCGAAGCGTTTGTTGCATTTTTCTGCGAAGCGTCTCAAACTCTTCACGCCTGTTTTGGCGAAGGCTATCGCGATTGCTGATGAAAAACTCGGCGCGTTCTGTCAAAACCGATTGAGAAAAAAGCGAATCTGCGCGTGCAAAAGTAAGAATCGCAAGTGAATCATTGCCCGCCTATAAGAAGCGAATCGCCGAGCGTTTCTAACCGAAAATAAAGGAGTGAATCCTGTTGCTTTGCCACAAGGCTTTTGAGTTCATTTCGTTCAGAGGAAACACGCGCAACAGCAATCCCAAGCCCAATGCAAATCACGGTTAAACCTGCAAGCGAAATCAAAAATCGTTTCTGCATCATTTAATCGCCAATGTTAATTCTTGGAATTTTATTCTCAACATTTCGGAAGTCAAGACCAATAAAGACATTCAACCGAATAATATGCGTTTGAGCGTATTCAAAGCCTGAACGCTCCTGCCCGAAAGTCCACATGTGCCCACCGAAAAATGTAACATTCTCGTTGAGGATATAGCCAATGCCCGTATAAACACGAAAGTCTTCAAACGGATTCATCACAATGTTATCGCCCGACTGCATGAAAATTTCTGCACTTGGCGCAATGAACTATGTGCCCACGTCAATTTTCGGTTTGTTAATCGGCACATAAAACAGAAATTTATAGCGATACCGATTGGTAAAATCATATTCAGAGCCAACCGCATTGCTCCGCCGCCAACGATTTTCAAACCGAAATTGATGATAAATTTTAACGCGGTCGATGTTCATGCTGAATAACCATTGTTGCCAAATGCGCGGCTCATAAACCGCTGTCTCAAAATTCGGATTGCTCGGACTTGGGGTAAAGTTTAGAACCAATGTTGGACCGATAATCACTTCAAGGTTATCGCTAATCTGAATGGCTAAACCAAAACGGTTGTAACTCTGCCGCCATCGCCCAACAAAATCATAAAGGTTATCCTCACTGTTCCGAAATCTCAAATGATGCTCGCCGTAATAAGAAAACCGTTCAGCAAAGCGAAGCCTTAAATACAGACCGTTCCAATTCCCGGTTTCGCGAAGTCGGGTAGAAATTTGCAAGGGACGCTCTTGACCGAATGATGTAAGTGAAATGGCACTAAGGAAAAGACATATCACAAAGAACAAGTAGCAGAACGCGCGATGCATAGCATTTAAGTTTTTTTCGTAGGAGCAGTGAGTTAATTGAGCACCATGATTTTCCCATAAATCGGCTCTTGCCCTTTGGCTTCAACCCTGTAGAAATAAACGCCATTGGCGACTTTCCCGCCGAAATCAGTCTTACCGTTCCAAACATCTTCTTCTTCTCTATCGCTACGGCGCGGCTGTGCGTTCACAGGCGTCGCGACAAGGTTCATCGAGAAGTCCAAAATGCGAATGGTAACCGTAGCATCGCGGGAAAGTTTGTATCGAATTCGAACTTGTCCGTCAAGGTTTGGCGCAAAGGGATTCGGATAGGCGTAGGTGCGCATTTCAGCCGTCGCGACGGATTTATTCGCGCGAAGAATTTGCCATGTATTTCCGCCATCGTCAGAAATCGCCGTCCCGTCTGCTGTGCCAACCCATAAGCGTTTTCCGCCTATTGAAAGGGGCTGAACAAAACAGCCGAAAAATTCCGCCGATGTGCCGATAAACTGGCGCAGATTGTCTTTATCCATCAAGTTGCGTTTGTTAATCCAAGTTCTGCCTTTGTTCGGCGAAATAAACAACCCATTTGAGCCGACGGCATAGACCGTATCGCCGTTGAAGGCGAAATCATAGAGGCGTTCATTATCGAGCGCGATGCGCCAAGTTCTGCCGTTGTCGGAAGTGTAAGACGCGCCGAAGCGTTCAGCGTTGTCGTCGGCACGCCACGAGGCAAGCCATATCAGCGTATCGGTTGCAGTGCGCTGTTCGCGAATGGCAATAATCCAATTTCCTGAAAGTCCGCTGAATCGGCGATTGAACTTCGTCCAAGCCGGATAGAGCGAATCGGCTTGTGTAGTTCGGCAAACGCCGTCGACCGTGCCGCACCAAACCGCGCCGTCGGAAGCGGCAAGCACAGAAAAGCCCAAGAACGTGAGTTCGCCTGTTGTGCCGCGTCGTGGTTCAAAGGCGAAGCGCAGCGTATCGGTTGGCGCGATGCGTTGCACATTGTCAGGCGGAAGCACCATGCGTTGCCACGAGTCGCCGTTGTTCGTGCTTCGACGAATCCCGCCCGACCACGAGGCAATCCAAATGCTTCCGTTCGGTTGTGTCGCCGATGCAGAACGAAACGACATGCTGTAAATCACATTTTGTTGTGGCACAATAATCGACAAGGCTTTGAGCGTATTGATGCCGTATTGCTCGAGCGTGTCGGTTTGGCGGTCGAGCGGTTGGGCGCGTTCCGACCAAGTTCTGCCGCCGTCGAGCGAGAATATCAATCCGTCGCCTGTTGGCTGTCCGTCGCGTCGTGTGGAAGTTGCCGCCCAAATTGTATCATCTAATACGGTCAAACTTTGCACGCCTTGACGATTAAACCGCTCAAAGTCCGTAACCGTGCGAAATTGAAGCGCGGTATCTTCAAGCACATTCAATCCGCCGAGCGTGCCGAGCCAAAGTTCGCGCCGCGCGTCATTGAAGCCAAAGTAACTGATGATATTTGAACTTGGATTTGAAGCAGAAGCCGAGAGCAAAAGCGACTGCGCCGTCCGCTTTTCATACTTCGATGAAAATGTTGGTTGAGCGAGCGCCGCACTCGTCAGGAACATCAAAGCAAAAGAGAGTCTCCAAAACATTCTGAACAGATTAAAATTGCAAATTAAGGTTGCACAATCGTGGTTTGACGCACAAGGCTATCGCTTTGTGCATTGAAGCGGTCGCGTGCGTAGAATGTGTAAGTAAATGTTCCGAGTAGCGACGTTGGCGGCACTTGCGCGCGAAATGAATAAATACCATCGCCCGCCACTTCATCGCCGCTGAACGGATTCACACCGCCATCGTCATACATCTGAATCGGATTGCCTTGATTAGCAAGAACACCATCAGGACGGCGCGAGAAGTAAAACACGGACGCAATATCGCCAAGCCCGTCGCTATCATTAACCGTTGCTCTCAAAACGAGAAACTCGCCGATGCGCACCGTATCGGGCGAAAACGCACTCAACAGTTGCGGACGCGCATTTGGCGGTCGCACCACCACGCTTGCGCGTGCATTGCCGCCACTGCGTCCAAATTCATCAAAAGCGTTGACGGCAATCGTGAAGGGTTCAATTTCACTTCGCCGAAGCAAGAGCGCGAGCGTATCGCTCACAGAAAATTGCGACGCACTGTTTTGTAGCGCGATTTCCTTTGTGGCAATCGTTTCGCCACGAGCATTGAGCAATTCAGCGCGCAAACTTGTTGCAAGTAAGTCCACTTGTTTGACTGTTGCCGAAAATCCAAACGCAACGCGCGCACGTGCTTGCGCATCGGTCGGCAGTAACCCAAAGAAAACGGTGTCAGGCGAAACTTGAAGCGAGATGAGTTCAGGCGGAATGCCTTTTGGCTCGTTGAGTGCGCGTTCATCGCCGCACGAAAAAAAGAGTGCCGCAAAAATCAAACCAACAATGCGTTTCATCGTCAATGATTTGAATTAAAACCGAACGCCAAAGGTGAAAAAACTTGTGCCGATTGGCGCGTAAGGTTCAAAGAGAATGGCGTAATCAATCGTCGCAAGGTAGTCTTGAATCGGATATTCAATCGTAAAGCCTGTGGAAGCGCGCGCAATTTCAGTGAAGGCAACGCCTTGCACGCCTAAGCGGTCAATCCCGAAGCGCAAGCGCAGTTCGCGAATCGGTTGAAGCATCACGCCGAGTTTCAAATGGGTTTCTGATTTTTTAAGCGACACAATTTCACTACGCGCAACCGAAATGCCGTTTTCAGTAACGAACGCCGTTTGCAAGCCATCAAAATTTTTGGAGAGCAGTTGCACTTCGGACGCGATTAAAATCGATTTCATTCCGAAGATTTTTTCGCGTGAATATGCGGCGGCAACTTTGTATGAAATTGGTAAAGCGTCTGTGGTGGTTGTGCCTTGCTGACCGTAAATCGGCGCAGTGTTCCATTCATACCTTGCGTTGATGTCGCTGATGGCAACGCCGAGATGAAGCGAAGAAAGGTTATCGGTATAGGCGCGATAAACCGCTCCAAAGTCGAAGCCAAGCGAAAAGGAGTTTTGAATTTCGGCGAAAAGCGACGCAAGGTAGCCGCGAAGCGAGATGCCAAGCGCAAGGTCGTCGGTGAAGCGACGCGCAAACGAAAGAATGAATAGGTTTTCCGAAGTAGAAAGTTGTTCGGTCGGATTGCCGTCGCGGTCGCGCCCATCGATGTTGCTCACGCCCGAATTAACCCACGAAAATCCAACAGCCGCGCCAGGTCCGATGTTACCCGTGAAGGTGGCGAAGTTCAAGCGGCGGTCGAGCGGAAGGTAGCCGTAAGTTGCCGACGCGGAGTAAGTTTCGGCGAAGCCTAACACGGCAGGATTGTAATAGGGGTGGTATTCGCCTTCTTGTGTAACTGCGCCGCCTGCATTGCCAAGTCCGATGCCGCGCGCGCCGAAGCCCATGCGCGAATAAGCCGCCGCCGTGCCGCCAATTTGCGCCGAGAGCGATGCCGAGATTCCAAACAAAAGAAAAGCGAGAAGTGAAGTTCGATGCATTGAAGTGTGAATCGTGATGCAAAAGTCTGCAAAGTTCGACAATTTTCAACTCGTCTCAAAGGGCGAAGGAAAGCACCGATTCACATACACGAGGGCATTAAAACAAAAAGCGGCAAAATGCACAAGGCACTCTGCCGCCAAACTTACGATATGCTTAAATGCTTATTCTTCGCGTGAGCCAAATAGGCGCAAGAGCGAGAGGAACAAGTTGATGAAGTTCAAGTAAAGGCTCAATGCACCCAGCACGGCGATTTTACCTTCCGACTCGCCATCCAACGCTGATGCCGACATTTCTTTAATGCGTTGTGCGTCGTAAGCCGTTAAGCCCGTGAAAACAATCACGCCAATCACGCTAATAATCAGCGAAAGCATTGAACTGCCAATGAAGATATTGACCAATCCTGCAATCACAATGCCGATGAGTGCCATGAAAAGCAGGTTGCCGATTTTGGTCAAGTCGGTTTTCGTCGTGATGCCGTAAAGGCTCATGACGCCGAACGTTCCGGCGGTGATGAGGAATACGCCTGCAATCGAGCCGAGACTGTAGACGAGGAAAATCGCCCCTAGCGTCAGCCCGTTCAGTGCGGAGTAAAGGAAAAAGAGCCCTGTTGCCGCCGCCGCCGAAAGCCGATTGATAAGTCCGCTGATGACAAAGACAAGACCTAATTGCGCAATCACCAATCCCCAAAACACAATCATGTTTCCGAAGATGACTTGTTTCACACCATCAGTGGTTGCAACAAAAAAGCCGGTCGCGCCTGTGAGTGCAAGCCCAAGCGTCATCCATAAATAAACTTGATTCATCACGCGGGTTTGAACCGCTGAAAGTGCGGAGGCTCTGCCGCCAACGCTGGTGTAAGACGAGAGTGTTCTGTCCATCATATTCCTTAATCTTTTAATGTTTTAGGTTGCAAATTTACCTTGCACTATACGCAAAAGTAGCCTAAGAAGTTTTCAAAGGAGGTTCTCAAAAGAAGGATAGCAACAGTGTGCAAAAGACGAGCACCTTAACACGAGCACCTTAACACGAGCACCTTAACTTTTAGACTGCGCAAAGTTTTTCAAATACTTTAATCCTTCAACCGTAATGCCTTTGGTTGTAACGGTAATGTCGCCTTTGTCTTGATGAATTTGTCCATTCAAAAATCCCGCACGAACCAAACTGACGGCAACATCTTTAATTTTTTTTGCATTTTCTTTTTGGAGTTGAGGGAACTTCAAGTTGTTGTAGCGGTCGGTAAGGAAAAACTCGTCGCGTTTGCCGTCGGCGTAGTATTGCAAAAAGAGTTTTTCTATATCGCTTTTAGTGATGGAATCGCGGCTCATCAGCAAGTTGAAGTTCTTAAAGTTTAAGATTGCAAATAATATACAACGCTCACTATGAGTTAAAAAAGTTTAGGATTTCGGCTCACGAAAAGCGTCCGGTTATCCAAAGCGTAAGGTGCACACAAAGATTGGCATAAACGCCTGCCACAACATCGTCCATCATCACGCCCCAGCCTTTGGGCAGTTTTTGAAGTTTGTTAATCGGCTCGATTTTCGCCACATCAAAAAAACGAAAAAAGATGAACGCAAGCGCGAAGGCAAGGACGGTTTTCGGAACAAAGAGCAGTGCAATCCACTGCCCGACGAACTCGTCAATCGTGATTTCTTTGGCGTCTTTGCCGTAATCTTTTTCTACTTCACCGCCCGTCCAAACGCCAATGGCAAAAAAAACAATGATAAGATAGAAGAATGTCGGAATCGATGTAAAGTGCGGAACAAACCATGCCAAAAGCAACGCGGCTAAACTTCCCCAAGTGCCCGGAGCGTAGGGCAAGTAGCCTGTTCCAAATCCTGTGCCGAGCAGTTTTGCAAGTTGGCGCATCGTTATGAAGCGTTGAGGGTAGAGCGCGCTCCGAAATAAGCCGCGCGAAGCGTCTGCCAATTTTCAAAAAGATAGGCGATGCCTGTGTAGGCAGTGTAAAGCGTTAGCCCGAGCATTGCCCAATATACCCACTCATGAAACAAGAGTCGTTCGGCAACACTGCTAATCGAGTCGCTGAACAGAATGTTCTCGCGAAGCAGTGAAAGCAATAGCAACACATAGGCGAACACGTTTTGCAGCGCGGTTTTAATTTTGGCGGATTTGCTTGTAATCACCGGCTTATCTTTCCACTCTGCATAAAGACGCAGAAGTGTAACCATCACATCGCGAAAGGCAACCACAACCACCATCCACAGCGGCAGCAAGCCAAGATGCACGAAGTAAATAAATGCTGACGTGATGAGAATTTTATCGGCAAGTGGGTCCATGAATGCGCCCCATCGTGTCGTTTGTCCGTATTTGCGTGCGTGATAGCCATCGTAAAGGTCGGTGAGAGAAGCGATGATAAACACAACAATGCCCCAAATGCGCAAGTGCGGTGCGTCAGAAAGAATCAGCCATACAAACACCGGCGTGAGCAAAATGCGCAGGGTCGTTAGTTGATTCGGTAAAGTCATACTTACTCGGTTGCGTTAAAATCGCTCACGATTGAAAGTCGCTCACGATGAGACGATGAAAAGGTTTTTGATGAAGTTAAAAAGATTTCGATACAAGATATTCAGTAGCCTAATTCTTTCAAACGCGCTTCGCTTAACTTCGGGGCGGCTTCGCTAAGAAACAACAGTTGCTTTTGCACATACTTTCCAAGAATATCAAATTCCAAATTGACCGTGTCGCCAACTTGCTTTGTGCCCATCGTCGTGTGCGCCCACGTGTAGGGAATAATCGCCACTTTGAAGTGATTGCCTGTTACTTCCGCCACCGTCAAACTAATGCCATCAACCGCAATCGAGCCAATGGGTACTACATTTGGCTCAAACGACGACTCAAACGAAATCCACACTTCCCAACTATTAGAGAGATTTTGAATCGAAGTAATTGTGCCCACGCTATCGACGTGCCCTTGCACATAATGCCCGCCCAGTCGGTCAATCGGTCGAAGTGCGCGCTCGAGATTGACCTTTGTGCCAACGCGCCAACTGCCAAGCGTAGTTTTTTTGAGCGTTTCAGCAACGGTATCGACTTCAAACGCATTGCCCTCACGAGCTACAACCGTTTGGCATGCGCCCGAACAATTCACACTTTCATCAATGCTTAAATCGCTAAACTCGTGCGCGTAAAATCGAATCTTCAAACGAAGTCCGTCGCCCTTGCGCGTCGTAGAAATCACTTCGCCAACATCTTTAACAATTCCCGTGAACATATTTCGTGAAAGTTATTTGAACACCAAACACTTGAACTCAAAGGCGTTGAGCGCAAGTTTAAGGTTTCCATCTTTTGTGACAAGTTGCTTGCCAGATTCAAAAAAATCGTAGAGCGTTTTATTTGGCTCAACACGCAGAAACACATTCAGCGGCGCATTACGAAGGTTAATGGCAATCAGCACTTTATTGTTTTCCGTTGTGCGCGTGAAGGCATAAACCGCTTCGTCGTTCGACGATTTTACTTTTTCCATTGTGCCCTCAACGATTGCGAGCTGTGTTTTACGAAGCCAAATGAGGTTACGATAAAAGGTTTCAAAGTCTTGTGCATGCGGCGTTGACCAAGCGATTGGCTCTTTTTCAAAGAGCGATGTGCGTTTGTTATAGCCGACTTCATCGCCGTTGTAGAAAAGCGGAACCGAGCGAATTGTGCCGTAACCGCCCATCGTGAACATCAACGCGGCAGTGGCTTTCGCGCCTTCGATGCCGCCGAAGGCTTCAATCGGCGCGCCATGCTCGACCACACGGTCGTGATTGGAATTGAATCGAAGTCGAAGCGAGCCTTTGGCAAAAACTTTTTCTTCGGTGGCTAAAATTTCGTCTAAATGTTGTGCCGACTTCTTGCCGCTGACAATCTCCAACACTACATCATACACATTCCAACTGTAAGTGAGGTCAAAGCCAACGGTATGATGTTCGGGCAAGGTGCTTTCGGCAAGCATTAAAATATCAGGTTTGATTTGGCGCAGTTCAGCAATCGTCGTTTGCCAAAAATCGGACGGAATGGCTTCGGCGACATCGCATCGGAAGCCGTCGACATTGTAATCTTTGAGCCAAGTTTTCAGCACATTGGCAAAGTAAGTGCGCACTGCAGGATTTTTGTAATCGAGTTGCGCAATATCATACCAATCGGGATTGGGCGAAACAATGTTGCCTTTTTTGTCTTTGAGGTAATACTCAGGGCGCTCTTTGACGAGCGGGCAATCCCACGCAGTATGATTTCCAACGAAATCGAGCACGACTTTGAGGTCTAACTCGTGCACGGCTTTAACGAACGCTTTGAAATCTTCTTTCGTGCCGTGTTCAGAGTTGATGTCAAAATAATCTTTGATGGAATAAGGACTACCGAGCGAGCCTTTGCGTTTCTCTTTGCCGATGGGATGAATCGGCATGAGCCAAATGGTATTGACACCAAGGGCTTTGAGGTCGGCAAGTCGCGCTTGTGCAGCTTTGAAAGTGCCTTCGGGCGTGAAGTTGCGCAGGAAGATTTCATAAATGACTGCGCGCTTCACCCAATCAGGACTTGGGTTTGCGTTTGCACTGCCCATTGGCTTTGGCGTGCGAGCATATCCACGAAGAAAAAACAGAAACGCGCCGATGAAGGCAACGGCGAGAATAAGGAGCGCGAAGGTAAGTCGCATAGTGTTGAAGTGCGAGTTTGAAACAGCGATTGTTGAAGAAAGATTATCTTACAAACGACAATTTCAACTTACAACATTCCAACGAACTTCGTTCAAGTTCAATGCTCACGCTTTGGCGCGCGATTTACAATCTGCTTCTTCCTTTATTCCTTTTGCTGTTGCGCTTTTTGGGAATCTTCAATCCGAAAATTCGTGCCACGCTTGCAGGGCGTCAGCACCTCTTTGAAACGCTCACCGAAAAAGTTCAGACGCTTCCCAAAGAATGCATGCGCATTTGGTTTCATGTCGCATCGGTCGGCGAGTTTGAGCAAGCGCGTCCGATTATCCGCCAACTGCGTCAGCAAGGCGATTGGGTGATTGTTGTCTCGTTTCTTTCCGTTTCAGGCTACGAGGCGCGGAAGAATTTTCCCGATGCCGACCTTATCACCTACTTGCCCGAAGATACGCCCCGAAACGCTCGTGCATTTTGCGCGCTCATTCAGCCCGATATTGCCGTCGTCGTGCGATACGATTTCTGGCTCAATCACTTGCTCGAAGCCAAACGGCTCGGTGCAAAACTACTCCTGATTGCCGCCTCCGTTCAAGCCAAGTCTGCTTACTTCAAACCGATTTTAAGGTCGTTTTACAACGTCATCTTTTCGTGCTTCGATAAAATTTTCACCGTCTCGGAACGCGATGCGAGCGCATTGCGCGAAAGGTTTGAACTGAACCCCGTTGAAGTTGCAGGCGATACGCGCTACGACCAAGTCTTCGAGCGAAGCAAAGGACGCGAGAAAATCGCGCACTTGGAAAACTTTTATCGTGGCAAGCGTGTGCTCGTTGGCGGAAGCACTTGGCAAGTCGATGAAGAACTGCTCGTCAAAGCCGTAAAGCATCTGAGCGGCGTTTCGCTGATTCTTGTGCCGCACGAACTTGGCGCAGAAAATCTTGCGCGCCTTGAATCGCTTTTAACGGCAATGAACTTTGGCTATGCGAAGGTTTCAAAGTTGCCGAACAATTTTTCAAGTGAGCAAGTGTTAATCGTTGATGCAATGGGCTATTTGGCGGAACTGTATGCGCTTGCGAGCGTGGCATACGTCGGCGGCGGCTTTGGGGTGAATGTGCATAATACGCTCGAGGCGGCGGTGCATGGCGTGCCTGTGCTTTTCGGCGGAAACCTTCACAAATCGCGCGAAGCCAAAGAATTGGTCGAGGCAGGCGGCGCGTTTATCGTAACTGAAACATCGCTCCATTCTACACTGCGCATGCTGTTTGTAAACGACACGCTACGGCAACGAGCAGGCGAAAAAGCGGCGGCGTTTGTCAAAGCGCGACTTGGCGCAACAGAAAAAATTTTGAAGTATCTTTCCGCACAACCACAATTCAAGAAGCGTGAACACAAAGTTGACGGATAACACCGACGAACCCCCATCGAACGCCATTAAGACGACCGACCTCAACGCGCAATACAAAACCTATCTGCGCGACTTTCTCAACTTCACCAAACTCGAGCGCAACCTTTCCGACAACACCCGCGACGCCTACAAGCGCGACCTTACTCGCTACCTCTTGTTCATTCAAGAGCAATGCCCGACGCTCGACGACGCCACCAGCGAACACGTTCGCGCCTTTCTGAAAGAAATTTCGGAACTCGGATTAGAATCTACATCGGTTTCGCGCAACATTTCTGCCATTCGCTCTCTGCATAAGTTTTTGCTCTCGGAAAAAATTCTTTCTAAAAATGTGGCGGAAGAAATTTCGCTTCCCAAATCGAGCCGATATTTGCCGACTGTCCTAACGCACGATGAAGTTTTTCGCTTGCTTGACGCTCCGATGAGCGAGAAGAATCCGTCGCCGAAATTTGCCTTGCGCGATAAATCTATTTTAGAATTGATGTATGCCACGGGAGTCCGCGTCAGTGAAGCGGTCGAGCTCAAACAGCAGAACCTTTATTTTGAAGCAGGATTTATTCGCGTGTTTGGAAAAAGCTCAAAAGAGCGGCTTGTGCCTGTGGGGCGGTCGGCAATTTTTTGGGTTACGCGCTACCAAACCGAACTGCGCGTGCGCTTAATATGCCAACAATCTGAAGATTATCTTTTTCTCAATGCACGCGGCAGAAAACTTACGCGCATGAGTTTCTACAACATCATCACCGAAAACGCCAAGCGCGCCGAGATTCAGAAGGAAATGAGTCCGCACACACTTCGGCACACTTTTGCTACGCACTTGCTCGAGGGCGGTGCCGATTTACGCGCCGTGCAAGAAATGTTGGGGCACAGCACTATCAAGGCGACGCAAATTTACACGCACATTGATAGGCAATTCTTGAAAGAAGTTCACACCAGCTTTCACCCACGAGGCTAAACTCAGCTTGATGCTATTGTGCATACTGTTGCATACCTGTCTGCATCAAAAATTTATTGCTCTGAAATGACGAATAATTGCCGTCCATTCCTGCCGCTCACTCTTCAAAACCGACCATTCGTCCGAAAGTTCGCCCGTTTGCGCCAATCTTCTGAGAAAGCGCGCCTTTGCGCCTTATTTTTGCATCGTGATTCAAGTTTCTTCAACATCAAATCAACTGCAATTATGAAACGTCTCTCTTTACTCGCAGGATTCCTCTTTTTCGCGGCGATTGTTTTCGCACAGGAAACGGGAACAATTGAAGGTCAACTTCTTGACCGCGACACGCAACAAGAAATCATCGGCGCAAAGGTGGAAGTCTTGGGAACGAAATTGGGAGCGACGACCGACATCAACGGGGCTTTTCGCCTCACGGGGATTCCGATTGGGACATATCGGCTAAAAATCACCGCGCCCGAATACAAAACCATCATTCGCTCCGATGTGCGCGTCAGCTCGACGCAAAGCGCAAAACTCTCGATTGAATTAAAAATCGATGCCTATCAACAGTCGGAGCAAGTCATTACGGGCGTGAAGGCGTTTGAGAAATCGGAAGACATGCGGGTCAGTTCAAATACGCTCACGCAAGAGGAAATTCGGCGCGCGCCCGGTGCCGTTGAAGATGTAAGCCGAATGGTGCAAATTCTGCCCGGCGTTGCCTTCGGCTCGGACGCACGAAACGACATCATCGCGCGCGGCGGCTCGCCCATCGAAAACTTTATTATGATTGATGGCATTGAAGTTCCGAACATCAATCACTTCTCGCAACAAGGCGCTTCAGGCGGTCCGATTGGAATGATTAACGCTGATTTTCTTTCCGACGTCCATTTCAGCGCGGGCGGCTTCGGCGCAAAATACGGCGACCGTCTCTCGTCGATTATGGACATCAAATTTCGCGACGGCGACAAGCGCAACACGCACGCGAAGTTCGACTTAGGTCTCGGCGGATTTGGCGCAATCATCGAGACGCCCCTTCAAACCGATAAAAGCTCGCTCCTCTTTTCCGCTCGGCGCAGTTACCTCGATTTAATTATGCGAGGCACGGGATTGACGGGCGTTCCGAATTATTGGAACTTTAATCTCAAAGCCACCTATCAACTTTCGGATAATCACTCGCTCGCGCTCATCGGTCTTGGAGGCATTGACGAAATCCGATTCAAAGATTTTGAAAACGCAGACGAAAATGCCTTGTTCAACCGCGATGCCGTTTCAGACAACTGGCGTTACATCGCAGGGCTATCGCATAAATGGCTTATTGACAACAGCGCCTTTTTGCGCTCTTCGATTTCAATCAATTCCTACCGAAATACTTGGCGCAACGACAGCGTCAGCGTTGACGCAAACGGCAACGAAACTTTTCGGCAACTCGACGAAAGCAACATCTCAACCGATCGAGAAATCCTCTTTCGTTCAGATTTTTCAAAGCGATTCAGCGTACGCGATTTGTTTGAACTTGGCGTAACGGCTCGCGCGATTTCCAACGACAACGTGATTTTTCAACGCGCCGACGACATCAACATCAATTTTAATGGTGAATCAACGAAGCTCGGCGCATATGCGCAATACACGCGCAATTTCACCGCCGATTTCAGCGTTACCGCAGGGCTTCGATGGGATTACTTTGATTTCATCAACTCCAAACACGCCGTCTCGCCGCGACTTTCCGCCAGTTATGATGTTACGGATAAAGTGCGCTTCAATCTGGGGGGTGGATTGTATCAACAAGCTCCGCCGCTTATCTGGCTTGTTGCCGATGAACGCAACCGCGAAGTGGATTGGATGAAAACTTATCAAGCCGTCGCAGGCGTGGAATTTTTCCCGTCGGAAGATTTGAAATTTTCAGTGGAAGTTTATGCGAAAGAATACCGCGACTATCCCGTGAGCGTGAATAATCCGCAGTATGTTTATTCGAGCGTAGGCGCGGATTTTGACGCTCCCTACGAGCGCATTCGATCGGGTTCAAACGGCTATGCGCGCGGCATAGAATTTTTCGCGCATAAAAAACTTTCGGATAAGTTTTACGGAATGGTGAGCTATGGCTTCTCGCAAATTCGATTCAAAGACGGCAACGGCGACGAGCGACCGAGCGCGTTTGATTTTCAAAACATGTTCACGGTTATCGGCGGCTACAAAATCACCCATGCGCTTGAACTTTCGGCGAAGTTCAGATATGCAGGCGGCAGACCTTACACGCCCTTTGACTTGGCGGCGTCGCAAGCGGTGAATCGCGACGTCTTGGATTATTCGCGCACAAATGGAGAACGCTTCGCCGACTATCGCCGACTCGACATTCGCGCCGATTATCGCTTCTCGCTCTTCGGTTGGAACACGCTCTTCTTCGTGGATTTGCAAAACGTGATGAACTTTGAAAATGTCGAGCGAATCGCCTGGAACGAAAAGAAGAATCAGCCCGACCGCATTTTGCAGTGGCAATTTTTGCCCGTTGCAGGCGTCAAAGCCGAGTTTTAATCGTTCTGTTTCACCTTAAAACGATTCAGCGATGACCACGCAAGAAGCAAAATATGAAGCATATAAAATCGCCTCCGTCGTCTTGCGCGTAATGGCAAGCCATGAGCCGCCCGTCGTTCCAAATTCACAAGACGCGAAAGCGGTTGCGAAGGCAATAATGGAACTTTCAGACTTGCTCGCGCTCCGCTTGCCGTCGCTTCGTTTGGAAGCCGCTCCCGAAAAGTGCGTCGGGTGCGAACAATGCGCCAAACATTGCTCGATGAGCCTCGACGTGTCCAAGATGGTGAAAACGGGCAAGATGGAAAACGACGAATGCGTCCTTTGCGGCGTTTGCGTCGATGGTTGCAAACAAGGCGCGATTCGCTTTACCTTTCGGACAGCGCGATAATTCAAACCGTTTGACAAAATTATGGAAACGCTCGTCAAAAAAATCACCTACGCCGAGTTCAGAGAATTAGATTTCCCTGACGACGACCGCCACATTTACGAACTTTTAGACGGAGAGCCCGTGCAACGCAATACGCCAACGCTTCAACATCAGCGCATCGCGCGCAACGTGTTTAGAAAACTCGACCAATTTGTCTTGGAGAAAAATCTTGGCGAGGTTTTCTTCGCGCCCATCACGCTTTTGGTCGACGATTACAACGCGCCGCAACCCGACCTCGCGTTCATTTCCAACAAGACCGCTAACGCAACTGACGAGTTCGTCGTCGTCAAAGCGCCTGACCTTGTGGTTGAAATTCTTTCGCCCAGCACGATGTCGGACGACCGCTATCGCAAACGCAAACTCTACGAGCGCTTCGGCGTGAAAGAGTATTGGCTGATTGACCCGCAAAATCAATCGGTCGAGGTGATGGAACTCGCAAACGGACAATTTGACCTCTTCTCCTTTGCGGCGGGAAAAGGGAAAGTCGCTTCAAAGATTTTAGACGGATTTACGTTGGATTTAACCGATGTCTTTTTGTCATGACCCGCTACGATATATGACTAAACGGACGTCATTTCACATCTTCCCGCACACGAAAAAGCAGTGGCTCGGCACGGTTGCCGCGATTTTCATCATTGCCGCCATCGCGAAACTGGCGATTCTGACGATTCAACTTCTGCTCGGCGTTGAACACAACGCAATTCCGATTTGGCAAGGTTACCTTATCTCGCTTGAATACACCACGATTATTTGCCTTACGCAACTTGCGTCGGGCGAATTGGCGCACCGAATTTTCCCGCTCAGAAACAAGACGACGGCAATTCTTCACATTCTGATTCAGTCGATTTCCGCGTCATTTTCGTTTGTGATTGCGCGTCAGATTGAACTGTTGGTTCTTGGTGATTGCGTCATTCCGTCTGAAGTCTTCGTTGCGATTTTATCGGTCTCGTTTGTGCTTTCGATTCTTGGCAACTCGATTTACTATTTGATGCTCTTTTATCGCCAAGCCCGACAAGCCGAACAAGCGGCGTTGCAAGCGGAGCTCAAAGCCCTTCGGGCGCAAATCAATCCGCACTTCTTATTCAACGCGCTCAACTCCATCGCCGCGCTCATTCGCGCGCGCCCCGACGAAGCCGAAGCCGTTACCGAATCGCTCGCCGACCTTTTTCGATACAGCCTTCGCGCCTCAAAACAGCCGCTCGTTACGCTTGAAGACGAACTCGAGTCAGTTAAACTGTATCTTGCGATTGAAAAAGTTCGCTTTCGGGAGCGATTGCGCGTTGCCATCGATGTGCCTGAAAAACTTTTGAAGGCATCCGTTCCGAGCCTTCTGCTTCAACCGCTCGTTGAAAACGCGATTAAGCACGGCGCGAGCAAAGTTGAAGGCAATTTCTTCATTCACTTATCCGCAACCGAAACTGAAAAACAAATTGAACTCATCGTTCATGATTCAGGCAACGGTTTCGATTTGAGTTTAGGTGAAGCGATGTTTAAGAAGGGGACAGGATTACAGAATGTTCGCGAACGCTTGTCGCTTCTTTTTCCGAATCGCTCCAAACTTGTGATTGAAAAACATGCGGTTGTGCTTCGATTTCCGTTTGAAGCTCTCGAGGCCGTTTCAAATGTGTCTTCTCTAAAAAAACGCTAATTCAAATTATGATGCATACCATTTTAGGCGCAGGTGGCGCGATTGGAGTCGACCTCGCCAAATCGCTTGCCGCGCATTCCCGCGCGGTTCGTCTTGTGGGGCGAAATCCGAAGAAAGTCAATGACAACGACGAGCTGGTCAGAGCCGACCTGCTCAATGCGTCGGCAACGGCGGACGCGGTCAAAGGCTCTTCCGTCGCGTATTTGACCGCTGGATTGCCCTATCGCGTTGATGTTTGGCAACGCGATTGGCCCATCGTTATGAGAAACGTCATCGATGCATGCAAGCGGCACAACGCCAAACTTGTCTTTTTTGACAATGTTTATATGTATGGGCTGGTCAAAGGGAAAATGACGGAAGAAACGCCGTTCAATCCCAACAGCAAAAAAGGCGAGGTGCGCGCCAAAATCGCACAGATGCTTCTCGACGAAATCAAACAAGGAAATCTGACTGCGCTTATTGCTCGCGCGCCCGACTTTTACGGCATCAATCTTCAAACGAGCATTTTGGAATTTACCGTGATTCAAAATTTAAGAAAAGGAAAAAGCGCGCAGTGGTTTTGCAATCCCGACGCGCTTCACAATTTTATTTTTACGCCCGATGCCGCGAAAGCCACCGCTTTGCTTGGCAACACCGAAAGCGCGTTCAACCAAACTTGGCACTTGCCAACAGCAGAGCCTGTTACCGGCAGAACCCTTGTCGCTCTTTTCGCGCAAGCGTTCAAGACATCGCCGAAAATATCGGTTTTGAGTCCGTTTATGCTCAAGATGCTCAGCCCATTCGTTCCGATTCTCAAAGAGTTCAAGGAAATGCTCTATCAATACGAGTTTGACTATCAATTCGATAGCTCGAAATTTCAAAAGGCTTTTGGAATGTTGCCGACGCGCTACGAAGACGGCGCGAAACTGATTGCAACAAGTTAGCCTTAATCAATCGAGAACGAGGTGCCGACCTTGAAGGTGAGAATTTGCAAGCCCGCTTCACTTTGAAAGGGGAAGTTCGCGCGCCTTGACTTTTGGTTGTAGAGCCAAAAATTGAATGCGCCTTTGAGCGCGAAGCCCGCAATCGGAATCCACGAGTTTGGGAAGATTGCGTCAATCGCCTTGCGCATCAAGATGTGCGCCGCTTGTTGAAGAATAAGGTTTGAAAATGATTGCAAGAAGACATAACGCGGTTGAACGAGCGTCATTTCAAAGCCCATATCAACGGCGAATTTTGTTCCGACATCGACCATCACACCTGCTTCGGTGAAGGTGGCATAGCGCAATCCGCCTGAAAATCGGTTTAAGCGTATGGCATCATCAATAAAAAGCGAATCGCTTGTCCATTGGTTTGTCGTCCATACTTGTCCGCCGCTGATGTAGGGTGTAACGACGGCATAGTTTTGAAATCGGTAGCCAATGCCATCACGCGCCCCGAATCCAAATTGAAAGTTTGAGAATCCAATTTGCGTTAAGGTTGGGGTAAGGGTATCGGTTAATCGACCTTTCGCCGCTCGTCCGAAACTTGCGGTGAGGAAAATATGCGCGTAGTCGACTTGCGCCGCGCTGTAATCGGAATCCAGAAACCGCTTAACGCCAACCATCGCGTTGAAGGCACTGCCACGCGAAAAATTCGCGACCACCTCTTGGCTAATCGGCGCGGCGAAGCCATAGCCTAAATTCATGGTCAAAACGCGGCTCGGCGGCTGAATGGTGAACTCATCAACTAAACTTACTGCCTCCCACTGCGCGCTCGCAGAAGGGGCAATCCAAAGCAGGAAGAACAGCAGGTAGTAATGCAGGCGTTTAGTATAGGGCATTTATGATAGAGCATTTATGGAAATGAAAAAGCAACCACGACGACTCGAGCTTTCGTATGGTTGCTTGATTGAAGTTCATTCAGGGTTTCATTCAGTCAGTTTCACCCCTCTTTTTTCATTGTCGCAACCATTTCGGCGACCTTTGCATCAACCACCTCGTAAGGCAGTTGGCATGTGCCTGCGCCTCTGTGACCGCCGCCGCCGTATTTCGCCATTAGTGCGCCGACATCGGTTTTAGACGTGCGATTGAAAATGCTGTGCCCGACGGCAATCGCACAAAACTCGCCTTTGCGCCCGTCCATAATTCGAATCGAGATATTCGCTGTTGGGAATTGCGTGTAAATCAAAAAGCGATTTCCGACAGGTGCTTCAATGCCGCGAAAATCGGTTATGACCACATTGCCGTCTTGGCGGGAATGTTTGGCTTGAACTTCTTTGAAGGCTTCTTCGTCTTTGCGATAACGGTCGACGCGCTCTTTAATGTCGGGCTGATTAAGGACTTCTTCGGGCGTTTTTTGGTTAATCCAATCCACCAACTTCATCATGAGTTCTTTATTGCTGATTTGGTAGTCGCGCGACTTTCCCAGTCCTGTTCTTGGATCCATCAAGTAAGAGAGCAAAATCCAACCTTTCGGGTTCGTAACGTCTTCGGGTTCAAGATTGGCGGAATCGGACTTATCAACCTCGATGAGCAGTTCTTGATACTTTGCCAACTTTTCGCCCTTGCCTTGAAGCACATAGTAATCATAAACGACGCGCGCGGCAGACGGCGCGACGGCGAAGCGACCTTTGAACATCATATCCTCGTTGCGCGAGGCTTCGCTGGCGTGATGGTCGAACCACATTCCTGCGTCGGGGTGATAGGGCAAATTGGTGATGATGTCGTTAGAGGTTACCTTCACCTTGCCGTCTTGCATGTCTTTCGGGTGGTGAAACTCAATCTCGTCGATTTGTTCAACTTCTTTGAGCAAAGCGGCGCAGACGAGACCGTCGAAGTCGGAGCGTGTTAGGAGTCGCATACGTCTTTCTCCTTGATTAGGTTGGATTTTTGGAAATTGAATCTTGCCATATTCATTACGATTTCGCGTTACGATTCGGCAAGGTTAAAGAAGTTACGCACGGAAGTTGAGAGTTCAAACGCCGAAAGCGTATTTTCGTTTTTTGTCCGTTCCTAAACTATGAATCAAACTGAACAGCCGTCCCCGCAAAAAACAACTGCTCCTCCGTTTAATTTTTCCCGCGCCTTTTCAGCACTTAGGATTGCACGCTATCGTTGGATTTGGATAGGCTCGTTCATTTCCAACCTTGGCACTTGGGTGCAGAAGGTTGCACAGCCTTGGCTCATCTTGCAACTTTCGGGGTCGGCGTTTCTTTTGGGGCTCGACGGTTTTTTGCAGGATATTCCGCTACTCTTGTTCTTGCTCGTTGGTGGCGTGGTGGTCGATCGGTTCGACAAGCGCAAAATTTTAATGCTCTCGCAAGTGGTTCAATTTTCCGCCGCCCTTGCGATTAGCGTTTTGATTTTACTCGGAGAGATTCGCGTTTCAATCATTTTGCTCTTGTCGTTTGTGGTGGGCTGTATGCAAGCCTTTTCCACGCCCGCTTATCTTTCGTTTGTTCCCGAGATTGTGGGTCGCACGCATTTAGCCAATGCGGTTGCACTCAACTCGATGCAATTCAACCTTTCGCGCTTAATTGGTCCTGTGATTGGCGGTGTGCTCCTTGCGTCGCTGGGGGTTGCGTGGTGTTTTGGATTGAACGCGCTGTCGTTTGTTGCGATGTTCATCGTGCTTCTTTTCGCGCCTTCCTCTCAACCTTCCGACACGGTGTTTTCAATGGGTTCAATCGTCGCGCAAATTCGCGAGGGCTTTGAAGCCGTGTTTGCGCGTCGGGAACTTGTCGCCATTATCACGATTGTGTTTGGGATTAGTTTTTTTGGTGCGCCGCTTCTTGCTTTTATCGCCGTGCTCGCCAAAGACGGGCTGAACGTTGGCGCGCAGGGGTTTAGTTTCGCGCTCTCGTCGTTTGGGCTTGGCGCGGTTTTGGGAGCGATTTTGGTTTCATCGCTTCAGCCACACTGGATTCGTCCGAAAACCGTTGTTGCAACGGCATCTTCACTTGCGATTCTCATTTCACTTGTCGCGCTCTCGCCTTACTACGCACTCTCACTTTGCCTCTTGTTTCTTGCAGGACTGACTTTCGTTAGTAGCAATGTGATTGGCAATACGATTTTGCAAACCGCCGTTGCCGATACCTTGCGCGGCAGAGCCGTGAGCATTTACGCGCTCGCGTTTCGTGGTGGCGCGCCAATCGGCAGTCTTATCACGGGTATAATGGTTGAGCATTTCGGCGTGCAAGTTGCCTTAGCCATAAATGGATTGGGGTTGCTATCAGTCGTTTTGCTTGCGCGTTATCGGCTGTATCGGCGTTGAGTAGGCATTGCACGAAACTTGTAATCGCTACCGTTTTTCATTAGATTATTCGTAATGGTTTTCAGAAGTTTTTGGAAGTATTGGAAGTAAAAAAGGAGACATAACTATGCCGCGCTATACGCCCGAACAGTTGCGTATCCGCAATCGCTCGATTTGGACGAAGGTTCAAATCATACTCGCACCCATTCAATTTGTCGTCTTTATCGTTGGGTTTATCCTCACCTACTTGCACTACATCGGCACGATTGAAAATTTCCAAATTGTTACTTACGCCATTGCCGTTAAAACGCTTTTCTTCATTGTGCTTTTCGTGACGGGGGCTTTTTTTGAGAAGGAAGTTTTCGGCATGTGGGTTTATTCGCCTGAATTTTTTTGGGAAGATGTCGGAAGCACGATTGCAATGGCGATTCACTTCCTTTATTTCATTTTCGCTCTCCTGCACTTTTCTTACGAGGTCTTGATTTGGTGCGCCTTTGCGGCGTATTTGAGTTATGTATTGAACGCGATTCAATACTTGGCTCGAATTTGGCTTGAAAAGCGCAACGAAAAACGTTTGAAAGCGCAGGGCATTTCGGTGTGAGTGGGTTCAGAATTTTCGTTAATTGTTAAGCAGTTTTTTGTATGAAGTCAACAGCGATTGTCTTTTACGCGCCCGAACGCTTGGAACTGCGCGATGTGGAGTTGCGCGAGATGGGTTCGGACGATGTTTTGATAGAAACCTATTGGACGAGCATCAGTGCAGGCACCGAGAAAATGCTCTTTCAGGGCAAATTGCCCCCTATGCAGATGACCTCGTATCCTGTAATTCCGGGGTATGAAACGGTCGGAAAGATTGTTCAGAAAGGTGAGAATGTGCCTGACTCGGCGTTGAATACGTTTGTTTATGTGTCGGGCTCACTTGGTTACATTGGCGTCAATGCGGCATGGGGTGGCGCGTCGTCGCACATTGTCTCGCCATTTCACAAAACCATTCGCGTCGATAACATTCCTGATGTCTCACTCGGATTAGCGTTGCCACTCGGCTCGACGGCACTTCATGCGGTCGATCTTGCGGAAGTCTCGCGCAAAAAAGTTCTCGTCTTGGGGCAAGGCGCGGTCGGCTTGCTCGTCGCCGAACTCGCCAAACACTTCGGTGCGGAACTCGTTGTCGTAACCGATTTGAACGCCGAGCGACTTGCACAATCCAGCGCCAATATCCGCGTCAAACCCGATGAACAGAACCTGAACGATGTCCTTTCAGGGTTGCTCTGTGATGTGGTAATTGATTGCACCGGCTCAATGAAAGCCATTGAGCAAAGTTTCCCGCACTTGACCATGAACGCCAAAGTCATTTTAGCAGGCTTTTACCAGCGCATTGATTTGCCTTATCACCTTGCGTTTATGAAAGAACTCACCTTCATTGCGGCAAAGCAGTGGCGTATGGGCGATTTAGAACGCACGCGCGACCTTATCGCTCGCGAAAAAATCAATGTAAGAAAAATTTTTACGCATCAAAGTTCCGCATTTAACGGGATTGAGCAATCTTATCACACGGCGTTCAACGACCCGAATTGCCTGAAAATGGTTTTGAACTGGAAGGAAGATTAGACGATTAGGTCGCAGGGAGAAGGTTGAAGGTTAGAGCCGCGAAAAACTTGAAGAGTTGAAACGGAGAGTTCTTATGCAAGATTTCAAGAACCTGATTGTTTGGCAGAAAGCCCACGAACTCGCGATTCGAGTGTATAAGCGCACGGCTCTCTTCCCGAAAGAAGAACTCTATGGTCTTGCAAGTCAAATGAGACGCGCATCGGTTTCAATCAGCGCGAATATCTCCGAAGGATGCGGAAGAGAGACGACGAAGGATTACGCGCATTTTTTGCAGATTGCCAAAGGCTCCGCCTCTGAACTTGAAAACTATCTCTTGCTATGTCGCGCGCTTGGTGTTCTGTCTAACGAAGAGATGGAGGGTTTGCAATCGCATTTGACTGAAATTCAAAAAATGCTGTTTTCAATGCTGAAGAAGCTTCGCAGTATTTCATAAATATCTCATAAACGCCGCACTGCAACCTACAACCTACAACCTACTATGCCACGCACCATCGCAATTTACGGTAAAGGCGGAATCGGAAAGAGTTTCACCACCACCAACATGACTGCCGCCTTCGCCTCTATGGGCAAGCGCGTTCTGCAACTCGGTTGCGACCCAAAGCACGATAGCACCACCACACTTTTTGGCGGCTTGTCGCTCCCGACCGTTACCGAAGTCTTCGGCGAAAAAACGGCGAAGCACGAGAAAGTTCAAATTGAAGACATCGTTTTCAAAAAACACTTTCCCGACATTTCGGGCGAGATATTCGGCATTGAACTCGGCGGACCCGAAGTCGGACGCGGCTGCGGCGGCAGAGGCATTATCTCTGGCTTCGATGTGCTTGAAAAATTAGGACTCTTCAAATGGGATTTAGACGTGGTGCTGATGGATTTTCTCGGCGATGTGGTTTGCGGCGGATTCGCCACGCCGCTGGCGCGCTCTTTGTGCGAAGAAGTCATTCTCGTTGTCTCTAACGACCGCCAATCGATTTTTGCGGCGAACAACATTTGCATTGCTAATAATCACTTCAAAACCGTTGGCGGACACACACGGCTCTTGGGCTTAATCGTCAATCGCGACGACGGCAGTGGCATCGCCGAACGCTACGCCGAAGCGGCAGGCATTAACATCATCATGAAATTGCCCTACCACTCCCAAGCACGCGATAAAGCCGATAGTTTTGATTTAGCCATTCGCATTCCCGAAATCAAAGCGAAGTTCGACGACCTCTGCACGAAAATTTGGAATCGCGAAATTCCCTACTGCGAAGCACGCGGGCTGAACTACGATGAATTTATGAGCCTTTTCGGCGAAGTCAGCTCACGCAAACCCGAACCCGCTCACCTTGCCGATTTACGCCTCCAGAAAAATCTCGACCTCGACGGCACATCGCTCATCAAAGAAAAATTGGAAAAAGAATCTTTCATCGCCAACGGCTTCCAAAAGCCGATTCAAATCGCCTTGCCAAATGAACAAAATAAACTTGGCGATAAAATCGCAATCGGTTCAAACGCCGAGACGCTTCCCGAACAAGATGAGTTTGTGAAAAAAGAGGTGCGCACTGCCGACCAGCGACAGAAAGAAACTGCGGCTACAAAGCCAATTCTGAACGACCACGAGCGACTGCTTCACTGCATTTCAAAATTGCCACGCATTGAGCGCGAGTTAATTACCCTGTCGGAAATCAAGAAGAAAACGCTCGATGAAATCGCGATTGAAAAGCAATTGGAAGTGTCGGAAATCGAGTCTTATCTCTCTTCGGCACGCATGCATCTCAAAGAACTATTCTTTCAAGTCGATTGAGGGCGTGGCTATCGTCCGAAGAAAATTCCGTCCATAAAGCGATGGCTCAAATTGCCCGTCACGGCGGCAAGGTAATAGGGCGCGCCCGTCGTCCAGTGCGCCTTCGCATACCACATTGGCAGAACGATGAACGGCAGAGGAATGAGAAACGCCGCCCAAAGCGAGTGCGTCCAACCGCGATGTTTTGAGATGAGCGGGGTCATCGCAAAGAGACCGAGAAACGCCGCCTCGCGCCACAAGCCGCGCATGATGAGCACAAGGTCAAGGACAAGAAATATCCAGTAAAAAATCTTCTGCCCTTTGCTCTTAATATCCACATCAGGAAAGAGCGCGAAAAGCAGTGTGATTCCGAACAAGATGACAAGTTGCAGCGCGTATTGCCAAGTTGGCAGGGCATCGTAATCAAAGAGGATTCCCAGCAAGAAGGCAAAGGGAATGTAGAACAAGATGCCGCCAAAAAGATGACCTTTGTAAGAACTCATCTAAAAGTTTTTTTGCAAAAAAATGGTTACTTTGCTTCATCTGTTTTCAACGAAAAATTCATCGCCGATGCGCCGAAAATACTTATCCCTATCCACACTTTTACTGCTCGCTGTTTTTTTAGGAAGTTGCATTGAAGAACCCGCCTCACCGACTTGGCTGACAAATAACCGCCTTCCACTTGTCAATACGACCTACACTGTCGAGCAACTGATTGAAGAGGCGCGTGACCAGAATCTGGTTGTTTCTTCACAAGGCACAGTCGATTACATCTTCACCAAACGCTACAAGCAATTAGTCGACATTCGCGATTCGCTTCGTGTAACACTCTCTCGCACGCTGAACATTCAGCAAACTTCCGTTACAGTCGGCACGCCTGTGGTGCGTAACGATTCTTTGAAAATCACGGGCGGAAAAGTTGAACGCATCGACACGGTTATTCTCAAACGCGGCACGCAACGCCTGACGGTTGAAAACCTCAATGCGTCCAGCGGCACACTTACCGTTACCTTTCCGACCATTCGTAATTCTGCGAACAACCAAGCCCTGTCGCTCTCTACGCCGTTTGCCGGCAACGCAAGCGTTACAGTTGCATCGCCATCACTTGAAAATTTCCGCATTACTTCGCCCGACCGAATCAATGTGCCGTTCTCCGTTAGCACCACACTTACGGCAGGCAACGCCATCAACCTGCGCGTAACGGTTGTTTCCGATAGTTTCGTTGCTCGATACGTCAAAGGGGTGATTTGGAACGTCGAAACGAATCGCCCTGCCGAGTATGATATTGTCGTCGAACCGATTGACATCAACGCCTTCAACTCGATTGACACGGTTGCAGGCGATGCTGACCCGACTCTCTCGCTCACGCTTTTTAACTTCTTCAACGTTGAAGATACGGTCAAACCAATTTTCCGCTCGGTTAACACGCGCACCAACGACACCCTACTGATTTTGGAGCAAGGGCGCAATGTGGTTCGCTTTATTCCGGCTACGCCAATCGGAGCACCGCGCCCCGATTCCGTCCGCATTGAGCTCGATAAAAACAACAGCAACGCCCTTCCTGTGATCTTGCGTCTACCGAGAACCATTTTCGTCGATGGCACGGTCATCGCTAACCCACGTCGGCTCACAGGTTCAGCCTTCGACACCAGCACGGCGGCATTAGATTTTGAACTTAAAATTCCCTTACGCTTTTCGATCGATACGCTTGCCGCCAGCGACTCTTCCGATCTTAACGAAGAAATCAATACAGATAACTTTGAGAAACTTGCCTTGAACCTTCGCGCCGAAAGCGAACTTCCACTCAACAGCGAAGGCAAAATTTTCTTTCTTGATGCTAATCGTCAGCCCTTGCGTTTAGCCAATGGAAATCCGTTCACGTTTCCACGCACAGGCGACACCACAAAATTGCGCTTTGCCTCTGCGCCAATCAATCCCAATACAGGCTTCAGCAATGGCGTTGCCGTGAGCACTTCTCGCTTCGACTTCACACCTGAGGAATTGCGTCTGTTGAAGCAAACCAAGTTCGTGTTCAATCAAATTTTCATTAACACCAAAACACCGACGCCGCGTCGCGTTATCTTGCGAAGTCGTGATACCATTCGCCTGCGTGGCACAGGCGAGGTTGTTTATCGCATCGGCAACTAAACATTTCATTCATACTTTAACTTGCAGTAAAAAATGAAAAAGAAAACCATTCGCGATATTTCTGTTTCGGGCAAGCGCGTGCTGGTGCGCGTCGACTTCAACGTCCCGATCGACAAAGCAAAAAATGTCGAGGACGATACGCGCATTCGTGAATCACTTCCTACCATTGAGCATCTTCTTTCACAAGGCGGCAAAGTAATTTTAATGTCGCACCTAGGCAGACCGAAAGGCAAGTCGCCCGAATTTTCACTCGCACCCGTTGCCCAGCGTCTTTCAGAATTGCTCGGAAAACCTGTTCACTTTGCGTCAGATTGTATCGGCGCAGAAGCCGAAACCGCCGTGAGCAAACTTCAAAACGGCGAAGTGTTGCTTTTAGAAAACGTCCGATTCTACAAAGAAGAAGAAGCCAACGATGCTGAATTTGCAAAGAAACTCGCTTCGCTTGGCGATGTGTATGTCAATGATGCGTTTGGCACAGCACACCGCGCCCACGCTTCAACCGAAGGCGTTACGAAGTTTATTCAAACCGCCGTTGCAGGATTTTTGATTGAAAAAGAACTTAAATACTTGGGCGAAGCAACAGCAAATCCACAACGTCCTTTCGTTGCGATTTTGGGCGGCGCGAAAATTTCGGGCAAAATTGACGTGTTAGAAAAGTTGCTTGAGAAGGTTGATGCTGTTCTCGTTGGCGGCGCGATGATTTTTACCTTTTTCAAAGCACAAGGATTGACGGTCGGAAAGTCGCTCGTCGAAGACGATAAACTCGATCTTGCAAAAACAATTATGGACAAGGCTCAATCGCGAAAGGTGAAACTTCTTCTGCCAGCTGATGTTGTCATTGCCGATAAATTTGAGAAAGATGCCAACGCGAAAACCGTTAGCATCAACGCGATTGAAGACGATTGGCTTGGCTTGGATATTGGTGCAGAAACGATTAAAACCTATCGCCAAGAAATTTTGAACGCAAAGACGATTGTTTGGAACGGACCGATGGGCGTTTTTGAAATGGAGAAATTCGCCGTTGGCACATTTGAAATTGCCAAAGCCCTTGCTGAAGCCACGAAGAACGGCGCGACGACGGTCATCGGCGGCGGCGACAGTGCCTCTGCGATTGTTAAAGCAGGACTTGAAAAAGCCGTTACACACGTTTCAACCGGTGGCGGCGCAAGTTTGGAATTTCTCGAAGGAAAAATTTTGCCCGGCATTGCCGCGCTCAACGAGAAGTAATTTTTTCACAAAAATTTTTAGTTTTATCGGCGTGTTACGCCTTCAATAACGACATAAAACTTTTTACTCGAATGCGTTACGATGATTATCAACCGGGCGGTTTTTCGCTGATGCCTCCCGCCATCAAAGCCTTAATTATTTCCAATGTGCTGATTGCACTCTTTGGGTGGCTTCTTCCGGGTTTGAACTACGCACTGCGCGATTACGGCGCGCTTTGGCCCGTAGGCTCGGGCAACTTTGAGATTTGGCAACCCGTTACTTATCTCTTTCTGCACGGCGGATTCGGACACCTTTTCTTCAACATGCTTGCACTTTGGATGTTCGGCGTGGAGATTGAAAACTACTGGGGCACGAAGCACTTTACGAGTTACTACTTCACGTGCGGCATCGGCGCAGGCATTTTGAACATGATTTTCACGCACGATGCGCCGACAATTGGCGCGTCAGGCGCCGTCTATGGCGTTTTGCTCGCTTTCGGAATGATGTTCCCCGACCGATATATCTACATCTACTTCCTCATTCCCATTAAAGCGAAGTTCTTGATAGCTATCTACGTGGTGCTTGAATTTTTTGCTTCTCTCGGCAGCTCGGGAAGCAACGTCGCGCACTTTGCACACTTGGGCGGCATGCTTATCGGATTCATTTACATCAAAATCATGCAAGGCGAACTGCCTATGCAAGGCTGGCTCGAGAAAACTTTTGCCGCAAAGCAGAACTATACACCGCCGACACGCACGCTCAACTCGCGCTCAAAGCAAGACCGCATCGATGAAATTCTCGACAAAATTTCTCGCACTGGCTACGAATCACTCACAAGTGAAGAAAAACGCGAGTTGCTCGAAGCCAGCAAGAAACAAGATTAAATTTTCCTCACCTGATTTTTAAGCCCTTCTTGCACGAAGGGCTTTTTTGTTTTGCAAAACGATTGCTTCAAAGTCTTTGTTGAGCGTCAAAACAACTTACTTATCTAACATTCAACTTTCAGCCAATTTATGCCAACCATTCCAATCGATATCCGCACAGGGACGATAAAAAAAGAACGCATCATCGGCATTGATTTAGGCACAACCAATAGCCTCGTCGCTTACATGCACGACGACCACCCCGCCGTCATCGCCAATAAATACACCCACGAGCGCATCGTTCCGTCCGTTGTTTATTTTGATGAAGACTTCACGCCGATTGTCGGTTCAAGCGCGAAAGAATTTTTCATGCGCTTTCCTGACCGCACGATTTACTCCGTCAAACGCTTGATGGGCAAAGCCTTCGCCGATGTTAAAGAAGAACTTTCAACCTTGCCCTATCGCGTCAATGAACAAGAATCTGCAACGGTCTGCAAAATCGAAATCAGCAACGGCAAAGAGACGCGCTACTTCACACCGATTGAAATTTCATCACTCATTTTGAAAGAACTCAAACGATGGGCAGATGACTACTTCGAGGAGCCTGTCATGAAAGCCGTTATTACCGTTCCTGCTTACTTCAACGACGCACAGCGGCAAGCCACGAAAGACGCAGGCAAACTTGCAGGGCTTGAAGTCTTGCGCATCATTAACGAGCCAACCGCCGCTTCACTCGCTTACGGATTGGATAAATCCAAAAACGGACTTATTGCCGTCTATGACTTAGGCGGCGGCACTTTCGATATTTCCATTCTCAAACTCGACGACGGCATTTTTGATGTGCTTTCCACAAACGGCGACACGCACTTGGGCGGCGACGACCTCGACCTTGCCTTGATGAACCATCTTGCCGTTGAAATTCAAGCGCAATGCGGATTAAATGTTTTCACAAACACGCAAATCGCCCAACGACTTCGCCTCGAGTGCGAACGCGCGAAACGCGACCTCACCGACGCCGAACAAACCGAAATTCACTTCGACGTGTGCGGACAGCCGTTCAATCGCACGCTCTCGCGCTCTGAATTTGAAAAAGTTATCGCGCCTGTTATTGAGCGCACGCGCATTCCTTGCCTCAAAGCCTTGAAAGATGCAGGCATTACCGCCAGCGAGATTAACGAGATTGTTTTAGTCGGTGGCTCAACGCGCACACCGTTTGTCAAACGATTTGTCTCGGAACTCTTCGGCGGCAAAAAACCTCACGACGAACTCAACCCTGATGAAGTTGTCGCACTCGGCGCGGCAGTTCAAGCAGGCGTGCTTTCAGGCGATACGGACGATATTTTGCTCTTGGACATTACGCCGCTTTCACTCGGCATTGAAACCGTTGGTGGTGTCTTTACGCCCATCATCCCGCGCAATACCAAAGTGCCAATTAAAATCGCACAAGAGTTCACCACATCGGTTGATAATCAAACCGGGATTGATATTCACGTCTTGCAAGGCGAGCGCGAACTTGTTTCCGACAATCGTTCGCTTGCCAAATTCACCTTGAAGCCCATTCCGCCTTTGCCCGCGGGCATGCCGCGCATCGTGGTGATGTTCGGTCTCGATGCCAACGGCATTCTCACCGTAACTGCCAAAGACCAACGCACAGGCAAAGAACAATCAATTGAAGTGAAGCCTACTTACGGATTGACGGACGAAGAAGTCGAGCAAATGCTTCTTGCAGGATTTGAACACGCCCAAGAGGACGTAGAGAAACGCTTGCTCATTGAAGCGCAAGTTGAAGCTAATGCATTGATTGCGGCAACGGAAAAATCGATTGAACGCCAAAAAGAGATTTTTGACAAACTTCCTCTCGAGGAGCAAAATCAAATTCAATCAGTCTTGGCGGAGTTGAAGTCGGCTGTGGCAGGAACAGATAGAAAGTTAATCGCCGATGTTACGGAGAAACTCAATCAAACGACGATGCACTTTGCCGAAGAAGCAATGAACGCCGCTGTTAGTCGTGCATTGGAAAAGCGCAAACTTGACGAAGTGGTCTAAGCAAAAGGACATGACCAAAAAGTCCTAAGCAAAAAGTCCAAAGAGTTCTCGCTCAATGCGCCCGATAATGAAATTCAAATCGTCGGCGCGTTCAACGAAATCAAGATTATCGACGTTAATGAGAATTTTCTTGCCGTGTGCATAACGCACATACCACGCTTCGTAATTGGTTTGCAAGCGTTTGAGATAATCAAGTTTGACCTTGCTTTCGTAGGTGCGGGCGCGCTTCTCAATGTTAGAAACAAGTTTCGGAATTGATGCCTGCAAATAAACGACCAAATCAGGCGGCGTTAGAAGTGAGACGAACTCGCTATAAATGAGTTGGTAGGTGTTGAAATCGCGCTCGCTCATCAATTTCATTTCATAAAGATTGCGCGCGAAAATTTCGGCGTCTTCGTAAATCGTGCGGTCTTGAACGGCGGAGCGCGTTCCCGCTTGAATGGCTCGATGTTGTTTGAATCTTGCGGTCAGAAAAAACACTTGCAGATTAAACGACCAGCGTGGCATATCGTCAAAAAAATCAGAGAGGTAAGGATTGGTGAGTTCGGGCGAGGTATCGACGGCTTCAAGCACGGCGTCCCATTTGTAGTGTTTGGCGAGCAACTCGACAAGCGTTGATTTTCCTGCGCCCATATTACCTGCAACGGCAATGAACTTTTTTTCCACAGTCATTTTGAAGCGTTCATTTCATCGTGATAGGCTTGTCGGAACAAGGCTTCGTATGCCGGCGAGAGCGAGAGGCTGCGTCGTTTCATCACGGCGCGTGCTGTTTCAAGTGCTTTTTCTAACTCGTATCGCATAAACCCTGCCTCACCGCCCCACTGAAACGAGCCAATCGTTTTCGGCGGAAATCCTGCACCGAAAATGTTAGACGACATTCCAACCACCGTTCCCGTGTTGAACATCGTGTTGATGCCGCTTTTGGAGTGCTCGCCCATAATCAAACCTAAAAATTGCATTTTGGTGTCAATTTCTTTCCCGCCGACGTTCATGCGCACGGTGCTGTAATTGTTCTTCAAGTCGGAGTTGTTCGTATCTGCGCCTAAGTTGCACCAACTTGAAATGTAACTATGCCCCAAAAAGCCCTCGTGCTGTTTGTTTGCAAACGGCTCAATGATGCAGTCCTCAACTTCGCCGCCGACTTTGGATTGTTTTCCGATATAAACATTGCTATAAATTTTCGCTCCGATTTTGACCGTCGCGCCTTCGCCAACAAAGACGTTGTTCATCAGCACGGCGTTTGGCAAAACTTTGGCATTGCGCGAAATGTAGATGTAGCCTTCATCGGCATCGAGCACCGCACCTGCTTTGATTTCCGCACCTTCGTCAATAAAAATGTGCGATTCATTGACGAGCACAGCGGTTGGGTGAACCTTGCCGAAGTTCATTCCGAAGCGTTTTTCGTGTTTGGCTTCGCGTTTGAATTCGGTCGGGTGCAGGCGAATTAAATCCCACATAAAACTCACGAGCGTGCTGTCAACCTGCGCAACAGGCAAGCGTTCCGAGATAAACTTTGCTTCAATGAGATTCGGCAAGCCGCTTGTAAAAAAACTTGTTGGATTTATTCGGAAGGCAACGACTTGACCGCCGTTGAAATACGCTTTTCCAAATTCAAAGTATTCGGATTCAATTTTTGCGGCGAGTGCTTTATCGCAGAGTGCGCGTCCGTTGACGAAGAGCGCGTCGTCGCTTTGAATTTCGTTGAGAATACTTGTTGGATTTTCTTCACGAAACGTTTCTTGAAGTGCTTGGCGTGCGTGAAATTTTATCGGAAGTTTGAGCGCGGATTCGAATTTTTCGCGGAGCGAGTGCATTCCGCATCGAAGATGATAAACGGGCTTCAGGTGAAGGAGCGGGCGAAATCGCTCAACGCCTTCATCTTCAAAGAGAACGAGTTGCATGGTTAGAATTTATGCGAAGTCGGCTTGACGGAGTTCTTCGGTGTAAGGTTCGCGCAATTCCATTGAAATTTTTCCGTTGATGATTGCGCCTTCTTCGACAGCAAAGATTTTTGCTTTTGAATCGCCGTCCAGAATTGAAGTTGAATCGAGCGTGCATCGCCCTGTAATCTCGACATTGCCTTTCACCCGTCCTGAAATTTTTAGGTTTGCCGCTGTGATATTACCCTCTACGTTTCCGCCTTTGCCGACTGCCACATTCCCAGTTGACGCAATGTTGCCTTGCACTTTTCCGTCGATGCGCAAGTGTCCGGTGGTTTCAATATCGCCACGAAAAAGCGTGCCGTCAGCGACGATGCTTAATTTATCAGTAGGGATAGAAATTTGCGTTCCGTTTTTCTTGGCAAACATATCGACTTCGGTTGATGATAAATGAGTTAGTTCAAAATGATGTAATCCAATGGATTGAGCGGAATGCCGTTTTTCCAAAGTTCGAAATGCAGATGTGCGCCTGAGCTTTCGAATCCAGTGTTGCCTGTAAGTGCAATCGTTTGACCGCGTCGAATCGGCTCGCCTTCGCGAACCAAAATTTTACTACAATGTTTGTAAAAGGTTGTGTAGCCACCATGTTGAAGAATAATCGACCACCCGTAATCATCGGTCCAGTCTGCAAATATCGCTGTGCCGTCAGCAAATGCGCCGATTGGCTCATTGAGTGCTGTTGCGATATCGATTCCATAGTGACTTCGTTCAGGCACAAATCCTTGTGAAAGCCTGCCTTGCACAATACTACCTGCGAAGAGCATCACATCAGGTTCGGCAAGAAGTGTTGCTTGAATTGCGGGCGTTTGCTTCATCACATATCCTTTAACAGCACTTCCTACTTCCTGCGGCGTGAGCGGCGTTTTTTGCGACGATTTTGGCTGAACAGCAGAACTTTCGGGCAACGCCCCAAGCAAAAGTTTCAATTTGTGATTGTAATAATCCAACTGCAAAACGCGGACGCTTAAACTGTCTAACTGTCTCTGATTTTGCTCGAGCTGCCGCCAGTATTCAGGTTGTGCGTATCCGGGAATGAGAAGGCGTAGCGGGGTGAAAACAATCAAGAGAGAGGCTAAAAGGCTTCCAAGCACCAGCAAGCTAACAGCAATGAAGATGATTTTGCTGCGCGTAATTCCACCGAACGCACGGCTTTCTGTTCCATCTTCAGGAATGAGGGCGACAGTGTAAGAAACGATTTTCTTTTTTTCTTTCGCCATTGCTTGCGCTATTCGCCGAAGCGTTTTTTGAAATCCTCGAAGTTAACGATGATGATTTTATTCATCTCGCGCTCAATCAATCCTTCACGCTCAAACATAGAGAGCACGCGGGAAATGGTTTCGCGCGATGTAGCGGCGTAGTTAGCAATTTCTTGTTGGCTGGCGAAGTTATCGATTTCCACTCGGTCTCGTTTTTGGCGACCGACGTCATTGGCAAGGCGAATAATCGTGGAAGCAACTTTCCCGACAGCATCTGCCAGCGAAATGCTCTTGATTTGGTGGTCGGTCTTTCGCAGTCGGCTTACCAGTTCGCGCAAGAGCGAGATAGCCAGTTTCGGGTGCTTTTCAAGAAATTCGAGGAAAACGTTTCCGTCAATTTTAAGCAACTGGACTTTGGAGAGTGCGATAGCGTCAGCAGAGCGCAGTGCTCCGTCCAACACCGACATTTCGCCGAAGAAATCTCGTTCTCCCAAAATGGCTAAAATAACCTCTTTGTAATCTTCATTTGTTCGAGAGATTTTGACCATTCCTTCCAAAATCACGAACACAGCGTTTCCTGTTTCGCTTTCAAAAATAATAACATCGTCTTTTTTGAATGTAGTAAACTGGCTTCGGCTGACGATTTCCGCGAGTTCTTTGTCGCTAAGCGATTCAAAGATGCTGACTTCGCCGAGAACCCGTGTGGTGTCTTTGACATCCATTTTAATTTCTCAATTTTGTTTTGCGCCGCTTTTTGGTGCCCAAATGTATCGTGGGAATATAATTTTAATTTATCATTTTTTATGTTTGTTCGCCGAGTGAGTCGGGGTACGCGAGAGCACGGTGGCGCGTGCGCTTTGTTCAATTCATCAGGGTTCAATTCATCAGGGTTCAACTATCAGAACGATGAGTAACACTTTATTAACTTGAAATTCTCAAATTGCCGCTGGGCGTCAGTTCGAGCTTTAAAATGTCAATAACAATTTCCGACTCACCGGGCGGGAATTTCCAATTACGCACTTTTTCAGAAATTTGGTCTTCCGTGTAACTTGAAATCGGCAGCGATTCATCTAAACTTGAGACCAGCAATCGAACCCGCTCTACCCGTCCGCTTTTGCCGATTGTAATTTCATAGTAAAGCCTGCCGTAAAGTTTTTCATCATACTTTCTCAATTCTTTGAAGAAGAGATCGATTTCTTCGCTTTGCTCATCAATGACGTCAAGAATGATTCTGCCGCGCTGTCTATCAGCAGAACTGACGGTGCGCTTTCGCGGCTTATTACCTTTTTCTAAGTCCACATATGTGCGTCGCAATTCCAAGCGTGCGCGCCCATCTTTTCGTCTTAGTTCGGCTAATTCTTTTTTGCTTTCCGCCAACGCTTTTTCATTTTTCTCAATTTTTTCCTTCAATGCCTTCAACTTTTCCGCCTCTTGTGGCGCAGATGAAGAACTTGAAATCCTATCATACTCTCGCTTTGCATTATTAAGTGCCGCTTCTTCCATTTGATAGAGTTTCGTGAGGCTATCGACTTGTGATTTTTCGGCGACCAACTCTTTGATTTCCGCTTCTCTGACTTGAATCGGTGAAAGCCCTAATGCTTGCGCCTTCGATGCACTTGTCGTTACAAACGGGCTTTCGTTAACTGCCGAAGCTTGACCATACATCACGTCCGCCGTGTTCGGGATATACTTACGCCGACTGAACTCGTATCGCAAACCGAAAAGTGCACGATAGTTTGGATAATTCACATTGTTGGTTGAGAACGGCGTTATCCCACGTTGAGGATTCAAGACCGTCGAGGATTTATTATCCGTAATTAAAAACTCTCCCGCCGCTTCGAGCCATAAGTCGGTGATGAGTTGAATTTTCGTTCCCAAAAGCGCGTAACTGTATGGATCTCTGCCGTAAAGTAGCGTCGGCAAACTGCCAGTTAAAAAGAATTCTCCATAGACTTCTGTGAACAGCGTAAACGAATTTGAAACGGGATAATCAAGTCCTAAAGCATAGCGCATCGTCATGACGTTGTTGTCGTTATTCAGAATACCGATGGGCGTCATGTTTGTCTTTTCCGCCAAGAGCAAGTTAAACCCTAAATTCAAATGGATGCCGGGCGATAGGCGTGGAAAGACTTTATCGAAGTAATACGATGCAATAAATTCGCCTGAGAAATTCGGAGCGGTCAATCCTACAGGTTGAAAGGGCGAGTTGAACTCTCCCGAAAGCGGTATCATGACGCGGAATAATCCGCCTAACTGAACTTGTTCGGAAAGAACACCAAACGACCCCATGCGTAATGCAAGCATTACGCGGCGAAAGTAATCTGTTGTCATCGGTTCAAAACCCGGCGAAACCAGCACACGATTGGGCGTGGTGAAGAATACATTTGTGCCGATTGAGAGCATGTAGTTTTTGTTGATGGAGTAATCAAACAAAATATCGCCTGTTGTTTGCGCCAATGCGCCCGCTGTTGTGCCTCCGTCAACTGAGTAGCCCGTTGAATTTCTGAACACGCCGCCTGTGTAGGCAATGCTGACCGTTCCCTGTCTCGGCAGAAACCCTTTTTGCGTGTAAAAGAGCCTGCTACTTGCCGTTGTAGGCGTTTGCGCAACACTTGTGATGGAACACAGTCCAAGAAATGTAAGGGTAAGAACGAGCCACGCTCCGACGTTTGACTTCATTCGCATCTTTTGATGGGCTTTAAGGCTTTTTACGATAATTTTATTAGGGCTGATTTGGCACAACTTGTTCGCCCGAATATACGCATTTCAGGCAATCTCTTACAACATATACGATTAGGTCTCGACCAAACCGTTTATCTCGCGCTCAACGGCGTTGAAATAGACATCGGCAAGATGTTGCAGTGATTGATTCAGAACCGATTTACCATTCACCACGATTTGAACGTCTTTCTCTTTCACTTCACCGATGATTTGACACGGCACGCCAATGTTTCTTGCAAGCACTCTTACCGTCTCTACTTGTTCCTTCTTCAGCGATAAAACCACTCGCCCTTGCGATTCCGAAAATAGCATTTCTTGAATCCCGAAATCGCCCGCCACATCAAGCGTTACGGCGACGCCTTTTTGATGCGTCTCGCCCATGATTGCCGATTCAATCAGGGCAACGGCAAGTCCGCCGTCAGAGACATCGTGTGCCGATTGCAAGAGTTGTTGTTCAGCCAACTCGATGAGCAGGTCTTGTAATTTTTTTTCTGCAATTAAATCTACAAATGGCGCATCGTCGCCAAGTTCGTTGTAGTATTGCTCTAAAAACTGTGAGCCGTTCAAATCCGGTTTTAATTCACCAAGAAGCATGACGGCATCGCCTTCATTTTTGAAGTTTGATGTAACGACTTTTGAGACATCATCCAACAATCCAACAATGCCAATCGTCGGCGTCGGAAATACAGCCGTTGTTTTTCCGTCGTTCATTGTTTCGTTGTAAAAACTGACATTGCCTCCGGTTACGGGTGTCTCGAAGACTGTACACGCTTCGCCCATTCCTGCTACGGCTTCCTTGAATTGGAAATACACATCGGGCTTGTAGGGATTGCCGAAGTTCAGACAGTTCGTTACACCGAGCGGTCTTGCACCGGTGCAGGCGACGTTTCGTGCACACTCTGCAACGGCAATCATTGCGCCCTTTCTTGGATTGAGATAGACATATTTTGAATTGCAGTCCGTTTTCATGGCTAATGCCTTCTTCGTGCCTTTGATTCTAACGACGGCGGCATCGCTTGCACCAACGGCAACGGTCGTGTTTGTGCGCACCATTGAATCATACTGCGTATAAACCCAACGCTTGCTTGCAATGTTTGGATTTGAGAGTAGTCTTAAAATTTCTTTTTCAAACTCAATTTCATCGTCCTTTTTGAGCGTTGGGAATTTCGTGTTTGGCTTTTTTTCTTTCGCTTCACGATGATAGACGGGCGCGCCACCGCCAAGCACTAATGCAGTTGATGGAACTTCGGCTACGATTTTATCGTGATGTTTCACGCGAAGCATACCGTCTGATGTTACTATGCCAATCACAACAGCACTGACGTCCCACTTTTCAAAAATATCGATAATCACTTGCTCGCATCCTTTTTCGGCAACAATGAGCATTCGCTCTTGCGATTCGGAAAGCATGATTTCGTAAGCCGTCATGCCTTTCTCGCGCGTAGGCACAAGGTCGAGATTGAGTTCTATTCCGCCTTTGCCTGTTTTTTCAATCGCCTTTGCGGACATTTCCGACGAGGAGCACGTGAGACCTGCCGCACCCATATCTTGAATCCCGACCACATAGCCGGTTGCAATCGCTTCAAGCGTGGCTTCGAGCAGAAGTTTTTCAGCAAAGGGGTCGCCTACTTGCACGCTTGGACGTTTGGACTCTGACTCTTCCGAAATTTCTTCGGACGCAAATGTCGCCCCGTGAATGCCGTCTCGCCCTGTTGCAGAGCCAACAATCAGCACAGGATTACCTTCACCACTCGCAATGGCTCTTGCGACTTGATTGTGCTCGACGATTCCAACGCTCATTGCATTGACAAGCGGATTGCCTTGATAGCATGGGTTGAAATAGACTTCGCCCGCGACGGTTGGCACGCCGAATGAGTTGCCGTAGTCGCCGATGCCACGCACTACGCCGTCCAACAAGTATTTCACACGTATGTCGGAGAGGTTTCCAAATCGGAGCGAATTGAGTGCGGCAATCGGTCGCGCACCCATCGTGAAAATATCGCGATGAATGCCGCCAACGCCCGTTGCCGCACCTTGATACGGCTCTACTGCCGAAGGATGATTGTGTGATTCAATTTTGAAGGCAACTGCCAGTCCGTCGCCAATATCGACCAATCCTGCATTTTCTTCTCCAGCTTTGGCAAGCAATCGTCCGCCACTTCTTGGGAGCGTTTTGAGAATCGCGATGGAATTTTTGTAACTGCAATGTTCCGACCACATCACCGAAAAAATGCCCAATTCGGTATAGGTCGGCACGCGCCCGAGAATGTCCAACATTTTTTGATACTCTTCTTCGAGCAAACCGTGTTGCTTAGCAAGGTCGAGATTAACGGTTGGTTCGGTCATGGTTTGAAAACTGTTTTGAAACAAAAACAGCCTTTCAGGTTTCCCCAAAAGGCTGCTGAGATTTGACGGGCGTTTGAATTACTTACGTTTTCTGACGGGCTTTTTCTTTGGTGCTTCCTCTTCCTTTTTCGGCTCTTCTTTTGGAGGCTCTGGAGCAGGCGCGGGTGCAGTAGGTGCTACTTGCGTCGGTGCTGGCGACGGTGCAGGAAGCGGAACCGCTGAGGAAGTTGGTGCAGGCTCGCTGATTTTCAAAATCTGGCGAAGCTGTTGCAAGTTTTTGTCGATATCTTGACGACGACGTTGGATTTCTTGAATTTTGCGACTCGTAACTTCTTTATCTTCGCCAATATCTTCCAATTTGCGAATGATGACATCAGCGCCTTGCGATTCAGCCGAGAAGTCGACAGAGCGCGGGTCGGCGGTTGTCGAACCGAAAGTCATCGGCAAAATATTGACTTGAATGCCTAAAATAAACCGCCATTCGGTGTAGTTTGTGGCTTTTCCGCTGCCAGGTCTCGGCGTAATCGCGAACTGTGGACTGTAGACGGTTTCATCTTTTTTGCCGCCCAACTGATAATCATAACCGAGCAAGACGCTGATGTAATCAACAGGCTTTACGCGTGCGCCGAGAGTGACGAACGACATGCTTTCGCGTGAGTATGCTTGAGGTGGTGGTGCAGTAATCCAACCCCAACCCCAAAACTCTAACATCAAGTCTACAACCGAGGTCGGATATTTGAGTCCAAGCGAGTAGTTCAACGAACTGCTGTTTCCAACAACCCTTAGAGGCGTGTTGTTGTTAGAGAGATTTTTTCCGTCGTCAAAGTAATTATAAAAGCCCAAATTGAGATTGACGTTGAATGATTCTTTCGGGAAGAGGTTATCTACATAGTAAGAGAGCAAAACATTGATGCCTGTTTCCGTTCCGCCTGCGGAGTAAGGCACTCCATATGCGTTGTAATACTGCTCGCCTGCAATCGGAATCATGAAGGTGAGCATGCCGCCAACATAGAACATGTCGTTGGCGAAACTAAACCCACCCACCTTTGCGGCAAGCGTTATGTTCTCAAAAAAGTTGGAGGCCTTGTCGTTATGATGAATGTCCTGATACACAAGCGCATTCATTGCGACGAGGAAGTTATTTGTGAAAGAGTAATCAATGTGCATGGAGTTGCGCGTGAGCGAGTGAGCCACTGTATTGCCCAAACTTCCTCCATATGCGCCCGTAACGACGTTGACATCGGAATGCGTATAGTAAGTTAAACTTTTGGACTTTGGGGTTAGTGCCTCTTGGGTGCGAATCAGCCGTCCGCTTGCCGTGTAGACATGCTGAGCCGTTGCAACCTCGCTTGCAAGCAGAATTAAGGACAAGACTGTTAAGATAGGTATGCGCTTCGCCATTTCGCCTCCATTTGATTTTTTGTAGTGTAGAGAAACCTTAACGATTGAGATTTTGATTAATAATCACAAACAGAAATACGGTTTGCAACACAGCAGCTACGATATTTAGAACCGTCACAAAACTTTGCAACGCGCTCAACGCTCCGCCAGGAACAATCACAGTATCGCCTCTCAGAAGAATTGGAAAATACGACTGTTCGCCCGTTTCCACAAATCGTTCCACGTTGATTCGAATGATTTTCTCGACAGCCGCGCTATCTTGCATAGAGTATCGAACGATTCGCACATCATCTAACTTTGCATTTGGCGTTGGACCTCCCGCCAGCGAAATCAGCGATACAAGATCAGTCGTGTAAGGCACGATCATCTTGCCCGTGTTTTTTACTTCTCCCCAAATGTTAATGTCTATTTGCACGCCTTGACCTTGTCCGTAATAGTAAACTGACGGAGAGTTAGTTAGTTGATTAGGAGACAAGGCATTTTGCGACGGCAAGTTTCCCCCAAAGGCTTGCGCAAGCAGTTCATTTGGATGCGAAGTTAATAAAAGCCCCAGGACAATACAAGAGATGAAGCGCATTTAATTTCAACTGGTTTTTACGGGTTAATGAAAAAGGTTTGTCGGTTTGAGGGCGCGCCCACATTCGCCTCAAATCCAAGCGGATGAAACATCACGAACCAAAAATAACGCCGCCCTCTTTCCAACGGTCTGAAAACCTTTGTGCCTATTGTTCCGGGAAAGGTCGTCTGAATGCGGCTGAAATTGATGCGCACCGAATCGCTCGCGAAAAATGTTTGTCCCGTTGCCACGGCGACACAATTTTCCTCTCTGAAATCTAAGTCATCCACATAAACCTTCATGCAGTAAAACCCTTGGCTTTGATTGTTGTCCAACCACCGAAAAGTTAAGACGCTATCGCTAGGCAGTTGAATATCGCCTCTTGGCGCATCAGCCGTTCCGGGCACGCGCAGTTCATACTGTTGAAACGCTTCTGAAAAATCGCTTGCCGCATCAAGTCTTGAATAGGCAATCATCTTGTAGTAGAACATTGTTCCATTGCGCACGTTTTCGTCGATGAACACAGTGTCGGGGAGGTTTTGCGCGGCTTGCGAGCCTAATGGGAGTTTTTGTCGTAACGAAAAATTCACTGGCACGCCGTTAATGGCTTGTTCAGTGCGCCACACTTCATACCCACCTAAGTTGCGTTCAGGATTTTGAAACCACTCTAATCGTAGTCCACTTCTTGGGGACTCTCTAATCAGCGACGGCTGGATGCCCCGAATGGCTCTGGCGGTGTCGGCACTTTTCGGCACAAAACGCGGCACACTCGGCGGTGTGGCTTGTGGTTCTTCTTTACAAGCCGAAGCAAAGACAGCAATCAATGCAAGTAGAATGAGTATGAGTTTTGAGTTCATTGTTCTAATCATTTTCACAACCATTCATCTAAGCGCACGCTCAGCGAAATTCGGTGAGGCGACCCCAATTCACTGTTTTGATAGGCATAATCGATAAACAGCGCACGAATAATCGACAGCCCCGCGCCGAGCGTCAATTGTCTATCAAACGAGCCAGCGCGCAATGCAAGCAGAGAGCGATAACGATATTCTGCTCCGATTGATGTAATGCCGTTGTAGCGCGTATCGCGGCTAATCACGCCCAAAATACTGCTTGAAAGAAATGGCAACGGCTGTTGATAAGAAAGCGAGGCGATGACGGAGCGCGGAATAGCGGCTTTGTTGTTGTTTTTATCTGGCGTGTTCCAAGTTACAGGCGTGTTGAATAAATCTCTCACGGTTAAGCCGAGTGCCATCATTCCGAGCGATTTACTTCCGACAAAATCATTCACATTGAAGCGAAGCATCGTGCCAATGTCTACACCGATACCCGTGCCAGAAACAGAATTTGCACCCACGAATTCATCAAGCCGATTTCCCGAAAAGCCCTCGCGAACATATTTGAAGGTGATTCCAACAGGCAAATCAATCGGCAAGTTAAAATACTGCCATCCAAAATCGAGCCGACTGAATAAGTTTTTTGCAAAAGTGATGAAGAACGCATCGCTTGCGTTTGCGAAAGAGCCAATGTTATATCGCCCATTCACAATGCCCGCAAAGTCAAACGGGTCGTTGGGATTCAGTTGCGCGCTTTCGTTGAGCGGAATATCGGAGACGCTGTTGCGAATCCAATTCACTGAAAGCCCGACACCGCCGCCCATGTTTTGCGAGTATCCCAGATGAAAGTAGTGCGAGAGCGGGTCGCCGAGCGTTCCGAATTGATTAGAATACATCGTGCTCACGAGTTGCCCATCGACGAAGGCAACGGCGGCAGGATTCCAATAAAAGCCAGAGCCGTCGTTGTTATCAATCGGCGTAAACTGCCCGCCCAACGCCAATGCGCGTGCGCCCAGCGGAATTTCTAAGAATGCCGCCGTGTAGTTTTGCGCTTGAATCGGCACAAGTCCATACATCAGCAGAAGTGCAAGCAGAATTTTCAAATGCGTCTTTATCATCTTTGAATTGAATCGTTCGAGTTATCGCAAGCGGACAATTTTAATAATTTTCTCGAGCGCACGTCCTCGCGAAGTGATACGCAGTTTTCCATAATACACGCCATTGGCGACTTCATTACCACCGTCGTCTTTGCCCGTCCAGATGAGCGCGTGGTCGCCGTTTCCACGCAGTTGCCCAACGCCGTCCGCTACTTGTGAGCCTGTTGGAAATACGCCCAATGCACGCGGACCCGGCTCGCGGCAAGTCGCAATAAGTCGCCCTGAAACCGTGTAGATTTTAAGTTCAAACGCATCCGCCTCTTGAATCGGATTGACGATTTGATAGGCGATAAATGTTCGGTCGTTGAAGGGGTTCGGATATGCGCCGTGAGCGACCAAATCAAAATCTGCGCTCACATTGAAAAGCATTTTTTCCGAGCGCATGGCGTTCAAGTTGGCATCGTGAAAAACAAATTGCAAACTATTCTCTCCCGCCTCGAACTCGTCGTCGTAAGTCATTCCGACCACATTGGCGTTTGGCGTGTTGCGCGGAATTGTGAGTTTTGATTTCAAAGCTTCGGAACTATCGTTGTTTCGAATAACCGTGATGAGATTTTCATCGATATAGACGCCGTTTTGGTCTTGAACAACGACGGTTACTCTCGGACGACGCGACGCCGACGAGCCGATGCGATAGGCTTGCCCTTCAATTCCCAAACTGATAATCGGACGCTCTGAATCCAGTGAACTCATCAAACTATATGCACCAAAGCGAGTTGCCTCGAGTTGAATCGTCAACGAATCAACCCGCATTTGACCGACGACCTTGAACCAACGCTCAACAGGTTCGGAAAAGAAGTAGGCAGAAGTGTTCTGACGAACGGCTTGCGGCTGATTTGCTGACATTACCATTCGCATTGTGAGCGGCTTTGTGAGCGTCAAACTTGAATCGACGCGCTCAATGCGATATGCCAACCGCTCTATGGGATTTGATTGAGTAACCATCTGCACAAAATTGTTATCGGGCTGACTGATTTTGGGCGGATTGATCACTCTTGATACCCGTACAAACCCGTTCTGTGAGAAGGTGTTTGCTTCGTAAGCAATGCGCACATTATCATCAATCGCGATTGAATCGCTGTTCGTGCGCACTCTGAACAAGTTATACTGAACTGCGCGTTGATTGGAAAGATTGTTGAAGTAAGTTGATTCGTATCGTTTTCCCGCTGTGTCTGCAAGCACTCGTATTCCGATGCGATAGGTTTCGAGCAAGCGCATCCACGACGGCACGGGAATTTTCGCTCTCGCCACGCCATTGGCGGGCAACGACACGCTTGTCGTATCAATGACGCGAATTTGACTGGCGATAAGGTATGGCGATTGGTTCGGCGCGATGCCATTTGAAATCGAGTTTTCGTAGAAATACACGATGGCGCGCTCGACAGGACGGTTGCTCCAATTGTAGACATCGGCGGCGATGACGATGCGCTCGCCATCGGGGTAAAAATCAATCGTGTTGTTGTTGAAGAGTTGTCCCTCGCCTTCGGTTGCTCTGCGCGCGGCGGCGACGTCGGGCGGGTTTCCAACTTGCGCGAGAAATCGGTCAGAAAAAAATTGCCCGCTGTCCGTCTGCGCGATGGCGCGATACGTTACGCGATTCGGTTCGCGCATCAGGTTCGGCGGAATTGAATCAATCGTTTGATAAAATCTTGGCGACGTGCTCGTCGATGAAAACCGTCGTTGAAAAACCGTCTCGAAGGCAGTCGTGTCCGCCGGAGTGGTGAGGTTAAGTTGCTGAGGGTCGATGGCTTCGACGCTCACGTCGAGGTCGACGCGGGAGATGTTGAAGCGCGATTCCACTTCCATCACGAAGCGTTGCGCTTCATTTTGAATCGTGGCGAAATCGCGCGTTGGCGAGACGCTTCGGAAGAAGGGCGCGGCAGTTGTGAATCTGACATTTCCACTTGCATCATCGTTGCCTTCGGCATTTTTTACATACACTTTGAAATGCCCGCCCCTCATAGCAGGCATTTGCCCTCTGCCGCTCGGTGGATTCGGAATTTGCACGAAGAGCGTATCGACGAACACACCATTTTGCAGCTGTCCGATTTTTCCATTTTGCACGATGAAGGGAATCGGCGCAGTGCTCACATCAAAGTTGTTTTGGTCGGTGATGCGTCCTTCGCCGATGCCATTTTGAATACCGTCAACCGTTCCAACAACTTTCAAAACAGAACCGATTGGCGCAATGTTGGTGGGCAAGTTCCAGCGAATGCGAGAACGATTATTGGCATTGCTCTTTGGCGCAACAAGCCGCACGGCAGGGTCACCAATCACACCATATTGGTGCATTTGCGATGGAGCTTGTTCAGGATAGACATTGATGTTTCGCAGGTAGTAGCGAATTTTGCCTCTGAACATCATGTCGCCGACCGTCAGACCTTGAAATCGCTCATTGGACAAAAAGTCATAAACGGCTTGCGCCATCAAAAAGTCGTTGATAAACCATCCGTAGCCTGCCGAGGCAATAATGCCAATCGCGCCGCGCCGTTGCGAGATCGTGAAGGTGCGCGAGAGCGGTTGCGGCGTATCAATCGCGCCGACGAAGCAGGTAAAGCTCGTTACGAATGGCAGTGTGTTGAAATTATTGAGCAGTAAGGCTGATTGATTGTCGAGCAATCGACTGTCACCCCAAATTGCACCGCCGCCGTGTCCCATGAAATTCACGACTGAATATCCTTCATTCATCTTGTCCAAAAGTTGTTGCGTGGAGCCGACATAGCGATCGAAGGTAAGCGTTTGGTCATATTTCAAGCGTCCAAGCCCTGTGTGCAACCGGTCAATAAAAAACGAGCGGTTGATATGATTGCGCACAAGCGAATCCGTTTGTGCGAGTTTGTTATTTTGTTGGGGCTGTCCATCTAAACCAAACACGCTTCCGCCGCCTTCTGCCTCACCACCGATGAGCAAGATTTTGTTCTCCCAAACGCCCATCGTTGGGTTTGTTTCATACTTGATGAGTTTTTCCAAATACAGTCCCACTTCCTGCCTTGTTACAACTGGCAAACGTGCAATCTGCATGTCGGGCACGAGGTCGAGCTGTCCTGTTTGGTCTATGCCGTCAATCATTGCGAACCACGAGTCAGAGGGCGTTGCACCGAAAAAGAACGTTTGGACATGAAAGGTTGGCACATCGCCGCGCCGTATTCTGGCAAAGCGCGTTGGACCGACGAGGAGCACGTAAGTTGGCGGCTGTTGCCACTCTCGATACGCATAGTTCAAAAACTCGCGAATGGCGTGCGGACTTCGTATGCCGTAGTTAAACTCGTCGTAAATGCTCTCAACCGTCGTTACGAGCACGTTGCTGTTTTCGCCTCGTGCCGCTAAAATCGCTTCGCGGTGCTGTTTGTATCGGAAAATTTCGTTTTGAGGATTGGTCGCACTTTGCTCGGTGATGAAGTTGTTAGAGGTGATGAGAATGAAATTGTAGTTATTGTTTCGGTCTACCAAACGGCGTTGTGGGTTGTAGTAATCCGCTGGTTCTACTTTTTCATAGCGCAACGGCAGTTTTTTCTTTGTGGTTTCAATCGCGAGATATTCTACGCTTTCAGGATTGATGACATCGTCTTGAAAGACGATTTGAAAAAATGTTCCAGGCAAAAAGCCGCCGAAACCGTCAGGCTCTTGATACGGACGAAGGATAAAGTTCGTGATTTTACCAACGCCTTTTTTGTAGAGGTCGATGTTCTGCGATGTAAATCCGCCGATTTGGAATTGATAGCGACCGGGCACAGAGCGCGGCGGCGTTGTAAATGTAATTTCGTTTTGATAGGCGCGATAGAGCCGCTTGTAACTGATTTTGAACCAGTTGAAGGCGAATGTTCGTGCGGGATTGCCTTCGTTGTATCGGTCTTCGTTTTGAATACTGAGTTGCAAGCGTTGTCGGTCGTCTGTCAAGCCTGCGCGCAAGATACCGTGAAACTCTTGTGGCAAGCGAATTTTTTGGGTGTGTGGGATTTGAGAGTTTGCGCCTCGTCCCCACTCTGCGGTCATGATTCGTTGCGTGTTGAGCGTAATCGCGGCAATGTTCTGACTGTTTGCAAGTTCGCCAACGCGGCTGATGCCGTGAAACGCCGCCTCAATATCAATGAAATCATCGTTAAGGGTAATCGGGTTGAGCTGAATATCCGGATAAGGAATCGGAATGTTGAAATCGATGCGGCGATTGAGCGACATCTGCGTCCAGAAAATTTTATCGCGTGAATCCGAGTGATTGCGTGTGCGTCGATAGGCTTGGGTGCGAATGGAATCGTAGAATCCACTCAATCGATTTTCGGTGTTAACTACGACACGAACATCAGTGGTATCTCCGTCGGCGATGAAAAATCGTCCAGCTTGGTCGTCTGCGTCGGCTTCGAAGTGCAAGGTGCTACGGAACGAGCGCGAGAGCGTGCCGCCCGCGAAGAAAGGTGAATTCGGCGCGATGGTCGTGCGAATCTCGCCAGAAATTTCCGTCAAGCGAAGCCCACGATTTTGCGGCGTCAGGGTTTGCTCCCAGTAGAGGTAATAAACATTCTCTTCGGAGAAGGGGTCACGATACATATCGGGGCGCGTGGAGTCTCTGCCGCCGATTTGATGCCGCTCGCCGAAGAACTCGATGAAATCGTCGCGGTTGAATCGTCCGTCGGCTTCGCCGCGCACCAAAATCGGAATCTCTCTGCCTTTGTTGAAGATGCGGTAGGTGCGCGGGTCGGCGTTGAAGAACTCTTGCGGCAAGCCTCCATCTAAAAGTTCGAAGAATCCGATACGGTAGAGTCCATCTTCATTGACGATAATTCGATACTTCGGCACAATCGGCAACCCTGAATACGGCTTGGCGAGTTGCGCATTTGGAATTATGTTCGTGCCGTTATTGAACAGCATTTGTTGAGTTGGCACAACTGTATTCGGCTGAACTAAGGTTGGCTTAAATCGCTCGCGCTTGGCGGGCATTTTGCTTAGCAGTTCTTTTTCATCTATGCCGATTTTGAACTGCGATGCGTCTTGATGCTCTGTGCCAAGCGTGAGTTCAACTGTAATTTTTTTCGCGAAGGAAAGCGTCTTTGTGTTTGGGTTATAGAGATATGGCGAAACCGAAAGCATAGAGATGTCGGTGCCGCGCATGGAGCCTGCAAAGAACCAATCAATCTGTTTCTTTGGATAAACTTCGTTGGGCTTGATGGTTCGCTTGCGCTCATAGATTTCTTCTTTCGGCATTCCAATCGGCGTATCATTTTCGGCTTCTGAATTAAACGGAAGCGCCAAACGCACAGACCCTTGTCCTGCCACACTTACAATGCGTGCTGAAAGAATTTTGCCCTGCACTTCGTAAGTGAAATACGGAATCGGATAAACGACATGCTCATTCTGATACGACCGCTTTTCCACCTCGATGCGTTGAACGCTTGAACCATCGGGCAGAGATTCAGTGATGATTTTCGGCTCGTCGAATTCAAGTTCCATCACGATTTTGTTATTGCCGCGCGGTTCTACTTTGAGCACGGAGGCTTTGGCTTCTGTTTCTTTAAGTGCGTCAGCGTTTTTTTGAGGGATGCTCTTTTGAAAGAGCGTGTTAGACTTAGGTGCAAAGCGTTGTTCCGCCTCCTGTGCTGTTAGCGTTTGAACGGCAGGCAGGTTGAGAAGCGCGAGAGAAACAGTCAGAATGATGCCTCGTTGTATCGGGTTCATTGCAGATGGTCGGTTGCTCAAAAAGGTTTTCGTTTTTTCGGCTTTTTGGGTGTGTTGTGCAAGTTTAAGCGATTGGGGACTGATTTTTCAGCCCTCAATTTTTCCCCAGTTTCACTTTGTCGCATCAATTCACGCTTTGCCGTGACAGTGTTTGTATTTTTTGCCGCTTCCGCAGGGGCAAGGGTCGTTTCGTCCCGGTGCTTTTTCAACGCGAACGGGCATTTGCTTCGGGGCTTCTTCTGTTTCAACATCGCCTCGTGCACCTTGCGCAGAGGCAACCGAATAAGCACTCGTCGCTTCGGCATGCGTTGCCACCAATCGCTCGCGGCGGACTTTGGACTTTGGCTCTTTGGGCAACTGAGCTTGTGATTGTTGCGACGGCGCGGCGGTCGGATAGAGTTTGAATGCCAATGAGAGCGTTTCAGAGCCGAGCGATTCGAGCATATCGACGAAGAGTTTGAACGCTTCTTGCTTATACTCGAGCAATGGGTCTTTTTGTCCGTAAGCGCGAAGGTTGATACCTTCTTTGATGTCGTCAATATCGCGCAAATGTTCGCGCCACTTTTCATCGATGACGGAAAGCGTTGCGAATCTCTCAATGCGCCCCATCATGTCGCTGCCGAGCAGTTCTTCTTTGCGCTTGTAGAACTCTGCGGCAGTTTGATAGATTTTATCAGCAACGCCTTCTTTACCTAACTTTTGCCACTCTTGTTCAGTGAAAGAAATTTCGACGGAGAGTTCGCGCAAGAGTTGTTCGCGAAGTTGGTCGATTTCGACGTTGTCGTAATACTTTGCGGCGAGTTGGTCGGCGTAATCTCGTAATAAGTCGAAGAGTTCTAATCGAAGACGGTCTTTGAAGAGCGCGTTGCGACGTCGAGCATAAACGATTTCGCGCTGTTGGTTCATGACGTTGTCATACTCAAGCAGGCGTTTGCGTGTGGCAAAGTTTTGCTCTTCGACTTTGCGTTGCGCACGTTCAATGGATTTGGTTACAATGCCGTGCTGAATCACTTCGCCTTCTTGATGTCCGAATCGGTCCATGACGGCGGCGATGCGTTCCGAGCCGAAGAGACGCATGAGGTCGTCTTCGAGGGAGATGAAGAAAACCGAGGTGCCAGGGTCGCCTTGTCTGCCTGCGCGTCCGCGAAGTTGGCGGTCGATGCGTCGGGATTCGTGCCGTTCTGTGCCGAGAATGAATAAGCCCCCGAGTTCTCTGACGCCCTCGCCGAGTTTGATGTCGGTGCCGCGCCCTGCCATGTTGGTTGCGATTGTAACTGCGCCTTTCTGCCCTGCTTGTGCCACAATTTCCGCTTCGCGTGCATGCTGTTTCGCGTTCAAGACGTTGTGCGGAATTTTGCGTGCTTTGAGCATACGCGAAAGCGTTTCGGAGACTTCGACGCTCGTTGTTCCAACCAAAACAGGCTGACCTTTTTCGCGGAGTTTTTCAATTTCCGCAATGACGGCGTTATACTTTTCGCGCTTGGTTTTGTAAATCAAATCTTCACGGTCTTGACGCGCGACAGGCTTATTGGTCGGAATCACGACGACATCGAGCTTGTAGATTTCAAAAAACTCCGCCGATTCGGTTTCCGCTGTACCCGTCATGCCTGCGAGTTTCTTATAGAGACGGAAATAATTTTGAAGCGTGATGGTCGCCATGGTTTGCGTTTCGCCTTCAATCTTGACCCCTTCTTTTGCTTCAATGGCTTGGTGAAGTCCATCGCTGTATCGGCGTCCCGCGAGAATGCGTCCTGTAAATTCATCAACAATTAAAACCTTACCATCTTGAACCACATATTCGTCATCGCGTTCATAGAGCGAATAGGCTTTTAAGAGTTGCGAGACATTGTGGATTCGCTCTGAGCGTTCGGAATAGAGGCGGTAGAGTTCGTCTTTTTTCTGCTGTTTTTCGGCTTCTGTTAAGTTTTCTTGTTGGATTTTGGCAAGTTCAGTGCCAATGTCGGGAAGCACGAACATATCGGCGGATTGGGTTTCGCCGGTCATGAAGTTGCGTCCTTTTTCGGTGAGGTCAATCGTGTGAAAGCGTTCGTCGATTGCGAAGAGCAGTTCTTCATCGACCTTGTGCATTTCTTTGGCGTTATCTTTGAGGAACTCGTTCTCGACGGTTTGCATCAGGCGCATATTGCCCGGCTCGCCGATGAGTTTGAGATACTTTTTATTTTTCGGCTGTCCGCGTTTAGCACGAAGCAGTGCAAGTCCCGCTTGAAACTCCCAATCTTTGGCGGCTTTTTCTTTTTCGGTCAAGAAGCGTTCGGCATCGGCGAGCAATTTGCCAACGAGGTTTTGTTGAGTGCGCACAAGCCGCTCAACTTTGGGCTTCATTTCCTCGAACTTGGAGTTGTCGCTGTGCGGAACGGGTCCTGAAATGATGAGTGGGGTTCGCGCTTCGTCAATCAAAACGGAGTCGACTTCATCGACGATGGCGTAATTGAAGTTGCGATGAACGACTTCATCTTTGGAGGTTGCCATGTTATCGCGCAGGTAATCGAAGCCGAATTCGTTGTTTGTGCCGAAAGTAATATCGCAAGCATACATTTGTTTGCGCGTGGCGGAATCCATTTCAGAGAGAATGACGCCGACGGTTAGTCCATGAAATTCATAAATGGGTTTCATCCATTCGCAGTCGCGCTTAGCGAGGTAGTCATTGACGGTAACGATATGCACGCCGCGCCCCGTCAGCGCATTGAGAAACGTCGGCAGAACGGCGACGAGCGTTTTGCCTTCGCCCGTCGCCATTTCGGCGATTTTGCCTTCATGGAGCACCACGCCACCGATGAGTTGCACGTCGTAAGGCACCATGTTCCATTGAATCGTTGTGCCTGCCGCTTGCCATTCTTTTCCGACGTGGCGGCGGCATGTTTCCTTGACGATGGCGAAGGCTTCGGGCAGAATTTCGTTCAAAATTTCTTCGGTCTCTTCGTGGAGTTGCTTTTCAAGCGATTCAATTTCATCTTTAATCGCTTGGACTTCGTCGAAGGTGAGGTCGAGGTTTTCCAATTTCTTTTTTTCGTCGGCAAGAGCCGCTTCGGTTTCAGCGCAATGCGCTTTGATGCGCGCTTTGAGGTCAGCAGTTTTCGCACGCAGTTCGTCGTCGGAAAGCGATTGAAGCCCTTTGTAAAAATCGTTAATCTCATCGACGATTGGCAAGATGCGCTTGATGTCTTTGTCGTGCTTCGTGCCGAAAATTTTGGTCAAAAATTTGAGCATTGTGTCGTGGTTATTGTGTTTATCAAGTCTTTTGGTTTGTCCTAAACGAGTTTTGTGCGATTGTTTTCCACCCAAGAGCGAATGTAGGTTGAAATTTCCTCCGTGTTCGCGCCGGGCGTGAAGAGTTTTCCAATACCCATTTTAGCCAGCTTCTCAATATCTTCTTCGGGAATAATTCCGCCACCTGTGAGTAGCACATCGTCTAATCCTTTTTCTTTCATCAAGGCAAGAATGCGCGGGAAAATCGTCATGTGCGCGCCGCTCAAAATGCTGATGCCAATCGCGTCGACGTCTTCCTGCAAAGCGGCTTCTACAATCATCTCTGGCGTTTGGCGCAAGCCCGTGTAAATGACTTCCATGCCTGCATCGCGTAAGGCGGCGGCAATGACCTTCGCGCCTCGGTCGTGTCCGTCTAACCCTGCTTTAGCAATCAATACCCGTATCGGTCTTGACATTTCAAACGTGAAAAATTTGTGTTACAAAACAAGGACGCAAAGATAAGAAATCCTTGTGAGAGGAAAGAGGTAATTTTGAGGACAACGGACTTGCTCAAAGGCTAATCGTTTGCCATTGCCACTGTGAGTTCTTCGCGCCGAATCGGCTTAAAGGAGCGAAAGTCGGCACCGCGCAGAACGAGCGCGCCGATGAGCATCAAGCCTGCCTCGAGGGAGAAGATGAGCGCGTAGCCATTCGAAGACGAGAGAAAAGCGGTTTCAATCAGCATTGTAACTAACGCACCCGCCAGCACACCGGAAAGCCCACTGCCGATTGACATTGCCAACCCCCACAAGCCCATATAGGTTGCCCGTGCGCCGTCAACCGTCAAATCCATCATCGTCGTTACCGCGCCAAGCGTATGCAATCCCGTTGAAACCCCCATCACGAGAAGCACAGGATAGAGCAAAGTTCGGCTTTCAAGTGCCGCCGTTAGTGCGAGCAAGAGCAGTCCAATCGCAGTTCCGTAGTTGCCCAAGAGCGCAATTTTCAAGCGGTTAATATTCCATCGCGCTGTTGCAATGCCCATGACGAGCATTGCTAAAAGCACCCCACTTCCCCAAATCTGCTGAAATGATGAGGTTTCGCGGACACTCATCTTCAAGACTTCGGCACCGAAAACTTCCAGAATTGTGTCTTGCAAGAAAATTCCAATCGTTGAAAACAGAATGAAGAAGAAAAATAGCCGAGTTGTTTGATTTCGCTCCAAGAGTTCTTTGGCGACAGCGAAGATGTTTCCTTGCGGCAGAGCAATACGGGTTTGCTCATGAGCGTCGCAAAGTTCCGTGTGCGTCAGTTTTTGCTCTACGCCGAAGAAGAGCGGCAGAATTGAGCCGACAGCAATAAATGGCGAGAGATTATAGAGCGATTGCATCGCTTCGTGGGAGTAATCGGGCATCATTTTTTTCATGACGCTCGCCGAAAAAATAACGGTCGCAATCATCGTAATCCAAAGCAAGGAAATGGCAATGCCGCGACGCTTTTCCGAAATGGCTTCTGCGACGAGGGCGTAATGCGCATTGCCCGACATCGCGTGCCCAATGCCAAAGAGAATTAAAAGCACGTATCCTGCCACAAACGCCCATGTATTTCCTTTGCTCATTTCAACGGCAATGATTGGCAGAAGGGGGAAAATTGAGGCGGCGAGCACCGTTCCAATCGCCAAATACGGCACGCGCCGAAACCCAAAGAGCGCGACTCGGTCGGAAACGCGCCCAAAAAAAACTTGGAACGGCGAGAGAAAATGATACAGCCCAATCATCGTTGTAATCAAGACTGCTGGCACTGCTAATTCGTGAATCGTGATTCGATTGAAATTCACCGTCAGCAGTGCAAACGCCCAACCGATGCTCACCTTCGGCAAACACAGTTGCAGGATTTTCAAGAATTCTCGAGCCATTTCTCGCCGTTCCTTTCGCTAATTGAGGAGAAAGAACAGATACTACATCAAATCAATAGCTGAACTCAAAGCCGATGTTGAAACTGCGTCCGGGAGCGCGATAAAGTTCCAACTCTTCATACTGCGTGTTCATCAAGTTCATCACCATACCGACGGCGGCGAATCGGTTGTCGAAAAATTGCCAACGGAATCCCGCGTTCATCACAAAGAAATTACCCGGATAGTCAATGCCTTCAGAGTTTGCCGCAATCCGCACCGCGTTAATTCGGCTCACATAACGCCCGCTGTAATTGAGGCTTAACCCCGAGAGCATTTCGGGTGCACGCACCTTGCCAATGCCAAGGTCTTTGAAGGCAAGTTCAGCACGGAACGAGAAGTTATGTTCAGGACGATACGGCAACCAGTTTTTATACTGCTCTGGATTCTTGTTGCCACCGAGCACGTTATCGGGCATTGCGCCGATTGCTCGCATCCAATTGTAATTGACTTGCAGTTGTAATTGCTCAAAAGGTTGCGAAGTAATGGACGTCTCTATGCCGCGAATGTCTGCACTCGCCACATTGAAAAACTGAAACACGCTTGACGAAATATCCAGCACGTTTGCATTTGGATTGATATTTGTCGATTCAATCAAGTTCGAGTAGTGATTGATATATCCTGCAATATCAATGGTCAAATAGCGCGAGAAGCTTTTGTAGAGACCGATTTCGTAGCTTGTCAGCCGTTCTGCGTCGAGGGCGGGGTTTGGATTGCCTAAGAAAAATCCGGCTTGCGTAACGAATCGCTCTCCGATGGAGGGCGCACGGAAACTTCTTCCGACCGAAGCGCGAACCGAAAACTCTTCGTTGAACATGTAATTCACAGCGAGTTTCGGGCTGAGTTGCCAGAGCGACTTTGTTACGATGTCTTCCGTGCGCGTTTCAATTCTGCCTTGTTGAATGTTCACGAGTTGGTCGATGTAGGTTACTTGGTCTTGATTGACCTTGTTCCAGTCAATACGAATTCCCGCCGTTACTCTGAATTTTTCGGTGAGTGCGATTTCATCTTGCGCAAACGCGCCGAGATTCAAATCGGATGTCGAGGTGTAAATCGTCGAGCGCACATCGTTGAGGTTGAACTCAACGCCGGTGGTGAGTTTGTGTTTATCGCGCATCCAGTAGAGCGACGAGCGTCCTCCGTAGCGGCGTGCATCGGAGTCGTTGAACGTGGTTGGGTCGTTCGGGTCGTAGGGTCGACGAATAACGCGCCCGAAGGAATACTTTTGATAGTTGCCCAAGAAATTACCTTGCGCATCGAACTGTTGGAATTCAGGTCTTTCAGTCGGATAGTATTTGAGAATGAAGGTAGTTCGGCTGAAATACAGTTTCGTCTCCCAACTTGCCGACGCATTGAGCATATTCATGTAGGTTACGCCCAAGAGTTGATTGGTCGTTTGTTTTTCATCATCGCTCAAAAAGCCTATCCCTAAAATTTGATTACCGTTTTCATCAAGCAAAGGCTGACCATTGCCTTTGAAGACGGGACCGGGCGGCGTGCCAAGGGCGTTGTCGCGGTTTGTCCATTGGTAAGCGATGCCGCCTTCCGACCAATTCCCGATGGCTGTTGCTTGCAGATATTGGGTTTCGGAAAGGGTATATCGTAAGGTCAATTTCACATCATCGGTTTGGATATTTCCTGCGTCTCGGAAGCCTTCGTCACGATTGCGTAAGTAAGTTAAGTTGTATGAAAGATTTCCCACTTGGTCTCCAAGCATGAGCATGCTCGATGAAAACATCGGGCGATTGATTCCGGGAAATCGGTTCACCGTTGGCGGAGGGTTGTCATACATTCCGTTCAGGATACGGGCTTTAACCGTGAGGTCGGAAGGCACAAGGCTGATGGCATTAATCACGCCGCCCATCGCCGCAGAGCCGTAAAGCGAAGACGACGCGCCTTTGACGACTTCCAATCGCGCGAGATTAGTTGCCGTAACCGCTTGCCAATCGACCGAGCCGGCATCGGCGGAGTTCATCGGGAATCCGTCGTAAAGCATCATCACGCGCGTGCTTAATCCGCCGCCCGTGAAGCCTTGCGAGCCGCGAATCTGCAAGTTTGACGCGCCCAAGCCGCCGGAGCGCGTTACATCCACGCCGGGAATGGTCTCGAGCACGCGGTCGAGCGACGGCATCGCTTGCGCCGCGATTTGCGAGGCGGAAACGACGCTGGTCGTTACGGGCAATTCGACCAAGTTTTGTTCGTAGCGCGTCGCGGAAACGACCACCTCCTCTCCGCTTACGCCCGTTAAAACGAGATGAATGTCGAGCGTCGCTGTTTGTCCTGCCCGAATCTCGACCTGACGAAATCTGGGTTTATAGCCAACTGCCGAAACTTTAATTTCATAAACCCCTGCGGGAATTGAAGTGATTTCAAACTGCCCTTGTTCATTGGCTCTTGTTCCGATTTTAGTATGGCTGAGCAAAACCGTTGCACCGACAATCGCTTCATTATCTCTTGAATCTCGAATTGTGCCTTTCAGCCGCCCGACTTTGTCGTCGTCGGCAATTCCCTCTTGTGCTCCGAGCAGAATCATCAAGGCGAAAATGACGAATCGTTTCATAATAAAGTTCTCCCTGAAAAGGGTTGGGTAATGTTTGCGCTTCTTTCTCTCATAATGAGACAACGTTGAGCAAAAAGGGCGAACCGCCTCTGCGACTCGCCCTTGCTTTGAATTGACTACGGCGCGATGGTCGCGTTCCAAACGCCTTGACGATTGGTGTTATCCATCGTCATGCTGTTTTGTTGCGTGACAGGATGTCGGAATTCGGCGAGCGTCGCAAGGGTTTCAAAGCCACCGGGCACGCTTGAATTCACTCTGAATCGATAGACTTTTACGTCGGTATAAGTGCCTAATGGAAGGTTGCGCACATATGTCACGGAGTTGCCCGACGTGGGTCTTCCCAAAATGATGAAGATGGCGGGCGGTCCGGGCGGCGCGCCGACGCGATTGCCCATCATCGCAATAAATTCCGAGCCTTGCGCCCACGCTTGTGGCGGTCCAACGGGCGCTTCGGGCCAATTCGCCGTGCCCGTCGTTGAGGTTACCGTGCCTGACAGCGTCGCCGTTCCCGCTCTGCCCGATTGCATCAAGGCTTCGGCGACTTTGATTTCAACTTGGTCTTGAACGGTTGCACGAGTTTGATTGCGCAAATCGGCGACCACGCCTCCGGTCAGGAACTGTTGCGAGGCTTGTCCGGTGTAGAACGGATTCACGTAGGTAGGATATACTCCGTAGATGTCCTTCGGAAGCGATGCAATGACAGTTCCGTTTCCATCACGTCCGATTTCGGAAGTGAAGGTATAAACGCCGTTTCGCAATGCGCTAAATTCAATGCCAGGCACGTTGCCTAATCCCGGAATGGCGGAAACTGGTCCTTGACGCGGTTGACGGGTTGCTGGGTCAAGCGGCACAAATGCCAACTTCATTCTGCCAGGAAACGCCGCGCTTGTATCCATCGTGTTTGGCCAATTTGCCGCATCGGTAATCGGCTGACCGTTGTAAGTGAAGGTCACCGAGCCTTCAACGACGACGCGCTCTTGCGGTCCTGTGTTGTCTTCGGAACAGCCCGCAATAGAGAGTGCGGTTACAAATGCGAGGGCGACAAAAATCCCTCTTAGAAATGACTTATTCATAGTTTATTACTCCTTTCAAAGAGTGTTTGTGTTTGACAATGTTTATTCTCCTAAAAAGAACAGATATAAATCCTTGTAGCGATGCTTGCGCAATGCGTTGTTCATTTTTCGCATTCGCCTTTCAACATTTTTTGGACGATTTTGAATCGATGATTCAAAGATGCCGACGCTTTCCCCAAGAAAGAGCGTTCATTTTCTTCTTGGAACGAATCGCGGCAGAGAGGTGGCGCGGAAGCGGATTAAATTAAGAGCGGTAGATTTTCAGTAGCGAGGTTGAGTGGAAGATGGTGCCGCATGTGCTCTTGGAAAACATACTGATGCGCAAATGCGGATAAGCGTGCTTCAAAAAGCCGTGCGGCACATGTGAAATGTTCTTTTTCAATGGCGCGTCCTTTTTCAATGGCGCAACGTGAAGTCTTGAAAGTTTGTTGGTCTGCAACGCACCCACAAGTTGCGGATTCTACCCGACTTTCATATTGACTTTCATATTCAAGATTCGGAGTATTAGCGGCGTGTGGCGGCGCAGAGGAGCGTGTGGTGAAAAGTTCAATGCCTGTTTGCAAAGTCTTATCTTTTGCTTTCGACTTGGCAAAAACAACATCTTTCGTAATCGCACTTCCAGAAACCGTCGACATCATCACAAAGATGTAGACCTCAACAAGTCTCCAGAAATTCTTACCGATAGACTGTATGCTGTTTCCTTGAACTTCCATCATAAACGCTTCAGAGATTTAACTTCACTGAAACTGCTGTAAAGTTACAGCGCGCATGAAGCGTTGCCAACGTTTTTCTTCTTGTTTGAGCCGATTTCTTCATCTTTTTAAGTTGTTTTTTTGTAATCACTTACAGAAAAAATCGACCACAGCGTTCGTTCTTGGGTCTCTTTTCATAAAATAGCGCGTCTTATTCGGCTTGAAGCGCGCTTTGAATCGTCGTCTAAATTACCTCGACAACGCTCACCGCGCACTTCACGCACACGCCCCTTTCCTCGTTCTCTACTTCACCAACATCATTTTGCGCGTCGCTACAAACTCGCCGGAACTTGAACGCGCTTGAATGCGATAAAAATATGTTCCCGATGAGAGCGCGAACTTTGCCCCGTTAAGTGCGACGGAATGCAAACCCTCGTTCTGCTTGGCATCGACGAGCGTCGCCACCTTTCTGCCAAGCATATCAAAGAGTTCTAACCGCACATCGCTCGATGCCGAAAGTTGATACTTGATAATCGTCGTTGGGTTAAATGGATTCGGATAGTTCTGCTCTAATTGAAATCGCGATGGCGCTTTTGTTTGCGTTTCTCCAACTGAAAGCATGGTTTGCGCTTGATAGATGCCAAAGCCTGAGTAGCCCGACGCAATCGGCTCTGCAAAAAAACTTCTGAGAACTTGTCCGCTTCCCGACGCAATCGCAACGCCCGACGAGATGCCTTGCCAGCGAATCGTTTGCGCACTCGCCGATTGAAGCGCAACAATGACGATGATGAATAAACTGATTTTCATGGCTCGTCTCCCGTTTAGCGTTTGATGATCAGCACATTAAACGCCGCCGCTTGCGGAAGCGCGACGCCGTCCATTCGCGCAATCACCCATCGAGCCGCGCCGGTGTTGTAAAAAACAGAGAATGGCGCGGTGAAATTTGCCGAAGGTCCTGCGGAAGTATTCGCTGTTACGATGAGAATCGCTTGGGAATCGCCGTTGCAGAGCGGACTATCAATCGTGATAGTGGCATTGTTGGCGGCATTATTGACGATGAACGCGGTTGGATTCGCGCCGCTGACGACGATTGCGCCGTTGCGAATTTCCAGCGCGTTTCCTGCGCCTGTTCCCTCAAATGAGGCGCGAATCGCCGGCGAACCGAACTCGGACGTCGTCGCTCCGGCAACGCCGATGCTCGCGCTCGAGCCGAATACGCCGAATCCCGTTGACGACGTGCTTGTGCCATACACGCCGATGCCGTTTCCCGATGCCGCCGCATGGTCGCCGCGCACCGCCGCCGATTGCAACCCGCCCGACGCGCCCTGCGCACGCCCGTAAATCGCGGTGGAATTTGCGCCGCTTGCATTGTTGTTGGTTACGCTCAAAAGCGTATTGCCCGCCGTCGCCGTGCCTGAACCCGTGAAAGGCAACGTAAATCCGCTTGGAATCGGCTGTGCGGAAAGAAATCCGCTCGGACTTGCCACAACCATTCGCGTTCCTGTGCCCGCCAATGTGTCAAAGATGATATAGCCGCCGAACGTGCGAAGCGCAGGACCGCCCGAGAGATGAGAAAATGCTCCGCCCGCAAAGGAGCTCGGATTGATTGTTTCGCCATACACGCCGTAGCCGCTTCGGCTGACGCCAAGCACGCCGTAGCCGTTGGTTAAGGCTTCGCCGCGCACACCGCTTCCGCTTGAAGTCGCCGTGCCGCGCACCGCCGCGCCGCTGAACGAACTCGTCGAGCTTCGTATATCAACGCCGATGCTCGCATCTGTGGAATCAAAGTATGGCAAAGACAACCGCCCCGCCGTGAATGCGTAAGGAACGCTGGTGAGTTGAACGCGCGGCGCGAGTTCGGGATTCGTGCCGACTTTTACGCCAATCCAATGTTGCGCGTCTCCAAGCGAAAACGGCAACGGGCTGTTGTTCGCGCTTCCCGTTCCGAGAATCGTTGCAAAAAGTCCTTTTGAAGTTGAGACGCTAATCGGTCCTCGCGTGAATAGCGCGGTTCCGCCTGTGGCAACGTTGTAGAATGAAAAAGTCACATTGTAATTGCCGTCGGGAACAGGATTCCCATTGCCGTCCGTCAAAATGCCTTGATACGAGAGCGTCTGCGGGATATTCGGCGTAGGATTTCCCAAAAGTGTGGCACTTGGCGTCTGCGCGCTCAAACTCAATGATACAATCCATATTGCCATTAAGACCAGCAGAGAGAAAATGCGTTTCATTTTTGTTGATGTTTTAGTTGTTGATTTGCGCCGAGTCGCCTTGTTCCGAACTTGATTGCTCATCGTCTTTTGAAAGGTCGCGTTGATTGAGAAACCGCTCTAAGTCGCTACTCGATGCAAAAGAAAACGACTCGCCGGTGCTGACGCTTTGCAGAGAAAAGACGATTTTTTTCTCCTTCTCCGCCGACGCGCCAAGCAGAGCCATTCGCAAAATGAAGGTTTCTCGATTCAGCATTTCTCAAAAGTCAAGAGAATCAATCCGACAGAAATCACGGCGATTCAAACACGCAGGCAAGGTGCATTTCCACTCTCATGGAAAACTCATGAATGTGAGGAGAAAAGTTTCAGGCTCTTCTCTAAGTCTTTTTTTGAAAAAGATTTAGCAGGAGAAAAAAATAGCGGAATTATTATTTCAAACGCGGTTCGCGCTTCTTCCACGCTTGAATCGTTTCAGGCGGAGGCGCGGAAAATTCTTTTCCAAATGCTTCAACGGCGGCGCGATAGAGACGTTGAAGCGCGGAAAGATCGCGTTTCTCGTTATGAATCTCGAACAAGATTTGAAATGCGGGTTCAAAGACGCGGTCGATTTCGAGCATTTTTTCGGCGAACAACTGCGCGCCGTCGCCATTGCTTTGCTTGTGCATCAACTTGGCAAGCGCGAGGAGCGTAGCGAGATATTGCTCTTTCAGCGATTCGCGCTCAAACGATGACCATTCGTCGTAAAGATTTTCTTTCAAGAAATCGCCTTCATAGAGTAGAACGGATTGTTCGAGCATGCGTTGTCGCGTTTCTTCCGTCGCGGCTTTTTTCGCTTGGACGATAAGCGATTTGAATCGTAAAAAATCAATCTCTGCAGTTTCGCCCAAGTCGAGCGTGTAGGTTTGGTCTTTTGAGGCGATAAACCTTGATGGCTGATGAGATTGCAGGTCGGGTTCAAGGGCTTTACGAATAAATGAAATCGCGTTCAAGAGCGAGGCTTTGGCGTTTTTATTTTTTCGCGATGCGTCGCCCCAAACGAGTTCGATGAGTTCATCGGCGTTCATTGCGGTTTTGTGATGAAGCAGTAAAATTTTAAACATGTCTCGAGCTTTCTTTTGTCCCCAGTCGCTTGTCTTGAGCTCGCGCTCTGCAACGCTTACTTTGAAATCGCCAAAGGTTTTCACCTTGACGATTGGGCTTGCGGGTTTCTGTTTCAAATCCTTATTTGAAAAATTCGTTTGAATAACCGAGAGCCAATTTTCTTCACTAACGCCAAGTCGGGATTGTCTCAATTGCTTCAAGAGTTGTTCGCTTTCGCGTTGCAAGAGCAAGGCGCGAATTTTCTCATAAGATTCTTTGCTTTCGAGTTCGGCTTTGAGTTTCTCCGCTTCTTTTTGAAACGCGCTTGCTGTTTCGGTTTGATTCAATCGGCGATAAGCGGTTGCGAAGGTTTCATTGAGCGCGAGCGAGAGGGCTTTGTCGCCGAGTTCGATCACTTGCTCTTGAACGGCTGATAAGGTTTCTATGGCGAGTTGTGCGTTTTCCGTTTCAATAAGCGTGTGTGAAAACCCAATTTTGCTTGAAAGAAAGGTTGAGCGGTCGCCGATTTGATTGGCAATCTGCGCTGATTGTTCAAAGAGCGCGGCGGCTTCGGCGGGCTGTTTGTTCTCAATAAAAACTTCACCCAAACTCGAGAGCGATGCGCACACGCCTTGTAAATCGCCGATGCTTCGAGCCGTTTCTACGGCTTCGCTGTAAAATGAAATCGCGCTTCCAAATTCTTTAAGCCCTGTATAGCTCATTGCGATGTTGTGCCGCGTCGCGCCTTGCTGCCAAAGGTTGTTCGTGCGTTTTGAAATTTCAAGCGCGCGAAATCCGAAGTCCAGCGCTTTGGTAAAATTTTTCGTCGCGTGGCAAACGACGGAGAGGTTCGAGAGCGCGGTTTCTTGACAGTAAAGGTCGCCTTGCTCCTCGCCAAGCCCAAGAAAGCGCAAGTAATATGCCATTGCCGTTTCATAGTTTCGCAAGCGGTAATGCACATTGGCGATGTTGCCCGATGAGTGCGCCAATCCGATTTTATGATTCAACTCCTCGAAGAGCGCGAAGGCTTGCGAGTGATGGCGCAAGGCTTCCAAATACGCGCCTTGTCGATGAAGACAAATTCCCATTTGTTGCAACGTCATTCCGACCTCAAGCGTGGCGCGGAGAGTCAAATAAATTTCAAGCGCCGATTGATAGTCGCTTAAAGCGTCGCCGTATCGCGAGAGAAAATTTTTAGCGACGCCGAGATGGTAAAAGCTCGATGCAACAAGACGTGTATCGCCCAACTTTTGTGAAAGGGCAAGGGCTTCTTGTGAATGGATTAAACTTTGAGCGGGATTGCTGGTGCGAAGGGCAAACGAAAGTTTGTTCAAGAGCGACGCGCGCTCTGTATCGCTTTGGCAGGCGTCAAGTTGAGAAAGTAGCGCATCGGTCGTCATTTGACTTGCCTTTTTAATGAAAGAATTTTCCTCTCTTGTAAAACGCCAATAATGCAAGGTAAATCAATCCTGCAATGATTGCATTGAGGCTTGCAAGCCCAAGCGCAATCAGTAAAAGCGCGATGATAGAAAAATTTCCCGCGCCAACCCAAAAGAGAATTATCGTATTGACCATTATTCCGAGAAGCCATAGGCGCAGTAGATTTTTTCGCAGTCGCGCCTCGAAGGTCATTAGAGTTCCGCTTGAATCATTTTTCCAAATTCTAATTTTTCAAAAATTTCCGATGCGGCTTTGCGTCGCAGAGGGTCTTCGAGGCGGATTTCATCTAATCCTTTTTCAATGTTGCTCGCTTTGAAGTAACCGATGATGCTTTGATGTTCGTCGCGCACTTGAATGTAATCGGGCACAACGCCTTTGCCCTTCGTTTTGAGCAAATAGACTTTCATTCGTTTGTTCATTTCATATTGCGTCATTTCATATTGTGATAAACGGCTTGCACGTCGTCTTCTTCTTCCAACGCTTCGATCAGTTCGTTTACTTCTTTTTCTTGCTCTTCGGAAAGTTCAGTCGTCGTGGTTGGAATGTATTGCAGGGCGGAAAGTTGTACTTCTATTTTTTGTTCTTCCAAGTGCTTTTGCATTGTTGCAAAGTCGTTGAACGATGTGTAAATGAGCACGTCGTCTTCTTCGACTAAAAATTCTTCCGCGCCGTAATCAATGAGTTCAAGTTCCAACTCTTCGAGATTTTTTCCAGCGGGGTTGATTTTGAAGACGCCTTTGCGCTCGAACATAAACGAGACCGAGCCATTCGCACCCAGCGAGCCTCCGTGCCGATTGAAGTGCATACGCACATTGGCGACGGTTCGCGTGGGATTGTCAGTCGCCGCTTCAACAATCAATGCAATGCCGTGCGGCGCGTAGCCTTCATAGACAAGCTCTTGAAAATCCGCATCTTCTTTCGACGATGCACGCTTGATGGCGTTCTCGATGCGGTCTTTGGGCATATTGACGCTCTTGGCGTTTTGAATCGCCCGACGCAAACGTGCGTTGCCGTTTGGGTCTGGTCCGCCAAGTTTGACCGCAATCGCAATTTCACGCCCGATTTTGGTAAACGCTTTGGACATTTTCGCCCAACGCGCAAACATTTTGTCTTTTCGTTTCTCGAAAATGCGTCCCATTAGTTTGAAGCAGTTTTAAGTTTTGGAAATTTCAGAAGCCCTTTCTTCAATGCGTGGTCAAGTTGCATTGCGCCATACATGACAGCGAAAGCGAAACTGCCCGTCAAATATGGGATATACGGCACAGCCAATATTCCCGGAAGCGCGTTAAACGCCATTCCTGCAATCAATGCAGCTTCTAACTGCCAATTCAGTCCATAGCGCAATGCACACAAAAGCCCAATGTTCATAAAGAGCAAAAGGTAAAACCCAACTACGCCCGCTTTTGCTGATAGCGTCCGAATCACAAAGAGCGGATTTTTCTTTATCAGCGCAAACGTTTCTTCTCTCAAAATGCGCTCGTATTCGGCATCAAGCAAGGCTACATTTGGGGCAATTTCTTTTGCTTTCGCAAATGCGATTTCATCTTGATAGCGAATACCATAGTCGTTGTCTAAAAATCCAAATCCAATATAAACATTGTGCCAAAACGGATGCGCTTGCGGCGGCACAACATAATTAGGTTGAAGTTTAGCAAGGTAGGCATCGCGCTCGGCATAGCGCGTTTTGAAAAACACCTGCATCGCTAACATTCCAACTGCAATGACCACAAGGCTCAACAGTTTTTCGCGCAATGTCCAACCCTTTTCAAAGAACAAGAGCACACCGAACACGAGCACGATTGCGGTCGCCGAATGTGCACGAATCAAATGCGCAAGCATTAACATGATTCCAAACATGAGAAACATCGCCCAATGTACTGCTCGCGGTTTTGAATTGGATTTTGAAAAGCGTATCAGATACGGAATAATTAGCATCGCGAGCGACGGCGACAGTGCGTAAATATCGCCCGACAAATACACGGTAACGAAAAGTATCGCAAACATTACAACATAAAAGACTTTTGCGACGCGCGTTTCAAGCACCTTCACCATTCCAATAAATCCAATCGCAAAACAAGGAATGAGCATGAGAAAGAAAAATATATCCCACGCCGCCGCCGCCGAGAGATGAAAAAGTGCCGCAAGTTTTGAAGCAAGGTAATACATGCCGACATCGTCCGTGTAGCCCGCCGTGGGAATCAGGCTGTCGCCGCGCAAAGAAACGAGAGGAACGCCCGTGCGTTCAAATCCCGCAACGGCTTCCGAGAGTTCTTGGTAGCGAATCGGCATTAACTTCGTGAAAGGAAGCCGTGCAAGTTGGCTTGAATCCGCCGCTAATGCAAGCAGTGTTGAATCGTTCATCGGTTAAGACTTCTTGGCTTCGGCAACAGCGAGCAGTGAAACGCCGAAAGGTAGACTGACATTTGGCAACAGATTACGCTCGCTCTCAAACACTCGGTAGAGCACGTCGTTGAAGAATTTGTTTTCAGGCTTCGCGTCGGAGACGTTGTGTCGCCCCGTCAAGTTTCCAATCACTCTTACAAGCGCAATCATCGGGAACAAGAACATGTTGAAGTATGAGATATATCGCACGGTGTAGCCTGCCTTCTGGAGCAGTTCAGTCAGGGTCTCTTTTGTGTAGCGGCGTTTGTGATGATGAATTTCGTCATGCGCGCTCCAAAGAAATTCAAATGCCGGCACGGTAATCATCACGATGCCGTTTTGGCTCAAATACGGCTTTGCGACAGAAAGCACGGCGAGGTCGTCTTCAATGTGCTCGATAACGTCGAGAAACGAGATAAGTTGAAATTTTTTTCCGTTGAAGGTTTCTTCGCCGAGCAAGCCGCGTTTTACAAAAGTCAATCCGCGCTCGTGGCAATAGTTGACAGCAACTTCGGCGTGGTCTAAGCCGTGTGCGTCATAGTCGTGCTGTAATTTTTCAAGGATAAATCCTGTGCCGCACCCAACATCTAACACAGATACACCTTTCGGCACAAACGATTTGATAACTTGTAAGAGAATTTCTCGCCTTGCCTGAAACCACCAATGCTCGGTTTCACTTTCGCGCATTTCATCGTAGAGAACTTTCTCCATATTTGACGTTCAGGTTTCTGTTTTTAGACGCTTGTTTGAACGATGCAAATACTCGCCGCCTAATTCGAAACAGACTCCACAGCATTTCCAGCGAATCTCGAATTGGAGAGACACGCGAATGCGGCGAGTTAATCCAAGTTACCCCGACTTCTTCAACTGAGTATCCCAACACTTTTGCCCACAAGAGCACCTCGACATCAAACCCGAATCGCGCGGTTTCTAATCGATTAAAGATTTCTTTTGCCGCATCTCTCCGAAAAGCTTTGAATCCACATTGCGTATCGGAAATGCCATTGATGACCAAAAGGCGCACGAAGAGATTAAAGAGTTTTCCCATCGACTCCCGATAGAACGGTTGCCGCTCGAGGATGTTAGCATTTTTCGTTGCTCGTGAGCCGATGGCAATATCTTTTCCTTGTTGAAGCGGTAAGAGCACTTTTGAAATTTCTGACAGAGGCGTTGAAAGGTCGGCATCCATGAAGAGAATGGAATCACCTGTGGCGCGTTCAACGCCTGCTTTCACTGCCGCGCCTTTGCCGCTGTTTTGTGTGAGTTCAAGCAGCATGAGCCGATGCATGCCGCTGGGCTTAACGAAAGACTCAACCACGTCGCTGGTTCTGTCGGAACTGCCGTCATTGACAACAATCACTTCTGTTTGTTCAAAGTGATTAGGCAAAAATGCTTGAAGTTCTTGAAGCGATGCACCGATTCGTTTTTCTTCGTTATATGCAGGAATCACGATTGAAAGAAGCATCGACGGAAGCGGCAAGAAATTTAGTTGAGTAAGGCAAGTTCGTGCGGAATGAAGAGCATGTAACAAATCAGCCCTGCGGTTGCGCCCACGAGCGGGATAGAGAGATTGTCGTCGACATTCCAATTTCCCAACTTAATCGGATAGAGTTCGGCAACAGTTGTGGAAATCGCTATCGCAAGCCCGACCGCCGCATTGAGTTTCGGCGTTACCAGCACAACGAGCAAGGCGAAAAGAAAAAATGCAATGCTTCCTTCGAGCGTTTTCGCGCCAATTTTAATTTTGCCGATTTTTCTTCCAACCAGCGCGGCGGCAGTATCGGCGAGAATGAGAATCGCAAAAGCGGCAATCGCTATCATTTTCGGAAAGAGCCACACCACAAGCACGGCGGCGAGCGTTACATATGTGGCACCATTGAAATTGCGTTGCGAGGCGTCCAATTCATGTGCGCGAAGCATCGCGCCGAAGTGTTTGTAGTATAAATCAGCAACCGGTTTAACGAACATTTTGAGGAGGTCAACGAAAAAAAAACCAAGAAACATCGGCACCAGTAGCATTAAAGCAAGTTCTTTCGTGATGTGAAAGTAAATGATTGGAATCATGATTGATGCAAGATGAATACCTTTTCGCGCTAGTTCATTCTTGTAATCAATCTGCTCATATACTTCGCTGCGCTCCGTTTTCGGGGAGGATTTAGCAGACAGCGCAATGTCTCGCGGGTAATCTTTCATTCGTTCATTAGTGAGTTGCAATCAAACTTGACTTATTAAGTTACAAACACAGCCGCGATTGCAAAATTTCCACGCAAAATTTTTGAATACGCCTCTTCTGACTTGTGCGGGGATAATCTTTGGAATTTAGACCACGTCCAAACAAGCGCGCTTAACTTGACGAAACTTTTTTTTTTGCTATGTTGCGCCCGCAAAATTTCAAACACTTGCTCCTTGAGCGTTTTCTTTTTCGCACGATAGAAAGTTGTATGATTTCCGCCCGTTGCGTTTTTCAGCCACAAGATTTTTCAGTTGATTTCTGATTCTTTTATGTCCGAAGCCTACATTGTCAGCGCAGTTCGCACACCGATTGGAAGTTTTCAAGGTTCGCTCGCCTCGCGTCCAACGGTTGAGTTAGGCGCAACTGTCGTTAGAGCCGCCGTCGCGCAAGCTGGAATTTCTCCGACTGATGTTGAAGAATGCACGATGGGCAATGTGCTTGCGGCAGGCGAAGGACAAGCTCCTGCGCGTCAAGCCGCGATTTTCGGCGGTTTGCCCGTCGCGACCGAATGTTTGACGATTAACAAAATGTGTGGTTCAGGCATGAAAGCCGTGATGCTTGCGGCGCAATCGATTATGCTTGGCGATACCCATGTGGCTGTTGCAGGCGGCATGGAATCGATGAGCAATGCACCCTATCTGCTTCCGAAGGCACGAACAGGCTACCGCTATGGCAATGGCGAAATCATTGATTCCGTGCAGTATGATGGGCTTTTCGATGTCTATAATCGTTACTTGATGGGCAATGCGGCTGAACTCTGCGCTCGCGAGTGCAACATTTCACGCCAAGCCCAAGATGAATTTGCTGTTTCAAGTTATGAGCGGGCGATTAAAGCACAAAAAGAGGGACTGTTCAAAGATGAAATTGTTAGCGTGGTTTGGAATGAACGCGGCAAAGAAGTCGCCATTTCAGAAGATGATGAGCCTAAAAATTTTCGTCCCGATAAAATTCCGACCTTGAAACCTGCTTTTGAAGAAGGCGGCACAGTAACGGCGGCAAACGCTTCCAAAATCAATGATGGTGCGGCGGCTCTTTTAGTCATGTCGTCCGAAGCCGTTAAGCAAAAGGGCGTTAAGCCGATTGCAAAAATTGTTTCTATGGCGACAGCGGCGAAAAAGCCTGAATACTTCACCACGGCTCCGATTGATGCAATACCGAAAGCACTCAAAAAAGCCAATTTTACGCTGAACGATATTGACCTTTTCGAAGTCAATGAAGCCTTTGCCGTTGTGAGTTTGGCAGCGGAAAAATCGCTTGGCATTCCCCACGAAAAAATGAATGTGAACGGTGGCGCAGTTGCACTCGGACACCCGATTGGCGCAAGCGGCGCGCGAATTTTGGTTACGCTCCTACATGCCCTTAAACAGCGCGGCTTGAAGCGTGGGCTTGCGGCAATTTGCCTCGGCGGCGGCGAGGCTGTTTCTATGATTGTTGAACTCGTTTGAGAAACGTTTAGACTTAGAAAATTTTTGTAGTCCCAAACGCTTTTTTTAATCACTCTTAACCTTAAACTCTTTGGAGGAATACAATGGCGTTAATGATCACTGAGGAGTGTATCAACTGCTCCGCTTGCGAACCGGAATGTCCGAACACCGCTATCTACGAAGGTGGCAAACAATGGACGCTTTTCGGCGAAACATATGACCCGCTTGCAGAAAGCATTTATTATATCGTTCCTGATAAATGCACCGAGTGCGTCGGTTTCCATGAAGAGCCGCAATGCGCCGCCGTCTGCCCTGTCGACTGCTGCGTCGCCGACCCGAACTTCCCAGAAACGAAGGAAGAACTCTTGGCGAAGAAAGACTCGCTCGAAGCGGACAAGAAGTAATCGCGCTCACACGCGTTTTTTCAAAGGCGATTCAGCAATGAGTCGCCTTTTTTGTTTTCGTTCTCGCTTTTCAGCGTATTATTGCACATGCACACGTCGCGATTGTAACTTCCTGCTCAACTTCTCAACGAACCGTGCATGGAACTCGCTATCATTTTCTTTCTTCAAGTCTGCCGAATTGCGGTGCCGTATTTGCTCACATCGCTAGGCGCAACCTATTCAGAGCGGAGCGGCGTTATTAACCTTGCCCTCGAAGGCTTAATGCTCATTGGCGCGTTTGGCGCAACGATAGGGCAGTTTTATACGGGGTCAGCATTAGTGGGCGTTGTTGTGGCAATCGCGTTAGGACTTGTATTCGCCGCGCTTCACGCGCTCGTAACCGTTACATTCAAAGCCAATCAAATCGTTTCGGGGATTGCGCTGAACATTTTGGCGGTTGGATTGACGAAATTTTTTTTGCGTGCTTTGTTCGGCAGCGCGTCCAATTCTGGACGGATAGCGGGAATAGAGGTGCCGATGATTCTTCTTGACCCGATTTTTCTTTTCGCGCTGATTGCCATTCCTCTTTCTCACTTGTTTTTTTTCAAAACGCCCTTCGGCTTGCGCTTGCGCGCGGTCGGAGAAAACGCCGAAGCGGCCGCAACACTTGGCATTTCTGTGCCAGTGACGCGCTATCAAGCCGTTTTGATTTCAGGAGCATTGGCAGCGATTGCAGGCGCGTTTCTCGCCTTCCAACAACACAGTTTTACTGACGGCATGATTGCAGGCAGAGGATACATCTCGCTTGCGGCGATGATTATCGGCAAATGGCTTCCGCTGGGTGCGGCAACGGCTAGCGTGCTTTTCGCTTCAGCCGAAGCCCTTCAACTCAACTTGCAAAGCGACGCAATCCCCACGCAACTCGTGCAGTCGCTTCCTTATCTCGTTACACTTTTGGTGCTGGTGGGCTTTATTGGCAAATCCGTTCCGCCGCGCGAAATCGGCAAGCCGTTTGAGAAGTGAAATTTTATGAGGGAAGTTGATGAACGGTTGAACCGCAAATTCCGCCTTGTGTTCCTTTCGCGCCTTTTTTCATTTCGGCAAGAACTGCGCTGATTTCGTCCATTGTAAGCGGATTGCGATGTTTCGGAATTTCAAGCATCGCCGCGCTCACGGTGAGCAGTGGAAACTGTTTGCTTTTTCCTTCACGGTCTTTGGACTCGATGTAGCCGCGAGTGCGGTCGACTTCGTCGTAGTAAGGCTTCACGCCTTCGGTAAATTCTTGAATTGCCATTGCCGTGAGTTCATGGGCTTCTTCGAAGCGAAGATTTTTGAAACCGACGAAGAAGTCGTCGCCGCCGATGTGTCCGACAAAACAGTTTTCGCGAGAAAATCGCTTTTGCAGAATTTCCGAAAAGAGCAGAATCACACGGTCGCCATTGCGGAAGCCGTAGCGGTCGTTGTAGGGTTTGAAGTTATCGAAGTCGTAATAAACGAGCGTGTAATCGGATTCAACATCGACAAGGGCTTCCGACACATAGCCGTAAATGAGCGTATTGCCCGGCAGTTTGGTGAGCGGGTTTTGGTCGCGCGCCGCCATAAGGTTCTTTTCGTTCAAGACGCGCAAGAGGGCTTTCGCGCTTAGAAATCCGATATACTCCATCTGCGCCGTAACAATGATACCTTCGACCGTTTCACCGACGGAAAAAATCTCTAACATCTTTTCAGCCTTCGTATTGATGTCGACAATCGGGCACTTGACGATGAAATCACGAAGCGTTTTTCCAAACGATTTATTCTTCAAGAGTTGGCGTCCATACATGGAGTAGGTGTAGGCTTTCAAATCTTTTTCGCGCACAATGCCGACAGGCTCGTTGTTTTCGGTCGTAACGGGAAAGAAACTGTAATTATCGAACTCCAAAAACTTGTTGAAGACTTCTTCCATCGTCGCCGTAATCGGAATTTGCGGGATATACTCGGATTGATTGTAAATGATTTCCTGGTCTTGCGAAACTTTGCGGCGGTCTTTTCTGACGAGCATTTCTACAACCTCGTATTTGGTTTTCATCTCGCGTATATCGGTCGCAGCTTTTTGAATGTAATGCCCTTGAATGAGGTCGCACCCTAAATCGCGGCAGATGTAAAATTCTTGTTCGGTCTCGATGCCTTCGGCGATGACCGTAATGCCCAAAAGGTGCGCCATGTTGATAATGCTGGCGACGAAGAAGCGTTTTTTGGAATCGTTTGAGATGTTGGAGATGAAGAATCGGTCGATTTTGATGAAATCTGCGCTGGCATAATACATCAGTTGGAAGCCCGAAAAGCCCGTGCCGAAGTCGTCGATAGCGATTTTGTAGTTTTGGCTTTTGGTCAGATGCAGAATTTGCATGACGGCATCGCTTCCGCTGAGGCGATGCATTTCAGAAATCTCGAAGCAAATGGCACTGGCAGGCATTTTGTATCGGGCGAGAATTTTCGCGGTGTTGCCTTGTTGATAATCGGACATCTCGAGCACGCGATTATCGACATTGAGAAAGAGTTTAATGCGCTCTTGAAATCCTGAACGACAAAATTTTTCAATCGCTTTTTCGCGCAAGAGCAGTTCGACTTGGTAGAGTGCGCCTTCTTTGTAGGCTGTTTCAAAAAATTCCCAAATCGTCTCGAAGCCTGCCGCTTGATAGTTTCGGAGCAAGGCTTCGTAGCCGAAGGTTGCGCCCGTATGGATATTGACAATCGGCTCAAAGGCATGGTCGATAATTCCGAAAATAATCGTGCGCCACTTTTCGGCGATGGCTTTGGCGTCGAGTGCCGTTCTTTCCGTTACAATATCGGGCATGGCAATACTTAATGCTTCTTGGTTGATGCGGGTATTTACTTCAATGTTGCAGAAATACGGTTTCGTTCCGATGTTTGACGTTAAAAAATCATCACCTTTTATCGACCGTTCAGTGCCGCTAAAAACGATTTGACACTTTGATTGAACACATCGGCAACTTCATGTTGCGGGCAGTGCCGCGAGTTCGGCAAAATGACGACTTGCGCTTGCGGCAAAATTTCTTGAAACTTCGGCACGACTTTATTAGGCGGAAACGCCAAATCTTCTGCGCCCCACACGAGGAGCGCGTTTCCGCTATAGCGGCACGGTCTTGGAAATCGCTCAAATAAAAATCGTTCAGGATTGCGCGATGGCGCAAGGTAGGCGTGAATCGCGCCCGCACTGCGAAGCGGCTTTGCAAATTGCGCCACCAATTCGTTTGTAACTTGCGATACATCGCGATAGGTCGGCACTAAACTCTGACGTGCGCCAAATTCATTAGCAAAGAGCATAAACATCGCCTCGCCGATTATCGGACTGCCTACCGCTCGATACAAGACGCGCTCAAATGTGCCAACTTCATCAGGAAAAATTCCCGACGCATCAACAAGCACTAACGCCCGAAGTAACTCTGGGTGTTCATTGGCAAACCACAGACTCGACGCGCCGCCCATCGAGTGTCCAACAAGAATAATTTGTCGCAACCCCTTAAACGCGATGAATGCCTCGATTTCCTTTGCCCATAACGCTAAGCCATACTGCGTATTCGGCTTTTCCGATTCGCCGAAGCCGAGCAAATCAATCGCGTAGACTTTGAAGCCTTGTTCAAGGCTAGGAATGTTTCGATTCCAATGTTGCCACATTGCGCCGTATCCATGAACAAGCAAGATGGGCGGATTGGCATCGTCGCCGAACTCGGCGTATCGGCACTTCGCCGTTTTGCCGACTTCATATTCAAACGAAAAAAAACTTTCAGACATCTTTTCAACTTTTTCAGAACTACTGCAATTTAACGCCAATCCACCCATTTTAACGCGAAGCCTTTTCAACTTTATGGCATTGTCAAGCCCCCGTCAACCGAAATGGATTGTCCCGTAATCACGCGGCTAAAATCCGATGCAAAGAGCAGCACAGATTCTGCAAAGTCTTCCACCGTCGTAACCTTGCGAAGCGGCGTAATGCCTGCAACGAACTCGAAAACTTCTTTCGTCGTTGGCGCGCTGGCATCCGTCAAAGAGAGCAATCCACCTGCAATCAAATTCACGCGAATGCCATACTTGCCGAGTTCTGCCGCCATGTTGCGCGTTAGCCCAACCATTGCCGCCTTTGCGGCGGTGTAGTCGTAATAGGTTACAACTGGGTTATAGACGAGGTTGGTTGAAATGTTAATCACGCTTCCGCCGCCTTGCGCTTTCATCTGTGGCAGGCTCGCCCGAACCACATTGACCGCGCCGCCAACCGCCCCCTTGAACTGCGTTTCAAAATTTTCCCAAGTTACGCTTTCAAGGCTCACATAATTTGCAGACGGATTAAACGCATACTTCGGCAAAGCATTATTGACCACTACATCGAGCCGTCCAAATGTTTTAACCGCCGTCTCAATCATCACTTTTACTTCTTCTTCCGACGTAACATCAGCGCGAAGCGCAATCGCCTTTCCACCTGACTGAACGATGCTTTTCACGACCTCGTCGGCTTTGCTTTGGCTTTGGAAATAATTGACCACAACGCTCGCGCCCTCACACGCCAAGACTTTCGCAATCGCCGCACCCACGCCGCGACTTGCCCCCGTAACGAGAGCCACTTTGTTTTTGAGCAACATTGTTTTTGATGAGTTTGAATTGAAAAAAAGCGACGCGGAAAACAGGCATGAAAGAATGATGTGTGCCCAATGATTCTGAAAGAAGAGCTCCGAAAGTTCTTTTAGCGAAAGGCGTTGCATCATCTTTCCTTGCGTCAGTATTACCTGCGTCAAGTTCCTCGAGTTTGTTCTCAGCCGCTTTTGGCAGCACCCCGAAGATGATTGCGTGCAAGTGTAAGCAATTTTTTTACCATCAAAAAACGAAACTCACACTCATAACTGCGTAGAAAAAGGTAGGCACAGTTAAAATTCTTTGAAAAAATGTTAACGATTATTTAATAATTTGGTAACAATGCGTATAATTGCAAATGACTGCGTCGTTAGATGCCTTTTTTCAACTTTAACTCTTTTACGAAGATGAAAACGACCTTGCTTTTTATCGCTGTTGCGCTTGTTGGGATTACAAGCGTCGAGGCTCAGCCATCAGGGAATTGGACGTATGTCGCCGAATCAAGCAACGCTAAGTATTCAGTCTTGAAGTCGAAGGAATCAACGACGATTAAACCGTCGGAACAAATGATGGAAATGTGGGTGAAAGTTGAGTTCAACCGAATCCAACCCAATGGCACGGCTTATCAGTTAGGACTGCAACGCTTTGACTTAAAGAATGATGAATTTGCCTTCCGTGAAGTCATCGGATATGATGAAACGGGCAAAGTCCTTTATCATCATCGTTATGATGATGCTGACCTCAATTGGCAAACAGCAACATTGCGCAGTGTTGGTGCGGAGTTACTCCTGACGGCGCAAACGACTTTCGCTATGTTTACAGGCAAAGCCGTTGCGACTGCACGCTGAACCTTTCTGCTCATCTTTTCGAGTCAAAACACAAAAGCCCATCGTGATGATGGGCTTTTACATTTCAATCATGCTCTTACTTGAAACACTGATTACCGATTACGGCGTGCTGATTACGGCGTGCTGATTACGGCGTGCTTTTTTTGCGACGCAGAATGGCTTTGACGGGCTTTTGATGCAAGACGAATCGGTTGCGCCCGTCTTCCTTTGCTTGATAGAGTGCTTCATCGGCTTGATGAATCAGCGATGAAACCGATAGTTTCGGCATAGGAATCACAACGCTAACACCTGCACTAATGGTAACAACATCTGAAGTTGGCGATGCAAGATGCGGAAGATTGAGATGGGATATGGTCTCGAAGATTTTTTCCGCCATGTTTTTAGCCTTTTCCCAGTCGGAGTGCGTAAGCAAAACGATGAACTCTTCGCCGCCATATCGCCCGATGTAGTCCGTTGGGCGGCGTAGCGACGCACGAATGGCATGCGCCACTTGCCGCAAGCACATATCGCCAGCTTGATGCCCGTAATAATCGTTGTAGTTTTTGAAGTGGTCGATGTCTATCATCATCACAGCGAGGGGTTCGGAATTGCGCATGGCTTTCAGCCACTCACGTTGTAAAGTTTCGTCGATACTTCGGCGATTCGGAATGCCAGTAAGACTATCAATCGTAGCAAGTTGTTCTAACTGCTTTTTGGCACGCTCCAATTCAATTAAACTTTCTTGCAGCCGCTCTTCCGCCGCACGCCTCATTGCGATTTCTTGTTGGAGTTTATCCACGCGCACCGAAAGGGCATGAACTGTCGGGTGTTGGGTATCAATTTTTTTCATTCGAATGAGAAAATATAATTGCTTCCCGTCGCGCACGGTGCACCCATCAAGCACAAATGGCATCGTGCCTTGAAATGTTCTCAATTCCATTTGCTCGGAAACAAATGTCGGCGAACAGGTTACTTTTTGTAGCCAATGATCAAACTTTTCGGAGCGGTTTGTAACAAATGAGGAGAAACAGACCCCTTTTAAGTCGTCGCCTATTGGTGAGAAAACTGCACGTGCCGCATTATTGGCGAAGAAAATCGCTTCGTCTGGCGTTGCAATGAGCATTGGCTCAGGAAGCAACTGTAAGATGTTCAGGTGCAACTTCTCCGTCATTTCTGCGGGTGCGCGGTTTACACTTCTCTTTTCTTCCTCTGGAAACGAAAACCTCGAATCAACTCTTTCAGCAGCGTTTGTTAAAACTTTTTCCAAACGCATATCGTCTCTCGTTTAGTGTTTTATGCTTTAGGGTAATGAAGGTTGATGATACGCCTTTGTCCGTAAATATGTTGTGACGTAGCGCATAACCGCCAACATTATTATCTGCCAAAAGAACTTGTGCCCAAGTTGTGAGCACAGGGGGATTATTTGATTGCTCGTATATCGGATATCGGATAGGATTCAGCGTTCAAACTTGGAGCCGCCCACGCTCGACATAATTTTTCCAATCATGTCGCTGTAAATGCGCGTGGCTTCGAGTTCATCTTTGCCGACCATCGAGTTTTGGTGCAATCCTTCCAACACAAATTCCATCGCGGTGGCGAGTTCTTGCTTGTCTTTCGTCTGAAAGGTCTTTTCGGCGAACTCGCGCAAGCCTTTGACTTTATCCAACGCTTTGAAATACTCCTCGAACTTCATATCGTCATACACATCGACTTGATTGCCCTGCGAGAACCAGCCCGTAATCGCGGCATAAACGCTTTGCCCTTGAACTTTCTTGTTGGGGTCAGGGCAGTATTTTTTGAAGACTTGATTGATGGCTTTTCCAATCAGCAACTTGGCAACATTAATCGCGCCTTCCTGCTCCCCTTCATAAACGAGCTCGACTTTTCCCGTAATGGCGGGGGCGACGAGAAACATATCGGAAACTCTCACGCAGGCTTCGGACTCATCGTGCATAATCGCTCGGCGTTCCGCGCTACTGACCAAATTTTCCATCGCCGTAATGGTCAGACGAGCCGATACGCCCGACTTTTGATCGACATACTCGCTCCGACGCGCTTCAAAGGCAATGTGTTCAATGATTTCTTTGAAGTAATACGGCACGCGCACTTCCACTTCCGACGGGCGTTTCGTCCACGCTTCTTGCTCCGTGATTCTGATGCCGATTTCAATCGTCTTCGGATAGTGGGTGATGATTTGCGAATCGATGCGATCTTTCAAGGGCGTGATGATGTTGCCGCGATTGGTATAGTCTTCGGGGTTGGCGGAATAAATGATGAAAATATCGAGCGGAATTCGAACTTGGAAGCCGCGAATTTGAATGTCTTTTTCTTGCATAATGTTGAGCAAGCCGACTTGAATGCGCGGTTGCAAATCGGGCAGTTCGTTGATGGCGAAAATGCCGCGATTGGTGCGCGGAATGATGCCGTAGTGAATGACGTTCTCGTCGGCGTAAGTGAGTTTTTGCGAGGCTGCTTTGATGGGGTCGATGTCGCCGATGAGGTCAGCAATGGTGACATCAGGCGTGGCGAGTTTTTCGCCGTAGCGTTCCGAGCGATGTAGCCATGCGATTTCGGTCTCGTCGCCTTCATGCAAGACTTTTTCGCGAGCGTGTTTGGAAATCGGCTTGAACGGATCGTCGTTGATTTCCGAGCCTTTGATGACGGGAATGAACTCGTCGAGCAAATTCACCATTAAGCGAATGAGCTTCGTTTTGGCTTGTCCGCGAAGCCCAAGCAGAATGATGTCGTGCCTCGACAGCAGGGCGTTTTGCAGTTGCGGAATGACGGTGCGCTCGTATCCAATGATGTTCGGAAAGGGGTTCTCGCCCTCCTTCATTTTTTGAATCAAATTCTCGCGGATTTCGTCTCTGACGGAGCGCGAGCGATACCCCGAGCGTTTTAATTCGCCCAGCGTTCTAACTTTTGTGATGTCTTTCATAACTCATTGTGTTGTTGTCTTAACTGAAAATCGTTTTTAGAGGGATTGAAAACCCATTGAGCGCGCCGTTGCCGCAGAGCGCGTCGTTTTCGGTCAGCGTTTTGACTTGACCATTGAAATATGTGGTTATCGTTCTTTGCTCCACATTCACGAGCCAAATTTCCACAACCCCTGCGCGTTTCCACTCCTCCACTTTGTTCAACGCTTCCGACATCTTGTTCTGTTGCGATACCACTTCAACCACAAGGTCAGGCACGACGCTCAGAAACCCCGAATCAATTTCATCAACGCTCCTGATTTTGTCGCGTCCGACAAAGGTTACATCTGCCCCGCGCACCGTGTCAGGATTGCGTTCCAAATACACCCCCGTCTCCGCCGTAAAGACGAAACCAAGATTTTTTTCGTCAATGAACGCACCAAGCGCGCGCTCGATTTTTGACGCGATGTAGCCGTGCTTTCCGCCTGCGGGCATCGTTTCAATCGGGATTCCTTTGACGAGCTCGTAGCGTTTGCCCGTCTCGCTTTGCAGTTCTAACAGGTCTTCTCCCGTGAGCGTTTTTTCCGCCGTCGTCATTTTTCATCTCCTTATCGCAATTTTTTGCGGCGATTTCTGATGTAGTCCACGAACATATACTCGCCCAAATTGTCCAAGCCGCTGAAATACGCGCGTCCTTGATTGGCTTGGGTGAGTTCATTGACGAAGCCTTGCAGGTAGGGGTCGCTCGTTACCATAAAGGTGGTGATGGTGATTTTGTCTTTGCGGCACATCACGGCTTCATCGAGCGTTTTGTTGACGATTTTTCTATCTAACCCAAACGAGTTTTTGTAAATCTTCGCGCCTTCGTTGATGGCGGAAGGCTTACCGTCGGTAATCATAAAAATCTGTTTGTTCTGATTTTTCTTGCGCTTCAGAATTTGGCGCGCAAGCGCAAGTCCCGCTTTGGTGTTGGTATGATACGGTCCAACGCTGATGAAGGGCAAATCTTTAACCTCCACTTGCCACGCTTCGTCGCCGAAAAGCAAAACGTCGAGGCTGTCTTTCGGATAGCGCGTGAGGATAAGTTCCGAAAGTGCCATCGCGACTTTCTTCGCGGGCGTGATGCGATCTTCTCCGTAAAGAATCATCGAGTGCGAAATATCAATCATCAACACGGTAGCGCAGGTGGTTTGATGCTCGGTTTCATAGACGCGAAAGTCGTCTTCGGCAAGGTTAATCTCGTCTAACTCGCTGTGTTTGAGCGCGTTTTTCAAGGTTTGCGTAAGGTCAAGATTTTGAAGCGCGTCGCCAAATTTCCAACTGCGCGTTTCGGGCGTGCGCTCTTCCGATGAGCCCGACTTCGGAATTTTGTGGTTGCCGAATTGCGATTGCTTGCGAAGCGATGAAAAAATTTCGTTGAGCGATTCTTCCCGAATTCGTTTCGTCGTCTTGCCCGTGATGTTGAACGTGCCGTCGCGCGAAGGCTCTTCAAGGTATCCTTCTTGTTTAAGATACTCGATGAAATCGCCGATGCCGACTTCATCGTCGCCCAACCCGTATTGCCTGTCCATTTCCGTTAGCCATTGCAACGCTTGATTGGCATCACCGTTGGTGTAAATCAAAAGTTGATTAAACACTTTCAGCATTTTTTCAAGCGACGATTGCGCCTTGGCGTGTCGCTCGTCCCATTTAGAAAATCGATAATCCATATTCTTCAAACTTGAATTGAGGTAGCCTTTGCCGAAAAGATGAACAACCGAAAGTAAGAAATAATTTGATAGAACAAGAAGCGCGACAATGCGCTCAAAGCGGGAGCAAAATTCCGTGAAATTGGTTTTTGGAGAAAGCCCGAATTTGCGACGAAAATTCAACCGATGGTTTACGCGCCGCAATAAACTTTTCGGACCTTTCATTCAATCCGCGCCGTTGTTTCGCCGTCCGCAAAGCGTATCACCACTTCGTCGCCTGATTGAAGGTCTTTTGCGGATCGGACGATTGCTCCATTTTTCAAAACGAGGCTGAATCCGCGCCGAAGCGTTTGTTCGTAGCCCAGTGCCGCAAGCCGTTGTTCAAGGCTTTTGAGCGTTGCGGTGGCGCGCTCGAATTTTTTCTGCATCGCTGAATCGAGCCGCTCGGCAAGTCGGTCGACGGTTTGAAGGTAGGCGTGAAGGTCGCGCATCGGTTTGTTGAAGGCGTAACTTCCGACCAGTTCTCTGACGAAGGCGCGACGCTCTTCCAAGCGGTTAAGCGTTTCGCGTTGCATCATTTGGAGCGTTCCGTTAATCATGTTGAGAATGTCGGTTGAGAGCGGCGCGACGAGTTCCGCCGCCATCGAGGGCGTTGCCGCGCGAACATCGGCGACGAAATCGCAAATCGTAAAATCGGTTTGATGCCCTACCGCGCTCACGATGGGGATTTTAGAGGCGAACACGGCGCGCGCGACACGCTCATCGTTGAACGCCCACAAGTCCTCGAGCGAACCGCCGCCACGCCCGATAATGAGCACATCGACTTGATGCGAAGGATTTTTCGCGCGATTGAAATAACGAATCGCCTCGACGATTTCTTCGGGCGCGCCCTCGCCCTGAACGCGCACCGGAAACAGCACGATTTGCGCCGCAGGGTATCGCCGCCCCAACACCGTGCAGATGTCTTGAATCACCGCGCCCGTTGGCGACGTAATCACGCCAATCGTTTCAGGCAAGCGCGGCAACGGCTTTTTATGCTCCGCATTAAACAATCCCTCTTTCTCCAACTTTTTCACCAACAAGTCAAACGCTTTTTGCAAATCGCCTTCGCCAACGGCTTTGACTTGATTGCCAATCAGTTGATACTTGCCTTGTTGCGCGTAGACTTCCACCTTGCCGCGAATCATCACTTCAAGTCCATCGCCTAATTGAATCGTCAATCGCTCGGCAGTCGAACGCCAAATAATCGCGTTCATCTGCGCGCCTGAATCTTTGAGCGTGAAGTAGAGATGCCCCGACGAGTGCCGTTTGAAGTTCGAGATTTCTCCGCGAAGCCACAGTTCAGGAAACGCCGTTTCGAGATTTTCCTTGATTTCAGCGGTCAGTTCGCTGACTGAATAAATGCCATCTGCCATTTGAAAACGCTTGTTGAATGAGCGGTGAAGTTAGGAAAAAAAGCGCGGTTGCAGACAATTATTGAACTAAAATGAAAAAGGCGATTCGTCTTGAACCGCCCTTGCTTTTCGTTTGCGCATGGAGTTACTTTACCAACATCATTTTCTTCGTCTGAATGAAATTTTGGTTTGCCGCGCCGCCCACGCCGTTTGCTTGAAAGCGATAAAAATATACGCCGCTCGACAGCCCGCTTGCATTGAACGCCGCATCGTATTGACCTGCCGAGAGGCGCGCATTCACCAGCGTTGCGACTTTTCTTCCAAGCACATCAAACACCTCCAACTTCACGTCGCTTGCAACGGGAAGTTCATAGCGTATCGTCGTCGTTGGGTTGAACGGATTGGGATAATTTTGCGTCAAGCGAAACGACCGAGAGGGCGATGCGTTGCTTTCGCCAACC